>NZ_JBEYXC010000006.1:0-625565 GCF_040644695.1 Streptomyces sp. NPDC046909 | reverse complement strand
CCCTTCTTCAAGTCGCCGCTGCGCGACGGCGGTTACGACGTCTCCGACTACACCGCCGTCCTGCCCGAGTTCGGCGACCTCGCCGACTTCGTCGAGTTCGTCGACGCCGCCCACCAGCGCGGCATGCGCGTGATCATCGACTTCGTCATGAACCACACCAGCGACCAGCACCCGTGGTTCCAGGAGTCCCGCGCCAACCCCGACGGCCCCTACGGCGACTACTACATGTGGGCCGACGACGACACCCAGTACGCCGACGCCCGCATCATCTTCGTCGACACGGAATCCTCCAACTGGACCTACGACCCGGTGCGGAAGCAGTACTTCTTCCACCGCTTCTTCTCCCATCAGCCCGACCTCAACTACGAGAGTCCGGCGGTGCAGGAGGAGATCCTGGCCGCCCTTCGCTTCTGGCTGGACCTGGGCATCGACGGGTTCCGGCTGGACGCCGTTCCCTATCTGTACGCGGCCGAGGGCACCAACTGCGAGAACCTTCCGGCCAGTCACGAGTTCCTCAAGCGGGTGCGCCGCGAGATCGACCTGATGTATCCGGACACGGTGCTGCTGGCGGAGGCCAACCAGTGGCCCGAGGACGTCGTCGACTACTTCGGCGACTACCAGTCCGGCGGCGACGAATGCCACATGGCCTTCCACTTCCCCGTCATGCCCCGCATCTTCATGGCGGTCCGCCGCGAATCCCGCTACCCGGTCTCCGAAATCCTCGCCAAGACGCCCGCGATTCCGTCCAGTTGTCAGTGGGGCATCTTCCTGCGCAACCACGACGAGCTCACCCTCGAAATGGTCACCGACGAAGAACGCGACTACATGTGGGCCGAATACGCCAAGGACCCCCGCATGCGCGCCAACATCGGCATCCGGCGGCGGCTCGCACCCCTCCTCGACAACGACCGCAACCAGATCGAGCTGTTCACCGCCCTCCTGCTGTCCCTCCCCGGCTCGCCGATCCTCTACTACGGCGACGAGATCGGCATGGGCGACAACATCTGGCTCGGCGACCGCGACGCCGTACGCACTCCCATGCAGTGGACACCCGACAGGAACGCGGGCTTCTCGTCCTGCGACCCGGGGCGCCTCTATCTGCCCACGATCATGGACCCGGTCTACGGCTACCAGGTCACCAACGTCGAGGCGTCGATGTCGTCGCCCTCGTCGCTGCTGCACTGGACCCGCCGCATGATCGAGATCCGCAAGCAGAACCCGGCGTTCGGCCTCGGCTCCTACACCGAACTCCAGTCGTCCAACCCGGCCGTGATCGCGTTCCTCCGCGAGTACGAGGACGACCTCGTCCTGTGCGTGCACAACTTCTCCCGCTTCGCCCAGCCCACCGAACTGGACCTGCGTGCCTACGACGGGCGCCACCCCGTGGAGCTCGTCGGCGGGGTCCGGTTCCCCGCCATCGGTGAACTGCCGTACCTGCTGACGCTGGCGGGGCACGGCTTCTACTGGTTCCGGCTCTCCCGAGTCGCATCCCGCATCGGCCGTCATTGAGGTGTGCCGGCGAAAGGACGCGTCACCATGCCGAAGACCGCAATCCTCCGCCCGGGCCGCACGACCGCGCCCGGGCCCATGGACTCGCTCGCCGGGCTGCTGCGGGAGTGGCTGCCCCGACAGCGCTGGTTCGCGGGCAAGGACCGGCCCGTCACGGACCTGGCGCTGCTGTCCCTGACGGAGCTGTTTCCGGGCTGTCTGCATCTGCTGGTGCACGCCGGACAGGCGGCCGTTCCCGCCCCCGGCGGGACCGCCACCCCGGTCGGTGACTGCTACCAGCTCCTGCTCGGCGTACGGAAGCACCTGTCGCCGCGGCTGGGGCGGGCGCTCATCGGGCGGGCGGAGGCGGGGCCGCTGGCCGGTCTGACGGTCTTCGACGCGTTGCAGGACCCCCGGTCGGCGCAGCTGCTCCTGGAGCGGCTGCGGCACCCGGGCACGGCGGGCCCGTTGCGTTTCGAGGCCGAGCCGTCCGTCGTCGTGCCCGCCGGTCTCGTGCCGCGGGTACTGGAAGCCGAGCAGTCCAACTCCTCGCTGGTGTACGGGGATTCGTTCATCCTGAAGGTCTTCCGGCGCGTCCAGCCCGGCGTCAATCCCGATCTGGAGGTGCCGGGCGCGCTGGCCGGGCAGGGGTGCGGTCGGGTGCCCGCGCCGGTCGCCTGGTTCCGGACGACGGATCCGCAGGAGGCGACCCTCGGGGTGCTCCAGCCCTTCCTGCCCGACGCGTCCGACGGCTGGACGCTGGCCTTGCAGGCTCTGGCCTCCGGTGACGACTTCACGGCGCAGGCGCACGAGTTGGGACGGGCCACGGCGGAGGTGCACCTCGCCCTGGCCGCCGCCTTCCCGGCCGGCCCCCCGGCGGGGAACGGCAGGACGGCGGCCGCGATGACCGAGCGGCTGACCTCCGCCGCGCACTGTGTCCCCGCCCTCCAGCCGTACGTCCCGGCGCTGCGGACCGCGTTCGCCGCGCTCAGCACCTGCGACTCCGGTCCGCCCGCGCAGCGCGTCCACGGCGATCTGCATCTGGGGCAGGTGCTGCGGGCGGGCCGTGAGTGGTTCGTCATCGACTTCGAGGGCGAGCCGTCCCGTCCGCTCGCCGAGCGCCGCAGCGCCCACTCCCCGGTCCGGGACATCGCCGGCATGCTGCGCTCCTTCGACTACGCCGCCCGGCAGCGCCGCCCCTGGCGTCCGGAGTGGGCGCGCCGCTGCCGCGAGGCCTACTGCGCGGGCTATGCCTCGCTGGCCGGCTGGGATCCGCGAAAGAAGCACGGTCTGCTGCGGGCCTACGAGACGGACCGGGCCGTGTACGAGGTGCTGTACGAGGCCCGGCACCGCCCGGACTGGCTGCCCGTACCGATGGCGGCGATCGAACGTCTCGCCGTGAGAGGAGCCTGAGGCCGTGGCCCTGCGTGACACCACCCCCCACGAGGCCGGCGGGCCGACGCCCTGCCGAGCCGCACCGCCCCTCGACCCCGCCGACCGGGACCGGCTGCTGTCCGGTGCCCACCACGACCCGCACGCCCTGCTGGGCGCCCACCCGGTGCCGGGCGGGATCGCCTTCCGGACGCTGCGGCCGTTCGCCCATGACGTGAGCGTGCTGGTCGACGGGACCGTCAGCCGGCTCGCCTCCGAGGGCGACGGCCTCTTCTCCGGCGTCCTCCCCCTGGAGACGGTTCCGGCGTACACGCTGCTGGTGGCGTACGAGGACGGCGAACGCGAGGTCCACGACCCGTACCGCTTCCTGCCCGCCCTCGGCGACATGGATCTGCATCTCATCCGTGAGGGCCGGCACGAGGAGCTGTGGAAGGCACTCGGCGCCGAGCCCATGGCCCACCAGGGCGTGACCGGCACCCGGTTCACGGTGTGGGCGCCGAACGCGCGGGGTGTGCGGGTCGCCGGGGACTTCGCGTGCTGGGACGGGACGGCGTTCCCGATGCGCTCGCTCGGCGCCTCCGGGGTGTGGGAGCTGTTCCTGCCGGGGGTCGGCGAGGGCGCGAGGTACAAGTTCGAGATCACGTCCCGCTCCGGCGACCGCTTCCTCAAGGCCGACCCGATGGCGCGCGCCACGGAAGTACCGCCCGCGACGGCGTCCGTGGTGACGGCGTCCCGCTATGAGTGGGGTGACGAGGAGTGGCTGGCCCGGCGCGGTGACGTGCCGGTGCACGAGGCGCCGTTCTCGGTGTACGAGGTCCATCTCACCTCCTGGCGACCGGGCCTGACCTACCGTCAACTCGCTGAGCGGCTCCCCGCGTACGTCAAGGACCTCGGCTTCACGCACGTCGAGCTGATGCCGGTCGCCGAGCACCCCTTCGGCGGCTCCTGGGGCTACCAGGTCACCGGCTTCTACGCCCCGACCTCACGGCTCGGCACCCCGGACGACTTCAAGCACCTGATCGACGCCCTGCACCGGGCCGGGATCGGCGTGATCATGGACTGGGTGCCCGCCCATTTTCCCAAGGACGACTGGGCGTTGGGCCGCTTCGACGGGGAGCCGCTGTACGAGCCGGGGGACTGGCGGCGGGCCGAGCATCCGGACTGGGGGACGTACGAGTTCGACCTCGGGCGCATCGAGGTGCGCAACTTCCTGGTCGCCAACGCCGTGTACTGGTGCGAGGAGTTCCACATCGACGGGCTGCGCGTCGATGCCGTCGCCTCCATGCTCTACCTCGACTACTCCCGCGACTCCGGTCAGTGGACGCCCAATGTGTTCGGCGGGCGGGAGGATCTGGACGCGGTGGCGTTCCTCCAGGAGATGAACGCGACCGTGTACCGGCGGGTACCCGGGGTCATGACCATCGCCGAGGAGTCCACCGCCTGGGACGGGGTGACCCGGCCGACCGAGAGCGGCGGTCTGGGCTTCGGGCTGAAGTGGAACATGGGGTGGATGCACGACTCGCTGGGATACATCCAGCACGAGCCCGTGCACCGCAAGTACCACCACCATGAGATGACCTTCTCGATGGTGTACGCCTACAGCGAGAACTACGTCCTGCCCATCTCGCACGACGAAGTCGTCCACGGCAAGCGGTCGTTGGTGTCGAAGATGCCGGGCGACTGGTGGCAGCAGCGCGCCAATCACCGCGCCTATCTCGGCTTCATGTGGGCCCACCCGGGCAAGCAACTCCTCTTCATGGGACAGGAGTTCGGCCAGGGCGCCGAGTGGTCGGAGGCCGTCGGGCCTGACTGGTGGCTCCTCGATCCCGGCTACGGCGCCGAGGCCGATCATCGCGGGATCCAGGACCTGGTCCGCGAGCTGAACACGGTGTACCGATCGACGCCCGCCCTGTGGCAGCGGGACACCACGCCCGACGGCTTCCGGTGGGTCGTGGGGGACGCTGCGGACGACAACGTCTTCGCCTTCCTGCGCTTCGACGCCGAGGGGACGCCTCTCCTGGCGGTGTCCAACTTCTCCCCCGTCGTCCGCCCCGGCTACCGTCTCGCCGTCCCCCACGACGTCCCCGCCTGGCAGGAGGTCCTCAACACGGACGCGCTGCACTATGGCGGCGGCGAGATCCGCAACCCCGATCCGGTGAAACCGGAGGACGGTTCCGTGCGAGTCACGCTGCCTCCGCTGGCCACGGTGTGGCTGACGCCTGTGTGACCGGCCGTCCGCTGGGCAGTCGGTGTCGTACGACACCGTCGTCGCGGCAGAAGGGCGGCACCACGTGCGCACCGTCGGAGTGGAGGAGGAACTCCTCCTGGTCGACCCGGAGACCGGCGAGCCACGAGCGCTGTCGGCGGCGGTCCTCGCCCGTGCCGCCCATGACGGCACGAACGGTGACGTCTTCGAGAAGGAGCTCCACAACCAGATGCTGGAGTTCGCCACCCATCCCCAGTCGGAGATGGCGGAACTGGCCGCGGAGATCGTCCGCTGCCGCAAGGAGGCGGCCCGGCACGCCGGCGAGATCGGCTGCGCGGTCGCCGCGCTCGCGACGTCACCACTGCCGGTGAGTCCCTCCGTGAACGTGGGGCGCCGCTATCAGTGGATGGCGGAGCAGTACGGCATCACGTCCAAGGACCTCGTCCTGGGCTGCCATGTCCATGTGTCGGTGGACTCCGACGACGAGGGCGTCGCCGTGATCGACCGGATGCAGCCCTGGCTGTCCGTGCTGGCGGCGCTGAGCGCCAACTCGCCCTTCTGGCAGGGCCGGGACACGCGGTACAGCAGTTACCGCAGCCGGGTGTGGCAGCGGTGGCCGTCGGCCGGCCCGACCGAGGTCTTCGGCTCGGCCGAGTGCTATCACCGGCGGGTCGCGGACATGGTCGCCACCGGGGTGATCCTCGACGACGCGATGGTCTACTTCGACGCCCGGCTGTCCCGCCGGTACCCGACGGTCGAGATCCGGGTCGCGGACGTGTGTCTGCACGCGTCGACCGCCGCGCTGATCGCCACCCTCGCCCGCGGACTCGTCGAGACGGCGGCACGGGAGTGGCGGGCCGGACAGGAACCGTGGGGGCACAGCGTGAGCCTGCTGCGGCTCGCCGCCTGGCGGGCGGCGCGCTCGGGCCTGACCGAGGAACTGCTGCATCCCGCGACCATGCGAAGGCTGCCCGCGGAGACCGTCGTACGGGCCCTGCTGGAGCATGTCGGCGGCGCGCTGGCCGAGAGCGGTGACCTGGAGCGGGCGCGGGAGGGCTGCGCCGAGCTGCTGCGGTGCGGCAACGGCGCGCGGATCCAGCGGGAGCTGCTGGCGCGGGCCGGGAGTCTGCGGGACGTGGTCACGGAGTGCGTGCGCCGGACGCAGGAGTAGGGCGGCCGCGCTCACCGCACTTGCAGCAGGGCGTAGCCCAGGAAGAAGGCCGCGCACAGCACCACGGCGACGACGACGAGGGCCAGCAGTGCTCGGGCGCACCCCTTGGCGAGCCTCATGTCCCCCGAGTCCCCCGATCACGCCGAGATCACCATGTGGGGGTGAGTTGTCGAATCGGTGCGTCGAACGGGCTCACCTCGGCTAGATTCGGGCACCGCCGATAACAGTTCTCGACGACGGAGTCACACCCCGTACACAACAGGAGCAGCGCATGCGCGACGTCGCCCTCGCTCCCCCGCCGGTCTCGCCGCTGACCGGCGGACTCGCCGACAGCGTTTTCGAGGCGGCGGCCCGCAATCCCACCCTGCCCACGCTCGCGCGCCACCCGGAACCCTCCTCCGATGTGTGGGAGGAGGTGAGCGCGGTCGAGGTGCGGGACGAAGTGGTCGATCTCGCCAAGGGGTTGGTCGCCTCCGGCATCTCCCCCGGTCACCGCGTCGCGATCATGGCGCGGACGCGTTACGAGTGGACGGTGCTCAGCCACGCGCTGTGGGCCGTCGGCGCCGAGGTCGTGCCGATCTATCCGACGTCGTCGCGCGACCAGGTCGAGTGGATCCTCAGGGACGCGGGCTGTGTCGGGGTGGTCGTCGAGGACGAGCAGAGCGTCATGACGGTGGGCTCGGTGTGCGCGGCGCTGCCGTTGCTGCGCCATGTCTGGCAGTTGGACGACGGGTCCCTGGAACAGCTCGTGGAGCGGGGGCGGTTCATCCCGCTCACGACGGTCGAGTCGCTGCGCCGCATCGTGATGCCGGACTCCACCGCGGCCGTCGTCTACACCTCCGGCACGACCGGCCGCCCGCTGGGCTGCGCGCTGAGCCACCGCGGACTGGCGAGCGCCTGTGACGTCCTGCTGGCGGGCTGGGGCCACACCGTGGTGCCGCCCGGCGGGCAGGGCTCGGTCCTCGCCTTCCTGCCCTTCTCCCATGTGTACGGGCTCCTGGTGCAGAGCCTGTGCATCCGCGGCGGCCTGCTGATGGGCCACGAGCCCGATCTGAGCCCGGAGACGCTGTCGGCGTCTTTGCTGTCGTTCCGGCCCACGTACTTCTGCGGTGTGCCCTCGCTGTTCGAGAAGATCTACAAGAACTTCCTGCGGATGGCCCAGCAGTCGGGCCGCGGCGCCCTGTTCGAGCGGGCCGCGGAGACGGCACGGGACTTCGCGGCGGCCGTCGAGCGCCACCGGCTGGGGCATGGCGCGGGCCCCGCCCTGGATCTGCGGCTCCAGCACGCGCTGTACGAGCGGACGGTGTACCGCAGGCTGCGGGCCGCGCTGGGCGGCCGGGTGCTGCGCGCGGCCTCGGGCGGCTCGCCGCTGGGCCGCGACCTGTGCCTGTTCTACGAGGGCATCGGCCTCTATGTGAACGACGCCTACGGCCTGACGGAGACCAGCGGGGGCATCACGGCCCAGCCGCTGGGCCGGGAGAAGTCGGGCACCGTCGGCCAGGTCCTGCCAGGCACGGACATCCACGTGGCCGAGGACGGGGAGATCCTGGTGTACGGGCCCTCGGTGTTCCAGGGCTACGTCAACGACGAGGCCGCCACCCGGGCCGCGCTGGGCAGCGGCTGGCTGGCCACGGGAGACCTCGGGCAGGTGGATCCCGAGGGCTATCTGACGATCACCGGCCGCAAGAAGGACGTCATCATCACCAGCGGCGGCAAAAGCGTGGCCCCAGCCTTCCTGGAGCAGCGGCTGCGCATGCATCCGCTCATCCATCAGGCGGTCCTCGTGGGCGACGGCCGGCCCTGTGTGGGCGCCCTGATCACCCTGGACCCGGAGTTCCTCGCGCACTGGCGCGGGGGGCTCGCGCTGCCGGGGGACGCGCCGGCCCGGGAGGCCCGGGAGGCGAACGCGCTGCGGGAGGAGATCGGGCGCGCGGTGGCCGCGGCGAACAGCACCGTGTCCCGTTCGGAGTCCATCCGGGTCTTCCGGGTGCTGCCGCAGCCCTTCGACCGGATCAGCGCGCTGCTCACGCCGTCGATGAAGCTGCGCCGGGACGCGATCGTCGAGCACTACGCGTTCGAGATCGATGCGATGTACCAGGCGCGCTCGGGCGCGCCTCGACAGGCTGTGACGGAGGAGTTCAGCTGGGACGACTCGGACAACGTGTTCCGGTGACCCCGGAACCCGGTTGATCTCCTCGCCCCAGGGAACTCACAGAAGTGGCGGCGTCACCGGGCGCCGCAGGGAAGACAGGGCACGCGAACCTGGCAGGACCGAGCATTGGCCTCCGTGGAGATCCCGAGCCGCACCACGCGCTTCGCGGGCGAGCCGCAGAGCGTCTCGGCCGCGCGGATCGCCGCGGACGAGTTCCTGTACGACCTCGCCCGCACCTCGCCGCCCGCGACACCCGAGCACTGGGACGACATCCTGCTCGTGGTCACGGAGCTGGCCGCCAACGCGGTCCAGTACGCGCCGGGCGCCTTCGTCCTGTCCATGCGGCGCACCTTCGACGGCGTCCATGTGACGCTGCACGACAGCAATCCGGTCCCGCCCGCGCCGCGGCCCTTCCACCCGAGCACCGGGGGTGGCGGGGTCGGCTGGCATCTGATCCACGCCCTGTGCGACCAGGTGAGCGTGGTGACGGAGGAGCGCGGCAAGTATGTGCACGTGTTCCTGCCCTGGTGAAGTCACATGACATTCACGCCCATCCGGTGCGCGGGCGCACCGGGGCGGGCATGGTGGTGCACGACGCGTTCGTCTGCCGGCCGCGCCCGGCTGGCGGAACGGCTCGGGGCACGGTGGGATCGATGTTGGGAAGCACCGATCCGGGGGCAGGCGAACGGCGTCCGACTCGGACCGCCGGAGCCGCAGAAGGGAAGAAACACCGTGACACGACCCAGGATCCTGGTGGTCGGCGCAGGCTTCGCCGGCGTGGAGTGCGTCCGCCGTCTGGAGCGCAAGCTCGCTCCTGACGAGGCGGACGTCACGCTGGTGACGCCGTTCGCCTACCAGCTCTATCTTCCGCTGCTCCCCCAGGTCGCCTCCGGCGTGCTGACGCCCCAGTCGATCGCCGTCTCGCTGCGCCGCAGCAAGAAGTACCGCACCCGGATCATCCCGGGCGGCGCCATCGGCGTGGACCTGAAGTCGAAGGTCTGCGTCATCCGCACCATCACCGACGAGATCGTCGACGAGCCGTACGACTACATCGTGCTGGCCCCCGGCAGCGTCACCCGCACCTTCGACATCCCCGGTCTCACGGACCACGCGTTCGGCATGAAGACGCTCGCCGAGGCCGCCTACGTCCGCGACCACGTCATCGCCCAGCTGGACCTCGCCGACGCCAGCGACGACGAGGCGGAACGCGCGGCGCGGCTTCAGTTCGTGGTCGTCGGCGGCGGCTACGCGGGCACCGAGACCGCGGCCTGTCTGCAGAAGCTCACCCATGCCGCGGTCAAGCGCTACCCGCGCATCGATCCAGGGCTGATCAAGTGGCACCTGATCGACATCGCCCCGAAGCTGATGCCCGAGCTGGGCGACAAGCTGGGCAGCTCCGCGCAGCAGATCCTCTCCAAGCGCGGGATCGAGATCTCGCTGGGCACGTCCATCGCGAAGGCGGGCCCCGAGGAGGTCACCTTCACCGACGGCCGGGTGATCCCGACCCGCACCCTGATCTGGACCGCCGGCGTGGTCGCCAGCCCGCTCATCGCCACGCTGGGCGCGGAGACGGTCCGCGGGCGGCTCGCGGTCACCGCCGACATGAACCTGCCGGGCCACGACGGGGTGTTCGCGCTCGGCGACTCCGCCGCGGTGCCGGACAAGGCCAAGGACGACGAGAGCGCGGTCTGCCCGCCCACCGCGCAGCACGCGATGCGCCAGGGCAAGCACGTCGCCGACAACGTCATCGCCACCCTGCGCGGGCAGGCCACGACGCCGTACGTCCACAAGGACCTCGGTCTCGTCGTCGACCTCGGCGGCAAGGACGCCGTGTCGAAGCCGCTGGGCATCGAGTTGCGCGGCCTGCCCGCCCAGGTCGCGGCCCGCGGCTACCACTGGGCGGCGCTGCGCACCAACGTGGCCAAGGTGCGGGTCGCGACCAACTGGACGCTCAACGCGATCGCGGGCGACGACTTCGTGCGCACGGGGTTCCAGGCCCGCAAGGCCGCCAAGCTCAAGGACTTCGAGTACACGAACGCGTATCTGACACCGGAGCAGGTGCGGGCGCACGTCGACGGCACGGAGCGCCAGGAGTAGCCGCGCCGGGTGAGAGCGGTGGGCCGGCAGGGGCGGGCGCGGCTGCGGGATCTCGCGGCGGCGTCCGACCCCGGGCTGCTGCGGCTGGCCGCCGGGCTGCGCACGGTGGGGGCGATCGCCCTCACGCTGGCCGTGCTCGGGGCGCTCGGCGCCTCGGTACCGCATCTGGTGGCGGGGGCGATCGCGGCGATGGTCGCCACCTTCGCCATCCGGGAGAAGCAGCGCGGCCGGCAGGCCGTCACCCTCGCGCTCGGCCTGCCGGTCGCGCTGACCGCCGTGACACTCGGGGCGCTGCTGCGCTCCCAGGTGGTCGCCGGTGACCTGTTCTTCGTCGCGCTGATCTTCTGCGCCGTGTACGGGCGGCGGTATGGCGACCGGGGCACCGCGCTCGGGCTGATCGGCTTCCAGGTGTACTTCCTGTCCCTGTTCGTCGGCGCGACCGTGTCCACGCTGCCTCAGCTGTACGGGGCTCTCGGCGTCGCCTTCCTGAGCAGTGCCGTGGTCCGCTTCGCCCTCGTGCCGGAGACACCCGCGGGGACGCTGGAGCGGCTGCGGGAGGCCTTCCGGGCCCGGCTGGCCCAGCTGGTGGCGGCGCAGCGGGAACTGCTCGACGCGGCCGGACCCGAAGAGGTCGAGAAGGCCCTGGAGCATGTACGGGACGGGACGGCGCGGCTGCACGAGACGGCTCTGATGATCCAGGGCCGCCTTGAGGACGGCACCGCCGACGACTCCGTGGCGCGGCTGGTGCAGCGCCGGGTGGCGGACGCGGAGGTCGCCGCCGAGCGGCTGGGCCTGTCGCTGCTGACCGCGCGCAGCGCCGAGCGGGCGGACACCCTGACCCTGCATCTGCCGGGGGCGCCGGTGCCGCCCGGCGGGCCGCTGCCGGTGCGGGACGAGACGCTCGACCGGCTGCGGCGCGATCTGGAGGCGCTGCGGCTGCTCGTGCTGCGGCCGGCGCCGGGTACGGCCGTCTCGCAGGTGCGCAACCGGCTGCTGGGATACCGGGACGAGGAGAACCTGCCGTCCGCGCCCGCAGCCGTCCAGGACGTGTTCCGGGCCATCGGTGAGGCGGCCCGTGCGGTGCTGGGGCTGCGGGTCGCGCTCGACGGGCCGCAGGACGAGTCCGACGACACTCCGTCGACCGCCCGCTCCCGTGAGGAACTGGACGCCGAGGACGCTGCCATCGACGCCGCCGAGGAGGAGACGGAGGAGGCGCTCACCGGGTTGCGGCGGCCCACGACGCGGGCGGCGGTGCAGGTCGCGGTGGGGTCGTCACTGGCCATCGCGGGCGGGGAGCTGCTGTCGAGTCAGCGCTGGTACTGGGCGGTGCTGACCTGCTGGATCGTGTTCATCAACACCGCCTCCACGGGCGAGATCCTGGTCAAGGGCTACCGGCGGCTCGTGGGCACGGTCCTCGGGGTGGTGGCGGGCATCCTGCTCGCGGGCCTTGTGGGGCAGCACACCTGGACGGCGTTCGCGGTGGTGCTGGTGTGCGTGTTCGCGATGTTCTACACCGCGCCGCTGTCGTACACCCTGATGTCGTTCTTCGTCACCGCCGCGCTGGGCGTCCTCTACACCCTGCTGCACACCTACAGCCTCTCGGTGCTGGTGCTGCGGGTGGAGGAGACCGCGCTGGGGGCGGCCTGCGGGGTGCTGGCGGCGGCGCTCGTGCTGCCGGTGCGGACGGACCGGCGTACGAACGACCTCCTCGTGGAGGTGCTTGACCGGCTGGCGGATGTCACCGGGACGGCCGTGGACCAGCTCAGCGGCGGACCGCCGGCCGACCTCCTCGACCAGGCCCGTGACCTGGACCGGGCGCTGGCCGATCTGCGGGCCGCCACCCAGCCGCTCACCCACCCCGTCACTCCCCTGCGGGCCCGGCGGGACACCGCGCGGTACGTCGTCGCGCTGCTGGAGACCTGCGCCTACCACGCGCGTTCACTGGCCGCGACGGCCGAACTCCTGCCCACGCATCAGTCGATCGCCGCGGATCCCCGGCTGCGCCGGGCCGGGCGGCGCATCCTGCACAACGTGGCGGCGATCACCGCCCACGTGGCCGACGAGCGCTCCGCGACCGCCGTCGAGACCGGACCGAGCATCGCCGCACTCCTCGAACCGGGAGTGCCGGGTACGCCGCGCTTCGGCCGGGTCACCGACCGGGTACTGCGGCATCTGCAACGGCTGGACGAGGGGGTGACGGGGCTGGCGCGGCCGTTGAAGGTGCCGGTGGAGCGGCCGAAGAGCTGATCGCGGCCTGATGCTCACACCCTCTGCCAGCGCGCCATCGCGAACGAGAACACGCCGAACAGCACGAGCCCGGCGGCCACGCAGGCCAACAGCCAGGGGCCGAGCGGGGCGCCGGCGAAGGAGCGGAGGGTGTCGTCGAGGCCCTTGGCCTTGTCGGGCTCGTAGTCGACCGCGGCCCGTACGACGAAGGCGCCGGCGGCGGCGAACACCAGGCCCCGGGCCACGCCGCCGCCCACGCCGGTGATGTCGACGAACCGCCGCGCGCGCGGCGACATCTCACCGAGCTTCAGCTTGTCGTGGAAGGCCCGCGTGACGGCCCGGCCGCCGATCCACACACCCGCGACGACGATCCCCGCGCCGGCCAGCCCGACGATCCACTGCCCGGCGGGCAGGTCGAGCACCTTCGCCGTGACGTCCCGGGACTGCCGGTCGCTCGACCCGCCGCCTCCGCCACTGCCGCCTCCTCCGTCGCCGCCGCCCGAGCCCGCCGCGAACGACAGGACGGAGTAGGCGACGCATCCGTAGAAGACGAACCGGGCCACCGCCGCCAGCCGCTTCTTCGCGGAGCGGCCGTCCGGACCGACGGAGCCGAACAGCGCCTCCGACAACCGCCACAGGGCCATGCAGACCAGCCCGATGCCCAGGGCCCACAGCAGGACGGCGCCGAACGGCTTGTCCGACAGTTCCTCCAGGGCGCCGCCGCGGTCCGCCTGGCGTTCTCCGTCGCCGAAGGCGATCTGGAGGGCCAGCGCGCCGACCAGCAGGTAGATGACGCCGCGCGCGGCGAGTCCCGCGCGGGCCGCGCCCTCCGTCGCCGAGCCGGATGCCGCGCCCCGGGCCCCGATCCGTCCGGTCCGTGCCATCGCAGTGGGGTTCATCAGGACCTCCCGCTCTCCGAATGCCCTCGACTCCGCAGGTCACACTCAGTGCCCGGGCCACCGGCCGTCACCGCGTCCGCCGAGGGCGTGCAGGTACTCCAGGGCGTCCAGGACGACGGTGCGGTCGTGCCAGGCGAGCCAGCGGCCGGCCTCCGCGGCCATCACGTCCAGGGCCTTGAGCTGGACCGGGGCCAGTGGCTTCAGGGGACGGTCGAGGTGGGCCGAAACCATGCCGACGCACAGGCCGGACGCGGTGGTCAGCGGCACGCTGTGGCAGGCCCGGCTGCCCGCCGCGAGGATCGCCCGGCGGGCGTCCTCGTCGAACACCGGGTCCGTCTCCACGTCCCGCACGGTGACCTGGGCGACGTCGCGCGCGGCCTGGGCGCAGGCGGTGCCGTCCTCGCCGACGTGGGCGAAGAAGTCCACGAAGTCCGCGGTGAGCCCCGTGTGCTTCTCGATGCGCAGCCCGCCCTCGGCGCGGTCGGGCAGCTGGACGTTGCCCATGTCGGTGCCGACGACGGCGAGGGTCTGGCTCAGGACGGCCGCCAGGACGCCGCCACGGTTCCCGGGGCCGGTCCGTCGTGCCGCCGGGAAGCTCAGGGCGGGCTCCGCGAGCCGGGCGCGCCGGGGGAACCAGAGGGTGTCCCGGGCGGCGGGGCGCGGAGCGGTCACCACGACCTCGGCCAGCGTGCGCATCTTGATGTTGAACCGCTGGGAGGACAGCCGCATGAGCGTGAACGCGCTGTCCATGTCGGGCAGTTCGTACCGCTCGCGCAGCAGGCCCTGTGCCTGCGCGATCAGACCGTGGGCGCGGGCCCGGGCGCGCAGTTCGCGCACCTCGGCCCGCAGCCGTTCCGCCTCGTCGTGCCCCGCCGCGTCCGCGGACTCCGTCATGACGCTCCTTCCGTCAGCTCGCCAGGACGCACGTCTGCCCGGATACCGCGGGGACACTCACGCGTTCACCCGGTCACCGAGGACCTCGGCGCGCACCCGGGCGCAGCTGCGGCTGATGAGCCGGGAGACGTGCATCTGCGAGATGCCGAGCTGGTCGGCGATCCGGCTCTGGGTCATGTCCTCGAAGAAGCGCATGTAGAGGATGGCGCGCTCGCGTTCGGGCAGCCGGCGCAGTCCGGCCTTGGCGGACTCGCGGTCGATGACGGTGTCGTAGGAGGAGTCGGCGGCGCCGAGGGTGTCGGCGAGGCTGTATCCGTCGTCGCCGGCCGAGAGTTCGGCGTCCAGGGACAGCGCGCTGAAGCTCTCCAGCGCCTCCAGGCCGGTGGCGACCTCGTCCTCGGTCAGGCCCGTGTGGGCGGCGAGCTCGGTGAGGGTGGGTTCGGCGCTGCCCGGGGTCTGGGTGAGCTCGCGGCGGGCGACCCGCACCTTGTTGCGGAGTTCCTGCACACGGCGGGGCACCCGCAGGGCCCACATCCGGTCCCGGAAGTGCCGCTTGACCTCGCCGGTGATGGTCGGCACGGCGTAGCTCTCGAAGGCGCCGCGCTCCGGTTCGAAGCGGTCGACCGCCTTGACCAGACCCAGGGCCGCCACCTGGCGCAGGTCCTCCAGGGACTCGCCGCGGTCGCGGAAGCGGCCGGCGATGCGGTGGGCCATGGGCAGCCAGACGGTGACGAGTTCGTCGCGGACGGCCTCCCGCTCGGGGCCGTCCTCCAGGGCGGCCAGGCGGGCGAAGAGTTCGGCGGTGTCGGGGGCGTCGTCGTGGCGCCGCCTGCCGGCCGGGGCCGGGGCCGGGGTGTCAGACGTACGGGGACGGCTTGTCGACATGTCGATAGGCATGCGGAATCGCTCCTGAACGGTGGTTCCAGGGAATTGCCGCGGGAACGGGCGCTGTCCGGACACCCGGAATGGGGCCCTGCAGCAGCCGTACCGCTCCCGCCGGCGCGCCTCCGGTCCGAAGCACGAAAGTTCGCCTGCCCGGGCCCCGGGGGAACAAACTCCGCTTTCCCCGAAAGGCCGAACGGGCGTCAGGACAGGGGCACCACGGCGGTGATGCACTTGCCTCCGGCGGGCAGATCGGTGACGCGCACATCGCGGGCCAGCCGGCAGACGATGGGCCAGCCGAGGCCGCCGGCCCGCCGCCGTCCGTGGTGGTCGACGGGCTCGACGTACACGGGCAGTTCGTCGCTGCGGTCGCTGACCGAGACGCGGACGCCGGGCTCGACGACGTCGACGCGGAAGTCGGTCACGCCGCCGCCGTGCAGGATCGCGTTGGTGGTGAGTTCCGAGGCGACGAGCAGGGCGTCCGCGAGGGCTTCGCGGGCGCAGGTGGTGTGGGTGGCGCGGCAGCGTTCCGCCACGGCGTGCTCGACGGCACGGCGCGCCTCGGCGGGTTTGCACGGTGGCCGACGCCGTTCGGCGGATTCGGTCCGGTGCTTCTGACACATCCCTGGGCTCCCTGAGAGTGGGGGGCAAGCCGGGGTACTCGCGGACAACACGGCGATCCCGCCCGGCGGCAGCGGTCCGGTCACGCTGCGCGAGCACCAAAGGTCTCCTCTCTTCGGCTCACCGCTGTGGAGCCGGGCAAACCTCCAGGACGGGGTCGGAAGGAGGACACGGCGGGGGCCATCGAGGGACGTATTCGGGGTACTCGGGCGGCATGACGGATGTCGTGGACTCAGACGAGCTGATGCGCCGTATGCAGCGGGCCCGGGCCTGTGCCCTGGAGGAGGAGCGGGCGTGGCGCTCGCGCAGTGACGCCCTGCGGTCGGACGACCCGGAGGGTTCGCGTGAGGCGGCCGTGCGGACGCTGACCTACGAGGCGGTGCTCAGGGTGCTGGACGAGATCCTGACGCCGGGCAAGCAGCCGGGCCGGGCGGGTCGCGCCGATTGGCGGCCGCCGTCCCGGGAACCCGGTCCCGCATGACAGTCGATCACAGTCGGGCACCGGTCCTGGAGGCGCTGGACGCGTACCACCGCCAGGGGCAGCTGGCGTTCGCCCCGCCCGGGCACAAGCAGGCCCGGGGCGCCGACCCCGCGGTGCGGAAGGTGCTGGGCGACGCGGTGTTCCTCGGGGACGTCCTGGCGTCGGGCGGTCTCGACGACCGGCTGACCCGGGGCCGGGTGCTGGAGCGCGCCGAGGAGCTGATGGCCGACGCGGTGCACGCGGAGCACACGTTCTTCACCACGTGCGGCAGTTCGCTGTCCGTGAAGGCGGCGATGCTGGCCGTGGCGGGACCGCACGAGAAGCTGCTGATCGGGCGGGACGCGCACAAGTCGGTCGTGTCGGGGCTGATCCTGTCGGGCATCGAGCCGGTGTGGGTCGAGCCCCGCTGGGACGCCGAGCGGCATCTGGCGCATCCACCGTCCGCCGCGGAGTTCGATGCCGCGTTCGCCGGCCACCCCGACGCGAGGGGCGCGCTGGTCACCAGCCCGACCCCGTACGGCAGTTGCGCCGATCTGCGGGGGATCGCCGAGGTGTGCCACCGGCACGGGCGTCCGCTGATCGTGGACGAGGCGTGGGGTGCGCATCTGCCCTTCCATCCGGACCTGCCGTCGTGGGCGATGGACGCGGGCGCGGACATCTGCGTGACGAGCATCCACAAGATGGGCAGCGGTCTCGAACAGGGCTCGGTCTTCCATCTCCAGGGCGATCACGTACCGCCCGAACTCCTGCGGCTGCGCGCGGATCTGCTGGGCACCACCAGCCCGTCGGTGCTGATCTACGCCGGACTGGACGGCTGGCGGCGGCAGATGGCACTGCGCGGCAAGGAACTCATGGGCGCCGCGCTGGAACTGGCCGCCGAGGTCCGGGGCAAGGTCGAGGAGATCGCCGGATTGCGTGTCGAGGGCCGCGACGACTTCTGCGGTCCGGGCCTCGCGGACGACTTCGACCCGCTGCCCGGCGTCATCGATCTCACGGGCCTCGGGATCAGCGGGTTCCAGGCGGCGGACTGGCTGCGGGAGCACCGGAGGATCGACGCCCATCTCACCGACCACCGGCGGATCGGCATGCAGCTCACCCATGCCGACGACCACGAGACGGCCGCCGAGCTCCTCTCCGCGCTGCGGGAGCTGGCACGCGCCGCGCCCGGACTGCCCCCGGCTGCACGCGTGGAGGTGCCGGAGCCGTCCGAACTGCGGATGGCGCAGGCGGCGTTGCCCCGCGACGCGTTCTTCGGCCGCGCCGAGAACGTGCCGGTCCGGGAGGCCGCGGGGCGGGTCGCGGCGGAGATGGTCACGCCGTATCCGCCCGGGATCCCGGCCGTGCTCCCCGGTGAGCGGCTGACCGAACCCGTGTTGCGCTATCTCACGACCGGTCTGGCCGCGGGCATGAACCTGCCCGATCCGAGCGATCCCGAACTGGAGACGATCAGGGTGCTGCGGACGGACCCGGAGTGAAACCGGTCACGTGCCCGGCTTTCGTGTACGCAAAATCCTCCGAGATGGTTTACGGTTCATACATACGTGGTCATGGGGTCGACTCTCACAGTCCTCCGTGCGCCACCTCTTTACGGCCCTGGCTGGCCTCCCCCGTCCAGCCAGGGCTTTTTCATGCCCGCACGGCCCCAGTACCGGAAGTGCCGTCCGCCGAGGTGCCCCGGCCGTCCGCAGCGGCTGAAATGGGCGTAGGGAAAGCCCCGGAACCGAATCGCCGGCGAGGAGCCCCGCGTCATGACCAAAGCGACGAAACTGCTGACCGCCCTGCCCCCGCCCCAGCAGGAGCGCCTGATGGCACTCGCGCGGGAGATCTCCTTCCCCGAGGACACCCGGATCTTCGAGGCGGGAGACACGGCCGACCGTTTCTGGGTCATCCGCTCCGGCGCGGTCTCTCTCGACCAGCGGGTGACGTCCTTGCAGCGGGTGACCGTGGCCAGCCTCGGCTCCGGCGATCTGCTCGGCTGGTCCTGGCTCTTCCCGCCGCACCAGTGGGACTTCGGCGCGGTGGCCTTCAGCCCCGTACGCGCCTACGAGTTCGACGCGTCGGCGGTGCTCGCGCTGTGCGAGGAGGATCCCCAACTCGGCCTGATCCTGGTGCGCAGCGTCGCCGAGATCCTGGCGCACCGGCTGGAGACGACCCGGGGCAAGCTGCTGGAGCAGTACTCGATCAGCCGGCGGGCGCGGTAGGGCGTCAGACGCGGTAGCGGCGCAGGGCCGGCACCGCGGCGGCCAGGCCCAGCATCACCGCGACGACGAGCAGGCCGCCGCCCGCGACGGCCGCGCGGGGTCCGAAGGCCGAACCGGCGGTGCCGTGCAGGACGTCGGCGAGGCGTGGGCCGCCCGCGACGACGACCGTGAAGACGCCCTGCATGCGGCCGCGCATCTCGTCGGTCGCGGCGGACAGCAGGATCGCCCCGCGGAAGACCATGGAGACCATGTCCGCGACCCCGGCCAGGGCGAGGAAGGCGACCGCGAGCCACAGGCTGTCGCTCAGCCCGAAGCCGGTGATGGCCGCGCCCCAGGCCACGACCGCGCCGATGACCATCCAGCCGTGCCGGCGCGCCCGGGAGAACGTGCCGGAGAAGAGTCCGCCGAGCACGGCCCCGATGGGGATCGCGGCGAACAGCAGACCGAGGGCGAGGCCCTCGCCGTAGGGCGCGTAGGTCTCCGACGCCAGCTGCGGGAAGAGGGCACGCGGCATGCCGAGGACCATCGCGATGATGTCGGCGAGGAAGGACAGCAGCAGCACCTTGTGCAGGGCGATGTAGCGGAACCCGGCCGCGATCTCCCGGACTCCCGCGCGGCGCTTGGTCTGGGTCGCCAGCGGCGGCAGGGAGGGCAGCTTGTAGACCGCCCAGACCGTGACGCACAGCGCGACGGCGTCGATCAGATACAGCTCGGGCAGCCCGACGACCGGGATCAGGGCGCCCGCGAGCAGCGGGCCGACCACCTGGCCGGTCTGCATGACGGTCGAGCCGAGGGCGTTGGCGGCGGTCAGCTCCTCGGCGGGCACCAGCCGGGCGATGGAGGCGTTGCGGGCCGGGGCGTTCAGCCCCCAGAAGGCCTGCTGCATCGCGAGCAGGACCATGAGGACGGCCACGGACTCCAGGCCGGTGACGGCCTGGACCCAGAACAGCAGCGAGGTGACGGCTATGCCGCTGTTGGTGAGGAGGAGCAGCTTGCGGCGGTCCATGCTGTCGGCGATCGCGCCGCCCCACAGCGCGAACACCATGAGCGGCAGCAGCCCGGCGAGACTCGCGTAGCCGACCCACGCGGAGGAGCCCGTGATGTCGTAGATCTGCTTGGGCACGGCGACGGCGGTGAGCTGGCTGCCGACGGCCGTGACGATGGTCGAGCTCCACAGCCTGCGGTACGCCGGGTGCCGCAGCGGGCGGGTGTCCATCGCGAACCGGCGCCAGCCGCGCCGGGCCGGCTTCTCTTCCCGGGGCGTCGTCTCTTCCTCGGTGCTGCTCTCGCTCGTGTCCACGGAGTTCCTGGTTGCTCGCTACATCTTTCTGGGCCGGGGTTCACTATGGCAGCTCCGTCTGAGCATGCGGGACACGCAATCTCAGCTTTCGGACGAGGAGTTGGTCACTGCGAGCCGCAGGCTCAGGCTCCGGCGATCAGCATGCCGCCCATCGCGATCATCGTCACCGCGACCAGTCCGTCGAGGACGCGCCAGGCGGCGGGCCTGGCCAGGAAGCGGCCGAGCAGCCGGGAGCCGAAGCCCAGGGCCGCGAACCAGCACAGGCTGGCGAGCGCGGCGCCGAGCCCGAAGGTCCAGCGCAGATCGCCGCGGTCTGCGGCGACCGAGCCGAGCAGGAAGACCGTGTCGAGGTAGACGTGCGGGTTGAGCCAGGTCAGCGCGAGACAGGTGAGCACGGCCCGTCTGCGCGATCCCGCCGCCTCGCCCTCCGTCCGCAGCGCCGCACCGGCGGGCCGGATGACCCGGCGGGCGGCGAGGGCGCCGTAGCAGAGCAGGAAGAGGCCGCCGATCCAGCCGACCGCGGTCAGCGCGTCCGGCCACGCCACCACCAGGGCGCCCAGCCCGCCGACGCCGAGCGCGATGAGAGCGGCGTCCGAGAGGGCGCAGATGCCGACGACGGCCAGCACGGAGTCGCGGCGGATCCCCTGGCGCAGCACGAAGGCGTTCTGGGCGCCGATGGCGACGATGAGCGAGAGGCCGGTGCCGAATCCGGCGGCAGCGGCGGCGAGCGAGGTGGTCATGGCATCGACGCTAGGCAACCGCCCGTCTGGAGTACAGCTAAAGATTCTTACGTATCATTAGCGCTCGTGATGTCAGAGCTTCCCCTCGACCAGGTACGGACCCTGCTGGCGGTGGTCGACGAGGGCACCTTCGACGCGGCGGCCGCGGCCCTGCATCTGACGCCGTCGGCGGTCAGCCAGCGGGTCAAGGCCCTGGAACAGCGCACCGGCCGGGTGCTGCTGGTGCGCGCGAAACCGGTGCGGCCGACCGAGTCGGGCGAGGTGATCGTGCGGTTCGCCCGCCAGCTGGCCCGCCTGGAGCGGGACGCCCGCGCCGAGCTCGGCATGAGCACGGCCGGCGAGTCGACGCGGGTGTCGATCGCGGTCAACGCCGACTCCCTCGCGACCTGGTTCCTGCCCGCGCTCACCCGCGTCCCGCCCGCCCTCCGGCTCACCTTCGAGCTGCACCGGGAGGACGAGGAGCATACGGCGACCCTGCTGCGGGAGGGCCTGGTGATGGCGGCGGTCACCTCGTCGCCGGACGCCGTCTCGGGGTGCTCGGTGCGCCCGCTGGGGCGGATGCGGTACTTCGCCGTGGCGAGCCCGGAGTTCGTGGAGCGGTATCTCGACGGTCCGCTGCGGGACGTGCTGTCCGAGGCGCCCTCGGTGGCCTTCGACCGCCGTGACTCCTACCAGGACCGGTTCGTACGGAGCCTGCGGCGCGGCCGGGGCGACGCGAGCCCGGCCCGCCATTACGTCCCCACCTCGGAGGGGTTCGTGGCGGCCGTGACCCTGGGCCTCGGCTGGGGCATGGTGCCCGAGGTGCAGGCGGGACCGCTCCTTGAGGCGGGCCGCCTGGTCCATCTCGCGCCCGACCGTCCGATGGACGCGCCCCTGTACTGGCAGCAGTGGAAGCTGGACTCGCCCGCCCTGGCCGCGGTGGCCGAGGCGGTCGCCGCCGCGGCGACGGAGACCCTCACCGCCTAGAGGTCAACCTCGTACCTCCGAGGTGCCGCCGGGCGGGTTCCCGGGGGCACGGTGGTGATCCCAACGGGAGGAGAACCACCATGCTCACCAGGACCAAGGCAGGGCTCGCCGCCCTCCTCGCCGTCCCCGCCCTCACCCTCACCTTCGCCGGTGAGGCCCAGGCGGACGGCTACTGCACGCCCGGCCGGGTCTGCATGTGGGAGGACGGCAACTACGAGGGCAGCCGGTACGTCGACGTCGTCGCGGGCGGACCGTACGACATCGACGGCTGGAACGGCGACAACGAGATCAGCAGCATCGACAACGCCTCCGACGACTACATCGTCATGTACGACAACGACGACCTCACCGGCTTCCTCGGCTGTGTCCAGCCGCACCAGCGGATCCCGGAGCTGTGGCGCAACGACGAGATGGAGAGCTTCATCGCGCGCTCGTTCTGCTGAGCAGCGCCTCCGCGCTGTCGAGGAGCATCTCCAGAGCCGTCGGATAGGCGCTCTCGACCATGCGGGTCGCCAGGAGCGGTGCCGCCTCCGCGATACGGGGATGCGTGGCGCGGGGCAGCCGCGCGTACGTCGAGCGCCACATGCCCTCGTCGGCGTGGAGCGCGGCGCTCGGCAGGGCCAGGGACGCGGCGTCGAGGGCGGCGAAGGCGAGGGTCTGGTCGATGAAGGCGTGGTAGACGCGCACCGTCTCCGGCAGCGGGAACCCGGCGGTGCGCAAAACGTCCAGCACCGCCTCGTCGGCGGCGAGTTCGTTGGGCCGCCCGGTGACCCGGTTGGTGGTCAGCAGGGCGGCCTGCGGGTGGCCGACATACGCGGCGTGGAGGCGCAGCCCGACCGCGCGCAGGTCGGAGCGCCACTCCCCCGTCGGCTCCCAGCCGCGCAGCGCCTGCCCGATCAGGGCGTCTCCGATCGCCAGGGTCAGGTCGTCCATGCCGCGGAAGTAGCGGTAGAGGGTGCTGGGGTCGGCGTCCAGGGCCAGGCCGAGGCGGCGGGCGGTGAGACCGGTGCTGCCGTGTTCGCGCAGCATGCGCAGCGCGGTCTCGACGATCAGCTCCTCGGACAGCACGGTGCCGCTCTTGGTGGGGCGGCGCCGACGCCGCTTCTCCTCGGGTACGACCGCTTTCGGCATGCCGCTCGCCTCCTCACCGTCCTTATGCCAACGCCATTGACCTTACGTGAGGCGCGGGCGTTGTATCTCCGTCAGGGGCCCCACCGATGTCTTCGACCTTCGAACCGACGGAGTGCTTGTCATGCGTGTACTGCTCGTGGGAGCCGGCGGAGTGGGCACCGCCATCACCCGGATCGCGGCCCGGCGGCCGTTCTTCGAGGCGATGGTGGTCGCCGACTACGACCTGGCGAGGGCCGAGTCCGCCGTCGCGGCGCTCGGCGAGGAAGGCGCCCGCTTCCGGGCGGAGCGGGTCGACGCGAGCGACGAGTCGGCGGTGATCGCGCTGCTGGAGCGGCACGCCTGCGACGTCCTCCTCAACGCGACCGACCCCCGGTTCGTGATGCCGCTGTTCCAGGCCGCCCACACGGCCGGGGCCACGTACGTCGACATGGCGATGTCCCTGTCCCGGCCGCACCCCGAGCGCCCGTACGAGGAGTGCGGGGTCAAGCTCGGCGACGCCCAGTTCGAGGACGCCGTCGACTGGGAGAAGACGGGCGGGCTGGCGCTCGTCGGCATGGGAGTCGAGCCGGGGCTGTCGGATGTGTTCGCCCGGTACGCGGCCGATGAACTCTTCGACGAGATCGAGGAGATCGGCGTCCGCGACGGCGCGAACCTCACCGTCGACGGCTACGACTTCGCGCCTTCCTTCAGCATCTGGACCACGATCGAGGAGTGCCTCAACCCGCCCGTGGTCTACGAGGCGGACCGCGGCTGGTTCACCACCGAGCCGTTCAGCGAGCCCGAGGTGTTCGACTTCCCCGAGGGCATCGGGCCGGTGGAGTGCGTGAACGTCGAGCACGAGGAGGTGCTGCTCGTCCCGCGCTGGGTGGACGCGAAGCGGGTCACCTTCAAGTACGGCCTGGGCGAGGAGTTCATCCAGACGCTGAAGACCCTGCACCTGCTGGGCCTGGACCGCACCGAGCCGGTCACCGTGCCGAGTGCGGACGGCCCGGTCCGGGTCTCGCCCCGGGACGTGGTCGCCGCCTCCCTCCCCGACCCGGCGACGCTGGGCGAGCGCATGCACGGCAAGACCTGCGCCGGGACCTGGGTGAAGGGCGTCAAGGACGGGGCGCCGCGCGAGGTGTACCTGTACCACGTGGTCGACAACCAGTGGTCGATGGCGGAGTACGGCTGCCAGGCGGTGGTGTGGCAGACGGCGATCAACCCGGTCGTCGCCCTCGAACTCCTCGCCACGGGCGCCTGGTCGGGCTCGGGGGTCCTCGGCCCGGAGGCCTTCCCGGCCACGCCGTTCCTGGATCTGCTGTCCGCGTACGGCTCCCCGTGGGGGCTGCGCGAGCAGTGAGACCCGGATCTCCCGGAAGTCCGTAGTTTCACTTACGCATCGACAGGTGACCCGAAAGCGAGTAAGCCATCCGCGAGGGCACGGACGACTTCGAGCGCAGGTGACACCAATGGACAACTGGCGAGACCATGCCGCATGCCGCCACGAGGACCCCGACCTCTTCTTCCCGATCGGCAACACCGGCCCGGCCCTGGTGCAGACACAGCAGGCGAAGGCCGTCTGCGGGCGCTGTCCCGTGCGGGAGCGATGCCTGGAGTGGGCCATGGACACCGGGCAGGCGATCGGAGTCTGGGGCGGCACCAGCGAGACCGAGCGGCGCTCACTCCAGCGGCGCCGGGCCAGGGCCGCCCGCACCTCCGGCTAGCCCGGGCACCCGCAGGGTGAAGACACTGCCCTCGCCGGGTGCGCTCGCCGCCTGGACCGTGCCGCCGTGCGCGGCGACCAGGTGGCGCACGATCGGCAGACCGAGCCCGCTGCCGCCGGTGCGGCGGCTGCGGGACTTCTCGGCCCGCCAGAACCGGTCGAAGACATGCGGCAGATCCTCGGGCGCGATCCCGCTGCCGGTGTCGGCGACTTCGAGGACCACGTCGTCGCCCTCGTACCGTGCCGCGAGGGCGACGGTCCCGCCCGCGGGCGTGTGCCGCAGCGCGTTGGAGACGAGGTTGCCCAGCGCCTGCCGCATCCGCACCGGGTCGGCGTCGAGCCACGGCTCACCGGCCACCTCGGTGCGCAGCGCGACGCCCGCCGAGTCGGCCGCCACCCGGTGGGCCGCGGCGACCTGACCGAGCAACTCGTCCGCACGGACGGGCTCGCGGTGCACCCGCAGGGTGCCGGCGTCGGCGGCGGCGAGGTCCTGGAGGTCGTCGATGACCCGCTGGAGGACGAGGGCCTCCTCGTGCAGGGAGGTGAGCAACTCCCGGTCGGGCGGCACCACCCCGTCCTTGGTGACCTCCAGCCAGCCGCGGATGTTGGTGAGCGGGCTGCGCAGTTCATGGGCGATGTCGCTGACCATGGCCTTGCGCTGGGCCTCCAGGCGTTCACGGCGCTCGGTCAGCGCGTTGAAGGCGGCGGCGAGGATGCCGGTCTCGTCCCGGGTGGTCACCGGCACCCGCACATGCAGCTCCGGCGGCTGCTGGGCCGCCGCGGTCAGCGCCCGCAGCGGCCGCACGAGCCGGGTGGCGACGACGGTGGTCACGGCGACGGTGACGACGAGCACGAGCCCCGCCACCCCGAAGATCTTCGTCTTGTTGTCCGAGGACATGTCGAACCGCACGGCGGTGCGGTCCCCGCCGCCCAGGAACAGTTCGGCGGCCGGCGCGACATAGGGGTCGAGCTGGGCGCGGCGCGCACTGTCGACGCAGTTCTCCACGGTCCGTGCGTTCTCCGAACCCGGCGGTACGTCGACCCCTTTGAGGTGGTAGCGGGCGCCCACACCCCCTTCGGTGAAGTCGAACGAGACGAGCAGTGAATCGGCGAACCTGAAGTCCTGCCGGGCGAGGCAGTCACGGGCGCGTTCCGTCAGGTCCGCGAAGGCCTTCTCCTCGCTGGGAGTCGGGGTGTTGAGCCTTCCGTCGCCGCAGTCGTACGGCGTCGGATCGTCACTGCTGAGGACCGGACGGCCGCTCGGCGTCTCGACGACGCTGCTCTCCACACCGAACCGGGAGAAGCACTTCTGCCGCTGCAAGGCCACCTTCTCCAGCTTGGCGCTCTCCACGGCCGTCAGCCGGTACGGCCCCACCACGCGCGGATCGACGCCGCTGCGCTGCGCCCCGCGCTCGGTGTAGGTGTCGGTGCGCAGGGGGTCGACGGTGGCGGCGGCGCGCGGCGGCAGGGAGGTGCCGGGCGCCGCAGAGTCGGCGATGAGGGTGCGGTCGGTGGTGGTCAGGGCGATCCGGCGGCCGGTCTTCTCGGACAGGGACCGTACGAGCTCCCCGACGCCCTTCCACTCGGGGTGGGTCGCCGCGTATCCGCTGAGCCGGGCGAGGACGTCCATGTCCTCGGCCAGCACCTGCCCCTGCTCCTGCTCCAGCGCGCGGGTGGTGGTCTCCACCGCCAGCCAGGCGGTCGCGGCCACCGAGCACACGGCGATGAGCACGGTGGCGACGAGCAGCCGGACCAGCAGACGCTTGCGCAGGGGTATGCGGGGTGTACGGGGTATGCCGGACCGGCTCATCCGCGGCCGCCGCTGAGCTTGTAGCCGACCCCGAACACGGTCAGCAGCCGCACCGGCTTGCGCGGATCGGCCTCGATCTTCCGGCGCAGGTTCATGATGTGGACGTCGACGGCCCGTTCGGTCGACGCCCGGTCGATACCGCGGGTGCACTCCAGCAACTGCCGCCGGGAGAAGACCCGTTCGGGCTCCGCGGTCATGGCGAGCAGGATGGCGAACTCGGCGGGCGTGCACTCCACCGGCTCCCCCTCGCACCGCACTTCATGCCGTACGGGATCGACGCACAGCCCCGCCGCCCGCACCGGGCCGTGGCCGCTGCGCCGCAGAACCGTGCGGATGCGCGCCATCAGCTCACGCGGGCTGTAGGGCTTGGTCATGTAGTCGTCGGCGCCCACCTCCAGGCCCAGCAGCACGTCGTCCTCGGTGGAGCGGGCGGTGAGCATGAGCACCGGGATGTCGTCGGCCCGCCGCAGCGCCCGGCACACGCCGAGGCCGTCGACCACGGGCAGCATCAGGTCCAGCACGACCAGATCGGGTCTCAGCCGGCGTACCGCGTCGAGGGCGGCCGCGCCGTCGTGGACCACGGTCGCGATGTGACCCTCCGCCAGCAGGGAGCGGCGGATGAGTTCGGCCTGCATCTCGTCGTCCTCGGCGACCAGTACATGTGCGCACACCTGGCGGATCCTAAGGCGATCAGCGGGCGAGCGAGTCGGCGTCCCCCATGACGACGACCGGATGGCGGGCCGGGTCCAGCGCCAGCAGCAGCTCCTTCATGTGCTCCTCGGCGATGCTGACGCAGCCGTGGGTGGGCCCGCCGTGGTCGACGTGCAGCCATATCCCGCCGCCGCGGCCGGCCCCGAGAGGGCGGGTCCAGTCGAGGGGGGAAGTGCCGGGCGTGCGGTTGTAGTTGATCGCGATGACGTAGTCGAAGGAGCCCGCCAGGGGCTCGCCCTCGAAGCCGGCGCCGCCCACCGCGAAGCCGCTGCCCTGGTCGTACGGCAGCCGGGTGCCGGGGTCGCGGAGCAGGCCGCCGGCGTCGGTCAGGCCGAACACCCCGATCGGCGAGTGCAGATCACCGGCGCGGTGGTCGTCGGTCCAGCCGCGCAGCGCGTTGTGCGCGGGCCAGCGCCCGCCGGCCTCCCACCCCGCGTCGGTGCGCTCGTACAGGACGACGGTGGACCGCGAGGAGCTCTTGCCGCGTCCCGTGACGACGACGGCCTGACGGGCGTCCTCGGGCACCCGCGCCCACGTCTTCGGTCCCAGGCCGGGCAGTTGCTGCGGAGCCACGTCCAGGGAGATGGTCGGCGCGGGCTGGACCGTGGTGGTGGCCGGCGGCCGCGCAGGGAGCGCCGCCGCCCCTCCCCCGCACCCGGTGAGTACGAGGGAGGCGGCGAGCAGTGCGACGTGGGAGGTGCGTGTGATCATGCCTCGACGTTCGCCGACACTTGTTTGGAACTCGTCAGGTTCGTGAGCGCGTCCCGTGACAGAGCACGTCCGCTGCTAGGACGCGGCCGGTTTGCCCTGCTGGTACACCCAGGTCCGGAAGAGCCCGTCCAGGTCCTTGCCCGACTCCCGCTCCGCGAGCCGCACGAACTGCGCGGTCGTCCCGTGTCCGTCCCGGCGTTCCGTGGCCCAGGCCCGCAGGATCCGGAAGAACACCCGGTCCCCGACGGCCTTGCGGAGCTGGTGCAGCGCCATCGCGCCCCGGGCGTAGACGGGCGTGCCGAAGATGTTCGCGCCGCTGCCCGGGTCACCCGGCGGGAACTCCCACAGTCCGTCGCTCGCCGGCCGGGCGTACAGCGCGTCGAAGGTCTTCTGCGCGCTGTCACCGCCGTGCTGCTCCTCGTAGAGCCACTCGGCGTAGGTCGCGAAGCCCTCGTTGAGCCAGATGTCCTTCCAGGAGGTCAGGGTGACGGAGTCGCCGAACCACTGGTGGGCGCTCTCGTGGACGAGGGTGCTCAGGTCGGGTGCCTGGTCGTAGACGGGCCGGGTCTGGGTCTCCAGCGCGTAGCCGACGTTCGGGGCGCGGTCGACGATCGAACCGGCGGCCTTGAACGGGTAGGGCCCGAAGAGCTTGCTCTCCCACTCCAGTACGGACGGCAGCTGCTTGAGGACGGGCGCGGCAGCGGTGGCCTCGCGCGGATCGACGGCGTTGTAGACCTGGATGCCGTCGCGGGTCGTGAACCGCTCGACCTTGAACTTCCCGACCGTCGCCGTGGCCAGATAGGCGGCCATGGGCTCGGACTGGCGCCAGCGGAACGTGGTCCGCCCGTGCGCGCTCCGCTTGCCGAGGAACACGCCGTTGGCGACGGCGGTGCGCCCGTCGGGGACGGTGAGGGTGAAGTCGTACGACGCCTTGTCCTTGGGGTGGTTGTTCCCCGGGAACCAGGTCATCGCGCCCTGCGGCTCCCCGGCGACGAACGCGCCGTCGTCGGTGGGGATCCAGCCGTCGAGCGAGCCGTCCGGGTCGGTGACCGGGGCGGGTTTGCCGTTGTAGGCGACGGTGACGCGGAACCACTGGCCCTTGTGCAGGGCCTTGCGCGGGGTGACGGTGAGTTCCTGTCCGTCGCGGCTGAAGCCGGCCTTGGCGCGGTCGACGGTGAGGCTCGTGACCTTCAGCCCGTTGAGGTCGAGGTTGAAGCGGCTGAGGTTCTGGGTGGCGCGGGCGTAGAGAACGGCCTTGCCGTCGAGGTGACGGCTTCCCGGGTCGTAGCGGAGAGTCAGGTCGTAGTGGCCGACGTGGTAACCGCCGTTGCCCGCCAGCGGGAAGTAGGGGTCACCCACGCCGGACGAGCCGGCCGCCGGGGGTGCGGCGGCTCCGAGCAGGGCGGCGAGGGCGACGGGGACGGTTCCGATGACGAAGGTACGTCTGACGGCCTGCGGCACGTTCGCTCCAACGGGTGGGGAGTGGACGACGGCTTCACACTAAAGGTGATCACCGCGGAACTCGCCCTGGAACAGGTCAAGCCGCGCCCCCGTCGGCAGTACCCTCCGGGACACCCCGCCCCCGCAGAAAGGCCCCGCCGTGAACGTTCGCCTGCGCCGCGTCTACGCATCGCCCGAGCCGGAGGACGGCGTCCGGGTCCTCGTCGACCGCCTGTGGCCGCGCGGCCTGTCGAAGGACGCGGCACGCGTGGACGAGTGGCCCAAGGCCATGACCCCGTCGACCGAGCTGCGCCGCTGGTACCACGCGGGCGAGGGGTCGTACGAGGAGTTCGCGCGCCGTTACGAGGCGGAGCTGGCCGCGCCCGAGGCGGCCGAACTCCTCGCCCATGTGCGCGAGTTGACGGGCAAGGGCACGGTCACGCTGCTGACGGCCGCGAAGACTCCCGAGGAGAGCCACGCGGCCGTGCTCGCACGTCTGCTGGACTGAGACGAGGGTCAGCCGCCCGTCTGCTGGGCCGCGGCCCGTCCCGCCGCCCGCCCCGAGAACAGGCAGCCGCCGAGGAAGGTGCCCTCCAGCGCGTTGTAGCCGTGGACGCCGCCGCCGCCGAAGCCGGCCACCTCACCGGCCGCGTACAATCCGCCGATCGGGTTGCCCTCGGCGTCCAGGGCGCGGGAGTCCAGGTCGGTCTGGATGCCGCCGAGGGTCTTGCGGGTGAGGATGTGCAGCTTGACGCCGATGAGGGGGCCGGCGGCCGGGTCGAGGATCGCGTGCGGAGTGGCGACCCGACCGAGTTTGTCGCCGATGTAGCGGCGGGCGTTGCGGATGCCCTGGACCTGGGCGTCCTTGCTGTACGGGTTGGCGATCTGGAGGTCGCGGGCCTCGATCTGGCGGCGCACCTCGGCGGCGTCGAGGAGCGGCTTTTCGGTCAGGGCGTTCATCTTCTCGACGAGTTCCTCCAGGCCCGAGGCGGTCACGAAGTCCGCGCCCTTGCGCAGGAACGCGTCGACCGGACCCGGCGCCCCCTTGCCCAGCACCCGCGTCTTGAGGAAGCCGACGCGGTCCTTGGCGGTGATGTCGGGGTTCTGCTCGGAGCCCGACAGCGCGAACTCCTTCTCGATGATCTTCTGGGTGAGGATGAACCAGGAGTGGTCGTACCCGGCGATGTCCTCGGTGGTGCGCAGGTGCTTGAGGGTGCCGAGGGTGTCGTAGCCGGGCAGGCACGGGTCGGGAAGCCGACGGCCCAGCGCGTCGAACCACAGCGAGGACGGGCCCGGCAGGATGCGGATGCCGTGCCCGGGCCAGATCGGGTCCCAGTTCTGGATGCCCTCGGTGTAGTGCCACATGCGGTCGCGGTTGACGAGCCGTACGCCCGCCTCCGCGCTGATGTCGAGCATCCGCCCGTCGACGTACGCGGGGACGCCGGTGACCATGTCGCTGGGCGGGGTGCCGAGACGCTCGGGCCAGTAGCGGCGGACGATGTCGTGGTTGGCGCCGATGCCGCCGGTGGTGACGACGACGGCCTGGGCGGTGAGTTCGAAGTCGCCGATCGGGTCGCGGCTGGATTTCACGCCGCGGGCCGAGTTGTCCTCGGCGAGGACCGTGCCGCGCACGCCGCGCGCCTGGCCGTCCTCGATGACGAGTTCGTCGACCTGGTGGCGGTGGTAGAAGGTGAGCAGCCCGTCGCGGGCGGCCTGCTTGGCGTGGTTGACGAAGGGTTCGACGACGCCCGTGCCGGTACCCCAGGCGATGTGGAAGCGCGGCACGGAGTTGCCGTGTCCGTGCGCCCGCAGGTCACCGCGCTCGGCCCAGCCGACCGTCGGCAGGAACTTGATGCCGTGCCCCTCCAGCCAGGACCGCTTCTCCCCCGCCGCGAACTCGACATAGGCGCGCGCCCAGCGCACCGCCCACGAGTCCTCGTCGTCCTCGCGGTCGAACTGCGCGCTGCCCCGCCAGTCGCTCCAGGCCAGGTCGAAGGAGTCCTTGATGCCGAGCCGCCGCTGCTCCGGGGAGTCGACGAGGAACAGTCCGCCGAAGGACCAGAAGGCCTGACCGCCGAGGTTCGCGGCGTTCTCCTGGTCGACCAGCGCGACCCTGCGGCCCCGGCTGGTCAGTTCATGCGCCGCGACCAGGCCCGCGAGCCCCGCTCCGACGACGATGACGTCGGCATCCATGGCGACCGTCCCTTCCTCATACGGTGGTGGCGCTGCCGTCGGTCAGCAGCGCGGTGAGCAATTGCCCCAGCCAGCCCCGGGCCCGCTCCAGGTCCCGGTCCAGCAGCAGTTGGGTGGTGACGCCGTCGTACGCGGCGACCACGGCGTGGGCGGCGCCGTCGAGGTCGCCCAGCACGGCGGGCAGCGCGGTGTGGCCCCGGGCGCGGGCGAGCCGTTCGGCGATCGCCTCGCGCAGCCGCGCCCGGTGCTCGAGAAGGGTCTCGGCGACGGCAGGTTCCCGCGCGGCGTACACCAGGAAGTCCGTCTTCACCAGGAGCCAGTCCCGGTCGAGGAGCAGCACCTCGGTGACCCGGTCGACGGCGGCGGGCACATCGAGGTCGGGGCCGTCGAGGGCGAGCGCGCCGGAGACCTGGTCGGCGATCAGGTCGGCCCGCTGCCGGTAGAGGGCGAAGAACAGCTCGTCGAGGCTGTCGAAGTTCGAGTAGAAGGCGCCCCGGCTGTAGCCGGCGGCCTCGCAGACCTCCTCGATGGAGACCCGCCCGAAGCCCTTGGCGGCGAACACCTCGAAGGCGGCGTCGAGCAGATTGGCGCGGGTCCGCACCCGGCGCTTGGTCACCCGCCGCGCAGTCTCCATGTCCCGCCCTCCGTTCGATACGCGAATGTATCCGATACACCGATGTATCGAAAGAGGCGCACCAGGAACGGAATCGACGGGGGCGGGAATCGATGGGAACAGATTTTCGAATAAGGAGTACGCTGGATCCATGACCCCGCACCTCCAGGCCTCCCTCTTCGACCAGACCGACGAGCTGCGACTCGGCCCCCTCGACGGGATCCGCCGCACCCGGCTCGGCTTCGGCGCGTGGATCGACGTACTGCCGGGATGGCTCGGCGGCGCGGACGCGCTGTTCGAACAGCTGGTGGCCGAGGTCCCCTGGCGGGCGGAGCGGCGGAAGATGTACGACCAGGTCGTCGACGTACCGCGGCTGCTCGCGTACTACGGCACGGACGACGTACTGCCGCACCCGGTGCTCGCCGAGGCGCGGGCCGCGCTCAGCACGCACTACGCCGACGAGCTCGGAGAGCCGTTCGCCACGGCCGGGCTCTGCTACTACCGGGACGGCCGGGACAGCGTCGCCTGGCACGGCGACCGGATCGGCCGGGGCGCCCGGGAGGACACGATGGTCGCCATCCTCTCCGTCGGCGCGCCCCGCGATCTGCTGCTGCGCCCGATGCGCGGCGGCGACACCGTGCGCCGGCCGCTGGGCCACGGCGATCTGATCGTGATGGGCGGCTCCTGCCAGCGGACCTGGGAGCACGCCGTACCGAAGACCACACGAGCCGCGGGACCACGCGTCAGCGTCCAGTTCCGCCCGTACGGCGTGCGCTGAGGCAGAGAGGCGGCTGCTTCGGAAGCACGCGGGGGGCTGCCTCCGGTGGACGGTGCCGGAGGCAGCACTTCCCCCTACTTCCGCCTGCGGGCACACGAGCGGACCCGCCGACTCCGCCTCCCTGTTCATCTGCTTTGCTGTGCCTGTCGAGCAGGCACTCTCATCACTCGGGACGATCATGCGGACGGATGTGCGGCAAGTCGCCGACGGCACCTACCTCGTGCACGGCAGCAACACCAACTGGGTGATCCTCACCGAGGGGGACGCCGTCACGCTGGTCGACACCGGCTACCCCGGGGACCGCGAGCAGGTGCTCGCCTCCCTTGCACAGGTGGGGAGTTCACCGGAGGCGGTGACGGCGGTGCTGATCACGCACGCCCACAACGACCACCTGGGATCGGCCGAGCATCTGCGCGCGACGTACGGAACGCCCGTATATCTCCACGAGGCCGAAGTGCCCCACGCCCGCAGGGAGTTCCTGCACCAGGTGACCGTCGGTGACGTGCTGAGGAACGGCTGGCGGCCGGGTGTCGTGCCCTGGGCTCTGCACGCGATCCGCTCCGGCGGCAAGGCACATGTCCCGGTCACCGCTCCCGAGGTGTTCCCGTCGGCGGGCCCGCTCGATCTGCCGGGCCGTCCCGTCCCCGTGCACACCCCCGGCCACACCGGCGGGCACGTCGCCTTCCACCTCCCGGAGACCGGGGTGCTGATCTCCGGTGACGCCCTGGTGAGCGGGCACCCCACCTCGCGGGTCGAGGGGCCGCAGCTGCTGCCCGACATGTTCCATCACGAGCGCGCCCGCGCCGTGGCCTCGCTGGACGTCCTCGCCGGTCTCGAGGGCGACCTCATGCTCCCCGGACACGGTCCCGCGCACCGCGGTCCGGTCCGTGAAGCGGCACTTCAGGCCAAGGAGCGCGCCCTCTAAGGTGAGGTGACGATCACCCGCGAGGCGAGGACGAACGGCCCATGGCACTGCAGATCAGCGCGACGAACCCGGAGCATCCCGCGCTCCTGCTGGAGCTGCCGTGGGACGTGCCGCTGGAGGAGTGGCCGGAGGAGGTCCTGGTCCCGCTGCCGCGCGGCATATCCCGGCACGTCGTGCGCTACGCCCGGGCCGGCACCGAGGTGATCGCGGTCAAGGAGCTCGCCGAGCGGCCCGCCCTCAACGAGTACGACATGCTCCGCGACCTCGACCGGCTCGCCATCCCCTCCGTGGACCCCCTGGCGGTGGTCACCGGCCGCACCGACCAGGACGGCAACCCCCTGGAGTCCGTCCTGGTCACCCGGCATCTGGGCGGCTCGATGCCGTACCGGTCGATGTTCGAGACGACGATGCGGCCCGCGACCATGCACCGCCTCATGGACGCCCTGGCCGTCCTGCTCGTCCGCCTGCACCTCGCCGGGTTCGCGTGGGGCGACTGCTCGCTGTCCAACACCCTCTTCCGCCGGGACGCGGGCGCCTACGCCGCCTACCTCGTCGACGCCGAGACCGGCGAACTCCAGCCCCGGCTCAGCGACGGACAGCGCGAGTACGACCTCGACCTCGCCCGCGTGAACATCAGCGGCGAACTCCTCGACCTGGAGGCCTCCGGGGCGCTGCACCCCTCCGTGGACCCGATCGAGTTCGGCATGGAGATCTGCGCGCGCTACCGGAGCCTGTGGGAGGAGCTGACCCGGACCTCCGTCTATCCGGCCGGCAAGTACCACTACATCGAGCGCCGCATCCGCCGCCTCAACGAGCTCGGTTTCGACGTGGCGGAGATGCAGATCGAGCACGCGGCCAACGGCGACACGGTGACCTTCGTGCCCAAGGTCGTCGACGCCGGCCACCACCAGCGCCAACTCCTGCGGCTGACGGGCCTGGACACCGAGGAGAACCAGGCCCGGCGGCTCCTGAACGACCTGGAGAGCTGGATGGCCACCCAGGACGACTACGCCCCGGGCGACCCCCTCGGCGCCCGCCCCGAGGTCCTCGCCCACCGCTGGGTCCGGGACGTCTTCCGGCCGACGGTGCGGGCGGTGCCGCTCGACCTGCGCGGGTCCATGGACCCGGCCGAGATCTACCACGAACTTCTCGAACACCGCTGGTACCTGTCGGAGCGGGCGCAGCACGACATCGGCCTGGACACGGCGGTGGCCGACTACATCGAGACCGTCCTGCCCAAGGCGCGCGAGACGCTCCAGCCCACTCCCACCGTCGAGGACTGACTCAGACGGGCGGGACGACCGCCACCGGGCACTCCGCGTGGTGCAGCACGCCATGGGCGACGGAGCCGATCCGGGCGCCCACGGCGGTACGACGGGCGCGCCGGCCGACGACCATCAGCTGGGCCCGCGCCGCCACCGACAGCAGTACCTGACCCGCGCTGCCCATCTCGACGTGCTCGACCACCGGGACCTCGGGGAAGCTCGCCCGCAACGGCTCCAGGGCCGCGCCGAGCGCCTGCTTCTCGCGCGGTTCCAGGCCGCCGGCCTCGTCGAGGAGCTTGAGGGAGCCGGGGCTGTAGGCGAACACCGGCGGCAGCGTCCAGGCCCGTACGGCCCGCACGGTCGCCCCGCGCGCGGCGGCCGTCTCGAACGCGAACCGCAGGGCGGCCTCGCTGTCCTCCGGCTCGCCCTCCTGACCCACGACGATCTCGTGTCCCGCGACCTCGGCCGAGGGCTGGTCGCCGGCGCGCACGAGGACGACGGGCCGCGCGGCCTCCGCGATCACCTGCTGTCCGACGGAACCGAGCAGGAACCCGACGACCCGCCCGTGCCCGCGCGAGCCGAGGACCAGCATCTCGGCGTCCGCCGCCGCCTCGACCAGGGTGTCGACGGCGCCGCCCTCGACGACATCGGTCGTCACGGTGAGCCCCGGGTGCCGTTCCCCGATGTCCCGGGCCGCCTCGCTCACCGTCTCCCGCACCCACCCGGCCTGGATGTCCGGGGTGGCCACCTCGACGGCGTCGTACGCCTGGAACCGCCAGGCCTGCACCACCCGCAGCGCGAGACCGCGGCGCACCGCCTCCCGGGCCGCCCAGTCCAGCGCGGCGAGGCTCTCCTCGGTTCCGTCGACTCCTGCGGTGATCGGACGCGTCATACGGCTGTCTCCCTCGGAAAAACGATCAGGCGCGTGGGGCCCAGTCTTCACTACGCTGCCCGTATGAGCCTGGTCTGGGAACAGCTGAACGTGGACGCGCGCGACCCGGTGCACCTGGGCCGCTGGTGGGCCGAGGCGCTGGGCTGGGTGGTGGTGAACGACGATCCCGACGAGTACGAGATCCGCCCGGACAAGGACCGCCTGCCCGGCCTGCTCTTCGCCCCGGTACCGGAGACCAAGACCATCAAGAACCGTCTCCATCTCGACTTCCGCCCCGACGACCAGGCCGCGGAGGTCGCCCGGCTGCTCGCGCTCGGCGCCCGGCACGCGGACGTCGGGCAGGGCGAGCAGTCGTGGGTGGTGCTCCAGGATCCCGAGGGCAACGAGTTCTGCGTGCTCCGCGACCGCCGACCGCAAACCTGAGCGAAGCGGGACGTTCGAACATACGATGGCCGCAGTCGCAGCCGAACTCTCGGGGTGGGAGACGCATGGCACAGGCCGCCGAATCAGCGCGGACCGTCATCCTGACCGTGGACGACGACCCGGGAGTCTCCCGTGCCGTCGCCCGTGACCTGCGGCGGCGCTACGGCGAGTCGTACCGGATCGTGCGCGCGGAGTCCGGCGAGTCCGCCCTGGAGGCGCTGCGCGAGCTGAAGCTGCGCGGGGATCTGGTGGCGGTGATCCTGGCCGACTACCGGATGCCGCAGATGAACGGCATCGAGTTCCTCGAACAGGCCCTGGACGTCTATCCGGGCGCCCGGCGGGTGCTGCTGACGGCGTACGCGGACACCAACGCGGCGATCGACGCGATCAACGTCGTGGATCTGGACCACTACCTCCTCAAACCGTGGGACCCGCCGGAGGAGAAGCTCTATCCGGTCCTCGACGATCTCCTCGAGGCGTGGCGGTGCAGCGACTTCCGGCCGGTGGCCAGCACCAAGGTGGTCGGGCACCGCTGGTCGGCGCGCTCCTCCGACGTACGGGAGTTCCTGGCCCGCAACCAGGTGCCCTACCGCTGGTACTCCGCCGACGAGCCCGAGGGACAGCGGCTGCTGGCGGCGGCCGGACAGGACGGGCAGCGGCTGCCGCTCGTGATCACGCCGGACGGTACGCCACTGGTCGCGCCCGAGGCGCCGGAGCTGGCCGCGCACGTGGGGCTCGCGACGACACCGACGGCCGACTTCTACGACCTGGTCGTCATCGGCGGCGGCCCGGCCGGGCTCGGTTCGGCCGTGTACGGGGCCTCGGAAGGGCTGCGGACCGTGCTGGTGGAGCGGTCGGCGACCGGCGGCCAGGCCGGGCAGAGCTCCCGGATCGAGAACTACCTCGGCTTCCCCGACGGTGTCTCGGGCGGCCAGCTCACCGACCGGGCCCGGCGGCAGGCCGCGAAGTTCGGCGCCGAGATCCTCACCGCGCGCGAGGTGACCGGTCTGGAGATCAACGGGGCCGCCCGGGTCGTACGGTTCTCGGACGGGTCCTCGGTCGCCGCGCACAGCGTGATCCTGGCGACCGGTGTGTCGTACCGACAGCTGGAGGCGCCCGGCTGCACCGATCTCACCGGGTGCGGGGTGTACTACGGCTCTGCGCTGACCGAGGCGGCCTCCTGCCAGGGGCAGGACATCTACATCGTCGGCGGCGCCAACTCGGCCGGGCAGGCGGCGATGTACCTGGCCCGGGGCGCCAAGTCGGTGACGCTCCTGGTGCGCGGCCCCGACCTGTCCGCGTCGATGTCGCACTATCTGATCCAGCAGATCAACGAGGCGCCGAACATCTCCGTCCGCGCGCGGACCGTCGTCGAGTCCGCCCACGGCTCCGACCACCTGGAGCAGCTCACCCTGCGCGACGTGGACACCGGGAAGACCGAACTCGTCGACGCGCAGTGGATGTTCGTGTTCATCGGCGCGGCCCCGCTCACCGACTGGCTGGACGACACGGTGCTGCGCGACGACCACGGGTTCATCCTGGCCGGGCCCGACCTCACCGCCGACGGACGGCCGCCGGCGGGCTGGGAGCTGGACCGGCCGCCGTACCACCTGGAGACCAATGTCCCCGGCGTGTTCGTGGCGGGTGACGCCCGTGCGGAGTCGGCCAAGCGGGTCGCGTCCGCCGTCGGAGAGGGAGCCATGGCCGTGATGCTCGTCCACCGTTATCTGGAGCAGTCATGAGCGGGCAGCTCGTGCCGTGCAGCCCCGAGGAGATCGGGTCGCTGTTCCTGTTCGAGAAGCTGTCCCCCGAGCAGTTGGGGCAGTTGTGCGCCGCGGGGCGGGTGGAGCTGTTCGAGCCCGGCCCCGTCTACACCGAGGGTGAGACCGCGACCTGCTTCTACGTCATGATCGAGGGCACGGTGGTGCTCTCGCGCCGGGTCGGCGGCGACGACGTGGAGGTCAGCCGGACCTCCCAGCGCGGGGTGTACGCCGGTTCGATGCAGGCCTATCTCGGCGACCGGGTGCCGCAGGTCTACAACAACTCCATGCGGGTCACCGAGCCGACCCGGTTCTTCGTGCTGCCGGGCGAGAAGTTCTCGGACTTCATGCAGGAGTGGTTCCCGATGGCGGTGCACCTCCTGGAGGGGCTGTTCTTCGGCTCCAAGAGCACCCAGCGGGCCATCGGCCAGCGCGAACGGCTGCTGGCGCTCGGCTCGTTGTCCGCCGGGCTCACGCATGAGCTCAACAACCCCGCGGCGGCCGCCGTACGGGCCACCGCGACCCTGCGGGAGCGCGTGGGCAAGATGCGGCACAAGCTCGCCGTCATCGCGCAGGGCAACTACGCCCCCGAGATCATGGCGAACCTCATCGACATCCAGGACCGCACGGCCGAACGCGTCGCCAAGGCACCGACGTTGAGCCCGCTGGAGGCCTCCGACCGGGAGGACGCGGTCACCGACTGGCTGGACGACCACGACATCCAGAACGGCTGGCGGCTCGCGCCCACCTTCGTGCAGGCCGGGCTCGACGTGGACTGGCTGGACCAGGTCGCGGCGGCCGTGGACGAGGAGCTCCTGCCGAACGCGATCGGCTGGCTCAACTACACCGTCGAGACCGAGCTGTTGATGGACGAGATCAACGACTCCACCAATCGCATCTCGCATCTCGTCGACGCCGCCAAGCAGTACTCCCAGCTCGACCGGGCGCCCTTCCAGAACGCCGATGTCCACGAACTCCTCGACAGCACCCTGCTGATGCTGTCCGGGAAGATCGGGCAGCAGATCAAGGTCGTCAAGGAGTACGACCGTACGCTCCCGAAGATCCCGGCGTACCCGGCGGAGCTCAACCAGGTGTGGACCAATCTGATCGACAACGCGGTCGCCGCGATCAACAGCGCGGGCGGCGAAGGGACGTTGACCGTGCGGACCGCGCTCGACCACGAGCGGCTGCTGGTCGAGTTCCGGGACAGCGGGCCCGGGGTGCCGAAGGAGATCCGCGGCCGGATCTTCGACCCGTTCTTCACCACGAAGCCGGTGGGCGAGGGGACGGGGCTGGGTCTCGACATCTCCTGGCGGATCGTGGTGAACAAGCATCACGGGACGCTCCAGGTGGAGTCGGAGCCCGGGGACACGCGGTTCCAGGTGCTGCTACCGCTCACCGCCGCCGAGAGCGACACGATCGAGGAGCTGGAATGACCGACATCAAGGGACTCGACGCGACCGTGCCGCCCAGCGGGGACGGCTGTGTCGAGTGCGATGCCGTGGGCGGCTGGTGGTTCCATCTGCGGCGGTGTGCGCAGTGCGGGCACGTGGGGTGCTGTGACTCCTCCCCCTCCAAGCACGCCACCGGGCACTTCAAGGAGACCGGGCACCCCTTGGTGCAGAGCTTCGAGCCCGGAGAGGAGTGGTTCTGGGACTTCGAGACGCAGGAGATGTTCGAGTCCGGGCCCACCCTCGCGGCGCCGGACAGCCATCCCCTCGGGCAGCCCGCACCAGGGCCGGAGGGGCGGGTCCCTGCGGACTGGGCGAGGACGCTGCGGGGTTAATGGCTCGGGGGCTTCCGCGCTCAGGTGACAGGATGTGCTTGTGCCTCCGACCTCCTTTCTTTCTCCGCTCATCGGCCGTGCTGACGAACTCGCCCGGCTCGACGGGGTGCTCTCGCGTGCCCGCGGTGGTGAAGCCCGTGCCGTACTGATCGCCGGGGACGCCGGAGTCGGCAAGACACGTCTGCTGGGCGAGGCCGCCGAGCGCGCCGCCGCCGCCGGAATGACCGTGCTGACCGGGCACTGCGTCGATCTCGGTGATGTGGGTCTGCCCTATCTGCCCTTCACCGAGATCCTGGGGGCGCTCTCCTCCGACGAGCGCTTCGCCGCCGTCCTCGACGGGCATCCGGTAGCCGAGCGGCTGCTGGGAGGCGGCGGCGACGGCGGACGGTTGCAGCTGTTCGAAGGGATGGCGGCGCTGCTGGCCGAACTGGCCGAGGTCGCACCCCTGTTGCTGGTCCTGGAAGATCTGCACTGGGCCGACCAGTCCTCGCGGGACCTGCTGCGGTTCCTGCTCAGCCGGGGCATCCTCCAGCGCTCGGCGGGCGGGGCGCCCACGCACCGGCTGGTGGTGCTCGCCTCCTACCGGGCCGACGACCTGCACCGGCGTCACCCGCTGCGGCCGCTGCTGGCCGAGCTCGTACGGCTGCCCGCCGTCGAGCGGCTGGAGGTACGGCCGCTGGCCGACGCGGAGGTCACACGGCTCGTGCAGGCGTTGCAGGAGCGGCCGCTGCCGGACGCCACCGTCCGCCGGATCGTGGAGCGGGCCGAGGGCAACGCCTTCTACGCCGAGGAACTGGTCGCGACCGCCGACACCGAGGTCGGCGGGATGCCCAGCGGCCTTGCGGACGTCCTGCTGATCCGGATCGAGCAGCTCTCGGAGACCGCGCAGCAGGTGCTGCGCACAGCCGCGGTCGCCGGCCGCCGCGTCGAGCACGACCTGTTGCGGGACGCCGTCGGGCTCCCGGACGACGAGCTGGAGTCGGCGCTGCGGGAGGCCGTCGGACGGCAGCTGCTTGTGCCGGGCGACGGGGACACGTACTCCTTCCGGCACGCCCTCGCCCGCGAGGCCGTCTACGCCGATCTGCTGCCCGGCGAACGCGCCCGCCTCCACGGCGCGTTCGCCCGGCTGCTGTCCGGGCGGGGCCGCCGGGCCGAGTCAGCGGCGGAGCGCGCCCACCACTACCGCGAGAGCCATGACCTCGGCGAGGCGCTGGCCGCCTCGCTGGAGGCGGCCGATCACGCCCAGCGGGTCGGGGCGCCGGCCGAGGAGCTCCGGCATCTCGAAACGGCCCTCGACCTGTGGTCGGCGGTCGAGGCGTCCGCGCGTCCCTCGGAGGACCGGGTCACGCTCACCCTGCGGGCCTCCGCCGCGGCGGCACGCGCCGGGGAGGCGCACCGCGCGGTCTCCCTCACCCGTTCCGCGCTGGCCGGCATCGACCAGGACGCCGACACCGAACTCGCCGCCCGGGTGCGCTACACGCTCGCCGGGAACCTCATCGACGTCGACAACCTGACGGCGGCGTTCCAGTACAGCAGCGAGGCGCTCGCCCTCATCCCGGCCGATCCGCCGTCGCGGACCTGGGTGTGGGCGGCGGCCACCCATGTCATGGCGGCCCGGCATGTCGGCGAGGACGAGACCGCGCTCCGGGTCGCCCGTGAGGCGCTGCGGGTGGCCGAGCAGCTGGACGCGACGGACGCCCGGGCCGACCTGCTGATCTCCCTCGCCGGTCTCGAAGGCGGCCGGCGCACCCCGCAGGGCCGCGCGCGCATCCTTCAGGCCCAGGAGCTGGCCCACGCCGCGGGCAACGCGCCCGTGGAGATGCGCGCGCTGTTCAATCTCGCCATCGGCTCCTACGAGTCCGGCGACCTGGAGGAGTCCCTCCCCTGGCTGGCCCAGGGTCTCGACCGGGCCCGCCGGGCCGGGCTGCTGTCCTCGCCGTACCCGCAGGCGATGCGCCATCTCCAGCTGGTGGTGCTGTACACGCTGGGCCGCTGGGACGAGTGCCTGCGGGCGGTCTCCGGCGGCCGGGAGCTGCCCGCGCTGAGCGGGTACGCGTCCGGGCCCGCGCTCTATGTCGCCCTCGCCCGCGGCGACTTCACGACCGTCGACCGGGCCCGGGCCCTGCTCCAGGGGCACTTCGACTGGATGGCCACACTCGTCGCGGGCATCGTGCTGACCGAGGCCGCGGCGCTGCGCGGGGACGCCGAGGCCGCGGTGGAGCAGCTGTGGTCGACGGTCAAGGCCCTCACCGACGACGCGGGCAGCCGTCCCGACGTCTCGGTCCGGCTGGCCGCCCGCGCCCTGTCCGCCGTCGCCGACACCGCGGGCGCCCTGCGCCTCTCCGGTGACGAGGCGGGCGCGAGCCGCTGGGCGGGCACGGCGGACGACCTTCTGGAGCTCGCCCGGCAGACGGCCGTGCGCGGCGAGGACCGCAGCCCGCAGGGGCCGGAGGGGCAGGCATGGCTGGCGCGGGCCGAGGCGGAGTGGGCGCGGGTCGTGTCCGGCCCGGACCCCGCCGCCTGGGAGAAGGCGGTCGCCGCGTTCGACTTCGGCGACACCTATGAGCGCGCACGCTGTCAGGTCCGGTACGCCGAGGCCCTGTTGGCGGCCGAGCGCCGCGAGGAGGCGGCCGTCGAGGCCGGTGCGGCACGGGAGACGGCCGTACGGCTGGGGGCCACGCTCCTGCTGGAGGAGACGGACACGCTGATACGCCGGGGCCGGCTCTCGGCGGCGCCGAAGAACGCGGACGGGCCCTCGCCGCTGACCGCCCGAGAGCAGGACGTGCTGCGGCTCCTCGCCCTGGGCCGGAGCAACCGGCAGATCGGCGAGGAGCTGTTCATCAGCGGCAAGACGGCCAGCGTGCATGTCTCCAACATCCTGGCCAAGCTGGGTGCTTCGAGCCGTACCGAGGCGGTGGCGGTCGCCTACCGGGAGGGCCTGGTCGCCCCGGAGTGATCAGCGGTTCGCGCAGTCCAGGCTCGGCAGGTCGACGGCGTCCGCCATGGCCCGCATGCCCTTGTCGTTGGGGTGGATGTGGTCCCCGCCGTCGAGTGCGGGGAGCATCCGCTCCTGGTCGTAGGGGCTGCGCAGGATCCGGTCGAAGTCGGTGACCGCGTCGAACTCCCCGCTGTCCCGGAGGAACGCGTTGACCTCCTGCCGTACGGCCTCGGCGGCCGGGTCCCACTCCGGCCAGCCCTTGAAGGGGCCGACGGTGGCGACGACCACGCACTTGCCGGCCGTGTGCGCCCGGTCGGCGATCTCCCGGTAGCCGTCGATCAGGTCCTGGGCGGTGACGCCAGTGTGGGCCTTGATGTCGTTGACGCCCTCGAAGAGGAAGACGGTCCGCACGCCCGGCTGGGAGAGCACGTCCCGGTCCAGCCGGTTCAACGCGCTCTGTCCGGGGCCGTCGGCGAGCACCTTGTTGCCGGCCATCCCCTCGTTGGCCAAGCCCTTGACGACGTTGCCGGATTTCTGGAGCCTGCGGGCCAGATAGTCCGGCCAGCGGCGGTTGAGGTCGGTCGTGGACTGCCAGCCGTCCGTGATGGAGTCGCCGAGCGCGACCACGGCACCGGCGCCCGCCCGCACGGACACGGCGTCCAGGTACAGCCACGAGCCGATGGTGTCGGCCCAGTGCGTGCCGCTCTCCTCCGCGGTGTGGTCGCCCTGGGTGGCGTACGAGGTCTGCATGGCCATCCAGTGGCCGGTGAGCGGGCCCGCCGCGTCCGGGGTGTGGATGCTGACGGCCAGGTCGGCGCCGGCGGGCAGCCTCCCGGGCAGCGGGTCGCTGTACACGGTGGCGCCGGAGGGGACGGTGACGGACGTGGAGCCGTCGAAGGTGAGCCGCCGGTTGGTGCCGCGGACCAGTTCGGCGCCTTCTCGCCGGATCCCGGCGTAGACGCTGTCGAAGGTCACCGGCCGGTCCCCGAAGGCGTTGGAGAGCCGGATCCGCGGGTCCCGTCCCGCGACGCTGGTGTGCACGACCATGCGGTAGCCGCGGTCGGCGACCGCCTCGCCGATCCGGTCGGCGCTCGTGCCCCAGGTGATGACCCCGTCGGGCGGGCTCTCGACGGCCGGCGCCGGTGTGGCCTGCGAGGCGGCGGCCAGGAGCGTGACGGCGATCAGGCGGCAGGCGCGGGCGGTACGGCCCGTCATCGGCCGAACTCCTTCAACGTGACGGTGGCACCGGGCTTCATGGTCACGGTGCGGGAGGTTCCGGCGTACTCGACCGTCGTGGTGCGGCCGCCGATGCTGCGGATACGTGCCTCGGTCGGTGTCCCATCCCTCCACCTTGAAGTTCTCCCCTCCCTTCGCAAGCTCAGGAAGGGGATTCCCGCCTACATTGCTGCGGCAGGTTTGACGGTGTTACCGCCCTGCGACCGCGCCTTCCGGCGGCCGGGACTGCCACGATGACGTGGCCGGTCCGGTACAGGTGCAAGATGTTCCTCGCTGCGTTCCAGTCGGCGTTCGCCGTCCAGCCGCAGTCAGGGTTCTTGCATACGAACAGTTCCTGGCTCTCTCGGCTGCCGGAGGTGATGCATCCGCAGGCTGAGCACCGCCGGGACGTGTGCGGGGCGGGGACCTTGACGAGCCGGCCGCCGTAGCGGGCGCTCTTGTACGTCAGTATCGTCACGGTCCGGCCCCAGGCCTCCTGGGCGATCGAGCGGTTGAGTCCGGCCTTCGCCCGGGCCCCATTGCGCCCGAACGCGCCCCCGCCTGCGGGGTCGGGTCTGGGGGCGGGGTGTTTGGTCATGCCGAGGATGTTGAGCTGTTCGACCACCAGCACGCCGTATGTGCGGGCGAGATAGGTGGTGGTCTGGTGCTGCCAGTTGAGGGCTCGTCGCGTGGCTTTTGCTCGGAGCTGCTTGATCTGGTCGTAGGTGTGCTGCAACCGCCTGGAGGTCTTCTCCCCGGGTTTGCGGAACGTGTTGCGGTGCGCGGCCTGCCGCTCCAGGCGAAGGAGCTTGGCCTTCTCCTTCGGAGTCAGCCACTTGTCCCGGTCGGCCGTGCCATCCGGAAGCCGAGGCGGGCGGCCGTGGTCCTTGTTGGACAGGGCCAGGGGGATGTTCACCCCGGCGTCGATGCCGACTTCCGGCCCCTGGTGGGACTCGGGGGCGCGTTGGAGGGTCTGGATGCGGAAGGCGATGTGCCAGCCCAACGCGTCCTTGACGAGGCGGGCGCCGGTGATCCGGCTGTCCTTGGTGGCCTTCTTGCCCACGGAAAGGTCTTTGGTCCAGCGGAAGCGGACGCGGCCGATCTTCGGCAGGTTGACCATGCCCCAGCGACGGTGGACGCGGACGATGTTCAGATCCCGGCCCTGCGGAATGTCCACCGACATCGGCGTGCGGAAGCGGCCCTTGAAGCTGGGTTCCTGTGCCCGTCCCTCCCAGCAGTTCACCCAGGCCCGGTGGTACGTCTTCAAGACCGCCTGCGCGGCCTGAGCGGGAAGGACGGCGAGATAATCGAGGTCCTTGCGGGCCTGGCGTATCGCAGCGTCCGCGCCTGCCAGGGTGCACTTGTCCTTCGGCATCATCTGCCACCAGGAGTGCAGGCAGTTCCACAGGGTGCGGGCCGCATGCGCCTGGTCATCGATGACCCGGATCTCGGCAGGGCTGAGCGCCAGTCGGGCACGGTGCCCGAACTGCCGCTTCACCAGACCGAGTTCACTCACGGTGATCACCGTACTGCATTTTGTTTATGTCACCGCGCCGGAATCCGCATCCCGATGTCAGAACCGGCCGCCACGTTGTCTGCAACCTTCACGTCCACTTGGTGTTCGTCACCAAATACCGGCGCAAAGCGATGACGGACGTCATGCTGACGCGCCGCGAAGAGATCATGCGGGAGGTCTGCACGGACTTCGAGGCCGACCTCAAGCAGTTCAACGGCGAAGAGGATAACGTCCACCTGCTCGTGCACCACCCGCCGAAAGTCCCGCTCTCCAAGCTGGTCAACTCCCTCAAGGGTGTCTCCGCCCGCCTGCTGCGCAAGGAGCACGACGCGCACGTGCGCCGGTACCTGTGGGGCGGACACTTCTGGTCCGGCTCCTACTTCGCCGCAAGCTGCGGCGCAGCGCCTCTGACCGTCGTGCAGCGGTACATCGAGCAGCAGAAACGCCCCGTGAGCTGAGGTCAACAGTGCAGACCCGTGCTCCGGTGCGGGTCACCCCCATTTCGAGATGGCCTTCACCATCCGGCCTGAAGGCCGGAGCACTGGCCAAGATCAAAGGTAGATCCACGACGAACCCACCGCGCGCCCCCGCCCCCACGACGACGTGGTCGGCGTTCTTGAGCCGGGCCCAGCACAGAGCGCGCCAGGCGTTGGCCCAGCCGGCCGCGGCACTGGAGGGACTGCTCAACCAGGTGGGATCGGCGCGCGTCTGCACCGGGAGGCCGTCGCAGCGGGCCGGGACGATGTGGCGCTCGCCCTGACGTACGTCTTCGGCAGGGCCCACTGCCCCTCCTGCGGCACCGGGTTCGGTGTGTCCGACGAGGTGGAGAGGCAGTGGGTGTGACCGTGCGGCCCGGTGTCAGTGGCGGGCGGCCGGGGTGTTCGCCTCGGTGACATTGACGGCGGCCCAGGAGCGGTCCACCGCCTTGTACTCGGTGCTCGCCGCGCCGTAGAGGTCCTTGGCCGCCTTCAGGGTCGCCACGCGGGCGTCGTGGAAGTCGGTGGTGGAGACCATGTAGCGGGTCAGGGCGCGGTAGTAGATCGCCGTGGCCTTGGTGCGTCCGATGCCCTTCACCGGCAGGCCGTCGACGGTCGGCGAGTCGTAGGTGACGGAGCCGATCTTCTTGCGGCCGCTGCCCTCCGCGAGGAGGTAGTAGGCGTGCGAGGAGACGCCGGAGCCGGCGTGCACCTCGGCGTCGTAGGCCGCCGGTGACCAGTAGTCGATGGTGCCTTCGAGGACGTCCAGGGAGGGCTTGTCGAGGCGGCGCAGGAACTTCTGGTCGAGGCCGAGCTTCTCGCCGAGGAGGTAGTTCGGCGGGTTCTTGGGGTTGTTGGCGCTGAACTCGACGTTGGAGCCGAAGATGTCGGCGAGCGACTCGTTGAGGGAGCCGGCCTCGCCGTACTGGTTGCCGTCCTCGTCCACGCGGGTGGGCTCCAGGCGGGCGGTGGCGTCCACGACGCCGTGGGTGAGTTCGTGGCCGGTGACGTCGAGGACGACGAGCGGCTTCTTGATCATGTCCCCGTCGCCGTCGCCGTACAGCATGCAGCCGCAGGCCGGGTCCCAGAACGCGTTGCCCACCTTGTTGCCGAAGTGGACCATGGCCCGGGCGCCCTTGGAGTTGTTGGCGATGCCCTTGCGGCCGAAGGTCTTCTTGTAGAAGTCCAGGGTCTTGGTGATGCCGTACTGGGCGTCGGCGGCGGCGCTGGCACGGTTGGTGACCTTGCCGTTGCCCCAGGTGTTGGTGGTGCCGGTGAACTTCTTGCCGCGCGCGAAGTTCTCGAGTTCCTGGCCCTTGGCGTCCCGGGTCTCGGTGCCCCAGCGGCTGGGGTCCTTGAGGAGGTAGCTGCGAGTGCCCGTCTTGGTGGTGGTGAGCGGGACCTTGCCGGCGAAGAGGGAGTTGCCGGTGCCCGTGGCCGTCGCCGCGAGGGCGGAGGCCTGCGGGGCGGTGCCGGTGGCCGGGTTCAGCGTCTCGCCGCGTTTGCGCAGGGTGTCGAGCAGGCGGGGCGAGAGGAACTCGTCGCTGTCGGGCGTGTTGCTGCGCACCTTGCCGGTGACAGCGTCGACGACGACCGTGCTGGAGCCGCCCGCCTCGGCGGTGGCGCTGTCGCTCACGCGCACCTGGTAGGCGAGGGCGGCGGCGCCGTCGCGGGCGTCGACGACGAGTTCGGCCGGGCCCGCGTCCCCCTGGGCGACGGCGGCGGCGCGCGCCTCGGCCTGCTCCGCCGTCAGCTCGGCGTGCGAGGCCTTCGGCGTCACGGTGTGGTCGGCCGCGCGGGTGACTCCGGCATAGGAGAGCCGCTCGGTGAGGTGGACGACGAGGTCGCCGCCCAGCACCGGCATGCCTTCATGGGACCGGATGAACCGGACATGCCGGGCGCCTTCGGGGTCGATCAGCACGTCCTGGGCCTGGAGTTCGTCGCCCTGGGCGACGCCCGTCGCCCCGGCGTGGGCGAACGCGGCGGCACGGGCCGCGTCGACCACGGACGAGGCCGTGACAGCGGCGGCGGTCGGGGGCTTCCCCGTGGACGGGTCGGCGAACGCCGTGCCCGCGAGCCCCGTGGCGGCCGTCGTCACCGCGACGGCGACGGCCAGGCTGCGTATGTGAGGTCTACGCACTGTTGAGGGTTCCTTCGTGCGAAGGCGGCCGGGATCGCCAACCGCCCTGGGTCATGGCGCGGTTGAGCGCCACAGGGCTGGTCGGGCCCCGGAAGGAAACCCTTACGGATGAGTCATGTCCATGTAAAGCCCGAATAGTCGCTTTTCTTGCACTTCATGGCAATACTTTGCAAATCCGCAGCGCTCAGTGAGCAACGAGTGACCAACTGTGCGTCGGCTGTGGAGATGTGACGGGGTGCGAGGAGGTTGCCCGGCGGTCGTGTGATCGATCTCGCATCGAGAAGAGACGGGAGAACGGTCGGATGACTTCAGCGACACTGCGCAGGGCGACGGTCTCGGGGGCGGTACTGCTGTCCCTGCTGGCGGTCCCGGCCCACGCCACGGCGGACGAACGGGGCGACACGGTCCCGACGGCCGCCACGGCACTCCCGGCACCCGACCTCACGGGCCTGCGCGGAGTGCTGCGCACCGCCCTGCGCCAGGGCGCGCCCGGTGCGATGGCCCGCATCGACGACCGCGGCACCGTGCGCCGGGTGGTGACGGGCGTCGCCGACCGCAGGACCGGACGGACCATCAGCACCCGCGACCGGTTCCGCATCGGCAGCGTCACCAAGACCTTCTCCGCCGTGGTGCTGCTCCAGCTGGTCGACGAGAAGAAGCTCAGGCTCGACGCGCCCGTCAACCGCTACCTTCCGGGTCTGCTGCCGGACGACCGCATCACCGTGCGGCACGTCCTGAGCCACCGCAGCGGTCTGTACGACTACACCAACGACATGTTCGCGAGGTCGGTCCCCGGCTTCGAGGCAGTCCGCACCAAGGTCTTCACCTACCGCCAGCTGGTGAACCGCTCCCTGCGGCACGCCCGCACCAACCGCCCCGGCGCCGCCTACTCGTACTCCAACACCAACTTCGTGGTCGCCGGGATGCTCATCGAGAAACTGACCGGACGCTCCGTGGGAACCGCGTACCAGAGCCGCATCATCGAACCGCTGAAGCTGCGCGACACGCTGTACGCGCACCCCGACACGAAGATCCCCGGCCGCCACACCCGCGGCTACATGTCACCCGACACGGCAGGCGCCGCCCTCGTCGACGCCACCCGGCAGACGACCTCCTGGGCGCAGAGCGCGGGCGCCCTCATCTCCACCACCGGGGACCTCAACACCTTCCTGTCGGCCCTCCTCGGCGGGAAGCTCGTCTCCGCCAAGAGCCTGGGGCAGATGCAGCGGTGGTGGAAGGTGAACAGCACCACGGCGTACGGCCTCGGCCTGCGCCGCCGGACCCTGTCGTGCGGGGTGTCGGTGTACGGGCACACCGGCGCCGTCCAGGGCTACTACACGTACGCGTTCACGTCGAAGGACGGCAAGCGCAGCCTGAGCGCACTCGCCACCACCTCCAACAACGGGGCCGTGCTCAACACCATGATGGGGACCCTGGAGTCGGCGTTCTGCGGCAAGCGGGCCGCCACGGTCCGGGGTTCGGCGGTCGTCGAGCGGTACGAGGACGTCGCTCCGGGGGTGGCGCGGGACTGACCGGCGGGAACCCCGGTGAGCGGGCGGACGTTTTCCGGACAACAACCCGCCGGACGACATCCTCACCGGGTTCCGCACGACACCAGGACGGCGCGATGACGGAGTTGGTCCCTGGGGGCAACCTGCCCCTCCCGGGCGGTGCCGTGACCGTCCGGGTGTCCGGCCCCTTCGATGTGTCCGCGCTCATCACCGACGACAGCGGCAAGGTCCGGGGCGACGCCGACTTCGTCTTCTACAACCAGCCCACCGCCCCGGGAGCCCGCCTGACCGGCGACACCCTGACCGTCGATCCGGCACGACTTCGCGGCGGCGCCACCCGGATCACGATCGTCGCCAGCCCCGCCGACCCCACCACGCCCCCGGCCCGTCTGCCCGCCCCGGCCCTGCACCTCACCGGCCCCGGCGGCCGCCCGCTGGCCCGCTTCACCCCGCCACGCCCACGGCAGGAGACGGTCCTGCTGCTCGTGGAGATCTACCGGCGCGGCCCGGGATGGAAGCTGCGCGCCCTGGGACAGGGGTACGCGGACGGGCTGGCGGGGCTGGCGCGGGACTTCGGGGTGGAGGTCGCGGACGACACATCAGCGGCGCCGACGGCTTCTCGCACACCGGTCGCCGGGAGCACGCGCCCGGCACCCACCGCACGTAGCACCGCACCCCCCGACCCCGACGGCTTCCTCCCTCTCGTCAACTCCGCCCGCGCCGCCGCCGGTTCCCCTCCGGTCTCCCTCGACGCCCGCCTCGCCTCCGCCGCCCGGGCGCACGCCTCCGCCATGGCCGCGGCCGGACGCCTGGGCACCGAGGGGCGGGACGGTGTCTCCGTGTACCAACGGCTCACGGCCACCGGATACACGTATCTCACCGTCGGCGAGCATCTCGTCTCCGGTCCACGCACGCCCGCCGAGTTCGTCGACTACTGTCTGCGCACCGCCCAGCCCCGGCAGACCCTGCACGACCCGGCCTTCACCCACGCCGGTCTCGCGTACGTCTCCGGCGGCCGCTCCGGCGACACGTACTGGACCGCCCTGTGGGCGAGGCCGCTCGCCCCGGGCGACCTGGCCCGTACGGCGACCGAGGTCGTCGACCTCACCAACCGCGAGCGCACCCGGCACGGACTGCCTCTCCTGGCCCTGGACGCGCAGCTGACCACCGCCGCGCAGGCGCACAGCGCCGACATGGTCGCCCGTGCCTTCTACTCGCACACCGCGCCCGACGGCAGCCAGCCCTGGGACCGGGCCGCCGCCGCGGGGTCCCGGCGCCGTTCGATCGGCGAGAACATAGCCTGTGGTCAGCGCTCCCCCGCCGAGGTCGTGGAGGGCTGGATGAACAGTCCAGGACACCGCGCCAACATCCTCAAGCCCGGCTTCACCCACATCGGCATCGGCTTCGCGGGCGGCGGCTCCGCGGGCACCTACTGGACCCAACTGTTCGGAGCCTGACCAAACCCGACCGAAGCTGACACGATGCCCACATGAAGGGTGACCTCTTTTCCAGCGAGCACATCGTCCAGCCGGCCACGACGCCGGGCATGACGGTCGAGAACGCCAAGTGCGTCAAGTACACGGTGAACGGCGAGATGTTCGCCCGGCAGGGCTCGATGATCGCCTACCGCGGCGATCTCCGGTTCGAGCGCAAGGGCCAGGGCGTGGGCGGCATGCTGAAGCGCGCCGTCACCGGTGAGGGGCTGCCGCTGATGACGGTGCGCGGCCAGGGCGAGGCCTGGTTCGCCCAGGAGGCGCAGAACGTCTTCGTCGTCGATGTCGACCCCGGTGACGAGTTCACGGTCAACGGCCGCAACGTCCTGTGTTTCGACGCCTCGTTGGCCTACCGGATAGCGACGGTGAAGGGCGCGGGGATCGCCGGCGGCGGTCTGTTCAACAGCGTCTTCACCGGACACGGCCGACTGGGGCTGATCTGCGAGGGCAATCCGCTCGTCATCCCGGTCTCGCAGCGCTATCCGGTGTACGTCGACACGGACGCGGTGGTCGGCTGGACCGCCGGTCTGCAGACCTCGCTGCACCGTTCGCAGTCCATCGGGTCGATGCTGCGCGGGGGTTCGGGTGAAACCGTGCAGCTGATGCTCCAGGGCGAGGGGCATGTCGTCGTGCGGCCGAGCGAGGCGACTCCGCAGAAGGCGCAGCAGCACTGACCAGGAAACGTATTTGACCTGCGCGGCGGCCCGGGTGAGGGTTCGAAGTGGAACGCCCCCGCCACCCCGGAAGGTGACTGTGTTGATCGGGATTCCCGAGATCGAAGCCGCGGCCGAGAAGATCGCCGGACATGTCGTCCGCACCCCGACCGTGCCGAGCCCCGGCCTGTCCGAGCTGCTCGGCGCTCCGGTCACCGCCAAGCTCGAACTGCTCCAGCGCACCGGCTCGTTCAAGGCCCGCGGGGCGACAGCGAAGCTGCTGTCCCTCAGCGAGGCCGAGCGGGCCGCCGGGGTCGTCGCGGTCAGCGGTGGCAACCACGGCATCGCCCTCGCGATGATGGCCGCCGCGCTCGATGTGAAGGCCACGGTGGTCATGCCGCGTTCGGCATCGGCCCGTGCCGTGCAGATCGCGGAGGACGCCGGCGCGTCGGTACGGCTGACCGACGGCATGGACGCCGCGTTCTCGCTCGTGACCCGGTTGCGGGACGAGGGACTGACGCTGGTGCACCCCTTCGACGACCCGGTGGTGATCGCCGGACAGGGCACCGTGGGCCTTGAGTTCGCGGAGGACGCGGGGGAACTCACCGACGTCCTCGTGAGCATCGGGGGCGGCGGGCTCATCGCCGGGGTCGCGGCGGCGCTGCGCGCCCGGCGTCCGGGGCTGCGGATCTGGGGTGTGGAGACCGCGGGCGCCCAGGCCATGTCCGAGGCGCTGGCCGCGGGAGGACCGGTGCCGGTGGCGCTGTCGTCGATCGTGACCACGCTGAGCGCTCCGGCCGTGTCGCAGCTGACGTACGACCATGTGGCGGCCCAGGTCGACGAGGTCCTCGTGGTCAGCGACCGGGAGGCGGTGCGGGGCTCGCTGGAACTCGCCGACCACGCCAAGGTGTGGGCCGAGCCCGCCGCCGGGTGTCTGCTGCCCGCCGCCCGGCGGGTGCTGGAGCGGGTGGGCGACGGGGCCCGGCTGGGGCTGGTGGTGTGCGGGGGAAACGCGACGACGGGTGATGTCACCGCCTGGGCACAGCGTTTCGAACTCCTCTGAACAGTCGTCGCCGTTCTTCTGACCGTTCGTCAAATCTCGTGCCGTGACCAGCCGTCAGGAAAAGCACATGGCTTTCAACTGAACGCACCCCGTCACACCCCTCGTACCTGTGGGAAAGGTGAGAGCCAGGGTTCAGCGAGGGAAGACCATGGTCAAGGCGCACGTCTCCACACACGAGTTGGTGGCCGGCAGGTATCGGCTCCTCGATGTCCTCCATCGCGAGACGAACCGCGTCTGCTGGTACGGGGAGGACGTCGAGGCCGGGCGCCCGTGTCTGCTCACGCAGATCGGGCTCCCGCCGGATCCCGACGGGGAGAGCTCGCGCCGTGCCATCGCCCGGGTCATCCGTATGTCCGAGACCATGGGGCAGTTGTGCGTCGGCCGGGTGGGCACGGTCGTGGACGCCGTCGAGGAGTACGGCACCCTGTGGACCGTCACCGAGTGGATCGACGGCACACCGCTGGGCGAACTCCTGGAGCGGGAGGGCTCGTTCAGCCACGTCCGGGCGGCCCGCATCGGCCTCGAACTGCTCGACGTCCTGGAGGCCGGGCACGCCGAGGGCATCACCCACGGCGAACTCAGCCCGGGCCAGGTGTTCGTACGGGACAAGGGCCCCGTCGTCGTCACCGGCTTCGGCCTGACCGGCGCGACCCTCACTCCCCGGGTCAGCGCACCGTCGTACGCCTCTCCCGAACAGGCCCGTGACGAGCGCATCGGACCGGCGGCGGACCTGTGGGCGCTGGGGGCGATGCTGTACGCCATGGTCGAGGGCCGACCGCCCTTCCGCGACCGGGACAGCCCGGAGACGACGTTGAAGGGCGTGGACCGGCTGCCGCTGCGCAGCCCGGTGCGGGCCGGGCCGCTCACCCAGATCGTCCAGGGTCTGCTCCGCAAGAACTCCCGGGAGCGGCTGAACCGTCAGGTGGTCCGCGAGGCGCTGACCCGGATCGTGACCGAGGATCCCGAGGCCGCTCTGGGGGCCGTGTCCCGGTCCCGGCTGCGGGGTCTGTACACGGCCGGGCCGGGCTGGAGCAGACGCACCATGGCCGCCGGTACCGCGCTGGCCGTGGTCACCGTCGCGGTGGCGGTCGTCGCCGTGGCGCGTGAACTGCCCGGCGGTTCGGACGACGCCGCGACCGACGCGGCCACGCCGAGGCCGTCCGCGTCGGCCTCCGCCTCCGTCCCCGGCGCGCAGCCCAGCCAGGCACCCGCCCCCATCCCGACCCCGACCCCCACGCCGACGAAGCCGAGCGCCCCTCCCACCAGTGCCTCCCCCACGGTGCGGCAACCGGAGTTCCAGCACTACACCTCACCGCAGGGCTTCTCCGTCTCCCTCCCCAAGGGCTGGGAGGCGCTGAGCACGACGAAGCAGGACGACCTGGCGTACCGGGTCGTCCTCGGCGCCCAGGGCGACCCGCGCACGCTCGCGGTCACCTACAGCACGCGCGTGGGCGACGACCCGGTCGCCGTCTGGCGGGACGAGGTCGAGCCGGGCCTGAAGCAGACGGGCGACTACGAGCGCGTCGGGGAGATCCGCGCGACGACGTACCAGGGCTACGAGGCCGCCGACCTGGAGTGGCTCTCCACCGTCGACGGCACCCGGGTGCACACCCTGGGCCGAGGCGTCGTCATCGGCGAGGGCCGCGGCTTCTCGCTGCGCTGGACGACCCCGGACGCCGACTGGGACGACACGGCCAACCGGCAGACCCTGGACACGATCCTGCGGACCTTCCGCGTGCCCTCGGAGTGAGCCCGCTCAGCGTGCGTCGCGGGGCGCGCACATCGCGCGGAGCCTGGGGCCGTGCAGCGGCTCGGTGCGCCACCGCGCGGTGACCGTCCGGTCCGCGAGCGAGCAGGTCAGGTCGACGTGGTGCGGTGTCTCCAGGAACGCCACGTCCAGGGCGAGCGTGTCCGGGTCGGTCCACCCTCCGCTCACCGCGGCGGGCACCGGCCCCTCGGTCACCGTCCAGCCCGCCTCACCGAACCGCAGCTCCAGCCGGTGCCCGTCCTCGACGAGGGTCAGAGTCCGGCCCTCGGCGTCGACCTCGACAGCCGTCAGCTCAGGGAGCCCCTCGCAGCCACCGTCGTACGGTGTGAAGGAGACGGCCTGCGCAAGCGGTGCGGGCTTGCCCGCGGCCGGCGGCAGCGCGAGCCGGGCCAGCCGCTCGGCCAGCGCGGTGTCCGCCTTCTCCCGCCCGGGCAGCGGTCCGGCGCCGAAGGCCGGCAGCAGATGCTCCCAGACCAGGTCCAGCACCTTCTGCATCTCGTGCGTCGCCCCGGTGATCGCGACCACCGCGTCCTGCTCGGGCAGCACCAGGCAGTACTGCCCGTACGCCCCGTCCCCGCGGTAGCCGTGCCGGGACATCCAGAACTGGAAGCCGTAGCCCTGCGCCCAGTCGACCCACCCGCCGTCCGGGTTGACGATGTGCGAGCGCGTCCCCTCGGCGACCCACTCCTCCGGCAGCAGCCGCTCGCCCTCCCACACCCCGCGCTGGAGGTACAGCTGGCCGAGCCGGGCGATCGCGTCGGTGGTGGCGTGCAGCCCGCTGTAGCCGAGCTCGCGTCCGGTCCGGCCGCGCAGCCACGCCACCTCGCCGATGCCGAGCGGGTCGAAGAGACGGGGGCGCAGATAGTCGGTGAGCGACTGGCCGGTCACCCGCTGGACGATCGCGGCGAGGGCGTAGGTGGCGGGCTGGTTGTAGGCGAACACCGTGCCCGGCTCACGGTCCGGCGGCACGAGGAGGAAGCCGCGCACCGGTTCGTCGCGGTCGATCGCCCTCGCCCGGTCGTGGGTCTCGGCCTCATGGCCGCTGGCCATCGTCGTGATGTGCCGGACGAGCATCGCGCGGCTGCGCGGGTCGGTGATGTCGGCGTCGAACTCGGGGAAGTACGAGAGCACCGTGTCGTCGAGCCGGAGCAGTCCTTCGGCGGCGGCGAAGGCGGCGGCCGTCGCGGTGAAGCTCTTGCTGAGCGAGTACAGGAGATGCGGGCGCTCGGCGGTGTAGGGCGCCCACCATCCCGACGCCACCACCTTGCCGTGGCGCAGGATCATCAGGCTGTGCGGCTCGATGTCCGGGGCTGCTTCGAGGGCGTCGAGGAGGGCGTGGACACCGGTCGTGTCGACACCTTCGGCGGACGGGGTGCTCATGGCCATGGGGCGAACACTCATACGACCATCCTCTCCCGGCGATCGCGCCATGATCCAGACGCCCGCGAGCCGTTTTCGGTCCCGGAGCCCGGGGACTCGCACCGTATGGTGCAAATCGGATACACGATGATGACCGAGCAGGCCGGGCCCCGTGACCTGGTCGACCATGTGGTGCGGGCCGAGGAGGCGGGCTTCGACTTCTCGGTGACCTCGGACCACTACTTTCCGTGGCTGCGCTCGCAGGATCACTCGCCGTACGCGTGGAGTGTGCTGGGCGCGGCGGCGCAGGCGACCTCGCGGATTCCGCTGATGACGTACGTGACCTGTCCGACCTTCCGTTACCACCCGGCGGTGGTGGCGCAGAAGGCGGCGACGATGCAGTTGCTCTCCGAGGGCCGGTTCCGGCTGGGGCTCGGCTCGGGGGAGAATCTCAACGAGCATGTGGTGGGCGGCGGTTGGCCGTCCGCGGACGTACGGCACGAGAGGCTGGAGGAAGCGGTCGAGATCATCCGGGCGCTCTTCCAGGGCGGTCATGTGAACCATCACGGGACGCACTTCGACGTGGAGTCGGCGCGGCTGTGGGACCTGCCGGACACGCCGCCGCCCCTGGGCATCGCCGTGTCCGGCGAGCAGTCCTGCGCACTCGCGGGCCGGCTCGCGGACCTGGTGATCGCGACGGAGCCGAAGGCGGACCTCCTCGACGCCTTCGACCGGCACGGCGGCACCGGCAAACCGCGCGTCGGACAGCTCCCCGTCTGCTTCGACCCCGACCGGGACACGGCCGTGAAGCGGGCCCATGAGCAGTTCCGCTGGTTCGGCGGCGGCTGGAAGGTCAACTCCGAGCTGCCGCACCCCGATGCGTTCGAGGGCGCCACCCAGTTCGTGACCCCGGACGACGTCGCCGCGTCGATCCCGTGCGGCGCCGATCCGGGCGACTTCGTCGAGGCGGTACGTCCCTACGCGGAGGCCGGGTTCACCGAGATCGCCCTGGTGCAGATCGGCGGCGAGTCGCAGCCGGCGTATCTCGACTGGGCGGAGGAGACACTGCTGCCCGCGCTCCACGACGCTCTGGACCGCTAGACACACAGGGCCTGCCATGAGACACACAGGGCCTGCCAAAGCATCGCCAATGGGTGGATATAGGCTGCCTCCCTGCACGCGTGCAGTCCTACCGGCCCCCACCCAGGAGAGTCACCTGTGACCCTAGCGATCGCCCCGTCCGAGACGTCCGAGGCGTCCGAGACGTCCCCCGCGCCCCTGTCCGACCTCGTGGCGCGGGACGCGCGGGAGTTCGGCGCCTACGCGCGGACCGGCGGCTGGGCCTTCGGCCTGATGGTGGCGCGCAGCGTCCGGCCCGGCGGCCAGGGTGCGGACGAGACGCCGAAGGTGTCGGCGAAGGAGTTCGCCGAGCTGGCAGGCTGCTCCGCCGATCGTGTCATGCGCTACTACAAGGCCTGGGACCGGGCCGCGGACGACGGCGTCGTCCCGCAGTTCGAGGCGCTCGCGCCGGGCCAGGAGGTGGAGCTGCCGGACGCCGACGTATGGCTCAGCTACTACGTGTCCCGCAACAGCGCCACCTCCGAACGGGGCACCGCCATCGCCGAGGCCGCCGAGGCCGAGGGCATCCGTCCCACGAAGGCGCTGGAGGTGGCCGAGAACCCCACCGCGCTGCGCGCCGCGATCCTCGCCGACCCCTCCACCGCCCGCGCCGCCCGCCAGGCGCTCCTGGACCGGGTGCGCGAGGACCCGGAGCTCCAGGCCGAGCTGGCCCGGGACGTCGTGCGCACCGACGACCTGAAGAAGGCCGTCGCCACCGAGAGCCGCTCCGCCGACCGCATCGGCTACGTCCGTCAGATCGCCGAGTCGGGCCAGATCAAGACGCCCGCCGGGCAGACCGTCGACGCGCCCACGGACCTCCGCCAGGAGGCGGAGCGGCATCTGTCGCTCCTCGACGAGCTGGACGAGGACGAGGACACCGGCGAGTGGGCGACCGAGGCCTACGACACCATGAAGACCCTCGTCGTCGAGGCGGTGGAGGCCGATCCCGAACTCCGCGTCCAGGAACGGCGGACGAAGTTCTACAGCAGCCTGCAGAGGGCGACGAAGGTCTTCGAGGAGCTGACCTTCGACGACGCGCAGGACTTCTACGAGGACGACATGGTCTCGCAGCTGGAGGAGTTGCAGCAGGCGATCGGCGCGTGCATCACGGCCTTGCGCGGAGCGCGGGGAAATCACCCGCGGGACTGAGCATTTCGCGCGTCTGAGGGGTACTTGAGGGCAGCATCGCGTCCGTTCTTCCCGGAGGCCCTCAGGTGACCCTCTCCACACACAAGACCTTGGTCGTACAGCTCCAGGCGGGCGACACGGATCGTTTCCCCGTGCTCGCCCACCTGGACTACGACGCCTCCGACCCGTTCGCCGTCACAGCCGTGTTCAGTCACGACGGCCGGGTGCTCGCCCGCTGGCGCCTGGACCGCGAGATGCTCGCCGCGGGGCTCGTCGGAGCGGTCGGCATGGGCGATGTCCGGCTGCGGCCCGTGTCCGCGGGTGCGCGCAAGGAACTGCGCATGGAGTTCCTGGGCGATCCGCTGCCCGGCGGCGGCAGACATCACGCCGTGGTGTTCGCGTGGGCCCCGACGGTCGCGGCGTTCCTGAGCCGCACCTACGAGGTGGTGCTGCCGGGGCGGGAGGAGATCGACGTGGACGACTTCCTCGCCGAGGTCATCGCGCGGGGCTGAGCGAGGTCATCGCAGGGGGGTGAGCTGAGTAGCCGTACTCATGTCCTGGGACGCCCGCGCCCCCACGATGGGGCTCCGACGACAAGGAGCCCGAAGATGACCGCAGTTCGCCGCCCGCTGCCCGCCCTGTTCGCGGGGGTCGTGGCCGTGGGACTGGCCTTGTCCGCCTGGGGCCCGAAGGACCGCACGACCTGGTTCCTGGAGACGGTGTGGGTGCTGATCGGGCTGCCGCTGATCCTGCTGACCTGGCGGCGCTTCCCTCTGACGACCCTGTTGTGCGGTCTGCTGGCCGCCCACGCGCTGGTGCTGATGATCGGCGGCCACTACACGTACGCGGAGGTGCCGTTCGGGAACTGGCTGCGGGACACGCTCGGCCTGGAGCGCAACCCGTACGACCGGTTCGGCCACCTCATGCAGGGCTTCGTCCCTGCGGTCCTGGTGCGGGAGCTGCTGAGCCGTACCTCGCCGCTGCGCGGGAGCCGCTGGCTGGCGCCGCTGACGGTGTGCGCGTGTCTGGCCTTCAGCGCGGTGTTCGAGATGCTGGAGTGGCTGGCGGCGGTGCTCGGCGGTCAGGCGGCGGACGCGTTCCTGGCGACGCAGGGTGATGTGTGGGACACCCAGTGGGACATGTTCTGCGCGCTGATCGGCGCCACCGTGTCGGTGCTGCTGCTGAGCCGCGTTCACGACCGGCAGCTGGCCGCCCTGGGCGTCACTTCGTCGTATAGCGGCGCCGGATCCACAGCGGCAGCAGGAACCAGCACACCAGGTACCACGCGACCACTGCGGTGACCAGCCACGGCACGAAGGGGTCGTGGGTGGCGACGCGCAGGATCAGCAGCAGCGAGGAGGTCGTCGTGGCGAGCAGCAGCATCAGGCCGACGAAGGTCAGCCGGGCCGCCCACTGCACCGCGCGCGCCTTGATGCGCCGCCCGGAGACCAGGCGGTGCAGGGACACCGGTCCGATGAGGGCGCCGGTGGCGGTGGCGCCGAGGACGACCGTCACGATGTAGATGGTCTTCTCGGTGTCGCCGAGGGCCGCGTACTTCGGGGTGAAGACGACGGTCAGCAGGAAGCCGAACAGGATCTGCACGCCCATCTGCGCGACGCGGATCTCCTGCATGAGCTCGCCCCACATACGGTCGGCCCGCTCGTCCTCCGACTCGTCGCGTCCCGTGCGTCGTTCCTCCGCCGCCTGCACCATGCGGGACGGGTAACCCGGCGTCTGATCGTTCAAACAGTGACCGCTCAGACAGTGACCGTTCAGACAGCCGGGCCCCGCCCTCGCGGGCTACCAGCGGCTCTCGACCTGGTCCTTGATGCGCCGGTCGTAGAGGTCACGGATCGCGGTGAGCGTCTCCTCGGACAGCTCCGGCAGCGCGGCGGCGGCCGCGTTGGCGCGGGCCTGCTCGGGGTTGCGGGCGCCGGGGATCACGGTGGTGACACCGGGCTGCTGGATGATCCAGCGCAGCGCGAGCTGGGCCGGGGTGTAGCCCTCGGGGGCGAGGGCGGAGAACTCGGCGGCCGCCTCGACGCCGGTCGCGTAGTCGACGCCGGAGAAGGTCTCGCCGACGTCGAAGGACTCGCCGTGCCGGTTGTAGGTGCGGTGGTCGTTCTCGGGGAAGACCGTGTCCTTGGTGTACTTCCCGGACAGCAGACCGGAGGCCAGCGGCACCCGGACGATGATACCGACGCCCGCCTCCCGCGCCGCGGGGAGCACCTGGGCCAGCGGCTTCATGCGGAAGGCGTTGAAGATGATCTGCACGCCGGCCACGCCGGGCCGGGCGATCGCGGTGAGCGCCTCCTCGCAGGTCTCCACGCTCACGCCGTACGCGGCGATCCGCTCCTCCTCGACGAGGGTGTCCAGCGCGTCGTACACGGCGTCCGTCGAGTAGACCGGCGTGGGCGGGCAGTGCAGCTGCACCAGGTCGAGGCGGTCGACGCCGAGGTTGCGGCGCGAACGGTCGTTCCAGGCGCGGAAGTTGTCCAGGACGTAGTTCTCCGGAATCTGGTCGACCCGGCGGCCCATCTTCGTGGCGACCAGCACATGCAGATCGGGGCGGCCGCGCAGGAACGTGGCGATGGTCTGCTCGCTGCGGCCGTCGCCGTACACGTCGGCGGTGTCGAAGAAGGTCACGCCCGACTCGGCGGCGGCCTCCAGTACCGAAAGGGCTTCCTTGTCGTCGACGTCTCCCCAGTCGGCACCCAGCTGCCAGGTCCCGAGACCGACGACGGATGCGTGCTGACCCGACCTACCGAAAATGCGCTCGTCCATGGCGTCAGTCTGTCATCCGTCACCGCTGTGCGCGGAACGGGCTCCTCCGTCGCCCCACCTGTGAATGATTCACTCACAAGAGTGAACAACGTCGACGGACAAGCGCTCTCTGTCAAGCAGCTCCCTAGCTTGACCCCGTGACTCACAACTGGACCCGCAGAAGCTTCCTCCTCAGTGCCGCCGCCCTGACCCTGGTGCCCGCCGATCCGGCCGTGGCCGCCCAGGAGTTGCCGGGCTTCCCCGAAGACGTCGCCCTCTACCGCTCGGCGTACCGGAACTGGGTCGGCGAGATCACCGCCGTCGGTCTGTGGGCCTGTGCGCCGGCCGACGGGGAGCAGGCGGCAGCCGCCGTCAACTGGGCCTGGCGCAACGGCTGGCGGGTCCGCGCCCGGGGCTTCTCGCACGGCTGGTCACCGCTGACGATCACCGAGGGCACGACGTCGGACGCGCCGGTGCTCCTGGTCGACACGACCGCGCATCTGACGGGCGTGTCCCTCGACGCCCCGCACGCCGTGCGCGCCGGGGCGGGCCTGTCGATGGAGTCCCTGCTGACCTATCTGGAGGAGCAGGGCCTCGGGCTCACCGCCGCGCCCGCCCCCGGCGACCTCACCCTCGGCGGCGCCCTCGCGATCGACGCGCACGGCAGCGCGGTCCCCGCGCAGGGCGAGCAGCGGCTGCCGGGGCAGACGTACGGCTCGCTGAGCAACCGGGTGCTGGCGGTGACGGCGATCGTGTGGGACGAGGGCGCCGGCGCCTATGTCGCGCGGACCTTCGAGCGCGACGAGGCCGACGCCGCCGCGCTGCTGACCCATCTCGGACGGGCCCTCGTCACCGAGGTCGTGCTGCGGGTCGGCGCGAACTCCAACCTGCGCTGTGTCAGCCGTACGGACATCCCGGCGGCCGAGCTGTTCGCCGCGCCCGGCAGCGACGGACGCACCCTCGCGAGCTACCTCGACAAGGCCGGGCGGGTCGAGGCGATCTGGTTCGCCTTCACGGAGTTCCCCTGGTTCAAGGTGTGGAGCGTCGAGCCCACGAAGCCGCTCACCTCGCGGCGCGTGACCTCGCCGTACAACTACCCGTTCTCCGACAACGTCCCGACGCTCGTGGCGGACCTCGCCGGGCGGATGGTCGCGGACGCGGCCTGGTATCTCGCGCCGGTGCTCGGCAACGCTCAGCTCGACGCGGCGGCGCTGGGGCTGGTGACCACGCTGTCCGCCGACATCTGGGGTCCCTCCAAGAACACCCTCCTCTACATCAAGCCCACCACCCTGCGGATCAACGCCAACGGTTACGCGGTGCTCACCAGCAGGGACCAAGTGCAGCGTGTCGTCTCGGAGTTCACCGACTTCTACCGCGAACGGCTCGCGGTGTACTCCGCGTTGGGCCGCTTCCCGGTCAACGGCTCGGTGGAGATCCGTGTGACGGGCCTCGACGACCCGGCCCACGCCGAACTCGCCGGAGCCAGTGCCCCGTTGCTGTCCGCGCTGCGCCCCGACCCCGAGCACCCCGAGTGGGACACCGCGGTGTGGCTGGACGTGCTGACGCTGCCGGGCACGCCGTACGCGGAGAAGTTCCTGCGCGAACTGGAGCGGTTCCTGCTGGACACCTACGACGGCACCGACGCCCTCACCCGCGTCGAGTGGTCCAAGGGCTGGGCCTACACGGAGGACGCGGTGTGGGACGACGAGGAGGTGCTCGGCACGGCGGTGCCCGCCTCCCTCGGCGACGGCGTCTGGGGCCAGGCGGCCGGGATCCTGGACCGGCTCGATCCGCACGCCGTGTTCGGGAACGCCTTCCTGGACCGGCTGTTCGGCTAGTCCGCGGCGGGCGTGAGCTGGGCCTGCACCACAGGGGCGTACCGGTCGGCGATGGCGTCGACCGTACTGCCCCTCAGGTGGGAGCCGCGCGCGATGCCGTACATCACGCCGAGGCCCAGCAGGGTGCCGACGGCGAGTTCGGCGCGCAGGCCCGGGTCGGGGCCGGTGAGCCGGCCGGCGAGGCGTTCGGTGACCTGGGCGCGGAAGTTGGCGCGCAGGATGTCGCCCTGTTCGCCGTGCAGGGGCGCGAAGGCGATCCGCAGCAGGGGGTCGGCGCCGCGCTCGCGCTGGCTCGCCAGGACGTGCCGGACCATGTGCCGGCCCAGTTCGTCCAGCGGGGCGTCCAGCAGCGCTTCCGCGTCGGCCTCGAAGGACATGACACGGGCGAAGAGGGCGTCCTTGTTGCCGAAGTACTTGAGGATCAACGGCGGGCTCACACCGGCGCGTTCGGCGACCGCCTTGAGCGTGATGTCGGCGTGGGCGTGCCGGGCCAGGAGGTAGCGGGCCGACCTGAGGATGGCCGCCTTCGTCGCCTCGGCGTCCCGGCGTGCGGACGCGGCGGCGGTCGGTGGGGTGCTCACGGCACTCATGCTCCCTCCATCACCTCCGTCTTCGCGCTCCGGGCCCGGCGTGTCCCGCCGGACTCCGGGTCGCCGGGAATGCACAGCGCGGTCGCGCTGGCCAGCAGGGCGATCACACCCGCGATGCCGAACGCCACCAGGTAGCCGTGCAGGCTCGGCGCCGCGAGCCCGCCGACCAGGCTGGTGTGGTGGACCAGCACCGCGGCCACGGCGGCGCTCGACACGGCCTGCCCGATGGTCCGCATGAGCACGTTGACGCCGTTGGCCGAGGCGGTCTGTCCGGCCGGGACGGCGTGCAGGATGAGGGTGGGCAGCGCCGAGTACGCCAGGGTGGTCCCGGTGCCCACGACCGCCGCACCGACCATGATCATCCACAGGTCGTGGCTGTCGACGATGCGCACCCCGTACCCGGCCGCGATGACCAGCGCCCCGAGCGCCAGCGTGACCCGCGGTCCGCGGGCGGCCGAGATCCGCGCCGACACAGGCGAGAACAGCAGCATGATGAATCCGCCCGGCAGCAGCACCAGACCGGTCTGCACGATCGACAGGCCGAGCCCGTACCCGGTGGCCTCGGGCGCCTGCACCAGCTGGGCGGTGACCAGCGAGTTGGCGTAGAACGCGAACCCGGTCAGAAGCGCCGCCACATGCGAGAGCCCCACACTGGGCCTCGACACCAGCCGCAGATCGACCAGCGGCCGTTCGGCCCGCAGCTGCTGCCACCACCACAGCGCCAGTACGACGACCGCGGCGCCGAAGAGTCCCAGGATCCGCGCGCTGCCCCACCCCCACTGCCCTCCCTGGGAGACCCCGAGCAGCAGGCACACCAGACCGGTGGCGAGGCCGAGCGTGCCGGGTATGTCGAACCGCCCCGGCTCCCGGACCGGCGACTCCCGCACCGCCCACCAGACCGAGCTGACGCCGACGGCGCCGAGGGCCGCGGTCACCCAGAACATGGCGTGCCAGTTGGCGTACTGCACGATGACCGCGGCGAGCGGCAGGCCCAGGGCGGCGCCGATCCCGACGGTCGAGCTCATCAGGGCCACCGCGTTCCCCCGGCGCTCCGGCGGGAGTTCGTCGCGCAGGATGCTGATGGACAGCGGCACGACGGCGGAGGCGGCCCCCGACAGGGCGCGGGCGGCGATGAGTACCCGGATGTCGGAGGAGAGGGCACACAGCACCGAGCCGACGGCCATCAGACCGAGCGCCGCCATCAGCACCCGGCGCTTGCCGTACATGTCACCGGCCCGGCCGAGGACCGGGGTGAGGACGGCGCCGGAGAGCAGGGTGGCGGTGACCATCCAGGAGACGGTGCCGGGCGAGGCGCCGGTGAGCCGCGGCAGGTCCGGGAGGAGCGGGACGACCACGGTCTGCATGACGGCCATGAGGATGCCGCCGAACGCCAGCACCGGGACGGTCAGCCGTTCCCGCGGGGACCGGGGTATCGCGGCGGGCTCGTCCATCGGCTCTCCAGCGCAGCGTGGGTGAATTTCCATTCACCCTAGCCGGTGAATAGCAATTCACCCAAGGGGAAAAACGGCCTTCCCCGGGCCGTGTCACAGACCGCGCGGCTGTCTTGTCCCAGGGGACGTACAGCTGGACTCCGACATCGGAAGGTGACGATCATGCGAGTTCTCGTGGCGGGCGGGACCGGCGCGCTGGGGCGGCGACTGGTGCCCCAGCTCGTGGCCAGGGGCCATCAGGTGACGGCCACGACGACGAGCGCGGCCAAGCTGGGCCTGCTGGAACAGCTGGGCGCGAGGGGCGTCGTGATGGACGGGCTGGACGCGGGGTCGGTGGGCGAGGCGGTCGCCTCGGCCCGGCCGGACACGATCGTGCACCAGATGACCGCTCTCTCCGTGACCCACTCCGGCAAGCCGAACATGCGGAAGGCCGAGCGCTACTTCGAGCTCACCAACCGGCTGCGCACGGAGGGGATCGACCATCTGCTGGCCGCGGCGGAGGCGACCGGCGTCTCGCATGTCGTCGCGCAGAGCCACGCCAGCATGAACGGTCTGCGCGAGGGCGGATGGGTCAAGACCGAGGACGATCCGCTGGAGGTGCTGGAGGGGACGACGGCGATCACCCACCTCGAGGACGCGGTCGTCAAGGCGGGCGGCGCCGCGCTGCGCTACGGCGGGTTCTACGGCCCGGGCGCCAATGACGACCAGGTCATGATGGTGCGCAAGCGGCTGTTCCCGCTGGTCGGCGGCGGCACCGGACATGTCTCCTGGGTGCACCTCGACGACGCGGCGAGCGCGACCGTGCTGGCGGTGGAGCAGCGGGCGCACGGCGTGTTCAACATCGTCGACGACGAACCGGCGCCCAGCAGCGAGTGGCTTCCCCACCTCGCGAAGTGCGCCGGGGCGAAGCCGCCGCGCCGGGTGCCGGTGTGGCTCGCGCGGCTGCTGGCCGGCGAGATGGCGGTGGGGATGATGACCGAGGGGCGCGGCTTCTCCAACGCCAAGGCCAAGCGGGAGCTGGGCTGGGAGCTGCGCCACCCCTCGTGGCGGGAGGGGTTCGCAGCGGAACTGGGGTGAGCCGCCCCGGAGTTCGCGGCGGAGCCGGGGGGAGCCGGAGCCGCCGCGCCCTCAGCGCCTGCCGGAGTCCAGGTTCCGCGCGTGCACACTGCGCGCGATCCTGGGCCCCAGCCACCGCTTCAGCCGCCGCAGCCCCTCCAGTTGCCCGGCGGCCCGGTCCAGCCGGTAGTACAGCTGGGGCGGCACATAGGGCAGCAGGGGTGAGTGGCGCTGGCCGAGCAGGGCGAACATCTGCTGCGGGGGCAGGTGGATGTAGCGCGGGAGGTTCTCGTACCACTGGGCGCTGTAGCGGGCGGCGCTCTGCACGGACAGGAGCTCGGCCTTGCGCCGCCGCTCGTAGTGCGCGAGGGCCTGCGGGAGGGCGGCGTGCTCGCGCAGGGCTCCGGCCAGGGCGATGGCGTCCTCCAGGGCGAGGGTGGTACCGGCGCCGATCGAGTAGTGGGTGGTGTGGGCGGCGTCGCCCATGAGGACGAGGTTGCCGCGGGACCAGGTGCGGTTGGTGAGGGTGCGGAAGTTCAGCCACTGAGCGCTGCCGTCGGAGGAGGCGCGCCCGATCAGGGAGTGGCCGTCGAGGACGTCGGCGAAGAGCTTCTCCAGCAGGTTCAGCCCTTCGGCCTCGTCGGCGCCGTCGAGGCCGAGCCCCGACCAGGTCTCCGGCGCGCATTCGATGACGCAGGTGCTGCGGTCCGGGCCGAAGGCGTAGCCGTAGCACCAGATCCAGCCGTGCCCGGTCTCGACGAAGGCGAAGGTGAAGGCGTCGAAGACCTTGGTGGTACCGAGCCAGATGTAGTGGTTGCGGCCGACCTTGACGTCGGTGCCGAAGTGGTCGGCGTGCGCGGTGCGCAGGGCGCTGTGGACGCCGTCGCCGGCCACGATCAGATCGGCGTCGGGCAGGTTCTGGGGGGTGATGCCGTGCTCGAACTCCAGCCGTACGCCGAGCGAGCGGGCCCGTGCGGCGAGGAGTTCCAGGAAGCGGTGGCGGCCGATGCCGTGGCCCTCGTCGCCGCGATGGCGGGTCGTCAGATCCCGTACGTGGGCGACACCGTCGTTCCAGCGCACGGAGTGCTCCTCGACGGCGCGCGCCGACTCGGGGTCGTGCTCGTGGAGCTTGTCGAGCAGTCCGCGCCAGTAGGTGACGCCCCATCCGTAGGTCGAGCCCTCCGGATCGCGCTCGTGGACGGTGATGTGGTGGGACGGGTCCTGGAGCTTCAGCAGGATCGACAGATACAGGCCGGCAGGCCCGCCGCCGACGCAGGCGACCTTCACGCGCACCCCTGGAAATCACTCAGAGCGGTCATTTGACGACGCAGGGTAGCAGGCGATCGCGCCAGTTTCTCCAGGTGAGGCAGGCCACTCGCGCCGCATCCGCCCGCGAAGGATCACCCGAAACACGCCCTCCGACGGAAGGAATTTTCCGTTCCGCCCCTATCGGCACCCCCGCCGCAGCAAGATCATCTTTGTTCAATCCCGTACGACATGTTGGTAATTGTCCGGATCACAGCAAACCGGTGCCGGGCGATTTCTCCCGCTCTCACCAGGCCCGATAGGCATGCGGAGTCGTCAACTCCAGAGAGGCTCCGCATGCCCGAACTGACCCGGCGCCGCGCGCTCACCGCCGCGGCCGCCCTCGCCACCACCGTCGCCGTCGCCCGGCCGGCCGCCGCCCACGACCACTCCCCCGGGACCTTCGACGAGGTCTACAAGGGCCGCCGCATACAGGGCCGGCCCACCGCGGCGGGCGGTCACCACCACGGCACCGGATACGCCGTGTTCATCGACGGGGTCGAACTGCATGTGATGCGCAACGCCGACGGGACCTGGATCAGCGTCGTCAGCCACTACGCCCCGGTGCCGACCCCGCGGGCCGCCGCCCGTGCCGCGGTCGACGAACTCCAGGGCGCGAAGCTCGTCCCCTTCCCCGCCAACTGACCGCTCCCGCACGCACCTTGGAGTACCGCACATGACCGTACGCAAGAACCAGGCGAGCCTGTCCGCCGAGGAGAAGCGGCGGTTCGTCGCCGCCGTCCTGGAGCTGAAGCGCAGCGGCCGCTACGACGCCTTCGTCACCACGCACAACGCCTTCATCATGTCCGACACCGACAACAGCGAGCGCACGGGCCACCGTTCACCGTCGTTCCTGCCCTGGCACCGCAGATACCTCCTCGAATTCGAGCGGGCGCTTCAGTCGGTGGACGCCCTGGTCGCGCTGCCGTACTGGGACTGGTCCGCCGACCGCTCTCCGCGCGCCTCGCTGTGGGGGCCGGACTTCCTCGGCGGTACCGGGCGCAGCCGGGACGGCCAGGTGATGGACGGGCCGTTCGCGGCGTCCGCCGGCAACTGGCCCATATCCGTGCGGGTGGACGGCCGTACGTATCTGCGCCGCTCGCTCGGTACGTCGGTGCGGGAGCTGCCGACACGGGCGGAGGTCGACTCCGTGCTGGCCATGGCGACGTACGACATGGCGCCCTGGAACAGCGCCTCGGACGGTTTCCGCAACCATCTGGAGGGCTGGCGCGGGGTCAATCTGCACAACCGGGTCCATGTGTGGGTCGGCGGCCAGATGGCGACCGGGGTCTCCCCCAACGACCCGGTGTTCTGGCTGCACCACGCCTACGTCGACAAGCTGTGGGCGGAGTGGCAGCGCAGGCATCCGGAGTCCGGGTATCTGCCGGGCGGCGGGACGCCGGACGTCGTCGACCTCAACGAGACGATGAAGCCCTGGAACGACGTACGTCCGGCGGACCTGCTGGACCACCGGGCGCACTACACCTTCGACACCGACTGATCAGGCGTCCGCCGTACGGCACTCCGGGTGCCCCCAGCCCTGCGCGTTCTTGGCGATGTCCGCGCCGGCCGCGTAGGGGCGGCCGCACAGGCAACGGCCGGGGAACTTGGCCTTGATCGTGCGGGAGGACGAACCCGACGAACCCGAACCGCCGTTCCGCCGGGGCGACTTGGCCTTGGCGGGGCGGGCGGTCTTCGGGGTGTCGGGCGAGGGCGGCGGCTCGGGCGAGCCGAGGTCGCTGCCCGCCGCCTCCTGGATGGTGGCGGCCTGGCTGGCGGCGCGGTCCGCGAAGTCGTTGAGCGGGTCGCCGTCGACCTGGTGGGCGGGGACGTAACGGAAGTCGACCTTGCGGCCGTCGAGCAGTTCGTCGATGCGGACGACCAGCTCCTGGTTGGCGACCGGCTTGCCGGCGGCCGTCTTCCAGCCGTTGCGCTTCCAGCCGGGCAGCCAGGTGGTGACGGCCTTCATGGCGTACTGGGAGTCCATCCGGATCTCCAGCGGCACGTCCGGGTCGACCGACGCCAACAGGCGCTCCAGCGCGGTGAGTTCGGCGACGTTGTTGGTGGCCTTGCCGAGCGGCCCCGCCTCCCAGCGGGCCGGGGTCTCCGTCTCGTCGGCGACGACCCAGGCCCATCCCGCCGGTCCGGGGTTTCCCTTCGAAGCGCCGTCGCACGCGGCCACCACACGTTCACGCATGGGCCCGATCATGCCACGGACGGGCAGGGCGCCCGGCAAGGGGAGGTCAGCTAGCTGAAGGACGGCATCTCGCCCTCGGTCCTCGCCATGTCGATCACCGAGAAGCTCGCGCCCTGCGGATCGCTCAGCGCGGCGAACCGGCCGAAGGGGCTGTCCATCGGGCCGAAGCGGAGCGTGGCGCCGAGCTTGGTGGCCCGGTCGACGGCGGCGTCGCAGTCCTCGACCCCGAAGTAGACGTTGATGTAGGCGGGGACCTCGGGCGGGAACTCGTCGCCCATCTTCATGCACCCGAGCGCCGGGTTCTCGCCGAGCTGGAAGACGCGGTAGTCCGCCGAGTCGTCCTGCATGCGCTTCGACGCGTACGGGAAGACGGCCGGGAAGAAGGCGTCCGCCTTGTCGGGCTCGCGGGTGAAGACCTCCGCCCAGGCGAACGCCCCGGGCTCGGCGATCTTCTCGAAGCCCTCGTGGTCGCCGGCCTGCCAGACGCCGAAGACGGCACCGCTGGGGTCGCTTGCCAGGAGCATGGTGCCGAAGTCGCCGACCGCCATGGGCTCCATCAGGATCTCGCCGCCGTTGTCACGGATCTTGCCCGCGGTGGCCGCCGCGTCCGGGCTCGCCAGATACAGGCACCACTGCGACATGCCCTCCTGACCGGGCATGGGCGGCACGACGGCGGCGACGGCCTTGCCGTCCGAGTACGCCTGGGTGTAGTTGCCGAACTCCGACGACGCCTCGCCGAAGGTCCAGCCGAGGACGTCGCTGTAGAAGCTCTTGGCTCCCTCGACGTCACTGAACATCGCATCGGCCCAACAGGGGGTTCCCTCAGGTTGTACAGCCATGACTGCGGCCCTCTCCGACTCGGGGGGATGGTCCGGGTTTCTCACGCTAGTCACCCCCGCGTCGGGGCGCGCGTCGAACGATTCGGTCCGGTTCAGACTGGTAGGTGCCGTCAGCGAGACGAGGTGTCATATGACTGCCGAGACGATGCGGGCGTGGTCCGTGGTGCACCCGGGACCGGTCGAGGCGGGCGGGCTGCGGGACGTACCCAAGCCGGTTCCGGTGCCGGAGGACGACGAGCTCCTGGTGAAGGTGACCGCGTGCGGGGTGTGCCGGACCGATCTGCATGTCACCGAGGGTGACCTGCCGGTACGGCGGCCCGGGGTGACGCCCGGGCACGAGGTCGTCGGCGTGGTGGCCCGGGCGGCCGGCGATTTCGCCGTCGGCGAGCGGGTCGGCGTGGCCTGGCTGCGGCACACGGACGGAACGTGCGCGTACTGCCTGCGCGGCGCCGAGAACCTCTGCCCGGCCTCCCGGTACACGGGCTGGGACGCCGACGGCGGCTACGCGGAGTACACGACCGTGCCCGCCGCCTTCGCCCACCGGCTCCCCGCCGGCCTCGACGACGTGGCGGCGGCGCCCCTGCTGTGCGCGGGGATCATCGGCTACCGCGCGCTGCGCCGGGCGGCCCTCCCACCGGGCGGCCGGCTGGGACTGTACGGGTTCGGCGGCAGCGCCCATCTGTGCGCGCAGGTCGCGCTCGCCGAGGGCGCCACCGTCCATGTACTGACGCGGGGGGAGGCGGCCCGGCGGCTGGCGCTCGGTCTGGGGGCCGCCTCCGCGCAGGACGCCTACGCCCCGCCGCCCGAGCCGCTGGACAGCGCGATCCTGTTCGCCCCCGTCGGCGACCTGGTCCCGGTGGCGCTGCGCGCCCTCGACCGGGGCGGGACGCTGGCGATCGCCGGGATCCATCTGACCGACGTTCCGCCGCTGCGCTACGAGAGCGAGCTGTTCTACGAGAAGCAGGTCCGCAGCGTCACCTCGAACACCCGTGAGGACGCCCGGGAGTTCCTGGCGCTCGCCGCCCGGTACGGCGTCCGCGCCACCACGCACACCTACCCGCCGGCCCGGGCCTACGAAGCGCTGCGCGATCTCAAGGCCGGGCGTTTGGACGGGGCGGCGGTGCTGGTCAGCTGAGCCCGGACACGCTGAGCACGGACATCGCCTCGGCCAGCGTGGCGGAAGGATTCAGCAGATCCACGGTGCCGTGCGCGCGCAGCAGCCGCAGCTGACCGGCGTCACACAGAAGAGCGAATCCGTGCTCCCCTTCGATGACGCGGCGCCGGAAGCGCAGCACCACGCTCATTCCGGTGGAGTCGATGAAGGAGACGGAGCGCAGATCGACGACATAGGCCGGTGCGCCGAGGGCCACGACAGAGTCGAGCCAGAGCCGCACCGGGGCGGCGGTGGCGAGATCCATGTCGCCGCGCAACTCGGCCACCAGCACTCCGGCCCCCGTGCGCCGCAGCGTGTGGGCTCCGGCCGGTGGCCAGTCGGCCGTGCCGACGGGCTCGGTCCTGTTCTCGTGCAAGCCGTCCGTCCCCGTTCCGTGCCTGCCGCACGCTCCGGCGCGGGCGCCTGCGGTGACTTCGTCATCCCCGCACCGCAGGCACCCGCACCGGAACTCCCCCGGGGCGGCTCCCCCTTGAACCGTGGCCGATTACTGTTCTACCTTCGCCACATGGTCGGGGCATCAACGCCCGCTCACAGGTTGCACAACGAGCGGATAGCGGTTGGGCCAGGTGATGCGGCATGCGTCCGCACCTAGCCCTGATCGAGGACGACTCCGATTTCGCACTGATGTGCCGTTCCTATCTGGAGCGGGAGGGCTTCACGGTCACGTGGGCCATGGACGCCCGGGTCGGCAAGGCCACGCTGTACGAGGGCGGTGTCGACCTCGCCGTCCTCGACCTGGGCCTTCCCGACGGCAGCGGTCTGGAGCTGCTGCGGGCGCTGCGCTCGACCAGCCGTCTCCCGGTCATCGTGATCACGGGCCGCGGGGCGGAGGCGGACCGGGTGGCCGGGCTGGAGATCGGCGCCGACGACTACCTCGTCAAACCGTTCTCGCAGCGCGAGCTGGTGGCCCGGATCCGTGCCGTGCTGCGCCGCTCGCAGCCACCGGAGGCACCGACCGTGCTCCAGATCGGCTCCCTGCGGATCGACACGGCCGCCCGCCAGGCCTCCTGCGACGGCTTCCTGCTGGCGCTGCGGCCCAAGGAGTACGCCCTCCTGGAGCTGCTGGCCGCCGCGCCCGGCCGGGTCTTCTCGGCCGAGCAGCTCCTGGAGCGGATCTGGGGCGCCGCCTGGCAGCAGCCCGCGACCGTCGTCGAGCACGTCTACCGGCTGCGCGGCAAGCTCGCCCGGCTGCCCGCGCCCGCCCCGCGGATCACGACCGTCCGCGGTTACGGCTACCGCCTCGACCCCTGAGCCGCCTCGGAGAGACACATGGCCGACGCCCCGGACTTCCGACGCCTCTTCGACGCCGTCCTGTCCCCGCTGCTGATCCTCACCCCCGAGTTCACCATCGTCGAGGTCAACCGCGCGTATCTGACGGCCACCCGCACGGACCGGGACATCGTGGGGCGCCCGATCTTCGACGTGTTCCCCGACAACCCCGACGATCCGTCGGCCGACGGCGTCGCCAATCTGCGCCGCTCCCTGGAAGCGGTCGTGGCCACCGGGCGTACGGACACCATGGCGCTCCAGCGCTACGACATCCCCACCGAGGAGGGCGGTTTCGCCGAGCGCTACTGGAGTCCGGTGAACTCGCCCGTCCTGGACGCCGAGGGACGGCTGTCGCACATCATCCACCGGGTGGAGGACGTCACGGAGTTCGTGCATGTGCGACGGGTGGGGCGGGAGCAGCAGCGGGTGGCGGCCGAGGCGCAGATGCGCGCGGAGGGCATGGAGATCGACCTGTTCGTGCGGGCCCGGGAGATCCGCGAGGTCAACGAGCAGCTGCACCGGGCCAACGCCGAACTGGACGCGGCGGGACGGCGGTTGCGGGAGGAGCAGCAGGCCAAGGACCGGTTCATCGCCACCCTCTCGCACGAGCTGCGCAATCCGCTCGCGGCGGCCACCGCGGCCACCGAGCTGCTGGCCCTCGACATGCCCGACGGGCACCCCGCGCTGGCCGTGCTGGAACGGCAGCTGGGCACGCTGGTGCGGATGAGCAACGACCTGCTGGACGGGACGCGGGCGGTGACGGGGCGTCTGGAGCTGGTGCGGGAGCGGGTCGACGTACGGTCCGTCGTCGAGAGCGCGTGTGCCGACATCCGCGGGCTGTTCGGGCACGAGGGCCGCAAGCTGGACGTCGGGGTGCCGCGTGAGCCGGTGATCGTGGACGGCGACCGGCTGCGGCTGGCGCAGGTGCTGACGAACCTGCTGTCGAACGCGCTGAAGTACACACCGCCGGGTGGGCACACCGAGGTCACGGTGGGTGCCGGGGGCGGCGAGGCCCGGCTGACCGTGCGGGACGACGGCATCGGCTTCGATCCCGGTCAGGCCGAGGAACTGTTCGGGGTGTTCATGCGGGCGGCCCCGGCGGGTCCCCACACCCCGGAGGGGCTGGGGCTGGGGCTCGCGGTGGCGCGGACGGTGGTGGAGCTGCACGGGGGCCGGATCACGGCCCGCAGCGAAGGGCCGGGCCGGGGCGCCGAGTTCACCGTGGCGCTGCCGGTCGCCGATCCCGGCGCACCCGAGCCCGCGCGTCCCGTGGTGGTCCGTCCGGCGCGTCGGCAGCTGTCGATCCTGATCGTGGAGGACAACGCGGACCTGGCCCTGACCTATCGGACCCTGCTGCAACGCCAGGGACATCACGTCACGGCGGTCCACACCGGCGCCGACGCGCTCACCGCCACCGAGGCCGGCATCTTCGACGTCGTCCTGTGCGATCTCGGACTGCCCGACGTGGACGGCTACACGGTCGCCCGCGCCATCAGGGGGCGGTCGCACGGTACGCGGCCGCGGCTGATCGCCGTCTCCGGGTTCAGCCAGGGCATGGACCGGGCCCGGTCGCGGACGGCCGGGTTCGACGCGCACCTGGCGAAGCCGCTGCCGCTGAACGATCTCACCGACCTGCTGGAGCGCTTCGACGAGGAGTGACCGGCACGCGTCTTCCGCCTTGTGTCCGGCTGTGCTTGCCTGGGGAGCCGTTTTCGGTGTCCGGGGCGGGAGTTGCTGCATGCGGAAGCCGTGGATCGTGGGGGTGCTGCTGACCGGAGTGCTGCTCGGGGCGTGCTCCGACCCGACGTCGGGCCCCGAGCCGGACCCGCCTTCCCTGGCGCCCCCGGGATCGGCCGCCACGACTCATCAGCGGGCCGCGGGCAGCAGCCCCAGCACCCCGGCCGAGCCTCCCGTGGTGCTGTATCTCGGGGACTCCCTCGCCATGGAGGCCCAGAACGTACTGGGCCAGGAGCTGCGCCGGGATCTGCGCGCCGAGTACACGAGCAGGCCGTACTCCGGGACGACGGTCTGCGACTACCTGGAGGGCACCGGCGCCAGGTCCCTCGTGCCGGACCGGGACAAGGCGGCCGCGCTCGTCCGTTCCCTGCGGCCGGACTTCGTGGTGCTTCAGTTCTGGGGCAACGCGTGGGGCTACACCTGGTGCATGGACGGCATCACCCACGCCGAGCGGCCCACGACGTACTTCAAGCGGTACAAGGCCGACCTGGCCCGGCTGACCGACCAGATCACGACGGCGGGCGGCGCGCATCCGCCGCGGATCGTGTGGGTCGCCCAGGGCCCGGACCCGATCACCCCCGACCGGGTCCGCCGCGTGAACGAGCTCTACACCGAGCGGGCCGCTGCCTCGCACGATCTCGTCGCCGACGCGGGAGCGAAGGTGAGCGCGGCCGGCGCCCGCTACAGCTGGGTCCAGTACCTGCCGTGCACCGCCTACGAGCGCGAGCACGCCGATTACTGCACCCAGCCGGACCGCGACCGGACCGCCCTCCACCTCGACAAGGACTATCTGCACTTCTGTCTGGCACCGACGACAGCCACGCCGAAGCCCTGCGCGGTCCGCTCCCCGGGGATCCTGCGGATCGCGAGGGAGATCACACGGGTCATCGGCGCGCACCCCGTCGGCTGACCGGCCCCCCGTCCGACCGGCGGGCTCACTCGCCCGCGTAGGCCCGTTCCAGCGCCGCGATGTCGAACTTGTGCATCGCCATGAACGCCTGGGTCACCCGGGCCGCCTTCGCCGGGTCGGGGTCGGTGATCATGGCCTGGAGCCGCTCCGGGACGACCTGCCAGGACACGCCGAACCGGTCCTTGAGCCAGCCGCAGGGGCCGGGCTCGCCGCCGTTCTCGGTGAGCTTGGCCCAGTAGTAGTCGATCTCCTCCTGGTCCTCGCAGAAGATCATGAAGGAGACGGCCTCGGTGAACTTGAACTCGGGGCCGCCGTTGAGCCCGAGGAACTTGTGGCCGTTGGCCGTGAACTCGACGGTCAGCACGGTGCCGGCGGGCAGGGGCATCCCCTCGGAGTAGTGGGCGACTTCGCCGATGCTGGAGTTCTTGAAGACGGAGACGTAGAAGTGGGCGGCCTCCTCGGCCTGGCCGTCGAACCAGAGACACGTGGTGAAACCGTCGGTTGCCATGAGTACCTCCTGGGCGTGCGGAACGCTGTCACCTGTGTCGACCGATCCTCGCCCGGAAACTCATCGGTGGCGTGGCCGATTAATCCAGGTGGCCGCTACACCCTTCGGAACTAGCATCGCCGCCATGACGTCTTCGCCCGCCGGTACCGGCATCACGCCCTTCCGTATCGACATCCCGCAGAGCGACCTCGACGACCTCCATGACCGCCTCGACAGGACGCGCTGGCCCGACGAGCTGCCCGGGGTGGGGTGGGCGTACGGCGTTCCGTCGGGGTATCTGCGGGAGCTGGTGCGGTACTGGCGTCACGAATACGACTGGCGGGCGGCGGAGGCGCGGCTCAACGAGTGGCCGCAGTTCACGACCGAGATCGACGGCGCGCACGTGCACTTCGCGCACATCCGCTCGCCCGAGCCCGATGCCACCCCGCTGGTCATCACGCACGGGTGGCCGGGGTCGATCGTCGAATTCCTCGACATCGTCGGCCCGTTGACGGATCCGGCGGCCCACGGCGGTGACCCCGCCGACGCCTTCCATGTCGTGCTGCCGAGCATTCCCGGTTTCGGGTTCTCCGGGCCCACCCGGGAGACCGGCTGGGAGGCCCGCCGGATCGCCGACGCGTGGGCCGAGCTGATGACCCGCCTCGGCTACGAGCGGTTCGGAGCCCAGGGCGGCGACTGGGGGGCGGCCATCTCCCGCTCGCTGGGCCGCGTCCACCCGGAGCGGGTCGTCGGCGTCCACCTCAATCTGCTGCCCGGCGCCCAGGCGGCCACCGAGCCGACCGAGGAGGAACTCCGGCCCCTCAGCCCCGAGGAGCGGGAACGGACCCTCCTGTCGTGGCGCTCGTGGGACGCGTGGTTCCGGGAGGGGGCCGGCTACGCCCAGCTCCAGTCCACCCGGCCGCAGACCCTGTCCTACGCCCTCACGGACTCTCCGGTCGGTCAACTCGCCTGGATCGTCGAGAAGTTCCAGGAGTGGACCGACTCCGGGGAGCTGCCCGAGGAGGCCGTCGACCGGGACCAGATGCTCACCAACGTGATGCTGTACTGGCTGACGGGCACGGCCGGTTCGTCCGCCCGCATCTACTACGAGCGCGCCCACGCGAAGGGCGAGCGGATCGCCGCCCCGCACGAGCCCTCGACCGCACCGACCGCGGTGGCCGCCTTCCCCGGCGACCCGCAGATCCCGCTGCGCCACAAGGCGGAACGCACCGAGAACCTCGTGCGCTGGACGGAGCTCGACCGCGGCGGCCACTTCGCGGCGATGGAGGAGCCCGACCTGCTGGTGGACGACGTACGGGCGTTCTTCCGGCAGCTGCGCGAGAAGGGCTGAGCCCCGTCGTGAAGACCACGCTCTGCCCTCGGCGAATCTGCCGCGGGCAGAGAAACGGCTGAAGGGCGTCCCGCGAGGTCAAGAGTGGAGTCGACGGCATCCCCGCGACCACGAGGAGAACCGATGACTGCCCTCACCACGCTCACCCCACGCGCCGAGGAGGGCGACACCCCGCCCTCCCGGTTCGACGACCAACTCGCCGCCCAGCTGCTCGGCCAGCGGATCGTCCTCCTGGGCACCCAGGTCGACGAGGTCTCCGCGAACCGGGTCTGCTCCCAGCTGCTGATCCTGTCCGCGGAGGACCCGCGCACCGACATCAGCCTGTACATCAACAGCCCCGGCGGCTCGGTGTACGCGGGCCTCGCGATCTACGACACGATGCGGCTCATCCCCAACGACGTGTCGACGCTCGCCATGGGATTCGCGGCGAGCATGGGCCAGTTCCTGCTCTGCGGCGGCGCGCCCGGCAAGCGGTACGCCCTGCCCAACGCGCGGATCATGATGCACCAGGGGTCGGCGGGCATCGGCGGCACCACGGCCGACATCGAGATCCAGGCGGAGAACCTGGACCACAGCAAGCGGACCATGGAACGGCTCCTCGCCGAGAACACCGGCCAGACACCGGAGACCATCGCCCGCGACGGCGACCGCGACCGCTGGTTCACGGCCGAACAGGCCAGGCAGTACGGCATGGTGGACGAGGTCGTGGCGTCCCTCGCCGACGTCCGCCCGGCCGCCTCCAAGCGACGGATGGGGCTGTGACATGGCGAACTACACGATTCCGTACGTCGTCGAGCGGACCGCGCACGGCGAGCGCACCTCCGATGTCTTCAGCCGGCTGCTGTCCGAGCGGATCATCTTCCTCGGCACCGAGATCGACGACGGCGTCGCCAACGTCGTCATCGCGCAACTCCTCCACCTGGAGTCCTCGGCGCCGGACAACGAGATCGCGATCTACATCAACTCCCCCGGCGGATCGTTCACTTCGCTGATGGCGATCTACGACACGATGACGTTCGTACAGGCCCCGATCTCGACGTTCTGCGTCGGACAGGCGGCCTCCACGGCGGCCGTGCTGCTGGCCGGCGGGGATCCCGGGCGGCGGTTCGTGCTGGAGCACTCGCGGGTGCTGCTCGGCCAGCCGGCCAGCGGCGGCAGCCGGGGCTCCATCTCCGATCTCGCCCTCCAGGCCAAGGAGATGGTCCGGATCCGCTCCCAGGTGGAGCAGGTGCTGGCCCGCCACACACACCACGACGCGACGACCCTGCGCGCCGACATGGACCGCGACAAGGTGTTCACCGCCGAGGAGGCGGTGGCGTACGGGCTGGCCGACGAGGTGGTCAGCCGGCGCCTCGCGGCGGTGTGAGGCGCCGGGTTCCGCTCAGGCGGCCAGGCACAGTCCGTCGTACGACGAGGTGGACGCCCGGCGACTCGCGGCCGCGTGCCGGCTGGTGATCCGGACGAGCTCTCCCTGGGCCCGGGTCAGCAGGTCGCCGAGGCCGAGTCCGAGGGCGTGGGCGGCGGCCGCGAGGACCTCCGAGGAGGCCTCCTTGCGGCCGCGCTCGACCTCCGAGAGGTAGGGCATGGAGATACGCGCTTCCTCGGCCACGTCCTTGAGCGTGCGCTCCTGTGCGAGGCGTTCACGGCGCAGGACGTCTCCGACCAGATCGCGCAGCAGAGGCTCCCTGGGAGACGGTGCGGCGGCAGGGCGGGCGGTCCCCGGGCGGAGGGGGATCACGCGGGCTTGGTTCGTCGCTTCTTCGCTCACCTCCCCAGCCTAGAAGCCGTGGACACCAGGGGAAGGGATCAGCATTCTGCTCTGGGTGGAATCACCGGAGGCGGGAAGGTGCGGACGTGGCACTGCGGGAGACGTTCGACGAGGACGCGGAGCTCTACGACCGGGCCCGCCCCCGCTATCCGGCCGCGCTGGTGGCCGAGTTGGTGCGCCTGACGGCACTCGCTCCGGGCCACCGCGTCCTTGAGGTGGGACCCGGGACCGGCCAACTCACCGTCCCTCTGGCGGAGTTGGGCTGCCGGATCACCGCCGTGGAACTCGGCGCGTCCATGGCGGCGGTGGCCCGGCGCCGGCTCCGGGACTTTCCGCTGGTCGAGGTCGAGGTGGCGGACTTCGAGACGTGGCCGCTGCCGGTCGAGCCCTTCGATCTGCTGGTGTGCGCGACGGCCTGGCACTGGATCGACCCGGCCGTGGGGCTGTCCAAGGCGGCGCGGGCGCTGCGTCCCGGCGGGCGGCTGGCGATCGTCGTGACCCATCATGTGGCGGGCGGCACCGCCGGCTTCTTCGCCGACGCGCAGCGCTGCTACGAACGCTGGGACCCGGCCACACCGCCCGGTCTGCGCCTGCGTCCGTCGGAGGAGATTCCCTCGGACACCGGTGAGTTGGAGGCTTCCGCGGCCTTCACGGGCCTCACCGTCGCCCGGTGCCCTCGGGAGATCACGTACACCGCCGACGAGTACATCGACGTCCTGCTCACCTATTCCGGGCACCGCGCGCTGCGCGAGGACCTCCGGCACGGGCTGCTCGCCGACATCCGCGAACTCATCGACCACCGGTACGGCGGCGGCGTCACCAAGCGGTACCTCCACGAACTGATCGTCGCCACGCGTGACGAAGGCCACGGGCATGCGCGGGCACGCATCGGGTAGGTGGGAGGAGAGGGCCCGCGGGCAACCCGCTGGTCAGCGGCTGGCGTACGCATAGCTCGTCGTGATCCGGGTACTCGGGGGACCGCGAAGCAACAGTTCCGGGGACACCCGGGGCTGAGGAGGCTGACGTCAAGCCGTGACCTGCGTGGGAGAGGTAAATGGACACCGCCGTGATCCGGTCGGAGGCACAGGTCGTCGAGAAGACCGCCGGGACCAGCACGGGTGACACATCACTTCCTGGAGTCGTGGAGCCACGGAGTGTCGCCCCGCGCGACGCCCGGGAACTGTCCCGCCAGTTCTTCCAGCGTCTGACCGAGCTGGAGGAGGGCACGCACGAATACCAGTACGCGCGCAACACGCTCATCGAGATGAACATGTCCCTGGTGCGGTTCGCCGCCGGCCGGTTCCGCGGTCGCGGGGACGACATGGAGGACATCGTCCAGACCGGCATGATCGGCCTGATCAAGGCCATCGACCGGTTCGACCTGACGCGGGAGGTCGAGTTCACGTCCTTCGCGCTGCCCTACATCGTGGGCGAGATCAAGCGCTTCTTCCGTGACACCACCTGGGCCGTGCACGTACCGCGCCGGCTCCAGGAACTGCGGGTCGAACTCGCCAAGGCACGCGAGGAACTGGCCAGCCGGCTGGACCGGGAGCCGACGGTGGCCGAGCTCGCCACCCTGATGAACATCCCCGAGAACGAGGTCGTCGAGGCGCAGATCGCCGCCAACGGCTACAACTCCTCCTCCCTGGACGCCGCGTTGACCGGCGACGGCCCCGAGGGCGGCGAGGCGGTGCTCGCCGACTTCATCGGCGTGGAGGAGGACGGGCTGCGGCTGGTCGAGGACTTCCAGTCGCTCGCCCCGCTGATGGCCGAACTCAGCGAGCGGGACCGGCAGATCCTGCATCTACGGTTCGTGGAGGAGGCCACCCAGGCGGAGATCGGCGAACAGCTGGGCTGCTCCCAGATGCATGTGTCCCGGCTGATCAAGCGGATCATCACGCGCCTGCGCACGGGCATGCTGGGCGAGCTGGGCTGCGCCTGACTCGGACTGAGCCGGACTGAGTCGGACAGGGAATGGTGACCGTCGGAGGCGCCTTCGACGGTCACTCCTTGCCGAGGGTCAGCACCGCGCTCACTCTCTTGCCGACCGGCACCCGTTCCGCGCTCACCTCGGCCGCCAGGGCGTGCACTATCTCCAGGCCGTGCCGGCCGACGCGCTCCGGATCCTTCGGGAAGCGCAGGGGCAGCGCCGCGCTGCTGTCGTACACGGACACCGTGACCGCGGCGTCCGTGCCCTCCAGATCGAGGATGTACGGCCCGTTGCTGTGCCGGTCGGCGTTGGTGACCAGCTCGCTCACCACGAGGAGCACCTCGTCGTCGGCCCGGTCGCCGATCTCGGCGCACCACTCGGTCCTGAGCTGATCGAGGAAGTGCGCGGCGAAGTGCCGGGCCTCGGCGATGCATCCCGGTTCGCCGGTGTAGTGGGCCGCCCGCCGTAGTGGGTCCACGGGCACGTCGAAACCAGTCGGTATCACTGCCCCGTCCAGGTGGTCGATCATGCATGTCTCTCTCGGAAGCCGGACTGGCCGGACGCCTGCTGCACCAGTGCTCGTACCCCGAGCGCGGCCCGGCAGTCCACGTAACGGGTCGTGTCGGTCACACGGCCGGTGACGTCACGGTGAACTCGGGGGCACTGTACGTGGACGCCGACTCGGTTTCCGTGTCGGAGGCCAGTGGGGGCTGGGGCGCCGAGGTGTCGGGCGTGGACTCCTCCTCCTGCGTGGTCTCGGGCTCCGACGTGGGCGGCAGCGAGCTGGGCGACGGGTTCGGCGAGGACGGGGCCGTCGAGGTCGGCGGGCATGGGGTCGCCGAGCCGCTGGGAGTGCCCGTGGGCGTTCCGGTCGGGGTGCCGGTGGTGGTGGAGACGCACGGCACCGGGGAAGAGGGCGAAGTGGACGGCGAGGTCGAGTCCGAGGAGCTGGGGGCCGTCGGTGTGATCACGCTCGGGGACGGCGAGGCCGGGTTCACCGGCGGCTCGGTCGGCTTGTCCTTGTGGCCCGTGTCACCGCTGTGGCGGGCGATCCAGTCGTCGGAGTCGGGGTCGTAGATCACGAAGATGTTGATGACGGTCACCGAGGGCGCGACCACGACGACGTTCGAGGGCCGGTATCCCGACCAGGTGTCGCCGGTGCGCTTCGGGGTGCTCTGCTGGGCGACCGGCGGGGTCAGCGGGTTGCCGCAGGCGCAGCGCACGCGCGGTACGCCGTGGCTGTCGACGAGGACGGCGGTGCCGGCCTGGAGGACGGCCTGGTAGCTGGTGGCGGCTCCGTCGCGGTAGCCGTGGTTGGTGACGCGGGTGTCCGCGCGCAGCTGGACCGGGGTGAGCGAGCGCAGATAGCCGGGGACGCCGGACGGCTGGACCCCGGCGACCGAGGCGAATGCCTGGTTGACGGAGGGCTTCGCCTGGAGGGCCTTGATCTGGGCCTCCACGTCACAGCTGGAGATGTTGCGGGTGCCGCCGTAGAGGCCGGGCGCGCCGCCGTCGACCGCGCGCACCGCGTTGGCGGAGGCGGACTCGGTGGCCGGGGCGGCGGAGACGGGTGCGGCGGAGCTGTCCTTCGCGGTCGACTCGGTGAAGGGGTCGGGGCCGGTCTTGGCGGCGGCCTGGAGGAAGACCTCGCCGTTCTTGCCGGAACCCCCGCCGTCGGAACGGCTGAAGACCAGGGCGAGGACCACGGCGGCCACGACCGCGGTGGCCAGCACGGCGACCCGGGGCACGGATCGCCACCAGGGGCGGTGCGGCTCCGGCGACGGTGCTCCCCCGCTGCTGCCCGGGGGCTGTGACGGTGGCCCCGAGGGCGGCTGGGAGGGTCCCGACAGCGGACCGGAGGGCGGTCCGGTGGGCCGGCCGGAGGACGGAGGTTCGACGCTCACGAGCCCTTCTTCCCGACGTGGGATCGCGGCGACCGTCGTGCGTTGTTTCGTGCGTTTACGCCGCTTTTATCCACGACGTTCCCATTGTGTGCTCCGGTCCCGTGCCGCTCGCAAGCCGACGCGGACGGCCCTCCCGGCGGGCGGGCTCCGCGGCCGCTGCTTAGCGTGGACAGGGTGAGCCCGAAAACCCGCTCCGACCAGGCCATTGCCCCGCACGGCTGGGTACAGGCCGTCCTCGCGGTGCTGTGCGGACTGCTCGCCATGGTCGTGACGGCGGCCCTCGGACTGTGGGCGGCCGGGGCGACCGACCTCCCCGACGGGGCGTTCCCCCGGGTCGTGGCGGCGACGGTGGTCACCGCGGTCGGCGGCACGATCGAACTCTCCGGGAACGCGGGAGGCCTCGCGGACACACAGGCGGGCCTCACCGTGATCCCGCTGTCGGTCACGCTGGCCGGGGCGCTGGCGATCGCGGCGGGCTTCCTGCGGCCGCTGCGGCACCGGGCGGTCGCGGGCGCCGCCGAACTGGCCGGCTGGGCGGGAAGGATCGCCGTGCTGTGGCTCCTCGGGCTGATCGGACTGGCCCTCGGCGCCCGCCAGACCTTCCAGCTCTCCCTCGGCGACAACGCGCTCTCCGACCTCGGCGACGTCTTCGGGATCTCGCCGGAGGTCGGCTTCAAGACGGCCGTACCGCAGACGCTGTGCTTCGGCCTGCTGTGGCTGGCCGGTGTCCTGATCCTGGCCCTGCTGGTCTCGCGCGGCGCCCCGCTCCCGCCCCGGCTGCTGCGCTTCCAGGCGACGGTACGCCCTGCGGCGTACGCGATGGTCGTGCTGCTCCTGGCCTACGTGGTCCTGGGCATCCTCATCGCCCTCGTCGTGGCGTTCACGCGCGGGCACACGCCCGCGACCCTCGCGGTGATCCTGCTCGGCATGCCGAACCTGGTGTGGCTGACGTTCACCATCGGCCTCGGCGCGACCTGGGAGGGGCGGGTCGAGGGCCCGTTCGGGCTGCCGATGCCGCACGTCCTCGACGAGGTGCTGCGCGGCTCGGACACCGCCACGCTGAATCTGCGCTCGCTGGCCGAGTACGACGGCCGGGTGTGGTGGCTGGTCGCCGTGGACGCGGTCCTGCTGCTGGCCGTCGCGTTCCTGATGGCGGCCCGTTCACCGGCCAGGATGCGCGCCTGGCAGCACGCCCTGCATCTGGCGGTCGCCCTGGCGCTGACCGTCCTGATGATCTGCCTCATGGGCCGTATCGCCGCGCACTACGGCCTGTCGGTCCTCGGCATCGGCGACCTCGGCGGCGATCTGAACGGGGAGCTCGTGCTGAAGCCGAAGCTGTGGTCCGCCGTCGGTCTGGCGGCGCTGTGGGGGCTGGTCGCGGGTTTCGTGGGCGCGCTGCTGGCGGGCCCGGTGCACCGGCAGGACTAGGGCCTGTCCGGCGGAACTAGCCTCCCTTGAACACCGGTCGGGCCCACGGCGGCGGCCGCTTCGGTCCGTCCTCGGAGGGTGCTACGACCCTCCGGTCCACCTCCGTCGGCGCGTGGCCCCCGGAGGCGTCACCGGTGGTGGCGGAGCGCAGGGCCGCGACGAAGGCGAGGCAGGTGTCGTAGCGGGCGTCCGGGCTCTTGGCCATGCCCTGGGCGAACACGGTGTCGACGTCCCGGGCCAGGTCGGGGCGGAACTCGGTCAACGGGGGCGGCTCGTCGTACTGGTGGGCCCACAGGAGGGCCATGTCGTCGTCGCGGCGGAACGGGGGGCGGCCCGCGAGGGACTCGTAGACGACGCACGCGAAGCCGTAGACGTCGCAGCGTCCGTCGACCGGCTTGCCCGAGATCTGCTCCGGGGCCACGTAGTCCAGCGTGCCCACGAACTGGCCGACGGAGGTGAAGCCGGTGAGCGACAGGGACTTCTTGGTCAGGCCGAAGTCGGTGAGGTAGGCGTGCTCGGGGTGGTCGCTGTCGGTGCCGCGGGCGACCAGGATGTTGCCGGGTTTGACGTCCCGGTGGACGAGGCCGTGCTCATGGGCGGCGTCCAGCGCGGAGGCGACCTGGGCGGCGATGCGCAGGGCGGTTCCGGGCGCCAACGGGCCCTTGCGGTCGAGGAGATGACGCAGGTCGCTGCCCTCGACGTAGCGCATGGCGATGTACAGGACGCCGTCGGTCTCGCCCGCCTCGAAGACGGGGACGATGTGCGGGTGGTCGATCGCGGCGGCGGCTCGGGACTCGTGGGTGAAGCGGCGGCGGAAGGTGTCGTTGCGGGCGAGTTCGGGCGCGAGGAGCTTGAGGGCGACCGTGCGCTCCAGACGCAGATCGCGGGCTCGGTAGACGACCGCCATGCCGCCGCGGCCGATCTCGCGCTCGATGCGGTACCCGGCGATCTGCCGGCCGATCAGCTCCGAAGGGCGGCCGGAGAAGAGGCTCGTGTCACGGGCCATCGGGGGTCACGACCTGGGTGGGGGCGTGGTCCTCGGCGGCGGCGCCGGCCCGGGGCGGCTCGTCCGTCGCGTAGGTGGTGAGGCGGGTGCCGTCGGCGTACACCCAGCGGCCGTGCGCGGCGTCGTACAGCCACACGGAGTCGCCGTCGACGACGACTCCGACGCGCCGCCCGCGCGTGCGGGCCCGGAAGGCCTCGCCGTCCAGGGCGCCCGTGGCCAGTTCCTCGACCGCGGCCCGGTAACCGGCCAGGGTCTGCTCGGCGAGGGCCAGCAGGGGGCGCGGGTCGGCCGTACGGGCGAGGGCGCTGTCGGCGGCCGGCGGATCCGGTGGTACGGCGACCAGGAACCGGCCGTCGACCCAGGCCGACCAGCCGTTGGCGCACAGGACATGGCCCCAGTCGCCGCGCCGCTCCACCAGCTGGACCGGCAGCAGCGGGTCGAGGGGGACGGTGGGCCGGGCGGGGTCGGGGGCCTCCCAGGCGGGCATGCCGTGCTGGGGGACGACGTGGGTGGGCCGGAATCCGGGGGTCGCCATCATGACTTCCGCAGGATCGCCGGTTCGTGGCGGCGCAGCAGCCGGGACACGACGTAGCCGAACACAGCCGACAGCACGACGAGCATGGCCACGTTCAACAGCCACACCCCCGCCGAGTGCTTGAACAGGGGATCGCCGGTCAGTTCACCGGGCACGATCCGGGCGAGGCCGAGCGTGCCGGCCATGGCGCCGAGTGCCCAGCGCGAGGGCACCAGCCAGGACAGCTGCTCCAGGCCGGGCACGCCGTCGAGTTTCAGCAGGGCGCCGCAGAAGACGACTTGGACGATGGCGAGCAGCACCAGCAGTGGCATCGTCACCTCCTCCTTGCGCACCAGCGCGGAGATCAGCAGGCCGAGCATCATCGCCGTGAACGCCAGCAGGGCGACCGCGATGGTGATCTCGGCAAGGGGCGGCATCAACACGCCTTCGCCGCCGGGCGCGTTGAGGTCGACGCCGAACAGGGCGACCAGGGTCAGGACCACGGCCTGGAGCACGGTGATCGTGCCCAGCACGACGACCTTCGACATCAGATACGCCGATCTGGACAGGCCCACGGCCCGTTCGCGCTGGTAGATGGTGCGCTCCTTGACCAGTTCGCGCACCGCGTTGGCCGCGCCGGTGAGCACACCGCCGACGCACAGGATGAGCAGCGCGTTCATCGCCGTCTCCTGGGTCAGCTTGCTGCCGGCCAGGGCGCGGGCCATGGCGCCCATCACGAACGGCAGGGCGACCATGATGACCAGGAAGGTGCGGTCGGCGCTGAGCGCGGCGGCGTAGCGGCGGATCAGCGTGCCGAGCTGGGCACCGCGGCTGCGGGGCCGGGGCGGCGGGGTGATGACGACCGGGCCCGAGCGCGGCACGCGGGGCTGCCCTGTGGCCTCGGTGACGTACTGCCGCCGGAAGGGCGAGGTGCGGAACTCGCCCGCCCAGTCCCGGCCCTGGTCCCGTTCGAAGGCCTCGAAGGCCTCCGGCCACTGTGCGTAGCCGAAGTAGGCGAGGGTGTCCTCGGGCGGGCCGTAGTAGGCGATCTTCCCGCCCGGCGCGAGGACGAGGAGCCGGTCGCAGACGTCGAGGCTGAGGACGCTGTGGGTGACGACGATGACGGTGCGGCCGTCGTCGGCGAGGCCGCGCAGCATGTGCATCACCGAGCGGTCCATGCCGGGGTCGAGGCCCGAGGTCGGTTCGTCGAGGAAGAGCAGCGAGGGCTTGGTGAGCAGTTCCAGGGCGACGCTGACCCTCTTGCGCTGGCCGCCGGAGAGGCTGTGCACGGGCTGCTCCGCACGCTGTTCGAGGCCCAGTTCGCGGATGACCTCCTCGACCCTGGCCTGCCGTTCGGCCTTGGCGGTGTCCTGCGGGAAGCGGAGTTCGGCGGCGTAGGACAGCGCGGCACGGACGGTGAGCTGGGCGTGCAGGATGTCGTCCTGGGGGACGAGGCCGATGCGCTGGCGCAGTTCGGCGTAGTCGCGGTAGAGGTCGCGGCCGTCGTACAGGACCGTGCCGTGGTCGGCGGGTCGCTGGCCGGTGAGGGCGCCGAGGAGCGTGGACTTTCCGGCGCCGCTCGGGCCGACGACCGCGAGCAGGCACTTCTCCCCCACCGGGAACGACACGTGGTCCAGGAGCGTCTTGCGGCCATGGTCGACGGCGACGGTGAGGTCCTGGACGTCCAGAGAGACCTCGCCGGTGTCGACGTACTCCTGGAGCTCGTCGCCGACCAGGCAGAACGCGGAGTGCCCGATGCCGACGACGTCACCGGGGCCGAGCAGCGCGCGGGTGACGGGGCCGCCGTTGAGGTAGGTGCCGTTGTGGCTGCCGAGGTCGACGATCTCGTACGTCCCGTCGGGCTGGGCGCGCAGCTCGGCGTGCCGGCGGGAGACGACGAGGTCGTCGATGACGAGGTCGTTGTCGGCGGCGCGGCCGATGCGGACGGTGCGGGTGGGCAGTGGGCGGACGGTGGTGGGCTGGCGGAAGGTGCCGGTGAGGGCCGGCATGGACACGGCCGCGACGGCCGAGGGGCGTTCTCTCGGTGGCCCGACCAGGACGGCTCGCGGGCCGTCGTTCGGGCTGCCGAAGCGGATCACGCAGCCGGGGCCGACGCTCCACTCGTCGACGCGTCGGCCGTCGGCGTAGGTGCCGTTCGTGCTGTGCTCGTCCTCCAGGGTCCAGTGGTCGGCCTCGGGCCGCAGCACCGCGTGGTGCCACGAGACCCGGGCATCGTCGATCACGATGTCGCTCAACGGATCGCGTCCGACGTGGTAGTCGCGGCTCGGACTCATCACCGTGGAGCCGGTCTCGGTCTCCAGGACGAGTTCGGGCGCAGTCGGCGCGCTCGGCCGCTCTGCCATGCCGAAATTCTACCGATTCGACCAGATATGCGCCCGGCGTCGCCCGAGGACCTCAGCCCACGGACACCACCAGCGCCGGAATCGTCCGCTGCATCCGCAGCGCGTCCACGGACTCGGCCAGCAGTTCGTACTCGGTGGTGTCGTCGCTGGTGGCGATCCGGATCAGCCGTCCGGCCGCCAACTCGTCGGCGACCAGCTCCTGTTGGGCGTCGTCGGCGCACCAGGCCCGCAGCACCGCGGGCACGTCGGGCACCGTGGGGGCGACCGGGACGAGCGCGCTGGGAGGGATGCGGCTCACCTCCGGGTGCGGATCGAGCCGCTCGGCGATCCAGGACGCCCGGTCCCGCAGCCACCACAGCGCCAGGGCGAGGGTGGGCGCACGATAGCTGCCCAGGGGTACGCCGATACGTTTCCCCTCGCACGTTCCGTACGCGGTGACATGGCACAGGAATTCGTCGTGCACGTTCACTCCCCCGGTGCGTAGTGCGCCTCTCGGCTTGCCTCGCTTTCGGTGCGGCTCTCGTGCTGCGGGTACCGCGGCTCATGTGCGGTGCGTGATGGCATCCTCGCTCGATGTGAATGCCCTGTCAGTTGAGTATGTTCACTACTGAAACACTGTCACCACGACTTTCCGGCCAGTCTCCTGGCATATTCACCGCGGGAGTTGGCCGAAATACGGTGACCGTCGGCATTACCTCAGGGGTAATCGACGGTCCGCGGCGCGACGGGCAGAGTTGCGGTACCGGGTCACCGCAACCGGGATCCGGGTCCTGACCAGCAGCTACGACCTCGACGGAGGCTGATTCCGCATGCCCGCCACCACCGACCGTTACGAGACTGCCATAGCCCGTTACTTCGAGGCCTGGAACGCCCTCGATCAGGAGACGCTCACCAAGGCGGTGGCGGCCGCCTGGGCCGCGGACGGCACCTACACCGACCCCCTGGCCGATGTCACCGGGCACGAGCGGATCGCCGCGGTGATCGCGGCGGCCCATGAGCAGTTCCCGGGATTCGCCTTCCGCCCGGCCGGAGCCGTGGACGGCCATCACGACACCGCGCGCTTCTCCTGGGAGCTGGTGAACGAGGCCGACGGCAGCGCGCCCGTCGCGGGCTTCGATGTGATCACGCTGGACGAGCAGGGCCGTATCCGCTCGGTGCTCGGCTTTCTGGACCGGGTGCCCGCCGGGGCGTGACACACGGGAGGCGGGCGGCACGCCGGCCGCCCGCCTCCCCTGCGGACTACTTCTTGATCACCGCGTCGATGCGGGCCAGCTCCTCCGCGTCGAAGTCCAGGTTGGCGATCGTGCCGACGCTGTCCTCGATCTGCTGCGGGCTGCTCGCGCCGACGAGGGCGGAGGTGACCCGGCCGCCGCGCAGGACCCAGGCCAGCGCCAGCTGGGCCAGGGTCTGGCCGCGGGACTTGGCGATGTCGTTCAGCTCGCGCAGCTGGGCCACCAGGTCCTCGGTGAGGGCGTCGGAGTTCAGGAACGGGCTGTCGCTCGCGGCCCGCGAGTCCTCCGGGATGCCGTCGAGGTAGCGGCCGGTGAGCAGGCCCTGCTCCAGCGGGGAGAAGACGATCGAGCCGACCTGGAGCTCGTCCAGGGCGTCGAGCAGGCCCTCGTCCTCGGGGCGCCGGTCGAGCATCGAGTAGCGCGGCTGGTGGATGAGGAGCGGGGTGCCCAGCTCGCCCAGGATGCGGGCGGCCTCCCGGGTCTGCTCGGCGGAGTAGTTGGAGATGCCGACGTAGAGCGCCTTGCCCTGCTGCACGGCGGAGTGCAGGGCGCCCATCGTCTCCTCCAGCGGAGTCTCCGGGTCGGGGCGGTGCGAGTAGAAGACGTCGACGTAGTCGAGGCCCATCCGCGTCAGGCTCTGGTCCAGGGAGCTGAGCAGGTACTTGCGCGAGCCCCACTCGCCGTACGGGCCGGGCCACATCAGGTAGCCGGCCTTGGTGGAGATGATCAGTTCGTCGCGGTAGGCGGCGAGGTCGGCCTTCAGGGCCTCGCCGAACGCGGACTCGGCGGCGCCGGGCGGCGGGCCGTAGTTGTTGGCCAGGTCGAAGTGGGTGACCCCGAGGTCGAAGGCACGGCGCAGGATCGCGCGCTGCGTCTCGACGGTGCGGTCCGCGGGGCCGAAGTTGTGCCACAGGCCGAGCGAGATCGCGGGAAGCTTCAGGCCGCTGCGTCCGGTGCGCCGGTAGGGCATGTCCGAGTAGCGGTCGGGGTGTGCGGTGTACAACGCGACTCCAGAGGGGTTGGCACGGTTTCCTGAGAACCACGGTTTCCTGAGAACCGTCGTCCACTCTTTCGCGACCTGGGGGCATTGGTCCAACAGAAGAATCCGATGGAATTCAGCGGACAGGTTTCTGAGTAGGCTTCCACGTCATGGAACTCCGCCATCTCCAGCACTTCGTCGCGGTCGCCGAGGATCAGCACTTCACCCGCGCCGCCGAACGGCTGCTGGTCTCCCAGTCGGGGCTGTCCGCCTCCATCCGGGCACTGGAGCGGGAGCTCCAGACCCCGCTGTTCGTGCGCACGACCCGGCGGGTGACGCTCACCCCGGCCGGGCGGGCGCTGCTGGGCGAGGCGGAGCGGATCCTGGCGCAGGTGCGCGCGGCCCATGAGGCGGTGGCCGCCGTGCAGGGGGTGCTGCGCGGCATGCTCGCGCTCGGCTCCGAGCAGTGCATCGCGGGGGTGCACGTGGCGGGGCTGCTCGCCGCGTTCCGGCGCCAACATCCGGACGTGGAGATCTGTCTGCGGCAAGCCGGCTCGGGCGCGCTCGCGGAGGAGGTCGCGGCCGGGCGCCTCGACCTGGCCTTCGCGGTACGGACGGCCCAGGAGGACACCGACCAGCTGAGGGTCGTACCGCTGGCCGGGGAACCGATGACCGTGCTGTGCCATCCGGAGCACCGGCTCGCGCGCGCCGGGGCGGCCGTGACTCCGGAGGATCTGGGCGGGGAGGTGTTCGTCGACTTCCACCCGGACTGGGGCCCGCGCCGCACCACCGACGCCGCGTTCGCCGCCGCGGGCGTACGGCGGGCCGTGGCCCTTGAGGTGAACGACGTGCACAGCCTCCTGGACCTGGTGGACGAGAACCTGGGTGTCGCCGTCGTACCGCGGCACTTTAGGCACAAGCGCCCGGCGCTGACCGCGCTGCCGGTGAAGGGCACCGGGGAGACCGTGTACGAGACCGTCGCGCTGCTGCCGCCCGAGCAGGCCACCAGCCCGGCGGCGCGGGCCCTGATGGCGCTGCTGGAAACAGGGGGTCTGGGTACACCCCAGGACGGGGTCCACCCCTCCTGACCCGGCGCGTTCCCGACCGCAGACTCATGAGCATCCACTCACGACAACTGCGGTCAGGAGTACGGGAGATGACGGACCCCACACGACGCAACGTACTGCGCGGCGCGGCGGCCATCGCGGCGGCGGGCGGACTCGCCGCCACGGGAGCGCGGGCGGCGGCCGCCGCCCCTCAGACGGCCACGGCACGCCGATTCCCCTTCCTGGAGGGCGCGTTCGAGCCCGTCACGGAGGAACTGACGGCCTTCGACCTGCCGGTCACCGGGCGCGTTCCGCGCGACCTCAACGGGCGCTATCTGCGCAACGGCCCCAACGTCCTGGGACTTGAGGACCCGCGCGCCCACCACTGGATGCTCGGCGACGGCATGGTGCACGGCGTCCGGCTGCGCGACGGCCGCGCCGAGTGGTACCGCAACCGCTGGGTGCGCTCGTCCCAGGTGGCGAAGAAGCTCGGCGAGCCCTATCCGGGGCCGGTGCCGCCGGACGACTTCCCGTGCAACACCCATGTGATCCCGTACCGGGGGCGGATCCTCACGCTCCAGGAGAGCGGTCCGCTGCCGTACGAACTCGACGACGAGCTCAACACCGTGGGCACGTACGACTTCCGGGGCACCCTGAAGGGCCCGCTCACCGCGCACACCAAGTTCGACGCCGAGGCCGGTGAACTGCACGCCATCGCCTACTACCCGACCTGGGACCATGTGCGGCACCTGGTCGTGGATCCGGCGGGCCGGGTGTCCCGTACCGCCAGGATCCCGGTGGCGGACGCGCCGATGATCCATGACTTCGCCCTCACCGAGCACCACGTCGTCCTGCTCGACATGCCGGTCACCTTCGACCCGGCGGGCGCCGAGCGGGGCGACATCGTCCCGTACGTCTGGAACGACAAGCACCCGGCGCGGGTCGGGGTGCTGCCGCGGAAGGGCGGTGCGGTGCGCTGGTTCGAGGTCGACCCGGTCTACTACTCGCACACGCTCAACGCGTACGAGGAGGGCTCGGAGATCATCGTCGACATGACGAACTTCGACGCGCCCTTCTACGTCGCGGGGAACGGCTCGGGCGGTCCCCACGGGGCGAGCACCCCGCGGCTCGACCGGTGGACGGTCGACCTGCGGCACGGGCGGGTACGGACCCGGACCCTCGACGACCGGCCGCAGGAATTCCCGCGTGTGAACGAGTCGTTGGTGTCCCGGCGGCATCGCTACGGCTACTCGGCGGCGTTCGGCGAGATGGCGCCGGCCTACATGGCGGTCGACGGCAATCCGCCCGACCGGGCGTTCCGCAACGGGCTCATCAAGCACGACCTGTCGCGCGCCACGACCCAGGTGCACCGGCTGCCGCGCGGGGCGGCCGCGAGCGAGGCCGTGTTCGTGCCGCGCGAGCACAGTGCGGCCGAGGACGACGGATACGCGATCGCGTACGTCCACAATCCCGATCGGGGCGCGTCCGATCTGCTGATCCTGGCCGCGCAGGACTTCACCGGGGAGCCGGTCGCCCGGATCCATCTGCCGGGGCGGGTGCCGCTCGGGTTCCACGGGAGCTGGATTCCGGACGCGTGAGGCGCCGAGGTGCGATGGTGGGAGGCATGCATGCAAAGGACATCCTCATCGACGGTTTCAGCCGCATCCAGGAAGAAGTCCATGCCGCCGTCGAGGGCCTGGCCCCCGACGACCTCAACCACCGCCCCGGCCCCGACGCCAACTCGATCAGCTGGCTGGTCTGGCACCTCACCCGGATCCAGGACGACCACCTGGCCGACGCCTTCGGGCTCGACCAGGTCTGGCTGACCCAGGACTGGGAGAAGCGCTTCGGCCTCGACCTGCCGCCCCGCGACCACGGGTACGGCCACACCTCCGCGCAGGTCGCGAAGGTGCGGGTCGACTCCGCCGAGCTGCTGACCGGCTATTACGACGCCGTCCACGCCCAGAGTCTGGAGGCGCTGCGCGGGGTGACCGCGGCGGACCTGGAACGTGTCGTGGACACGAACTGGGATCCGCCGGTCACCCTGGGCGTCCGGCTGGTGAGCGTCCTGGCCGACGATCTGGAGCACGTGGGCCAGGCCGCCTATCTGCGGGGGCTGCGTCAGAGCGCGTAGCCCGGCAGGACGACGTCCTCGATGAGGGCCTTGCGCTCGTCGAACGGGATGAACGCGCTCTTGACGGCGTTCACCGTGACCGTGCGCAGGTCCTCGACCGTCCAGCCCGCCTCCTCGACCAGCAGGGACATCTCACGGGTCATCGTCGTGCCGGACACCAGACGGTTGTCGGTGTTGAGGGTGACGCGGAAGCCGAGGTCCTTGAGCGCGGTGATCGGGTGCTCGGCGATCGAGGTGGCGGCGCCGGTCTGGAGGTTGGAGGTGGGGCACATCTCCAGGGCGATGCGGCGGTCGCGCACCCAGCCCGCGAGGCGGCCGAGCTTGCCGTCCACGATGTCCTCGGTGATCCGGACGCCGTGGCCGATGCGCTGGGCGCCGCAGACCTGGAGGGCCTGGTGGATGCTGGGCAGGCCGTGCGCCTCGCCGGCGTGGATGGTGAACGGGACGCTCTCGCGGCGCAGCTTCTCGAAGGCGGCGAGGTGGTCGGCGGGCGGGAAGCCGTCCTCGGCGCCGGCGATGTCGAAGCCGACGACGCCCGCGTCACGGAAGGCGACGGCGAGGTCGGCCGCCTCGGCGACCCGGTCGAACATGCGCATGCCGCAGAGCAGGGTGCCGACGCGGACCGGGGTGCCGGCGGCGGCCGCCTTGGCCATACCGGCGGCGAGCCCCTCCTGGACGGTCTCGACGACCTCGCTCATCGTCAGCCCGCCCCGGGTGTTCAGCTCGGGGGCGTAGCGCACCTCGCCGTAGACGACACCGTCGGCGGCCAGGTCGAGGACGTACTCCTCGGCGGTGCGCAACAGGCCCTCGCGGCTCTGCATCACGGCGAGGGTGTGCTCGAAGGTGGCTATGTAGCGGACCAGGTCGCCGGAGTTCGCGGCGTCGTAGTACCAGGCGGCCAGCTCGTCCGGGTCGGTGGTGGGCAGGGTGTGACCGACCTCGGCCGCGAGCTCCACCACGGTGGCGGGGCGCAGGCCGCCGTCGAGGTGGTCGTGCAGGGAGGCCTTCGGGAGGCGGCGGATCACTTCGGCGTCTACGCGCGTAGCAGTCATGGCGAGGTCTTTCCTTGAGCGGGGCGGAACGGCAGGAAGCAGGAAGGTCAGGCGGCGGGCTGGAGCAGGTCCCAGCGGTTGCCGTACAGGTCCTCGAAGACGGCGACCGAGCCGTAGGGCTCGTGCCGGGGCTCCTCCAGGAAGGTCACGCCCGCGGCGGTCATACGGGCGTGGTCGCGGGCGAAGTCGTCGGTGTGCAGGAAGAACCCGACACGGCCGCCGGTCTGGTCGCCGACCCGGGCGCGCTGCTCGTCGCTCTTGGCCCGGGCGAGCAGCAGGCCGGTGCCGCCCGCCTCCGCGCCGGGGGTCACGACGACCCAGCGCGAACCGTCCGGACGCGGGGCGTCCTCGACGAGCCGGAACCCGAGGGCCTCGGTGTAGAAGCGGATCGCCTCGTCGTAGTCGTCGACGACGAGGGTGACCAGGGCGATGCGTCTCATCGGGGCCTTTCGGAGAGCGTGATTAGCGGGAGAGGTTATACGTAAAACCTCCGGGACGCCAGTCGCGGGCGGGCCGAGCACCGGCCCGGCGTCGGTCCCGGCCGGTCCTAGGGCCCTCGGCCGACCCGGAGTGGGCCCCGGGACCGACGCGAGTGGGCCTGTGTGCCGACTACCGTCCGGGTCCATGAAGATCGACAAGCCCCCTCGCAGCCCCCAGGACCGGAAGCAGGACGTCCTGGCCCGTCTCGAACGGGAGACCGACATCTGGGTGGCCTCGGCGGACTCCGACGGGCTGCCCTGCATGGTCCCGCTCTGGTTCGTCTGGCACGCCGAGTCCGTGTGGCTGGCGACCCGGCTCACCAATCCGACCGGCCGCAACCTCCGGGACGGCCGCCGAGCCCGGCTGGCGTTCGCGGACACGCGGGACGTGGTGCTGATCGACGGTTCCGTCGAGACGTACCCCCTGCCGGAGGTGCCGGAGGGTGCCGCCGAGGCCTTCCTCGCGAAGCACGGCTGGGATCCGCGGGAGGACAGCCCGTCCTACGCCTTCTTCGAGGTGCGGCCCAGTGCGGTGCAGGCCTGGCACGAGGTGCGCGAGCTGCCGAAGCGGCACATCATGCGGGACGGGGTGTGGAGCGCCTAGCGGTGCGGCCGCGAAAGGGCACCGGGATCGATTCCGCACTGACACCATTGCGCCGTGGATCTTTCCGAGGGCCTGGCCGACTGGACGGACTGGGACGGTGCCGCGTTCCTGGTGGGCCATTCGCTGGGGATCTTCGGGGCGTCCGAGGCGTTCACAGAGGTCAAATGGGTGTTCTGGACGGGCAACCCGTTGGGAGACGCGCTGCACGGGGTGCTTCTTCAGCTCGTCGGAGCGGGGGTACTGGAGCGACGTGAGGAGCCGAACGAGCAGTTCCGGTGGTCGGGGAATCCTCTCCGCGACGGCAGCTGACGGCTGGGGGTCATCCAGTCCTCGCACGGGTGTCACCTGAGAGTAATCCCCGGTGATTTGATGTGCGGCGCCACTCAACCTCCTCCACCCTCAAGGGAGATCCAGTGACGCCTCTCGCAACGCGCCGCACCCTGGGCGCGACCGTGCTCGCGCTCGCGGCCACCGCCGTGCCCACCACCTCAGCCACCACCGCCGCCTCGGGCGCTGAACAGGCGCCGTCCGTGCGAGTGTTGACGTACAACACGTTGACGTCGTGGTGTTGCAGGAGGCGTTCGACAACTCCTCGTCGGACGCGCTGAAGAGTGCTGCGGCGGGCGAGTATCCGTATCAGACGCCGGTGGTCGGGCGGAGCAAGGGCGGGTGGGACGCGACCGGTGGGGCGTACTCGGCGACGACGCCCGAGGACGGCGGGGTGACGGTGCTCAGCAAGTGGCCGGTACTGCGCAAGGAGCAGTACGTCTACAAGGACGCGTGCGGCGCGGACTGGTGGTCCAACAAGGGGTTCGCCTATGTGGTGTTGGACGTGAACGGCACGCGCGTGCACGTCGTCGGGACGCACGCTCAGTCCACCGATCCCGGGTGCGGCTCCGGTGAGGCCGCCGCCATGCGCAGTCGGCAGTTCAAGGCGATCGACGCGTTCCTGGACGCCAAGAACATCCCGGCGGGTGAAGAGGTCCTGGTCGCGGGGGACATGAACGTCGACTCGCGCAGCGCCGAGTACGGCACGATGCTCTCCGACGCGGGGCTCGCCGGGGCGGACGCGCGGAGCGGGCATCCGTACTCCTTCGACACCGCGGAGAACTCGATCGCCCGCTACCGCTACCCGGACGACCCGCGCGAGGATCTGGACCACGTCCTGCATCGCGCGGGTCACGTCCGTCCGGTGGTGTGGCGGAACGAGGTCGTCAAGGAGGAGTCGGCGCCCTGGACGGTGTCCAGTTGGGGTACCGACTACACGTACACGAACCTGTCCGACCACTACCCCGTGATCGGCAGCGCGGGCTGATCAACCCGCCTTCGTGTGCGCCGAGTCGAGCCGGGCCAGCTCGTCGTCGGTGAGGCGGATGCCGGCGGCCGCCACGTTCTCGACGAGGTGGCCGGGGTTGCCCGTGCCGGGGATGGCCAGCACGTGCGGGCCCTGGTGCAGTGTCCAGGCGATACGGATCTGCGCGGGGCTCGCGTCGTGCGCCTTCGCGATGGCGAGCACCTCGTCCTCGTGGTCCGTGGTCGCGCCGTGCGCGCCCGCCGTGCCGGCCACCGCGTAGAACGGGACGTACGCGATGCCCTGCTCCCCGCAGATACGGAGGAGTTCGTCGGGGTGATCCAGCGCGTACCGGTTCTGGACGCTCACCACCGGGGCGATGGCCTGGGCCTCGGCGAGGTGGCGCGGCTCCACGCCCGAGATGCCGAGGTGGCGGATCAGCCCGGCCTCGCGCAGTTCGGCCAGCGCGCCGAAGTGCTCGGCGATCGAGTCCTGCCGCATCCGCCGCAGGTACACGACGTCCAGGTGGTCGCGGCCCAACTGCCGCAGGTTCTCCTCGACATGGCCGCGCAGGTCCTCGGGGCGGGCGGAGGTGCCCCACTCCCCCGAGTAGTCACGGAAGGGCCCGACCTTGGTGACGACGACCAGGTCGTCGGGGTAGGGGGCCAGCGCCGTGTTGATCAGTTCGTTGGCGGAGCGCAGGGAGGAGAAGTAGAAGGCCGCCGTGTCGATGTGGTCGACGCCCAGCTCCCTCGCCTTGTGCAGGACGGCGATCGCCGTCGCGCGGTCGCTCGGCTCGCCGTGGTGGAAGGCCGCGCTGCCCGTCAGACGCATCGCGCCGAGGCCGAGGCGGTTGACGGTCAGGTCGCCGAGTTTCCAGGTGCCCGCGGCGTCCGCGGTGATCGTTTCGGAGGTCATCGGCGGAGTGTCACACACGTTCGACCCGCAGGCACGTCCTTTGCGTACGCATGGGCGGCTCAGGCGCCTCGGGAGGCGGCTCAGGAGGCGATCCGGACCCCGTACATCGTCCGCCCGCCCACCAGCGCCCGTCCGGTGACCAGCTCGCAGTCGATGCGCACGAAGGCCTCCCGGGGCGCCGGCACCCACGAGCGCGGGCCGACGCGGGACAGTCGCTCGCGCTCGGCCGGGTCCGTCACCACGGCGGCGTGGCCGGTGACGACGACGCTCCAGCCGGACCGTGCGGCGGCGTCGACCTCGTCCGCCTCGAAGGCGACGACCGCGCCGTCGATCGCCCGGGCCAGTTCGGAGTCGGCGGAGGTGCGCAGGAGGACGGCGCCGTCGTCGTCCAGGGCGAAGTTGACGGGGAGGACGGCGGGCAGGGCCTGACGGGTGTGGACGATCCGCCCGACGGGTGCGCTCGCCAGCAGCCGCAGGCACTCCGCACGGTCGAGCTCGCGGAATCCGTCGTGGGGTACATGCCTCGCCGTCTTTCACCCGGTGTCAGGGTCCGTGTTCCATCCTCCCCGCGAACGGTCGTGGAGGTGAGGGACCACCGGCCCTCATCGCACGGCCGGTGGTCATACGTCAGGGGGTCGCACGGCCGGAATCGGGACGGGCCCGGACGACCGTCACCTCGGTGTGGAGTTCCGCCGGCGGGAGGTCGAGGCCTGCCCACAGCGCGGCGGCCGCGAACAGGCTGAACGGGCGCTCCGGTGCGCAGTGCACATCGGAGGTCAGGTCGGGCAGCCGCTCGGCCAGGGCCCGGGCCGCTGCCTCGGCGTCCGCCGCGTGCGGTCCCGCGGCCGTGGGTACGGGTTTCCCGGCGCCGGAGACCAGTGCCTCAGCGAGCAGGAGGCGGGGGCCGTCGGGGGCCGTCCAGCGGTCGGGGCGGGTGGTGGCCGTCGTGCCGGGGAGGATCTCGGTCAGCCGTGCCAGCAGCCAGGCGGCCTGGGCGATTCCGGTGGCCAGGACACCGGCGCCCGCCCCGGCGGACCAGGGGCGGTTGCCCTCCCCCGCGCGTGCCCGGCCCAGCTCCCGCCACCCGGCAGGGACCGGCACGGACATCGGCGCCTCCAGCACGAGCGCGGCCCGGCCACCGGAGGCCAGGCCTTCGGCCAGCGCCCGGACCGCCGTCTCCGGGTCGCTCCCCTGCGCCGCGAGGGTCGGCGACGGTACGTCGACGGCGGCCCAGGCGAATCGGCCGAGGGCCACCGAACCGACGTCCACTCCCACAACACGTGCGCGCATGGGCCCAGTTCAGCACGCGGGAAATCGGGCCGGCGGCTCAGCACATGCCGGCTCAGGCCAGCGGCTTGTCCAGTACGGCCTTGCGGTGGCTGAACGTCTCGATCGAGTACCGGCCGTGGTAGTTGCCCATGCCGCTCTCGCCGACGCCGCCGAACGGCAGGTCGGAGACGGTGAGGTGGGCGAGCGGGAGGCCGTAGCCGAGGCCGCCGGAGGAGGTTTCGGCGGCGAGGCGGTCGCGGGTGTTCTGCGAGGCGGTGAAGACGTACAGGGCGAGTGGCTTGTCGCGGTCGTTGATGAAGTCGATCGCCTGGTCGAGGTCCGGCACGGTGACGATCGGGAGGATCGGGCCGAAGATCTCCTCCCGCATGACGGGCGACGCGGGGTCGACGTCCGCCAGGACGGTCGGGGCGATGTACTTCTGGGACCGGTCGGTGTCGCCGCCGACGACGACGCGGCCCGAGTCGAGGAGGCCGCTCAGCCGGTCGAAGTGGCGTTCGTTCACAATCCGGCCGTACTCGCCGGAGGCCTTGGCGTCGGCGCCGTAGACGGCCTCGACCGCCTTGGCGAACAGGGGCTCCAGGGCCGCCGCGGTCTCCGGGTCGGTCAGGACGTAGTCGGGGGCGACGCAGGTCTGTCCGGCGTTGAGGAACTTGCCGCGGGCCAGGCGGTCGGCGACGACGGAGAGGTCGGCGTCGCGGTCGACGAACGCCGGGGACTTGCCGCCGAGTTCGAGGGTGACCGGGGTGAGGTGCTCGGCGGCGGCGCGCATGACGATCCGGCCGACGGCGCCGTTGCCGGTGTAGAAGATGTGGTCGAAGCGCTCGGCGAGCAGGGCCGTGGTCTCCGGGACGCCGCCCTCGACGACGGCGAAGGCCTCGGTGTCGAGGAAGGCCGACAGCAGACGGGCCAGGGCGGCGGAGGTGGCGGGGGCCATCTCGCTGGGCTTGACCACGACGGCGTTGCCGGAGGCGAGGGCGCCGACGACGGGGGCGAGCAGGAGCTGGGCCGGGTAGTTCCAGGGCGCGATGACGAGGACGACGCCGAGCGGGTCGTACTGCGTCCAGGCGGTGGCGTCGGCGCCCAGGTGCGGCGGGACCGGGGCGGACTCGGGGCGCAGCCAGTCGTCGAGGTGGTCGAGGGTGTGGTCGATCTCGCGGATCACGAAGCCGATCTCGGTGCGGTGGGCCTCGGTGGCGCTCTTGCCGAGGTCGGCGTGGAGGGCGGCGGCGAGGTCGGCACCGTGCTCGGTGAGCATCTCGCGCAGGGCGCACAGCTGGGCGGTGCGCCATGCGACGGGCTTGGTGCGGCCGGTGCGGAAGGTGGCGCGCAGCCGGGTGACGATGTCGGCGGGCTGCTCGGGGGCGGGGTGGTTCACGATGCCTCGCTGGTGCTGCGCGGGCCGCTGCGGACGGCCTCGAACGGTTGGATGTATATGCCAACCTTTTCTACACCCGGACGCATTCCCTCACCACGTGAGTAACTTTGCGCTACGCCGTGATCACACTCGGGTGGAGGTGTCCAGCGTGCTCGCCAGCCGGTCCAGGAGGGCGCGCAGCAGTTCGTCGTCGCCGTCGCTGAGCGCGGGCCAGTCCGCGCGGACCGCGCGGTCGACGCGGCGCCAGTACTCCTGGCCACGCGGGGTGAGGTGGGCGAGGATGCGGCGGCGGTCGAGGGGGTCGACGCGGCGGTGGACGAGGTTCTGGTCGACGAGCTGGTCGACGAGCTTGGTCAGCGTGGGCGGCGGCAGGAACGCGGCCTCGGCTATCGCCGTCATGTGGTGTCCCTGTCCGTCGGAGAGCAGGGCGAGCACCCGCCAGGCGTCGAGCGTGCAGCCCTCCTCGTCGAGGGCGGTCTGGAGGCGGCGCGCGGCCAGTCGCTCGGCCCGCGTCAGGAGCTGCATCAGGTCGCGGGGCTGACGCGGAGGTGTGGGGGGCATCGCGCTCCTAGGTCACGGGGTGTGTACATCGTATGAGACAGGCTGGAGTTCACCGGGCGAACCCGAAATCATGACGTCATGTTCCGGCACGATCCCCCCGCAGCCGAGTGGTTCACGGCCGACGCCTCGGTGCTCGGCGTGGCCCTCGTGTTCCCGATGCAGGGGCCTGCCGGGATCTTCGGACCCACCTGCGAACTGTGCGCGCAGCTGGCGGCCGAGGAGGTCAACCGCGCGGGCGGGGTGCTGGGCCGGGAGCTGCGGCTGCTGCCCGTCGACGGCGGCGGCTCGCCGCGTGAGATCGCCGACCATGTCGAGGCGCTGGTGGACCTGGGTGTCGTGCAGGGTGTCACGGGCTGGCACATCTCCTCGGTACGGCAGGCGCTGGCGCCGAGGATCGCCCATCGGGTGCCGTACGTCTACACCGCCCTGTACGAGGGCGGCGAGCACACGGCGGGCGTATTTCTCACGAGCGAGACACCGCGCGACCAACTGCGGCCCGCGGTGGGGCTGTTGGCGCACGAGCGCGGGGTGCGCCGGTGGTTCGTCGTGGGCAACGACTATGTGTGGCCCCGGCGTACGGCGCGGGCGGCGCACGGGTACGCGCGCGAGTCCGGCGGGAGCGTCGACGACGAGGTCTATCTCCCGCTCGGTACCCATGACTTCGAGCCGGTGCTGCGGCGCATCGAGCGTTCGGAGGCGGACGCGGTGCTGATGCTGCTGGTGGGCAGCGACGCGGTGCGCTTCAACCGGGCGTTCGCCGCCTACGGGTTGCCCGCGCGCTGTCTGCGGCTGAGCACGCTGATGGACGAGAACATGCTGATGGCGAGCGGCCCTTCGGCGACCGAGGACCTGTACAGCACCGCCGGGTTCTTCGCCTCGCTCGCCAACCAGGACACCCTCGACTTCCACGGCCAGTACGCCGGCCGGTACGGGATCGAGGCGCCCGCGCTCGGCAGCCTCGGCGAATCCTGTTACGAGGGAGTGCTGTTGCTCGCCGCGCTCCTCAAGCGGGCCGGGACGCTGGACGTCGGGGCGATCGGAGCGGCGGCCGGGAGCGTGTCGTACGAGGGTCCGCGCGGGCTGATGCATCTGCGGGGACGGCATGTGCGGCAGCGGATCTACCTGGCGCGTGCCGACGGGCTGGACTTCGACGTGCTCACCGAGCTCGATCTTCACGGTTCCCGCTCTTGACATGCCCCCGGAGCCGCCAAGATACTTCCCACAGAAAGTAATTAGAATGCCTCGGGCGAATTGTGATTTCGGTTTCCGAATGCGGATCACAAGCCGTCAGGGGCGTTTTTTGTTGCCTCCGGGAAAGTCGAGCGAAACACCCTGGAAACAGGGGGACTTGAGTCTGTGGACCGCACTTCAGCAGGCAGTCACCCGAGGGGGTTGGTTTGTCCAGCGGTTCCAGCAGTTCCCGTATGCTCCGCCGTCGTTTCCTGGCCGGCGGTGCCGCGCTCACCGCGGTGGTGGCCCTCTCCGCGTGCGGCGCGAAGACCGACGCGGCCGACTCGTCGTCGGACAAGGCCGCGAAGATCGACGTCAGTGGTGACTCGGTCAAGGTCGGTCTGCTCAACTCGCTCTCCGGCACTATGGCGATCAGCGAGGTGACCGTACGCGACTCGCTGAAGCTGGCGATCGACGAGATCAACGCCTCCGGCGGCGTGCTCGGCAAGCAGATCAAGCCGATCAGCGAGGACGGCGCCTCCGACTGGCCGACCTTCGCCGAGAAGGCGCAGAAGCTCATCAAGGAGGACGGGGTCGCGGCCACCTTCGGCTGCTGGACCTCCGCCAGCCGCAAGGCCGTCAAGCCGGTCTTCGAGAAGAACAAGTCGCTGCTGTTCTACCCGGTGCAGTACGAGGGGCTTGAGGAGTCCCCGTACATCTTCTACACCGGCGCGACCACCAACCAGCAGATCGTCCCGGCGCTCGACTACCTCAAGGGCAAGGGCCTCAAGAAGCTCTACCTGGTCGGCAGCGACTACGTCTTCCCGCGGACCGCCAACAAGGAGATCAAGGCGTACGCGAAGGCCAACGGCATGACGATCGCCGGTGAGGACTACGCGCCGCTGGGCTCCACGGAGTTCTCGACCATCGCCAACAAGGTGAAGGCGTCGAAGGCGGACGCCGTCTTCAACACCCTCAACGGCGACTCCAACGTGGCCTTCTTCAAGGAGTACAAGTCCGCGGGCCTGACCGCCAAGACCATGCCGGTCGTCTCGGTGTCGATCGCCGAGGAGGAGGTCAAGTCGATCGGAACGCAGTACCTGGCGGGCCAGTTGACGGCCTGGAACTACTACCAGACCACCGCGGGCGCGGCGAACGAGAAGTTCGTGAAGGCGTACAAGGCCAAGTACGGCCAGGACAAGCCGACCAGTGACCCGATGGAGGCCGCCTACACCTCGGTCTACCTGTGGAAGGCCATGGTCGAGAAGGCGAAGTCCTTCGACCCGGAGAAGGTGAAGGCCGCCTCCGACGGCATCACCTTCGACGCACCCGAGGGCACGGTCACCGTGGACGGCGCCTCGCAGCACGTCTACAAGACCGCCCGGATCGGCGAGATCGAGACCGACGGCCAGATCAAGGAGGTCTGGAACTCCGGCAAGCCCATCAAGCCGGACCCGTACCTCAAGGGCTACTCCTGGGCCTCCGGCCTTTCCTGACCGACCGTCACCGTCCGTGGGGTCCCGTCGAGGGGCCCCACGGCGTCCGTTCCCCGGAGCCGCCGTATGACCGTGATCCTCGGTCAGACCTTCACCGGCATCAGCATCGGTGCCGTCCTGCTGCTCATCGCGCTCGGCCTCTCGCTCACCTTCGGCCAGATGAACGTCATCAACATGGCCCACGGCGAGTTCATCATGGCGGGCGCCTACACGACGTATGTCCTGCAGAAGTCCATTTCCAGCGCGGGAATTTCGCTGCTGGTCGCACTTCCCGTCGCTTTTCTCGTCTCGGGCGCGCTGGGCGCGTTGCTGGAATGGCTGTTGATACGGCGCTTGTATCTGCGGCCACTTGACACTCTTCTCGTCACCTGGGGTGTCTCTCTGATGCTCCAGCAACTCGCGCGCGACATTTTCGGCGCGCCGAATGTGCAGACCCGGGCGCCGGACTGGCTGACCGGCAACATCACGGTCATCGGCGGCGACGACCCGCTCACCTTCGCCAACAGCCGTCTGTTCATCCTGGGGTTGGCGGTCGCGGCCGTGGTCGCGCTGTCGCTGACGCTGCGCCTGACGCCGCTGGGCCGGCGCATCCGGGCCGTCGTGCAGAACCGGGACCTCGCCGAGGTGTCCGGCATCTCGACCTCGACCGTGGACCGTACCGCCTTCTTCATCGGCTCCGGGCTCGCGGGTGTCGCCGGGGTCGCGCTGACGCTGGTCGGTCCGATCGGGCCGACGATGGGCACCAACGTCATCATCGACGCCTTCCTGGTGATCGTGGTCGGCGGCATCGGACAGCTCAAGGGCACGGTGATCGTGGCCTTCGTCCTTGGCGTGCTCCAGTCGGTCCTGGAGTACTCCACGACCGTCAGCGTCGCCAAGGTGCTGGTCCTCGTCGCCATCGTCGCGTTCCTCCAGTGGCGGCCCCAGGGGCTGTACACGCTGCGTACGAGGAGTCTCGTATGAACCTCCTGAAAGGGAACCTCGTGACCGGCCGCTCGGCGCGCGCGTGGGCGGGTTTCGCCGGGGCCGCGGTCGTCCTCTTCGCCGTCGCCCCGCTCGCGTTGTCCGACTTCCGGCTCGGGTTGCTCGCCAAGTACCTGTGCACGGCCATGGTGGCCGTCGGCATCTGCCTGGCCTGGGGCCGGGGCGGGCTGCTGACGCTCGGTCAGGGCGTGTTCTTCGGGCTCGGCGGTTACGCCATGGCGATGCATCTGAAGATCGCCGACGCCGGTCCCGGCAACCTGCCCGACTTCATGCAGCTGTACGGCACGGCCACCGAACTCCCCTGGTGGTGGAAGCCGTTCGAGAACCCGCTGTTCGCGCTCGCGGCAACGGTGCTGCTGCCCATGGTCGTCGCCGCGCTGCTCGGTCTGTTCATCTTCCGGCGCCGGGTCAAGGGCGCGTACTTCGCGATCCTCAGCCAGGCCCTCGCCGCCGCGCTGGCCATCTGGCTGATCGGCCAGCAGGCCACGACCGGCGGCACCAACGGACTCACCGACATCCAGGGCTTCTTCGGGTACACCCTCGACGACCCGGTCAACCAGCGGATGGTGTACTTCGTCATCGCCGCGGCCCTGCTCCTGCTCATCGCGATCGCCCGGCAGCTCATCAACAGCCGGTACGGCGAACTCCTCGTCGCCGTAAGGGACTCGGAGGAGCGGGTGCGCTTCCTCGGGTACGACCCGGCGAACGTCAAGCTCGTCGCGTATGTCGTGGCGGCCGGGATGGCGGGGCTCGCGGGCGCGCTGTTCGTGCCGGCGGTCGGCATCATCTCGCCCGCACTGATCGGCATCGTGCCGTCCATCGAGTTCGTGATCGGCGCGGCGGTGGGCGGCCGGGCCAGCCTGGTCGGAGCGGTACTGGGCGCCGTAGCGGTGGCCTGGGCCAAGACCGCGCTGTCGGAGGAATTCCCGGCGGCCTGGACCTACTTCCAGGGCCTGCTGTTCATCGTGGCGCTGGCGTTCCTGCCGGGCGGGCTCGCCTCGCTGGCGGTCCTCGTGCGGCGGCGCAAGGCGGCGCCGGAGAAGAAGTCGGCCGCCATCCCGGTGGGAGAAGCAGCATGAGCGAGCTGGAGATACGCCAACTGCGGGTGTCCTTCGACGGGTTCACCGCCGTGGACGGGGTCGACCTCGATGTCGGCCCGGGTGATCTGCGGTTCCTGATCGGACCGAACGGCGCGGGAAAGACGACCCTCGTCGACGCGGTGACCGGTCTGGTGAAGGCGGAGGGGTCGGTGCGGTTCGGCGGCGAGCAGCTGCTGGGCAGGGCCGTGCACCGGATCGCGCGGTCCGGGATCGGCCGGACCTTCCAGACCGCCACCGTCTTCGAGGAGTTGACGGTCCTTCAGAACCTGGACATCGCGGCGGGCGCGGGCCGCGGCATGTGGACCATGCTGCGGCGCCGCAAGGACGTCCCCGAGTCCGTCGCCAAGGCGATGGAGACGGTCGGGCTCACCGAACTCGCCGACTCCCCCGCCGGGACCCTCGCGCACGGGCAGAAGCAGTGGCTGGAGATCGGCATGCTGCTCGTGCAGGACGTGAAACTGCTGCTCCTCGACGAGCCGGTCGCCGGTATGAGCCATGACGAACGGCAGGCGACCGGCGAGCTGTTGCAGCGCATCAGCGAGGAACGCACGGTCGTCGTCATCGAGCACGACATGGACTTCATGCGGTCCTTCGCGCGCAGCGTCAGCGTGCTGCACGCCGGCAAGGTGCTCAGCGAGGGCACGGTGGCGCAGGTGCAGGCGGACCCGAAGGTGCAGGAGGTGTACCTCGGGCACGCGGCCACCGAGGACGCCGCTCCTGCCGTCGTACAGGAGGCGTGATGCTCCAGATCGAAGACGCCCGCGTCGGCTACGCCCGCAGCACGGTGCTGCACGGGGTGTCGATCGAGGTGCCGAAGGACGGCGTGGCCGCGGTGCTCGGGCACAACGGTGCCGGCAAGAGCACGCTGCTGCGCGCCGCCGTGGGTCTGCTCACGCCGAGCAGCGGGACGATCCGGCTCGACGGCGAGGACATCACGCGCCGCAAGCCGCATGAGCGGGTCGCGCGCGGGATGGCGTACGTCCCGCAGGGGCAGCAGTCCTTCCCGCACCTGACCACCGCGGAGAACCTCCAGTTGGTCGCGGACGGCCGCAAGCGCGGGAGGGAGGCGGTGGCGGAGGCGCTGGACCTGTTCCCGGCGCTGCGGACGCTGTCCGGGCGGCGCGCGGGACTGCTGTCCGGCGGTCAGCGGCAGCAACTCGCCATCGCCCGCGCCCTGGTGACGGAGCCTCGGCTGCTGCTGCTCGACGAGCCGACCGAAGGCATCCAGCCGTCCGTGGTCGCAGAGATCGAGGAGACGATCCTCGCGCTGGCCGCACGGGGCGGGCTCTCGGTGCTGCTGGTGGAGCAGCATGTGGGCTTCGCGATGCGGGCGGCGCAGAAGTACTACGTCCTCGAAGCCGGACGCGTCACATCCTCCGGCGAGGGCGGCAAGGAGTCGGAGCTCGCGGTGCGGGAGGCGCTCAGCGTGTGAGGCGGCGTTCGAGGTAGGCGCGTTCCGCCGGATTCCGGCTCAGCGCGACGGCCGCCTCGTACGCCTGTGCAGCCTCCGTGGCCCGGCCCAGGCGGCGCAGCAAGTCGGCGCGGACCGCGTGGAAGACGTGGTAGCCGTCGAGGTCGAGGGCGTCCACGAGGTCGAGAGCCGGTCCCGGGCCCTCGGCCTCGGCCACGGCGACCGCCCGGTTCAGGGCCACGACGGGACTGGGGGCGATGGCCGTCAGCTGGTCGTACAGCTGGAGGACCTGCCCCCAGTCCGTGGGCGGCCCGTCGCTGTGGACGGCCTGGATGGCCGCCTGGATCTGGTACGGCCCCGGTCGGTTCCGGCGCAGACACCGTCGTACGAGATCCTGTCCCTCGGCGACCAGCTCGCGGTCCCAGTGGTCGCGGTTCTGCTCGGGCAGCGGCACGAGGACACCGTCGGCGTCCTCCCGCGCGGCCCGGCGGGACTCGGAGAGCAGCATCAGGGCGAGCAGGCCCGTGGCCTCCGGTTCGTCCGGCATCAGCTCGGTGAGCAGGCGGCCGAGGCGGATCGCCTCCGCGCACAGGTCGGGCGTGCCCTCGTTGAAGATCAGGTAGAGGACGGCGAGGACTCCTCGGAGCCGGTCCGGGAGGTCGGCGTCGCGTGGCACGCGGTACGGGATGCGCGCGTCGCGGATCTTGGCCTTGGCGCGGACCAGGCGCTGGGCCATGGTCGGCTCGGGGACGAGGAAGGCGCGGGCGATCTGGGGTGTGGTGAGGCCGCCGAGGAGGCGCAGGGTGAGGGCGACCTGGGCCTGGGGCGCGAGGGCGGGGTGGCAGCAGGTGAAGATCAGGCGGAGCCGGTCGTCGCGCACGGGGCCCTCCTCGGGCGGTGCGTCGGGGGTCTGGAGCACGGCGGCCTCGGCGTGTCTCGCGTCCCGTTTGGCCTCGCGGCGCAGGCGGTCGATCGCGCGGTTGCGGGCCGTGGTGATGATCCAGCCCGCCGGGCTCGGTGGTACGCCCGTCTCCGGCCAGCGGCTCACGGCCGTGGTGAAGGCGTCCTGCACCGCCTCCTCGGCGAGGTCGATGTCGCCGAGGAAGCGGACGAGGACGGCGACGGCCCGGCCGTACTCCGCGCGGAAGACGGCCTCGACGTCGACGGGCGCCGGCATCAGTCCTCAGCCTGGTGCATGAACGGCCGCACCTCGATCGGCAGGGTCGTCGCCCAGGTCGCCTTCTTGCCCCACTCCAGGGCCGCGTCCAGGTCCGGGGCCTTGATCAGGCAGATGCCGCCCAGGTACTCCTTGCCCTCGGCGTACGGTCCGTCGGTGATCAGGACGTCGCCGTCGCTGGGGCGCAGCACGGTGGCCGTCTCGGGCCCGTGCAGCCCGCCGGCGAAGACCCATGCGTCCGCCTCGCGGAGTTCCTCGTGGAAGGTGTCGAGGTTGCGGACGATCTCCGCCATGGCCTCGGGCCCGGGCGGCGTGCCGTCGGTCGGGGTGATCACGCTGAGCAGGTAGTACTGCATGACGTCCTCCTTGGTGCCGTGTCGTTCTCTCAGCTCCTACACGAACGACACAGCCCTGGATCGACACCGCGCACGCCGGGATCGGGAGAATCTTTTCCATGACCATCCCACCGCACCCGCTCGTCGCCCGCACCCAGGACCTCGCCGACCGTCTCCTCACGCCTGGGGCGGCCCAGGTCGACCAGACGGAGGTGCCCGCGAGCCACATCGAGGAGATCCGACGGTCGGGCCTGCTCGGGGTGAGCGCGCCGGAGGAGTACGGCGGGGCGGGCGCCCCCGACTCGGTGGCGCGGGAGATCCAGGAGATCCTCGCCGGGGCGTGCTGCTCGACGTGGTTCGTGCAGACGCAGCACCACACGCCGGTGCGGATGCTGGCGAAGTCGCAAGTGCCGGTGCGGGAGCGGCTGTTGGGCCCGCTGGCCTCCGGCGGGCTGCTGGCCGGCATCGCGTACGCGCACGTGCGCGCGTTCCCCCGCGTCCCCGTACGGGCGACGGCGGAGCGGGACGGCTGGCGGTTCGACGGAACCGTGCCCTGGTACACCGGCTGGGGCCTGAACGACGTCATGCTGCTCGCGGGCGTGACCGACTCGGACGAGATCGTGTTCGCCTTGGCCGACGCACGCGAGCAGCCGGGATTGCGCGCCTCGGACCCGATGCGGCTGGCCGCGCTCACGGCCGCCCGTACGGTCTCCCTGGACCTGGACGGCCTGTGGCTGCCCGAGGAGAGCGTGGTGCTGCGCACTCCCCAGGAGAAGTTCGCCCTCCTGGACATCCCACGCAGCACGAACCCCTCCCCGGCCGTCTTCGGAGTGGCGTACGCCGCGCTCCACGTGCTGGAGTCAGGCGGTGAGGCCGAGACGGCCCAGGAGCTGCGCGGCCGGGTCGACGAGGTGCGACGGCAGGCGTACGAACTGGCCGATCACCCCGTCGCACACGAGCACGTCGAGGAACGACTCGCGCTCAAGACCCGCTCGTACGACCTGCTGCGCACGGCCACCACCGCCGCGGTCGTGGCCGGCGGCGGCCGCACCATGGACGTACGCCATCCCGCGCAACGACTGTTCCGGGAGGGGATGTTCCTGCTGGTGCAGGGGCAGACGTCGGTGGTGCGGCGGGCGCATCTCACCGCACTGGGCTCCGACTAGCTCGCGAACGGCACCTGTGCCGAAGGCGCGGTCTCCTTCGTGAAGGGGTGCTGCCACAGGCCCTGTGCTGTGAGCCGGGGGAGGACGCCCTCGCCGAACCAGTAGGCCTCCTCCAGGTGGGGGTAGCCGGAGAGGACGAACTCGTCGATGCCGAGGGCGTGGTACTCCTTGATGCGGTCGGCGACCTCGTCGTGGCTGCCGACCAGGGCGGTGCCGGCGCCGCCGCGGACGAGGCCGATGCCGGCCCAGAGGTTGGGGTGGATCTCCAGTGCGTCGCGGCTGCCGCCGCTGTGGAGGGCGAGCATGCGCTGCTGGCCCTCGGACTCGCTGCGGGCCAGGCCGGCCTGGACGGACTTGACGGTCTCCGGGTCGAAGCCCTCCAGGAGGCGGTTGGCCTCGGACCACGCCTGTTCGGAGGTGTCGCGGGTGATGACGTGCAGGCGGATGCCGAAGCGGAGGGTGCGGCCGTGCTGCGCCGCCAGGCCGCGGATCCAGGCGATCTTCTCGGCGACCGCGGCCGGGGGCTCGCCCCAGGTGAGGTAGACGTCGACGTGCTTCGCCGCGATCTCACCGGCGATCGGCGAGGAGCCGCCGAAGTACACCTCGGGGACCGGGTCGGGCACCCGGGCCAGCTTGGCGTCCTCGACCTGGAGGTGCTCGCCCTTCAGGTCGACCGTCTTGCCGTCCCACAACCCCCGTACGACGTCCAGGAATTCGCCGGTACGACGGTAACGGTCGTCCTTGTCGAGGAAGTCGCCGTACGCCCGCTGCTCGTGGCTCTCGCCGCCCGTGACGACGTTCAGCAGGAGCCGCCCGCCGCTCTGCCGCTGGAAGGTGGACGCCATCTGCGCGGCGAGGGTCGGTGAGACGAAGCCGGGACGGAAGGCGACCAGGAACTTCAGCCGCTCGGTGTGCTGGCTGACCATGGCGGTGGTCAGCCACGCGTCCTCGCACCAGGCGCCGGTCGGCGTGAGCGCGCCGACGAAACCGAGGTCCTCGGCGGCGCGGGCGATCTGGCTCAGATAGGCCACCGTCGGCGGCCGGTCCCGTCCGGAGACGGTGGCCGGGGTGCCGTGGCCACCGCCCACGACATGACGGCTGTCGCCGTTGGTGGGGAGGAACCAGTGGAAGGTGAGGGACACGTGGGGGTCTCCGATCGGAGGCTTCGGGTTCTGCCGGGGCTTCGGGTTCAGAGCAGGCCGTGGCGCGGTGGCCTGGTGCCGTTGAGCACGAACCGGCCGATGTGCTGGATCTTCCAGCGGGTCGGGTCGTGCAGGGTGTGGGTGCGGGCGTCGCGCCAATGCCGGTGGAGGTTGAGGGAGTTGAGGGCCGCGCGGGTGCCGGAGACCTCGAAGAGGGCGCTCGCCACGTCCACCGCGGCCTGCGCCGACCGCACCTTGGCCGCGGCCACGGCGATGGACGCCTCGGCCGCCGAGTCGTCCGTGAGCGCCTGGGCCGCCTCGACGGCGCGCGCGGCCTCACGCAACAGAGCTTCCGCCGACCGCACTTCAATGGCAAGCTCACCGAACCGCTGGATCAGCAAGGGGTCTTCGGCCGCCGTCTCCAGACCGCTCTCGAACCACGGCCGGCTTTTGGTCCGCACGAACTCCGCCGCCTCCGCCAGCGCTCCCCCGGCGATCCCGGCGTCGATCGCCGCGTGCAGCAACTGGGCCACGGCGCCGTGCAGTTGCGGCCCCTCGAAGGTGAGGTGGTGCGGCAGCACCCGGTCGGCGGGGACCTCCACGCCTTCGAGACGGACCGTGCCGCTCGCGGTCGTACGCTGGCCGAGGCCGTCCCAGTCGTCGATCACCGTGACCCCAGGCGCGTCGGCCGGCACGTACGCCACATGGAGCTTGTCCTCCTCCGCGCGGGCCAGCACCGGGATCCAGTCGGCGAAAAGGGCGCCGGTGGAGTAGTGCTTCACGCCGTCGAGGACGTACGAGCCGTCGGACCGCCGCGTCAGGCGGGTGCGGATGTCCTGGACGTGTTTCGTGCCCGCCTCCGACTGGGCGTTGCCGAATCGGCGTCCTGCGAGGAGTTCGGCGAAGAAGAACTTCCGCTGCTCGTCCGTGCCCTGACGGCGGATCACATTCACGTAGGCGAAGTGGCTCTGCGGGATCTGGGCGAGGCTGCCGTCGGCGGAGGCCAGCAGCCGGAAGATCTCGGCGAGGGTCTGCGCGCCGACGTCCGCTCCCCCGTGGTCGGCGGGGACGGTGACGGCGAGCAGGCCGGACGCGGAGAGGCGGTCCAACTCCGCGCGCGGCAGCCTGCGTTCGGCGTCCCGCGCGGAGGCTCCCGCACGGAACTCCTCGGCCAGGGCGGCCGCGACGGCGAGGGCCTCCGCGTCGTCGGCGATCACATGGGCGGTCATCCGGGTCAGCTCGCCGCGGCCAGGACGGGGGTGCGGCCCAGGGCGGCCGAGAACTGGTCCACGACCTGGGTGAGGGCCTCGTTCGCGGTCGCGGCGACGCTCAGGGTGCCGTCCTCGTGGACGGTGATGTCCTTGTCGAGGGTGAACCAGCCCTGGACGATGTGGGCGGCGCCCATGGAGTTGAGGACCGGGCGGAGCGCGTAGTCGATGGCCAGGACGTGGGCGGTCGTGCCGCCGGTGGCGAGCGGGAGGACCGTCTTTCCGGTGAGGGCGTACTGCGGGAGGAGGTCGAGGAGGGCCTTGAGGACTCCGGAGTACGCGGCCTTGTAGACGGGGGTGCCGACGACGACGCCGTCCGCGCGGGCGAAGAGTGCGGTGGCCTCGACGATCGCGGGGTGCTTGAAGTCGGCGCCGAGGAGAGCCTCGGCGGGGATGGTGCGGACGTCGAGCGGGATCACCTCGTGGCCCTGTGCGGTCAGCCGCCGGTCGAGGTGGCGCAGGAGGCGGTTGGTGCGGGAGGAGGCGGAGGGGCTGCCGGAGACGGACAGGACGGTGGCCATGCGGTCCTCTTTCGGGGAGGCGTCCTCTTGCGAGGAGGCGGGGCGCCCGCGCCGGGCGGGCGCCCCTGGGGAAGCGGTCAGGAGTACCAGGTGGGTTCGGGCAGTTCGCCTTCGAGGACCCAGCGGCCGACCTCGCGCCGCTTGTAGGCGACGGGGTCGTGGAGGGTATGGGTGCGGACGTTGCGCCAGAACCGGTCGAGGCCCTCGGCGGTGGCCGTGGAGCGGGCGCCGGTGACCTCGAAGATGCGCTGCGAGATCTCCAGGGCGACATCGGTGGCGCGGGCCTTCACCGCGGCCACCCGTACCTCGAAGTCGCCGCGGGCCTGCTCGGTGACGGCGTCGGGGTCGTCGTGCAGCCGCTGTCCCTCGGCGGCGACGGTGTCGGCAAGCGCCTCGGCCGCCCAGAGCTTCGCGGTGAGATCGCCGTAGATGTCGATGACGTACGGCTCGTCGACGGCTCGCTCGTGGCCGCCGTGCAGCCAGGAGCGGGACTTCTCTCGGGTGTAGGCGGCTGCCGTCTCCAGGGCGCCGCCCGCGATGCCCAGGTAGAAGTTGACGAAGACCAGTTGGATGGTGGGGACGTTGAGGGTGTTGTAGACGCGGGGCTGGAAGACCTTGTCCACGTAGCCGGCGGCCGACGACCACGGGGTGCGCACCCCGTCGAGGGTGACGCCGCCGCTCTCGGTGAGGCGCTGGCCGATGTTGTCCCAGTCGTCGTGGAAGGTCAGGCCCTCGGAGTCGGAGGGCACGATGGCGAAGACGTGCTGCTCGGTGCCTTCGAGGACGCCTTCCAGGACGGTGACGTCGGAGACCTTGCTGCCCGTGGAGAAGGTCTTGCGGCCGGTGAAGACGAGGTCGTCGCCGTCCTCGGTGACGGTCACGTCCTTGTCGCGCGGGTTGACCGCGCCGCCGAAGAACCAGCGCTCGCGGCTCGCCTGCGCCTCCACCTGCTCCCACTGCTCACGGGTGCCGACCAGGCGGGCGGCCCAGAACCAGAGGTAGTGGTAGCCGAGGAGCTGCCCGATCGAGCCGTCGGCCTTGGCGACCTCGCGGACGACGCGGTAGGCGGTGGGCCAGTCCTGGCCCGCGCCGCCGTGCTCCGTGGGGCCGAGCAGGGTGACAAGGCCGGAGTCCTTGAGGAGCTGGACCTCGGCATAGGGGGTGGCGCCGGCGCGGTCGCGTGCGGCGGCGTCGGTGGCGAGGACGGCGGCGACCTCGGCGGCGCGGGCGATCCAGTCCTGGGCGGTCCGGGGGGCGGGACGGGTCTGCCAGTCGGTGGTGATGGCGGTGCTCATGTCGGGGCCTCCTCAGATCCGGGCGGGGACGGACTCGGACGCGCTGTCGGGCAGTTGGGCCTCCAGCTCACGCACGAGCGGCAGCACGCGCCTGCCGAAGTACTCGACCTCCTCGTGGTAGTGCAGGAAGCCGAGCAGGAGCAGGTCGACGCCGAGCTTCTTGTACGCCACGATCCGCTCGGCGATCTGCTCGGGCGTGCCGATCAGGCCGGTGCGGAAGCCGTCGTTGTACTGGACGAGGTCCTCGAACGTGGAGTCCTGCCACATGCCCTTCTTGTCGCCGGTGGACTGGCCCGCCTGCTTCACGGCGGCCCCGAAGCCCTCGACGGCCTCGGTGTCCGCCTTGGCGACGATCTCGCGGAGCGTGTCGCGGGCCTCGGCCTCGGTGTCACGGGCGATGAGGAAGCCGTTGAGGCCGAACTTCGGTGCCGTACGGCCGACTTCGGCGGCGGACTTGCGGACGTCCTCGATCTGCTCGACGACCCCGTCGAAGTCCTTGCCGTTGGAGAAGTACCAGTCGGAGACCCGGCCGGCCATCTGCCGGGCGGCGGTGGAGTTTCCGCCCTGGAAGATCTCCGGGTGCGGGCGTTCGGGGGTGTTGAGGGGCTTGGGCTTGAGGGAGAAGTCGCGCAACCGGTAGAAGTCACCGGCGAGTTCGGTGTGGTCCTCGGTCCAGATCCGGCGGAGGGCGGTGATGAACTCCTCGGAGCGGCGATAGCGCTCGTCGTGCTCCAGCCAGGGCTCGCCGAGGGCGGTGAACTCGCCCTTGAACCAGCCCGACACGACGTTCACGGCGAACCGGCCGTGGGACAGGTGGTCGGCGGTGGCGCCGAGCTTGGCGAGGACACCGGGGTGCCACAGGCCGGGGTGGACGGCGGCGATGACCTTCAGGCGCTGGGTGGCGAGGAGGAGGGCGAGGCTGAAGCTGGTCGACTCGTGCTGGAACTCGGCGCCGTAGCTGGCCATGTAGCGGACCTGGCTGAGGGCGTATTCGAAGCCGTTGTTCTCGGCGAGGACGGCGAGTTCGCGGTTGTAGTCGTAGCCCCAGTCGGTGCGCTGCTCGATCTTGCTGGTGACGAGTCCCCCGCTGACATTGGGGACCCAGTAGGCGAATTTGACGGGCTCTGCGGGCATGCGGAACTCCTGTTGCGGAATGCTTTCGGGCACGCCGAATTCACCAGGGGCACCGGCGAACAGGCGCACGGGTGCGATGAATTCAGGCGGGGAAACGGGAAAGCGCGGCGGATCTCGGAGAGGTGATCAGGCCGCGGGGCAACAGGAGGCGCTGGAGACGCGTGCGAGGTCGACATGGCGTCGCCGCGTGAGGTCCAGTCGCATCTTCATGTCATCGATCGTGACAGTCGCCGGTCCGGGCCGTCAAGGTAAACCCGACCGGTCTCGTATCCCGGACCATTGAATTTCACGAAGGTGTGACAGGGAAACCCTTGAACGGGCCGGGAAATAGGCCGCATTCTTCCTGCCATGCGGACCGAACAGCTCGAATACATCGCCGCGGTGACCCGGCTCGGCTCGCTGCGCCGGGCCGCCGAGGAACTGCGCCTTTCACAGCCCGCGTTGAGCGAGACCGTGCGGAATCTGGAACGTGAGCTGGGCGTGGACCTCCTGGAGCGGAAACGCTCGGGCGCGACGATGAGCGCGGAGGGCCGGGAGCTGCTGCCGCACATCATCAATGTGCTGGACGCGGTGGACCGGCTCCGGGCGGCGGCGGGCGAGCAGCACCGGATCAGCCGGATGGTGCGGGTGGGCACGGTGAACGCGGCGACCGTGCCGCTGCTGATCCCGGCGGTGCGGGAGTTCCGTGCCACGCATCCGGTGACCCAGGTCGAGGTGGTCGGCGCCCAGCAGACCGACATCCACCGGGCGCTGTCCGAGGGCGGTTTCGATCTCGGCCTCGTCAACCATCTGGAGGGCGACGACGTCCCCGCCGAACTGGAGAGCACGGAGCTGCTGCGCGGCCGTCCCGTGGTGTGCCTGCGGCCGGACAGCCCGCTGGCCGCCCGTACCGCCCTGTCGGTGTCCGACCTCCTGGAGGCCCCGCTGATCGCGATGCGCTCGGGCTATGTCATGCACCGGTACGTCCACCGGCTGCTCGACGGGCGGGCGCCCTCGTTCTCGTACTCCACGGACGGCGCCGAGATGGGCAAGCTCATGGTCGCGGAGGGGCTCGGGGTGACGGTGCTGCCCGACTTCAGCGTGATCGACGATCCGCTGGTGCGGAGCGGTGCGCTCACTCACCGTCCCCTCACCGGCGACACGACCCGGGTGCTGCTGATGCTGCAACGCCGGCGGGCGGATCCGGTGCCGCGCGCGGTGCGGGACCTGCACGACGTGTTCGTGTCCCGGGCGCGGGACTTGAGCTCGGCCGAGCCGAGCTGAACCGAGCCGGGCTCGGCGGGCCCGGCCCGAAGGGCTACTCCTCGTCCTGCGACCGCACCACGACGAGGAAGGCGTCCGACTTCAGGTCCATGACGACCGTGGCCGGCTCCCCCTTCTCCCGCCGTTCGGCCGCGTACTCCTCCGCCGGCCACGATCCGCGCGGAGCTCCCGCAGGGAACCGCTCCAACACCTTCGCGCCCATAGCGGCAGGCACCTCCCTCGTCGACCACCGACCCGGTCTCCTTTCGCCTGCCCTCGATCGGCGCGGACATGTACCCACGGGCGCATCCAAGGGGCGGCTTCGGCCGGAAGCACGTCATTGACCTGCCTTCTCGTTCCGGGAGCCGCGCCATGACCGTCTCGGTCGTCCTGTTCAGCTGCGATCTGCGGCTGCACGACCATCCGCCCCTGCGGGCCGCCCTCGACCGCTCGGACGAGGTGGTCCCCCTCTTCGTGCGCGACCGGGGTGTCGACCGGGCCGGTTTCGCCGTGCCCAACCGGCTGGCCTTTCTCGCCGACTGCCTGCGGGACCTCGACGCGGGCCTGCGCGAGCGCGGCGGGCGGCTGGTGATCCGCTCCGGTGACGTGGTGGACGAGGTCTGCCGGGTGGCCGTCGAGACGGGCGCCGACGAGGTGCACATGGCGGCCGACGTCAGCCCCTACGCGCACCGGCGCGAGGAGCGGCTGCGCACCGCGCTGGCGGCAGCCGGGCGCCGCCTCCACGTGCACGACTCGGTGAGCACGGTGGTGCCGCCCGGCGCGCTGACCCCGGCCGGATCGGACCACTTCGCGGTCTTCACGCCGTACTTCCGCCACTGGTCGGGGCAGCGGGTGCGGGACGTCCTCGGCGCACCCCGTGTGCTGCGGGTGCCGGACGGCGTCGGGTCCGAGGAACCGCCCTGCCGCAAGGACCTGTCCGGGGTCTCGCCGGGCCTGGCCCCGGGCGGTGAGGCGGCGGGCCGAGCGCGTCTGTCGGCCTGGCTGCGCGACGGCCTCGCCGCCTACGAGGAACGTCACGACGACCTGGCCGGTGACGCCACGTCCCGGCTCTCGCCCCACCTCCACTTCGGCACCCTCTCCCCCGTCGAGCTCGTCCACCGGGCCCGGCGCACCGGGGGCGCCGAGGCGTTCGTACGGCAGCTCGCCTGGCGTGACTTCCACCGGCAGGTCCTGGCGGCGCGGCCCACCGCCTGCTCCTCCGACTACCGCACCCGGCACGACCGTTGGCGTACCGAGGCGGCGGCACGCGAGGACGCCGAGGCCTGGCGGGAGGGCCGCACCGGCTATCCGGTGATCGACGCGGCGATGCGCCAGCTGCGGCACGAGGGCTGGATGCACAACCGGGGCCGGCTGCTGACCGCGAGCTTCCTGACCAAGACGATGTACGTCGACTGGCGTGTCGGCGCCCGGCACTTCCTGGACCTGCTGGTCGACGGTGACCTCGCGAACAACCAGCTCAACTGGCAGTGGGCGGCCGGGACCGGGACCGACACCCGGCCCAACCGGGTCCTCAATCCGGTGGTCCAGGCGAAGCGGTACGACCCCGACGGGGCGTATGTCCGGCGCTGGGTACCCGAGTTGGCGGGTCTGGGGAGACCGGCGGTGCACGAGCCCTGGCGGCTGCGGGGACTTGAGCGTGCCGCGCTCGACTACCCGGATCCGGTCGTCGACCTCGCCGACGGACTCGCCCGGTTCAGGCGATCCCGCGGCTGAGCCAGCAGGTGGAGCGCCTGCGGCAGCCCTGGCGGTCGCGGCATGCCGTCGGGCGGAAAGGCCGACCAGCCGGGCCCGGCCAGCAGGACGAGAGGGCTGCGGCGCGCGCCCGTCACGCCCCACTCCATGCCGGCGACGTGACGGGCCAGCGGCAGGCTCGCGGTGGACCGCGCCTGGGCCCACAGGACGACAGCGGCGGGGCCCAGTCGTCGCACCGCCCCGGCGAGCGCCTCCGCGGGCACGTCGGCGCCGAACATGCGGGTGGGCACCCGGAGTTCACCCAGGGCGGCGTTGAGCGCCTCCAGCGCGAGGGTGTGCTGCTCACCGGGCACGCAGGCCAGGACGACGCCGTCTCCCGATGCGGGCGGCGGGGTGAACCGGCGCAGTGTCGTGGAGATCTGCCAGGACAGCAGGTGCTCCACCGCCACGTAACGGTCGCCGGACGCGGCCCACTTGCGTCCCACGGCGTGCAGGACCGGCACCATCACCTCCTGCCAGGCGAGGGTGAGGCCGTGGCGTTCGACGGCCGCGGTCAACAGCTCCTGCACCGCCGGTGCGTCCAGGCGTACGGCGGCGCGGGCGAGGCCGCGGCACTCCCGCCGTACGTCGCCGCCCAGCGGCAGGGTGCCCGCCGCGCGCGATGAACGGTCGGGCGGCTCCTCCGGTGCCTCGCCCGACCGCGCCGCGCGGGCCGCCTCGGCGGGAGGCACCCCGGCCGCCGTCAGCCGACACATCGCCTCGACCATCGCCACGTCACGGGGTGTCCAGCGGCGGTGGTGCCCGTCGGCGCGCACCGCGGGGCCGATGCCGTAGCGGCGGTCCCAGGAGCGCAGCGTGGTGGGTGACACCCCGAGCCTGCGGGCCAGGGCGCCGGTGGTCAGAGCCGTCGCCGCCATGAGGCCGACTATACGACGCACGATCGATGCGACTTGCCGCTGTCGAGGCCGCCCTCGGACGATGACTCCAAACCAAGGCGAGGAGCGGCCGTCATGAGTACCGGGGTCTCCGACGAGGAACTGGCGCGCGGTGTGGTCGCGGGCGACGACGACTGCCTGGCCGCCGCCTGTCACCGGTGGTCACCCCTGGTGCACACGCTGGCCCGGCGTTCCCTGGGGGACGCGGTGGAGGCCGAGGACGTCGTGCAGCAGGTGTTCCTCGGGGTGTGGCGCGGGCGCCGGGGTTACCGGCCCGAGCGCGGCACATTCGCGGGGTGGATCGTGGGCATCACCCGGCGCAAGGTCGCCGACGCCCTGTCCGCCCGCTCCCGGCGTCACGAACTGACGGCTCTCGTGCCCGCCGGTCCCGTCACGGACCGGGTCGAGACGGTCCTGGACCGTGTCCTCGTCCACCGTGCGCTGGCCGGGCTCCCCGCGCCGCAGCGGCACGTACTCGTCCTCGCCTACTACGAGGACCTGACACAGGCCCAGATCGCGGAGCGCACCGGGCTGCCGCTCGGCACGGTGAAGAGCCACACGCGGCGCGGCCTGGACCGGCTCCGCCAGTGCCTCAAACCCACTGACCTCTACACATAAAGGTGAAATAAGCGCAGAATGTATCTGCGCGGCGCTTACCGCACACCGCACAAGACGCGGTCAGGCCTGCGAGTCAAAGGAGACGCACCATGGCCAACGTCTCGCCCACCAGAGGTGACATCACCAGCCACCCTGATGTTTCCGAAATGCGGGTCCGTTACGCCCGCATGCTCGGCGGTCGCGATGTGGCGCTCGTGGACGGACCGGTGTTCCTGCTCGGTCTGTACTGCGCCGTATCCCCCTGGATACTCCACTACACGACGAGCCAGCCCGACCTCGTGCCCCACAACCTGATCGTGGGCATCGCGATCGGCCTGCTGGCCCTCGGCTTCACCCGGGCTCCGGAGCGCATGTACGGCCTCAGCTGGGCGTTCTGCGCGGTCGGCGTGTGGATGATCGTGTCGCCGTGGATCGTCGGCGACAGCCCGGACGCCGGGGTCGTCCTGAACAACGTCATCATCGGCGGCCTGGCCGTGATCCTGGGGCTGATGTGCACCGGTACCGCGGCGAAGAGCGCCCCCAGGGCCTAGGGACACCTGAACACCCGAGAGGAAGACAACCGGCCGGTCCGCGCCCCGCGGGCCGGCCGCCCGGTGTCACGGGACGAGCCACGGCTCCTGCGGCAGCGGGCTGCCGGTCTCCAGGAACGACTTGAGGTTGGACAGCACCGCCGCCCACCCGGAGGCCGCGGCGGCGCGCTCCGCGTCGTCCGCCAGCTCCTCGTGGGTCACCGTCAGGCGCACCGTGCTCCCAGCGGGACCCCTGCCGCCAGTCGGAGACATTGCTGTGCCCCCAGTAGGCGGCGGTCAGATCGGCGTCGGTGAGGGCGTCCCAGACCTTCTCCGGGGTGCTCTCGATGTAGGTGTGGTCAGCACGGTGCGACAGGGCGGCGGCGCGCGTCTCAGTCCAGAAAGGCGCCCAGCTCACGCCGGTGCCGGGCGACCCACTCGTACGCGTCCCGCACCTCCGCCACGGCCCCGCTCTCCCGCAGCCCGACCATGGCCGGCTCGCCCTGCTCGGCCCCGGCGTCGATGCCCCTCCAGCAGCGGTCCTGCCACCACAGGACCGTGTTCAGGAGCAGGTCCCCGTCGATGTCCGGCTCCCCGTAGGCGTCCCGGATCAGCCGGATCCGGTGGGCCGCCTCCCGCACATCGGTCACACCCGGCCCGAGGTCCAGGTACTGCCAGCACACATGGGCGAGGTCGTGGACGCGTTCCCCGGGGGCGGCGAGATCCCAGTCGACGAAGGCCAGGGGCCGCCACTCCCCGTCGTACACGGTGTTCTTCGGCGCCAGGTCGTTGTGGCAGACGACGTCCTGGTCACCGGCCGCGGGCGTGCCGTGGGTCAGGTCGTGGAACTCCCGCACCATCCGGGCCACGCCCACAAGCCCGGCATCGGCACGGGCCGCCGCACGCTCGGGCGCGCTGACGGCCGCCCGCCCCTCGACGTAGGAGAACACCTCCCGGCCCCGCTCGTCCGCCCCGAGGAAACGCGGCGCTCCCGGCCACCCCCGGTGCTCGAACAGGTTCAGCAACTCCCGTACGCAGGCGGATCGCGGCGACGGCGTACGACGTACCGTCGCGCCCACCCGGACCACGTCGTTGACGGCCCCGCCCGCCAGTGATGTCTCCTCCACGCGGACAAGTATCCGGGCGCCGGTGTCGGACCCCACCCGTTGGCACTCTTCACACAGAGTGCCAACGGGTGCGACAGGGTCAGCTGACGTTCAGCGCCGTGTCGTCGATGACGAACGACGTCTGGAGCGTGGAGCCTTCCGCGCCGGTGAACTTGAGGGTCACCGTCTGTCCCGCGTAGCTCGCCAGGCTGAAGCTGCGCTGGGTGTAGCCGCTGGCGGCGTTGAGGTTGGAGTAGGTGGCGAGGGTGGAGAGGACCGTGCCCGAGCTGTTGAGGACCTGCACCTTGAGGGTGTCGTAGGCGGTGCTGGTGGTCGTCTCCGCGGTGTCGACGTGCAGATAGAAGCTGAGCGTGGCAGTGGTGCAGGCGGACGGGATGGTCACCGACTGGGACAGGGTGTCGGTGTGGGAGGAGCCGTAGCCGTCCAGCCAGGCGTAGTACGAGCCCGAACGGGCGGACTGGCTGCTGGAGTTGGTGATGACTCCGCTGGTGGCGCTCCAGGTGGTGCTGCCCGACTCGAAGCCGTTGTTGCCGAGGAGCTGGGCCGCGGTGCAGGTGCCGCCCCCGCCGCCACCGCCACCGCCACTGCTGCTCCCGCCGGCCAGCCACTCGGTGGCGTTGAGGGCGAGGGCCGCGTTCGTGGCGCCGGAGTCGTTCCAGCCGTCGTAGAGGGTGTTGCCGGACTGGCCGGTGTCGTCGTCGATGGGCGAGCTGTCGCCCCAGAAGGCGACGCGGCCGCTGCCGAAGGTGCTGGTGGCGAAGAACGCGCCGGTGTTGCCGGAGTAACCGGTGCGGTAGAGCAGTCCCTTGACGGCCGAGTTGTCCGCGGGCTTGAGGGTCGCCGTCGTGCCGCTGGCGATGAGGCTCTTGGTGACGGTGCCGAAGGAGCCGTGCAGGACCGCGTTGGTGCTGTCGCTGATGGCCGACGGGTAGTCGGAGCTGATGCTGAGGGAGTCGATGGAGAAGCCGAACGGGTCGGTGGAGTCGACGCTGTTGTTCGTCATCAGGTCGTTGAGGATCTCGACCGCGTCCTCGCCGTCGTTGTTGCGGTCGGCGCCGGTGTGGTCGGAGATCATGAAGAGGCCGCCGCCGTTCTTCACGAAGTTCATGATCGCCGTCTTCTCGGCGGTCGTGAACAGCGTGTTGGGCTCCGGCAGGACCAGCGTGTCGAAGTTCGCGAGGTCCTGGGCGCCGGAACCGCCGTAGGTGAGGCTGCTGCCGGACGGGAGGGTCTTCAGGCTGTAGTCGCCGGTCTTCTGCAGGGCCACGCCCCACGAGGAGATGGCGCCGGTCCAGTCGGTCTCCGAGGAGGGTGAGGAGTCCTCGCCGAGCGGGTCGGGCTGGCTGGTGGAGATGATCCAGTCGGCGTTGCCGGCCGTCTCGGCGTGCGCGTTGTCGAAGAGGATGCGGTGCGGGGTGGCCGCCTCGGCGGGTGTGACGGTGGCCGCTGTCTGGACGGCGGCGCCCGTGATGAGCAGGCCGAGTACCGCGAGCGAGGTGGTGAGTCTGCGACGGGGTCTGGTGGGTCCGGGCATCCGGCGTACCTCCGTGGGGAGTCGGTGGCTACGCGCGTAGAAATTCGGATCCGCTCTGCGCGCGTAGAACTTCAGTGATACGAGAGCCGGGCGACGGTGGGTTGAACGGTACATGGCAATCCGGGATCTGAACAGGCATCACTTCGGACGGACTGTCCGTGCCTCCACCGGGCAACCGCACTACTGCGGGGGTCTTGAGAAGAGAGGCTGAGATGGAGATCTCGGGGATCATCAGCGCCATCGTGATCGGCATCGTCATCGGTGTGCTGGGCCGGCTCGTGGTCCCGGGCCGGCAGCGCATCGGGATCCTGCTGACGATCGTCGTCGGCATCGTGGCCGCGCTGCTCGGCTCGGCCATCGCCGCGGGCTTCGACGTGGCCGACACCAAGGGCATCGACTGGGTCGAGTGGCTCATCCAGATCGGCCTCGCCGCGCTCGGCGTCGCCGCGCTGGACCGGACGAGGGCGCGCCGCTGACCGAACGGGGGCGGACGCCATAGCCGGCGTCCGCCCGATTTCCGTTGCGGGAAGCCTGCGACGGTGGTTGGCTTCAGCGGTTCGCCGCCCGATCCGACCGCGACGGAGACATCTTGACCCCGCGTATCGTCCCGCTGACCGATCCCGAATCCGGCGCGTCGAGCCGCCGACTGGCCTGGCTGGCCTCGGCGTCCGACGGAGCACCCGTCGGGTCCGCCTTCCTGCGGCTGTTCACGAGGGAGGGGCAGGACCACCTCGCGGAGCTGGAGATCGCGGTCCACGGGACGGAGCGGCGGCGGGGCGTCGGCAGCCGGCTCCTGGACGCCGCCGTGACCGCGGCCCGCGCCGAGGGACGGCGGTCCGTCATCGCCCAGGCCGAACAGGGCTCCCCCGCCGACGCGTTCCTCGCCGCGCGGGGCTTTCGCCGGGTGCTGTCGCTGACGTACGCCAGGTTCGAGTTGACCGACGCGAAGGTCGCGGCGATCGAGGAACTGTCCTGCCCCGGCTACGAGTTGACCGAGTGGGACGGGACCGTGCCCGCCGAACTCGCCCGGTCGTACGCCGATTCACGGCGCGCCATGGACGACATGCCGATGGAGGGCACCGACTACGGCACGGTCGTCTGGGACGTGGAGCGTGTGGTCGCCGTGGCCGAGGCGGTCGCGAAGCGCGGGGATCTCCTGCACACCGTGGCCGCGGTGGACGCGGCGGACGGATCGGTCGTCGGCTTCTCCGAGCTGGTCGTACCGGGCGACGGCCGGGGCGACGGACAGCACTACGGAACGGCGGTGCTGCCCGAGCACCGGGGCCGTGGCCTCGCCCGCTGGATGAAGGCGGCGTCGATCCGCGGGGCCCGGCGACGGCACCCGGAACTCTCCGGGCTGCTCACCGACACCGCGGACAGCAACGCCGCCATGCTCGCCGTCAACGACACCCTGGGATATGTGCCCACGCACCGGTCGGCCGAGTACCAGCTAGACCTGTGAGGCACGCAGCGCGGCGAGACCGTCGCGGCTGGACGCGTACACCGGCGTCCAGCCGAGCTCCCGCTCCGCCTTCGCCGTGGAGACCCGCAGCGACGACGCCGTGACCACATGGGCGTACGACATCGGCCGCATCAGCCACAGCGGGACGGTCATCGGCTTCGGCAGGCCGAACTCCTCGGCCACGGCCACGACATGGGCCCGGAACCCGAGCGGGGTGCGGTCCGCGATGTTGTACGCCTGTCCCGGGCGCCCGCGTTCGACGGCGGCGACCATCGCGCGGGCCGCGTCGGTGAGCTCGATCCACGGCAGGACCCGGCCGTGATCGGCGGGGACGGGCAGTTGCCGCTTGCGGAGCATGGGCAGGAGGTTCTCGGTGCCGCCGGGTCCGTAGAAGGCGCCGTAGCGCAGGGCGATGCCCTCCAGCCCCTCGGCCTCGAAGGTCAGTCGCTCCTTGGTGCGCATGCCGTCGAGGTGCCGTTCGAGCTCCGGGTCGGTGCCGCGCGGGCCGAAGACGTCCTGGTCCTCGGTGAGTTCGTGCTCGCCGTGGTCGCCGTAGCCGTATCCGAAGACCATCGACTCGGAGACGAAGCGGCGGGCGCCGGTGGCCCGGGCGGCCTCGATGAGGTGGGCGGTGCCGTCGACGCGGAGCGCGTCGGTGGCGTGCATGTCGCGGTGGCGCATGGGCACCTTGCGCAGGGCGGTCGCGGCGTGGATCACCGTGTCGAAGTGGTGGCCGTCGACCGCGCGCAGCAGGGCGTCGCGGTCCATGAGGTCGGCCCGGACGCCGTTCTCACGGCTGCGGCCGAGCCCGGTGACCTTGTGGCCCGCTTCGGTGAGGGCCCGGGTGATGTGCCGGCCGAGGACTCCGCTCGCGCCGGCGAGGAGGATGCTCTGGTTCGTCGTCATGTCCTTGCGACGGATCGAGCGGCCGCGGATGTGACATCCCCGGGAGCGTGACTCACGTCACGGTGCGTAGAGGTACGGCGTCGTCGTGGTCACCGGCTCGAAGCCGAGGCGTTCCAGGATGGGGCGGCTGGTGGGCAGCGCGTCGACCTGGAGATAGCGGTAGCCGCGCTCCACGGCCTCGCGGGCGCGCAGGGCGACCAGCGCGCGGTAGATGCCGCGGCCGCGCCAGGCCTCGACGGTGCCGCCGCCCCACAGTCCGGCGAACCGGGTGCCCGGCACGAGCTCCATCCGGGCCGCGCTGACGGGGGTGTCCCCGGCCAGGGCGACGACGGCGACCACGGTCTCCGGGTCGGCGGTGAGCTGGGCGAGCAGCTGGTGCCGCAGCCGGGTGCTGTCGGTGCCGAAGGCCGCCTCGTGCACATCGGCCACGAGGTCGACGCCCGCCCGGTCGGTGACCGGCAGGACGCGGATGCCCTCGGGCGGCTCGGCGTCGAGGATCAGGTCGGCGACCTCGCCGATCATCAGGGTCTCCTCGGGCTGCGCGGTGAACCCGGCCGCCCTGAGCCGCTGCCCGAGGTCCACGGGCAGGTCGTGGCCGTAGAGCTTCCACTCGAACTCGCGGCCGAGCCCGGAGTAGTACGCGATCTGCTCGGCGATCGCCGCGTCGGCGCCGCCGGCGTCCAGATCGGACCAGACCACGCCGTTCCAGCCCTGCTCGGTGGAGACCTGGCGGACCACCTTGCCGACCCGCTCGATCCGGGACTCGGGGCTGTCCGGCTGGGCGCCTTCGCGCATGTCCCGGTCGTAGAGGGCGAGTACCGCGGCATGATCCATGCCTTCACTCCAGCACCAGGCGGACCGGGAGGCAACACCTTTACGGGCCATGACCACACCACTTCCACGCTCCGGACATAGGGTGCGTGTTCGAAGATCACGCCGCGAGGAGGGCCGTACGCCATGGTCGTGAAGGACACCGAGCTGCCGTTTCTGCGCCGCTGTGTGGAGCTGGCCGCCGAGGCGCTGGAGGCGGGGGACGAGCCGTTCGGTTCGGTGCTGGTGGGGGCGGACGGCGCGGTGCTCGCCGAGGACCACAACCGGGTGGCCTCCGGGGACCGCACCCGCCATCCCGAGTTCGAGCTGGCGCGCTGGTCCGCGGCGCATCTGACGCCCGAGGAGCGGGCGGCGGCGACGGTGTACACGTCGGGCGAGCACTGTCCGATGTGCGCGGCGGCCCACGCCTGGGTGGGCCTCGGAAGGATCGTGTACGTGGCCTCGTCCCGGCAACTGGCCGAGTGGCTCGGCGAGTTGGGGGTTCCCGCGCCTCCGGTGCGGACGCTGCCCGTGCACGAGGTGGCGCCCGGGGTGACCGTGGACGGGCCGGTGCCGGAGCTCGCCGGGGAGGTGCACGCGCTGCACCGGCGCTTCCACCGCGGGTAGCCCCCACGATCTCGGGATGCAGGGGTCCGGAGGCGGTGCCTACGATCGAAACGGATCCCGGACCAGGTGGACGGCCCGGTCTCCTCCACCGGGGGGAGGCGCTTGCCCTTGCTGCCGGCACGTCGGCTGATGGCGGCCCATCTCGCGCTGGTCGCCGTCGCCACCACTGTCTACATGACGGTCCCCCGCGCGCTCGCGCCGGTGTGGGCCGTCATCGGACTCGCCGGTGTCGGCGCCGTACTCATCGGTAGCCACGTCAACCGTCCCGCCCACCGCTGGCCCTGGTGGGTGCTGGCCGCCGGACTCCTGACGTTCATCGCGGGCGACACGTACTACAACGTCATGGAGGAGTACTTCCACGCCTCCAACCCGTTCCCCTCCCCCGCCGACGCCCTCTACCTCGCCACCTACCCGCTCTTCGCCGTCGGTCTGTCCGGCCTGGTCCGCTACCGCTGGGACGGCTACGACCTGCCCAGTCTGCTGGACGCGCTGATCTTCACCGGGGGTCTCGGACTGCCCGTGTGGGTCTATCTGGTGCAGCCGCTCAGCGAGCTGGAGGGCATGACCTGGCAGCAGCGGGCGATCAGCATCGCCTACCCGCTCGGCGACATCCTCGTCCTCGCCCTGCTGGCCCGCATGCTCACCTCCAGCACGGTGGACGGCCACAACCGGTCGGTCCAGCTGCTGGTCGTCGGCACGGTGACCCTGCTCGGCTTCGACATCGCCTACGGGATGCTGCAACTGCACGGGATGTGGCAGGCGGGCACCCTGCTCGACACCGGGTGGATCGTCTTCTACACGGCGTGGGGCCTGGCCGCCCTGCACCCCTCCATGGTCGAGCTGACCGACGCCGTGCCGCAGAAGGAGACGCTGCTGCCGAGGCCGCGCCGACTGGTGATGCTCACGGTGGCGACCCTCATCGCGCCGGGGATCCTGCTGTACGAGGGGGTGACCGGCGGGGCGCACCACGCCGCCGTGATCGCCGCCTTCTCGGGTGTGCTGTTCCTGCTGGTGATCCTGCGGCTCGCCGGGATGGTCGTGGCCCATCGCCGGGCCGTGGCGCGGGAGCACGTGCTGCGCCGGGCGAGCGCCTCGCTGGTGTCGGCCGTACGGCAGGAGGAGGTCGCCCGGTCGTGCGAGGCGGCGGTCGACACCCTGCTGGGCCCCGCGGTCCGGCACCGCACGCTGCTGCTCCCCGCCGACCGGGTCGCCGAGCTGGCCCCGGGCAGTGCCCGCATCGTGCCCGCCGACGAGCTGAGCCCCGACCTCGCCGCCCGGCTCGACGGCCAGCCCGCCGTCCTGGCCTGCCCGATGACCTCGCCCGACCGGCCGACGGCGCATGTCCCCGGTGTGCTGCTGGTCGCCGGGCCGCCCGAGCCGCTCGCCGAGACCCGGGGCTCGCTGGAGATCCTCGCCGCGCACGCGGGTCTGGCCATGGAGCGGGTGGTGCTGCGGCAGGAGGTGGTGGCGCGGGAGAGCGAGGCCTATTTCCGCACCCTGGTACGGAACACCTCCGACGTCATCCTGATCGTCGAGGACGACAACACCATCCGGTACGCCAGCCCGTCCGCCGCGTCCGTCTTCGGCTCCGCCGAGCTGACCGGGGCCTCGCTGCCGGAGCTGGTGGACCCCCGGGACCGGCACCGGGCGGCCCGGGAGCTGGCCGCTGTACGGGACAACGGGCCGCGCGCGACCCACGACCATTGGTGGGTGCGCCACCACGACGGGCGTGTCGAGGTCGAGGTGCGGTGCAGCGACTTCCGGGACGAGCGCACCGTGGCCGGTCTGGTGGTCACCCTGCGGGACGTGACCGAGCAGCGGCGCCTGGAGCACGAGCTGACCCAGCGGGCCTTCCACGACTCGCTGACCGGGCTGCCCAACCGCACGCTCCTCCTGGAGCGCATCGAGCGCGCCCTGCTGCGCGGCCGCCGCGAGTCCTCGCTGACCTGTCTGCTCTTCATCGACCTGGACGACTTCAAGCTGGTCAACGACACCCTCGGGCACTCGGCGGGCGACCATCTCCTGGTCGCGGTCGGCAGCCGTCTGTCGAAGGCGCTGCGGCGCACGGACACGGCGGCCCGCCTCGGCGGCGACGAGTTCGCCGTGCTGATGGAGGACGCGCGCGAGCCCCTGGACGCCGAGCTGCTGGCGGCCCAGGTGATCCAGACGCTGACCCGGCCGTTCGTCCTGGGCGAGGAGTCGGTGGCGGTGTCCGCGAGCGTGGGCGTGGCCACCGCGCGGGACAGCGTGGACGCGGAGGAGCTCCTCGGCCACGCGGACCTCGCCCTGTACGCGGCGAAAGCAGCCGGCAAGCGGCAGTGGCGGCGGTTCCGGCCGCTGCTGCACACGCGCATGGTGGAGCGGCACGATCTGCAGAGCCGGCTGGCCCAGGCGGTGGTCGGCAAGGAGTTCGCGCTGCGCTACCAGCCGGTCGTGGACATCACCGCGGGCGAGGTCGTCGGCTTCGAGGCGCTGCTGCGCTGGCCCTCCCCGCGCCGCCAGGTCTCCCCGGAGCAGTTCATCTCGCTGGCCGAGGAGACCGGGCAGATCGCCGTGCTGGGGTCGTGGGTGCTGGAGAACGCGGTCCAGGACATCGCGGGGCTCCAGCGGCTCCCCGCGGCCGGCGGCCCGCCGTACGTCAGTGTGAACGTCTCGGCCCGCCAGTTCCGTGACGGCGGGTTCGTCGACCAGGTCGGCGAGGCGCTCCGGACGCCGGGGCTCGCCCCCGGTTCGCTCCAGCTGGAGCTCACCGAGACGGTGCTGCTCCGCCACGACATGCAGATCCAGGGCGTGTTGCAGGCGCTCAAGGAGCTGGGCGTGCACATCGCGGTCGACGACTTCGGCACGGGCTTCTCCTCGCTGCGCTATCTGCGGGACTTCCCCATCGACGTACTGAAGATCGACAAGACGTTCATCGACGACATCACGCACGACCCCCAGCAGGTCGCGCTCGTCGAGGGCATCGTCCGTATCGCCGACACCCTCGGGATGCAGGTGATCGCCGAGGGGATCGAGGAACCCGGGCAGCGGGATCTGCTGGCGGGCATGGGGTGCCGGTTCGGGCAGGGCTTTCTGTTCGCCCGGCCGATGACGGTGGAGCAGAGCGAGCGGGTGCTGCGGGAACGCGACGGTGAGCGCATCGCCCCGGCCCGGCCGGAGCCCCCGCAGCGGGTCTCGCCGGTGCGCAGCGGCCCTGCGACGCGCTGCGCGGACCTGGAGCACCTGCGCCGGACGACCCTCATGAGCGACGCGGTCCTCGACGAGGTGCGGGGCCGGCACATCCGCAGCCGCGGCCACTGGCTGATCGACTTCGCGTCCTGCAACTACCTGGGTTTCGACTGGGATCCGGAGATCTCCGCCCGCATCGAGCCCGCCGTGCACCGCTGGGGCACGCACCCGAGCTGGTCGCGGCTGATCGGCAGTCCGCGGCTGTACCCCGAGATCGAGGAACGGGTCACCGAACTGCTGGGCGCGCCCGACACCTTGCTGCTGCCGACGCTCACCCTCATCCACTCCTCCGTGATCCCGGTACTCGCCGACGGCGGGCACGTCTTCGTCGAGGCGACCGCACACCGCACGGTGTACGACGGCTGCGTCGCCGCCCGCTCCCAGGGCGCCACCCTGCGCCGCTTCCACGCCGAACGCCCCGACGAGCTGGACGAGTTGCTGGCCTCGGCGGCCGGGAGCGGACCCCGCCTCGTCTGCCTGGACGGCGTCAACAGCATGAGCGGCAACATCGCCGACCTGCCCGCGCTGACGGCCGTGTGCCGCAGCCGGGGCGCGACCTTGTACATCGACGACGCGCACGGCTTCGGGGTGATCGGGCAGCGCGGACCCGAGGAGCCGTGCCCGTACGGCACGCGCGGCAACGGCGTGGTGCGGCACACGGGCGAGTCGTACGACGGGATCGTGCTCGCCGCCGGTTTCTCCAAGGCGTACTCGTCGCTGCTGGCGTTCCTCGCCCTGCCCACCGAGCTGAAGAACCGGCTCAAGACGGCGGCGGCGCCCTATCTGTACTCGGGTCCGTCACCGACCGCGTCCCTGGCGACCGCGCTGGCCGGGCTCGACGTCAACGAGCGCCGCGGGGACGGCATACGGGCCGAGCTGTGCCGCAAAACGCGGCGGGTGCTGGACCATCTCGACGACCTGGACGTACTCACCCTCAACACCGACGGGCTGCCCATCCTGGAGATCCCGCTCGCGGACGCGGCCGACCTGGACGCGGTCGCCGCGTTCCTGTGGGAGGAGGGCATCTATGTGACGCTCGCCGCCTATCCCCTCGTGCCGCGTGACCGGGTGGGTTTCCGGATCCAGATCACGGCGCTCAACTCGGACGAGGACATCGCCCGGCTCACCGCGACCCTGACCCGGCTGACCGCCCGCTTCCCGCTGCGGCCGAAAGCCGAGCGGCCATGACGACCCACAACGACGACGTCGACTGGGACCGCTGGCCGGTCGCCGACTACCTCGCGGAGAACTACCGCGATCTGCATCCCTCGGACGCGGCGGTCATCGCCCATCACTCGGCGTTCTACCGGCGGTTCGCGCCGGGGAGCATCGCACACTCGGTGGAGTTCGGCGCGGGTCCCAACCTCTACCCGCTGATCCTCGCGGCCGCCGCGAGCCGCCGGATCGACGCGGTCGAGGCGGGGGCGGGCAATGTCGCCTATCTGGAACGCCAGATCCTGTGCGGCCCGGATGCCAGCTGGCTGCCCTTCCACGCGCTGTGCCGACGGCTGAACCCCGCCCTGCCCGCGACCCTGGCCCGGTCGCTCGCGCAGGTGAACGTCGTCCACGGGGATGTGCGGGACCTCGAACCGGGCGGGTACGACCTGGCGTCCATGCACTTCGTCGCCGAGGGCGCCACCGAGGACCGGGCGGAGTTCACGGACTTCTGCCGGGCCTTCGTGCGGTGCGTGGCGCCGGGCGGGCATCTGGTCGCCGCGTTCATGGAGAACATGCCGACGTACCGCATCGGACCGGCGTCCCGGTGGCCCGGCTGTCCGGTGGACCCGGAGCTGGTCAGAACCGTGTTCGGGCCGCTGACAAGGGAGTTGGAGGTCACCCGCATCGACTCCGACCCGACCCTGCCGGACTACGGGGACTCGGGCATGGTCCTGCTCACGGCGGTGACCGAGGCACGGGTCGCGGCGGCGTGAGGACCCGGGTCCGGTCTCTCCCGGCCGGAGTCGGCGGAGGCCCCACCGGTCACCGCCGATGAGGCCTTCCGTCTCCGCGCGGCGCCCGAGGTCAGCGCACCGCCTTCGGGCGGAAGCGGCGGTACAGGGCGGCGCCGCCCAGGACCAGCGCGGCGCTGCCCACGGCGGCGGGGAGCGTCCCGTCCGCTCCCGTGTGGGCCATGGAGGCCACGGGCCCACGCGGGGTGGGAACCGTGGCCTTGGGCCCGGGGTGCGGCTTCGGCGGGGCGGCCTCCGGCTCGGGGGCCGGCTTCACCGGGGTCTCCTGGGGCTCGTCGCCGGAGGTGTTCACGGACTCGTTGCCGACGGAGGCGTTGCCGATGCCGACCACGCTCGCGCTGTTCCCGCTGACGTTCACCGGCAGGTGGACGGGGAGCTGGACGCCGTTGCCGGAGACAACCCCGGGTGAATCCTTTCCGCTGCCCTGCGCGGCGGCGCCGGGCGGTGCCGGGGAGTCCGCGCCGCCCTCGTTCGCGCAGGTGTTGCCCGCGGCGGGGTTGAGGATCCCGACCACGTTCACGGTGTTCCCGCACACGTTCACCGGGACATGCACCGGGAGCTGGATCGTGTTCCCGGAGATCACCCCGGGCGAGTCGGCGGCGGTCCCGTCCGCGGCCGAATCGGCATACACGGGCATCGTCACGGCCATCGCACCGGACACGGCGGCGACGGCGATCACACCGTTTCGGGTAACCCTTCTCATAGGTTCCCTGCCTTCCAGACATGGTTCGCGGGCACTCACCCGCATGGCATAAAACGCAGGCGAACCATCCGAGTTATGGCTTATCGGCCTTTCACCCCATCGAGCGGCACGGTTGACGAACTGGTCGTAATACCGTCGTATCCGCCCGGAGGGGCGCAGGATAAGGCACTTCGCACGGTCCCGCCCGCCCGGAGGCGGTGCTTCCGGGAGCCGCTTATCGTGATCGAGGGCGCTGGATTCGCGTTCCGCCTGGAGGCATCGATGCAGGCCAAGCTGTCAACGCGGCGCTGTGTGCTCGCCGGGGCGGTCGGGCTCGCGCTGCTGGGCGGGGCACTGCCCACGCGGGCCGCCGACGACGACGGACCCGACCTGTCGCGCTTCTACGACCAGAAGGTCACATGGTCGAAGTGCGAAGGCATGGACGCCCCCGATGACCTCCAGTGCGGCAAGGTCACCGTCCCCCTCGACTACACCAGGCCCGGCACCGGAACCCTCGACCTGGCTCTCGCCCGCTATCGCGCGACCGGGAAGTCCAGAGGATCGGTCCTGCTGAACTTCGGCGGTCCCGGCGGCGCCGGGGTGGGCGAACTCGCCGCGAGCGGCGACGAGTTCATGGGGCTGGCCAAGGGCTACGACGTGGTGTCCTTCGATCCGCGCGGCGTCGGCCGGTCCTCGCCGGTCAGCTGCGGCGACGGCACCGACGAGGTGCCCGCGACGGAGGACGGGGACGATCCGCGCGCACTGCTCGGACAGTTGAAGCGCGTCGCCGCTGCCTGCGCCGACAACTCCGGCCCCGTGCTCCCCCACATCGGCACGGTCAACGCCTCCCGCGACATGGACGTGATGCGCGCCGCGCTCGGCGACAAGAAGCTCAACTACCTGGGCTTCTCCTACGGAACCCGGCTCGGGGCCGTCTATGCCGCCCAATTCCCCAAGAAGGTGGGCCGGTTGGTGCTCGACGGGGTGGACACCCTGACCGAGCCGCTGGCCGAGCAGGGCGTGGTCGGCGCCGAGGGACAGCAGACCGCGCTGGACGACTTCATCGACTGGTGCGTCAAGGACATCGCCTGCCCCTTCGGCCAGGACGCCCGCAAGGCCCGGGACCAGGTGGTCCGGCTCGTCGACTCGCTCGACGAGGATCCGGTGCCGTCCGACTGGGGCTACGACTTCTCGGGCCAGGACCTGGTGGGCGCCATAGGCCAGGCCCTCTACAGCAGGGAACTGTGGCCGCTGCTGGAGCGGGCCCTCGCCCAGCTCCTGGAGGACGGGGACACCCGGGGCATCGAGGCGTTCGCGTCGGGCGGCAGCGCGCTGCCCGGGCGAGCGGACCCGGAGAGTCCGGAGCCCGCGGACTCGGAGACCGACGGCGCTCTCGCCGACGAGGACGAGGTCCCGCTGGACAACCTCCCGGCCGCCCTGATGGCAATCAACTGCGCGGACGACCCGGACCGGCCCACCGCCGCCGAGATCACCCGCGACCTCGGCCGACTGCGCGCCGAGTACGAGGAGGCCTCCCCCGTCTTCGGCCGCTACCGCCTCACCGAGGTCCTGACCTGCTACGGCCGCCCCAAGGGCACCGACTACATCCGCGACGAGGTACGGAACGTGCACACCCCGAAGATGCTCCTCGTGGGCACCCGAGGGGACCCGGCGACGCCGTACCGCTGGACCGTGGAGACCGCGAAACGGCTCGGTGACTCGGCGGTCGTCCTCGACAACAAGGGCGACGGCCACACCGGGTACGCCTCGTCGAAGTGCGTCCAGCGCAAGGTCGACACCTTCCTCCTGTACGGAACCCTGCCGCCCAGCGGGAGTTCCTGCGCCGCGGAGGAGAACGCCCCGTGACGCCCGCCGCCGCTCACCCGGGGCGGTACGGCGTACGCGGTGCGGGCCGGTACGTGTTGCTGCCGCTCATCGCCCTCGCCGCGGCCGGGGCGCTGGTCCTGTCGTTCGCCGTCTCGCTCTGGTGGTGGTGCGCGGCGGGCCCGCTGCTGGCCCTGACCGGCCTCGGCGCATGGGACCTGGCCCAGACCCGCCACTCGGTGCTGCGGAACTACCCGCTGCTCGGGCATCTGCGGTTCCTGATGGAGAAGCTGCGCCCCGAGATCCAGCAGTACTTCGTCGAACGGAACTACGACGGCCGTCCCTACGACCGTGATGTGCGCAGCATCGTCTACGAGCGGGCCAAGGGCGTCGACGCCGAGGAGCCCTTCGGCACCGAGCGGGACCTGTACGCCGACGGCTACGAGTTCCTGGTGCCCTCGATGCACCCGGTCGAGGCGCCGGAGGAGCCGCCGACGGTGCGGGTCGGCGGGCCGGACTGCGCGCGGCCGTACGACATGGCCCTGCTGAACGTCTCCGCGATGAGTTTCGGGGCGCTCTCCTCGAACGCGATCGTCGCCCTCAACCGGGGTGCCGCGTTGGGAGGTTTCGCGCACGACACCGGGGAGGGCGGGCTCTCCGAGTACCACCTGCGCGGCGGCGGCGATCTGATCTGGGAGATCGGCACGGGCTACTTCGGCTGCCGGACCCCCGAAGGGCGCTTCGACGGGAGGGAGTTCGCGGACAAGGCGGCGCTGCCCGAGGTGAAGTGCGTGTCGCTGAAGATCTCCCAGGGCGCGAAGCCGGGGATCGGCGGGGTCCTGCCGGGGGCCAAGGTGAACGCCGAGATCGCGCGGGCGAGGGACGTTCCGGAGGGCGAGACGGTGGTGTCGCCGCCGTATCACCGGGTGTTCTCGACGCCCCGCGAGCTGGTCCGGTTCCTCGCGCTCATGCGGGAGCTGGCGGGCGGCAAGCCGGTCGGGTTCAAGCTGTGCGTGGGGGCGCGCAGACAGTTCCTGGCGGTGTGCAAGGCGATGCTCGCGGAGGGGGTGACGCCGGACTTCATCGTGGTGGACGGGGCCGAGGGCGGTACGGGCGCGGCGCCGCTGGAGTTCGCCGACCATCTCGGGATGCCGCTCACCGAGGGCCTGATCACCGTGCGCAACGCCCTCGTCGGTACGGGTCTGCGGGACCGGATCCGGATCGGGGCCAGCGGCAAGGTGGCCACCGGGTCGGACATCGTCAAGCGTCTGATCCAGGGCGCCGACTACACCAACGCGGCCCGCGCCATGATGTTCGCCGTCGGCTGCATCCAGGCCCAGCGCTGCCACACCAACACCTGCCCGGTCGGAGTGACGACCCAGGATCCACGCCGGGTCCGGGCCCTCGACGTGGCCGACAAGTCCCTGCGGGTGGAGCGCTATCAGCGGGCGACGGTCCGGAGTGCCGTGCAGATCATGGCGGCGATGGGCGTGCGCGGTCCCGGCGAGCTGACCACCGACATGCTGGTGCGGCGCACCGATCCAACGACCGTCTCGTCGTACACCGGACTCTACGAATGGCTGGCCCCGGACGTGCTGCTCCAGGAGCCGCCCGAGGCCTGGGACGCGGACTGGCGGGCGGCGGATCCGGACTCCTTCGTCTGAGGGTCAGTCTTCCCAGTGCACGAGGCGTTTCATGGCAGCAGCGGTGTCGTCGAAGCCGTCGTCGCCGAGCAGGGCGCGCACTTCGGTGTTGAAACGGTCGATCTCCGGCTGGGCCGCCTTCAGCGCCGCCTCTCCGGCATCCGTCAACTCCAGGACCACCGCCCGGTGTTGCCGCGGATGCGCCTGCCGGGAGAGCAGCCCCGCCGTGGTCAGGCGGCCGACGAGTCCGGTCACGGCGGATTCGCGCAGGCCGAGGGTGCGCGCGAGTTCCTGCTGGGTGACGCCGGGCTCGTCCCTTACGGCGAAGAGTGCGCCGAGCTGGGCGGTGGTGACGCCGGCGGTGGCCAGGCAGCGCCGGTCCAGCGTGGTGCGCAGACGGTGTGCCGCCCGCTGCAACAGGTAGTACAGACGCTGATCCGGCTCGGCCATGGGCCGATCTTGACAGACCCCATCGAGCCACGCCACCCTCACTTCACTAGTGAAGTGAGCCCGAGAGGTGAACCCGAGAGGTAGGTGAACACGACGATGGATCTGGACCTCGCCCGGAAGATCCTCGCGGAACAGCCCTTCAGCAGACTGCTGGGCGCCCGGCTGACGGCCTTCGGCGACGGCGAGGCCACCCTGGAAGTGGACATCCGGCCCGAGCTGCTCCAGCAGTACGGCTTCGTCCACGGCGGAGTGGTCTCCTACGCGGCCGACAACACGCTGACGCTCGCCGCGGGCACCGTCGTCGGGCCGGGGCTGATCACCTCGGGCTTCACCATCGACTACCTCCGCCCGGCGACGGGTGAGGTCCTGCGCGCGCACGCCGAGGTGGTGCGGGCGGGCCGGACCCGGGTCGTGTGCCGGTGCGATGTGAGCACGGTGAGCGTCGACGGCGACGAGACGCTGTGCGCGGTGGCTCAGGGGAACATCGCGGTGATCGAGTCGAAGGGCTGACTCAGAATTCGAAGAGCCGGCTCAGAACTCGACCGGGTCCCGCACGATCGGGCACGTCATGCAGTGCCCGCCGCCCCGGCCTCGCCCCAGCTCCGCGCCGACGATGGTGATGACCTCGATGCCGGCCTTGCGCAGCAGCGTGTTGGTCTGGGTGTTGCGGTCGTAGGTGAACACCACGCCGGGCTCCAGGGCGACCGCGTTGTTGCCGCTGTCCCACTGCTGGCGCTCGGAGGCGTAGGCGTCCCCGCCGGTCTCGACGATCCGCAGCCCTGGCAGGCCGAGCGCCTTGGCGACGACGTCCACGAAGGGGGTCGAGCCCTCGTCGATGAGGTCGACGCCTGGCGGCTTGTCGCCGGGGCGCAGGGAGAAGGTGTGGACGGCGTCCATGATGGCCGGGTACAGGGTGACCAGGTCGCGGTCGGCGAAGGTGAAGACGGTGTCGAGGTGCATCGCGGAACGCAGCTTCGGCATCCCGGCGACGATCACGTGCTCGGCGGCGCCGTTCCTGAACAGAGCCGCCGCCACCTGCGTGATCGCCTGGCGTGAGGTGCGCTCGCTCATGCCCATCAGGACGACGCCGTTGCCGACGGGCATGATGTCGCCGCCCTCGAACGTCGCCTGCCCCCAGTCGAGTTCGGGGTCGCCCCACCAGATGGTGGAGCCCGCGAAGTCGGGGTGGAAGCTGTAGACCGCCTTCATCAGGAGGGTCTCGTCGTGCCGGGCGGGCCAGTACAGCGGGTTGAGGGTGACGCCGCCGTAGAGCCAGCACGTGGTGTCGCGGGTGTAGAGCGTGTTGGGCAGCGGCGGCATCAGGTACTCGCGTACGCCGAGCGACTCACGGGCGAGCCCGAGGTACTCGGTGCGGTGCTCCTCCGGCAGGTCGGTGGTGGCCAGGCCGCCGATCAGGTACTTGGCGAGGCGCTCCGGCTCCAGCGACTCCAGATAGGCGCGCGTGCCGTCGACGAGGCCGAGGCCGACCTCGTTGGCGACGATCTTCCGGTCCAGGAGCCAGTCCCGGGCGCCCGGTACCGCCATCGTCCGGGCGAGCAGATCGTGCAACTCCACTACGTCGACGTCGCGTTCGCGCAGCTTGTTCACGAAGTCGGCGTGGTCGCGCTGGGCGTTCTCCACCCACATCACGTCGTCGAAGAGCAGGTCGTCGGAGTTGGTCGGCGTGAGCCTGCGATGCGCGAGCCCGGGGGCGCAGACCAGCACCTTGCGCAGTCTGCCGACCTCGGAGTGGACGCCGTACGCGGGACGGGAGTCTTGACTACCGGTCATGGTGCACCTTCCGGAACCTCAGAGGCTGATCCAGCCCAGCGCCAGGGCCACGATGCCGACGACCGCACCGGCCACCGACGCGGCGAGGATGACGTACTCGCGCGGCGAGAACAGCCGTCTGCCCTGCTCCCTGCGGGCCATCACGAACAGCACGCTGGCGGGGGCGTAGATGATGAAGGAGACGAGGACGAACTTCAGGCCGGCCGCGTAGAGCAGGAACGCGGTGTAGACCGTGGCGATGACCGCGACCGCCAACTCGCCCCGTTTACCGCCCCAGCCGATCTTCACCGCGAAGCCGGCCGCCAGCAGGAACGGGATGAGGGTGAGCGCGCTGGTCAGGTCGAGGGCGAAGTTGAAGGCGTCGTCCGAGAACAGCGTGACGACCAGGACGATCTGGCTGAGCACCGTGGACATCACGAGCGCGGGCACGGGCACGTCGGCGGCGGTGGCGCGCTTGAGGAACCGGGGCATGTCGTCGTCCTTGGCGGCCACGTACAGCACCTCGGCCGCCATCAGCGTCCAGGCCAGATAGGCGCCGAGGACGGAGACGATCAGCCCGACACTGACGAAGACCTTGCCCCAGGTGCCGACCGCGTGCTCCAGCACCTCGGCCATGGAGGGCTGCCGCAGCTCGGCGATCTCCTCCATGGGCATCAGGCCGTACGACACGATGGTCACCGACGCGAAGATCGCGAAGACGCTCACGAACCCGAGGATCGTGGCCCGTCCGACGTCCTCGCGGCGCCGCGCGTGCCGGGAGTAGACGCTCGCGCCCTCGACGCCGAGGAAGACGAAGACGGTGGCCAGCATGGTGCCCTTGACCTGGTTGAACAGCGAGCCGGCGTAGTCGGCGCCGCCGAAGTTGTCGGCGAAGACGCCGGGCTTGAGATAGAAGAGCGCGAGGATGACGAAGACGATGATCGGCACGACCTTGGCGACCGTGACGATGCGGTTGATCGCCGCCGCCTCCTTCACTCCGCGGCTGATGAGCGCGAAGAACAGCCACAGGCCGACGGAGGAGAGCACCACCGCGAGCACGGTGTCGCCGTCGCCGAGCGCGGGGGCGATCGCGCCGATCGTCGACATGATCAGCACCCAGTAGGTGACGTTGCCGACGCAGGCGCTGGCCCAGTAGCCGAACGCCGAGAAGAAGCCGAGGTATTCGCCGAATCCGGCCTTGGCGTAGGCGTACACACCGGCGTCGAGATCGGGTCTGCGCACGGCGAGCGTCTGGAAGACGAAGGCGAGCATCAGCATGCCGGTGCCGGCCACGGCCCACGCGATGAGGGCACCTGCCACTCCGGTCTCCTGCGCGAATCTGCGCGGGAGGGAGAAGACACCGGCGCCGACCATCGAGCCGACCACCATGGTGGTGAGCGTCGGCAGGGAGAGTTTGGCGGCATGCGGTGCCTGGGTCTGCGTGTCGACCTGACTCATGGGCGTCCTAGGACGATGGGGCATCCGGCGACTCAAGCGACGCTAGCAGCGAATTGCCCTGAATGCCCGACTTGATTGCCCCTAATGCCCTATCCGGCAAACGGTCCTATCGTGCTGATATGGAGCACGCACTCAGTCCCACGACCCTTTCCGAGCTGCGGCGCCCGCGCCCCTATCCGGCGGTGTCCGTGCTGACTCCGACCCATCGCCGGGAGCCCGAGAACTCCCAGGACCCGGTCCGGCTGCGCAATGTCGTGGCCGAGGCCAAGAAGCAGCTGGAGGCCGATCCCGCGGTCAGCCGGGAGCGGCGCGTCGATGTCGAACGGCAGCTCGACCAGGCCCTCGCCGAGGTCGATCTGGCCCACGCCGAGGACGGTCTGGTGATCTTCGCCGCTCCGGGTGAGCACCAGGTGTGGTCGCTCGCCCGGTCCGTACCCGAGCGGGTGGTCCTCTCGGACACCTTCCTGACCCGCAATCTCGTCTCCGCACAGGCCGCCGAGCGGCCGTTCTGGGTCCTCTCGGTCTCCGCCGACCACGTCACGCTGTGGAACGGCGGCACGGACCGGGTCACCGAGCACCGGGGCGGCGGATTCCCGCTGACCAGGAGCCAGGAGAACTTCGACGCCGAACGCCAGGAACGGATCGGCGATCTGCCGAGCACCTTCCGCGACGAGGGCACCCGGCACTTCCTGCGGGACGCCGACACCGCGATGGGCCGGCTGCTGCGCGAGGATCCACGGCCGCTCTACATCACGGGCGAGACCGCGGCGCTCTCCGCGCTGGACGAGGTCGGCGGCGCCACCAAGGACGCCGTCCACGTCCCGCACGGCGGTCTCGCGCACGGCACCCCGGACGCGGTGTGGCAGACGGTACGGCCGTTGCAGGAGGCCGAGACCCGCAAGAACACCGCCGCCGTGGCCCGCGAACTGGAGACGGCACGCGGGCGCCGGGCCTTCGCGGCCGGCGTGGACGAGGTGTGGCAGAACGCCCGGGAAGGCCGGGTCCGGCTGCTGGCCGTGGAGGAGAACTACCGCGTGACCGTCCGCGACGAGGGCGGCGACCACCTGATCCCGGCCGCGAGCGACGACCTCGACTCCCGCGAGGACATCGTGGACGAAATCGTCGAGCAGTGCCTGGAGACGGGCGCCGACGTCCGGTTCGTGCCGGACGGCACCCTGGGCGACGCCCGGGGGATCGCGGGGGTGCTGCGGTACTGACGCCGAGCTCGGGGACGACCACACTGCACGGAAAGGCCCTGGCATGGCGCAGACATCCGGCGGGGTGCGACACCCCGACATGACCGCACGACGCCTGGGCGGAGGTCTCACCCTCTTCGCCGGCTGGGCGCTGGAACTGAGCGGAACGCTCAGCATCCTGCTCGGTGTCGTCGGCGTCACCCGCGACACCATCTTCAGCTCGCCCGACTACACCTACGAGTTCAGCCTCACGGCCTGGGGCTGGATCCACATCGTCGTCGGCATCGGGCTCGTCGCCGCCGGCCTGGGGGTGCTCCTCGGCAAGAGCTGGGGCACCGGGGCCGGCGCGGCGCTGGGCGCGGTCAGCCTGATCACGCAGTTCATGTTCATCCCGTTCTATCCGCTGTGGTCGATCAGCGTGATGACGCTCGACATCGTCGCCGTCTGGACCCTGGCCAGATCCATGGCGGTGGACGCCTGACGCGCCTGAGGGTGTGCCGAGCCGCGACGGGCCCCCTTCACACGTTCCCGAACAGCGCGCTCAGCCCGCGCTCGACCTCCGCGCCGACGTCCTCCTGCCCGGCCGCCACGACGGCGTACGTGCGCAGCAGGAACCGGCGCAGCGCCGAGGTGTCGAACTGGAGCAGGGCCAGCCCGTACGGCGAGTGGAGTTCCACCACCGTGCGGGCGCGGCCGCACGGCCACAGGTGCACGTCCCCGCTGCCCGCCGGGCCGCTCAGCCCGGCCTCCAGCAGCGTGCGCGCGAAGGTCCAGCTGACCACCTCGCCGTCGAGGGAGACCTCGGGCGGGAAGTCGAGGTGCACCGCGAACGGGTCGGCGGAGGTGTAGCGCAGCGTCGTCGGGACGGGGAGCTCCTGCTCGTCGGCCGTGATGAGGCGTCCGGCGGCGGGCTGCTCAAGGTTGATGTCCATGGTCGGTCTCCACTGCGGATCGGAGGTCGGCCGTGTTGCCGATGCTTGTACGACCTCGCAGGTGCCGTTTGCATTACGCGGAAGCCCCTACCAATTGATGTGACCTGCGTCACCCGCAAAAGGTGCATCTGTCATTTAGGGTTACGAACTTGTCCGAACCCACCGCAGGGGAACGGAGAGTTCCTGTCATGTCACCCGAGTCCGCGATATCCGCGTACACCCGCGTCTACGAGGAGGAGCAGCCGCGCCTCGTCGCCTACGCCCGCTCCCTGACGGGCAACGCCTGGGTGGCCGACGATCTGGTCGCCGAGGCGCACTTCCGGGTCTGGCGGCGGCTGTCCGCGGGGCACGAGGTGGACAACGTCCCGGCGTATCTGATGACGACCGTGCGCCATCTCGCGGCCACGGTCGGCAGCGCGGCGCGCGAGACACCGCTGGACCCGTGGACCGCGGAGCGCGTCGAGGTGAGCGTCGTGGAGGACCCCGCCGAGCGGGTCTCCTCGGTCGACCTCCTCAACCGCGTGCTCGGCCAGCTCCCGCGGCGGTGGGTCAAGGCGCTGTGGCTCGCGGAGGCGGAGGGGGTGCCGCTGGAGGACATCGGGCGGCGCATCGGGACCAGACGGGGCGCCACCGCCGTACTGCTGCACCGGGCCCGCGAGGGCATGCGCCAGGCGTTCCTGCGGGCGCACCCGGGCACCCCTGACGACCCGGCGTGCGCGACACACTGGGACCGCATGCCGGCGTACGTCCGCGAGGCCGCCACCCCTAGGCAGTCCGAGCAGCTCCTCGCCCACCTCGACGACTGCGCCGACTGCCGCGCCCGGCTCGCGGCCCTGATGACCGCCAACGACCGGCTGCCCGCGCTGGTCGGTCCGGCCCTGCTGATCTTCGTCCTGGGCGGCTCGGGCAAGTTCCTGCTGCCGCTGGCGGCGGGGTCCGCGGGGGCGGCCGCAGGTACGGGTGCGGGTGGGCACGGCGGAGGTCTGCTGCACGCGGTGCGTCATGTCGTGACCGGCGGTTCCAAGGTGCCCGCCGCCGCGATGACCGCCATCGGGGCGACCGTGGCGGGCGCGGCGGTGGCCGCCGGGCTCATCCTGAGCAGCGCGAGCGAGTCCACACCGGTGCCGCAGCAGCGGGCCGCGACGGTGGTGGGGACGCCGGGGGTGACTGAAGGAACGGGGGACACCGAGGAGCGGGGCGCGAAGGAGCCGGAGGTGGAGGAGCCGGAGGTGGAGGAGCCGGGTGCGGAGGGAGTCGACGTCGCGGGAGCCGAGGAGCGGGCGGCCGACGATTCCGCGACCGAGGCCGAGGCACCGGCGCCGACCGGGGCGAGCCCGGCGGTTCCCGAGGCGGCCGAACCGGAGGACACGGCGACCGAGCCCGAGGCAACCGCTTCGGAAGACGCGGTCACTCCATCCGAGGCGGCGACTCCGGAGACCGTGACGTCGGAGCCCGAGTTGACACCGACACCGACACCGACCCCCACCCCAACCCCCACGCCGACACCTACTCCGACGCCCACGCCCACGCCCACGCCCACGCCCACGGTGATCCTGCCGACTCCAACTCCGACACCGACCCCCGTCGAGCCGACGCCCGAGCCCACCCTCGACACCCCCGTGTGCGAGCCCTGGCACGGACCGATCTACGTCTGCTACACCTCATAGAACACGGGGTCGTCGAACACATAACTGAATGCCGGTCACAAACCCCGGACGGTCCGTCAACTCGCGTACGCTGACTACGACTTGCCCCACCGGGCGGCGTACAGCAATCGCACGGGGAAACCCCTCCGTGAAGACTGTGGCATATGCCAGAAGCACCACCGTATCGTGTGTTGCCAAATCCCTTACAGGGCGTCGCGGGCTGTGCCACAGTCGTAACGGTCCCTCCGTCACCCTTGGTCGTACCTCCCCGCATCGGAGCGCGTCATGCCGTCCCATCTCTCTGCGGACCGCCCAGCCGCCCAGCCGCCAGGTCGCGGCTCGGTCGACGCGCTCATATCGCAGACGCGGCGGCTCAAGGGCGACATGGACGCCGTACGGCGGGACGCACAGGACGACGGATCGGACCCACAGGGACGCTGGCAGCGCGCGCTGTACGACCTGGCGCTGCATCAACTCAACGACCTCGACGAGCACTTGGCGCAGTTGCGGGACGGACCGCCCGTGCCCACGACGGCCGAGTCGGTGTCCGCCACCCCGGCCGCGCCGACCGCTCCCCGGCGCGGCTCCCTGCTCAGCAGGGTCGGCAGCGCGGAGTGGAACCTGCTGACGGACGAGGCCAGTTGGTCCGGGGAGCTGTACCAGATCCTGGGCCGCGACCCGGCCACTCCCCCGCTCACCCTCGACGAACTGCCCTCCCTGGTCCTCGACGAGGACCGGCGGAAGCTGACGTCGATGGTCACGGACTGCCTCGTCGATGCCAAGCCCATCGATGGGGAGTTCCGGGTGGTCCGCCCGGACGGTGCCGTGCGCACCGTGCACATGATGGGCGAGCCCGTGCTCGACACCGACGGCAGCACCGCGTCCATGTGGGCCGTGCTGCGGGACGTGAGTGAACTGCGCCGCAGCCAGAGGGTGGTGAGCGAGACCCGTGACTCGCTCCAGCGCCACCAGCACCGCGCGCAGACCGAGCACCGGCTCGCGGTCGAGCTGCAGGAGGCCGTGCTGCCGCCGTGGCGCGGTTCCCTGCGGCTCCCGCACCGCGCCGGCCTCGAGAGCCTGGATCTCGCGGCGCACTATCTGCCGTCGTCGACCAGCGCGCTGATCGGCGGCGACTGGTACGACGCCCTCGAACTCGCCGACGGCGACATGCTGCTCAGCGTCGGCGACCTCACCGGGCACGGCGTCGCCGTGACGTCCGGCATGGCGACGCTGCTCGGTGCGGTCCGCGGTATGGCGATGGCCGGCACCCAGCCGGGTCAACTGCTGTCCTTGCTCAACCAGTTGCTCGACGCCACCGTGCAGCCCGCGCTCGGCAGCGCGGTCTGCTGCCGTTACCGGCCGCAGACCCGCTCGCTGGTGTGGGCACAGGCCGGACACCCCGCCCCGCTGCTGTTCCGCGGCGGGACGGGGCGCAGGCTGAGCGCACCGGACGGCGTCCTGCTCGGCGCGACCTCGGGCGCCGTCTACGAGCAGGCCGAAGAGACCCTCGAAGCCGGCGACCTGCTTCTGCTGCACACCGACGGGCTGGTGCCCAGGGACAGCGACGCGGAGGCCGTGAACCGTCTCCTCGACCTGGCTCCGCGCTTCGCCGAGGCGCGGACCGCACAGGACTGCGTACGGCTGGTGGTGGAGGAGTTCGGCGAGACCGAGCGCGCGGACGACGCCTGTGTGCTCATCGCCAAAGTGACGGTCTAGTCAGGGTTACAGCGCACAAACCCCCTATGCCCGTGCGCTGTTGCCACTCTTGACCGGCTTCGGCAACGCCAGCTTGATCTCCTCCCTCAGCTCGTGGATCTTCGGGTAGCTGGAGTACTCGGCGGTGAGCCGGTACATCTGGCGCAGCCGGTCCCAGGTGCGGTGCGAGGAGTTGGAGCCCATCGACACCAGGGCCAGCCTGGCGTACCGGTCCGCCTGTTCCGGGTCGTCCGCGATGAAGCAGGCGGAGGCCATCGACAGGAAGTCGAAGATCTTCGACCGCTGCCGTCCGTCGACCCGCAGGGCCAGGGCCTTCTCCGCGTAGTGCTGGGCATGCGCGGCCGCACCCGGCTCGTGCTCGGCCAGCGTGCGGTAGGCCAGGGCCTGCATGCCGTACAGATCCTCCTCCTTGAACATCTGCATCCAGCTCGGCGGCGGCACATCGCCCCGGTCGGAGACGAAGAGGTCCTCCGCCCGGCCGAGGGTGCGGCGCATGGCCTGGCCCTTGCCCATCGAGGCCTGTGCCCAGGCCTCCACGGTGTAGAGCATCGCCATGGTGCGCGGCAGCACCTCGTCGCCGGATCCCGACTGGGCGAGTTTCATGAGGTCGAGTGCGTCGTCGGGCCGGCCCAGGTGCACCATCTGGCGAGCCGCTCGGGAGAGCGCCTCCCCGGCGCGGGGCCGGTCGCCGCCCTCTCGGGCCGCGTGGGCGGCGATGACGAAGTACTTCTGAGCCGTGGGCTCCAGGCCGACGTCATGCGACATCCAGCCCGCGAGGACGGCGAGGTTGGCGGCGACGCCCCACAGGCGCCGCTGGAGATGTTCGGGGTGTCGGTAGGCGAGCATGCCGCCCACCTCGTTGAGTTGGCCTACGACTGCCTTGCGCTGAAGCCCGCCGCCGCGAGCCGCGTCCCACGCCCGGAACACCTCGACGGAACGCTCCAGTTCCTCGATCTCCTGCGACCCGATGGGGGCGGCCTCATAGCGGTCGAACCCAGCGGGGTCGGCGTGCAGGGGATCGTCGAAACGGGGGGCGTCGGCCGTCAGGGCCGGATCGGTGTGGAGCCAGTCGTGCATGGCGCTGCTGAGTGCGGATCCCGCGGCGAGCGCGGCACCCGCGCCCACCAAGCCGCGTCGGTTGAGCATGAGGTCCATTCCCGTGAATTCGGTGAGGACCGCAGCCGTCCGCTCGGGCGCCCACGGCACACCGTCGGGATGTTCCGCATTCCCGCCGCCCTGCCGTTTCCCCGTGCGCCCGTGCCGGACCAGACCGAGGTCCTCGATGGTCACGACACGGCCGAGACGCTCGGTGAACAGGGCAGCCATCACTCGCGGCACCGGATCGCGCGGGATCTCTCCCATGTCGATCCAGCGCCGGACCCGCGAGGTGTCGGTGGACAGTTGGGGGTGGCCCATGGCCGCCGCCTGCCGGTTCACCAGCCTCGCGAGTTCACCCTTGGACCAGCCGGCCAGGCCGAACAGGTCCGAAAGTCGGGTGTTGGGTTGTCCGCTCACGTCAAGCCCCCAGGTTCTCGGCTGAGTTGACAGTAGCCCGGTGAGAGTTGCCGGGCGACTATTCGCCAGGGTTCGCCAGGGTGCGCCAGATGGTGTGCCACTGGGCGATGGGTGTCAGGTAGGAACGCGCCACCCCGACCCGGCCGCTGCCATATGACGGATGCATTCCCCAGGGTGCACCCGGGCGGCCGGGCCGGGTAGCGCACTCGCGCAGATATGCACTGCTGGCACACGAAGGGATCTGTTTCGCCCATGTACGCAGCATCGTCCTCCGTGTCCGCCCCGCCCCGGTCGCTGCACCCCCGCCCGGCGGGCAGCGGCCCCTACCTCGACCCCGCTCGCCCGGCGGCCCCCGTGCTCGGTGCCGGCAGGACGCGGCGCGTTCCGGGGCTCGGCACCCAACCGCTCAGCGGGAGACTCGACTTGTCCGGCCCTCAGGGCGCGCAGCTGCGTACGGCGATCGCGTCGGTGCACCGGATCTGTCCGGAGTTCGCTCCGGTGCAGGTGCTGCGCCGCAGCGGGCGCTCCGTCCTCCTGGTGGGGACGACCGGGCGCAGCACGGCCGTCGCCAAGTGTTTACTGGACCATTCGCCCGTGTGGGCCGAGCGGATCCGGCACGAGATAGCGGCATACCGCTCGTTCGTCCGGCATCGCCCGCCCGTGCGGGTGCCCCGGCTGATCGCGGCGGACCCGGACAACTGCACCCTGGTGATCGAGCGGATGCCGGGACGGGCGGCGGCGCTGCACCGGCACCCGGCCGAGGCCCCGCCGCGGGCGGACATCAGGGCGGCGCTCGGCGCGGTGTGCCGGCTGAACGCGTGGCGGCCGCCGGCGGGCACCTTCGACGCCCCGCTGGACTACGCGGCCCGGATCTCCCGGTACCACGAGCTGGGTCTGCTCACCGACCGGGACATGGGCGATCTGCAGAAGCTGCTGCACGGCATCGCGACGACCGCGGGCCGGCACGGCATGGGCCAGTTCTGCCACGGCGACGCACTGCTCTCGAACATCCTGCTCTCACCGGCCGGTCCAGTGCTGGTGGACTGGGAGCACGCGGGCTGGTATCTGCCGGGGTACGACCTGGCGACGCTGTGGTCGGTGCTCGGGGACGCACCGGTGGCCCGCCGTCAGATCAGCCAGATCGCGCAGTCGGCGGGGCCCGCCTCCCGTGACGCGTTCCTGGTGAATCTGATGCTCGTACTGACCCGTGAGATCCGTACCTATGAGACGGCCGTGCAGCGTTCGATGCACGACACGACCCCGGCGGCACCGGGAGTGGCCCACCCAGGTGCTGCGCCGTCCGGCGAGGAGCAGCGGCTGCTGCTGCGGCGGCTGCACGACGACTGCCAGCTGGCCCGACGGGCCGTGCGCGCGGCGGTCGGCACTCGCTGACGGGGACGTCGGTCCGCGGTGCGCCCTGGGACAGTGGCGCACCGCGGACCTTCGTATGCGCACCCTTCCGGAAACGGCCTCTCAACACCCCATTGGTGTAAGCCACTGACGCCCCGCAGGCCCGCGCGGCACCATCACGAAACTCCCGGGCCCCCTGGTTGACAAGGGAATTCGCCTTTCCCTGGGCATGATTGACGGATCGTCGGCAAGCCGGTACCACTGACGCACGCCCGGCCCCGCACGGCTCATCGCGCCCGACCGTCCCAGGAGGCTGCATTGCGAGGATCCGACCCGACCAGCGCCGGCCACAGACGTACACGGACCGCCGTCGGCGCGGCCGCCACGGCGGCACTGCTGCTCCCCTTGCTCGGCGCCGCCCCCTCCGCCGCGCGGTCGGAGGCGAACAGCCTTCAGCTGGCGTTCGCCTCGGCCGCCGCCGAGTACCGGGTGCCGCAGAGCGTTCTGCTCGGCGTCTCCTTTCTCCAGTCCCGCTGGGACGCGCACGCCGGGGCGCCGAGTGTGACCGGCGGCTACGGCCCGATGCATCTCACCGACGCCCGCACCGCGCTGGCCGAGGCCCCGCACCACAGCGAGGGCACGGAGGACGCCCGCGGCGACAGCGCCCGCACCGCCCTGCTCCCGGAGACCGAGGTCCCGGCGCCGACGTCCTTCCCGGCCCGCCTCACGACCTTGCCGAAGGCGGCGGAACTGACCGGCCTGAGCGCCGAGGAACTCCGTACCGATCCCGCGGCGAACGTCGCCGGGGGTGCCGCGCTCCTCGCGGACGCGCAGCGGGACCTGGGCGAACCGCTCAGCGCGGACCCGGCCGACTGGTATGCGGCGGTGGCCCGTTTCTCGGGCGCGGACGACACGGCGACCGCGGCGGCGTACGCCGACGACGTGTACGACGTGATCCGCACCGGCGAGGAGCGCACCACGGACGCCGGCCAGCTGATGGCGCTGGCGGCCCAGCCGGACCTCGCCCCCGAGACCGGGCAGCTCGCGGGGGCGGGGCTGCGGACCCTCGGCACCGGGGACACCGAGTGCCCGAAGTCGGTGTCCTGCGAGTGGATCCCGGCGCCGTACGAGGAGTTCGGCGACAACGACTACGGCAACCACGACCTGGGCGACCGTCCGGCGTCGCAGAGCATCAAGTACATCGTCATCCATGACACGGAGGGCGGCTGGGAGGGCGTCCTCAACCTGGTGCAGGACCCCACCTATGTGTCCTGGCAGTACACCCTGCGCTCCACGGACGGTCACATCGCCCAGCATGTGAAGGCCAAGGACGTGGCCTGGCACGCGGGCAACTGGTACGTCAACGCCAAGTCGATCGGCCTGGAGCACGAGGGCTTCCTGGCGAACCCGGACGCCTGGTACACGGAGGCGATGTACCGGTCCTCGGCCCGTCTCGTGAAGTACCTCGCCAGGAAGTACGACATCCCGCTGGACCGGCAGCACATCCTCGGCCACGACAACGTGCCGGGACCGACCACCTCGACCGTCCCCGGCATGCACACCGACCCCGGCCCGTACTGGGACTGGCGGCACTACTTCCAGCTGCTCGGCCACCCCTTCAAGGCCACCGCGAAGAAGCACTCCGGGATGGTGACGATCCGCCCCGACTACACGTCCAACCAGCCCGTGTACACCGGCTGCGTCACCAAGGACGTACCGTGCGCGGCGCACGGGTCGAGCGAGGTGCGGCTGTACTCCGGCCCCGGCGAGAACTACCCGCTCATCAAGGACATCGGCCGGGGCACCACACCGACGACCGGCGTCAACGACATCTCCTCGCGGGTCTCCACCGGCCAGCAGTACGCGGTCGCCGACCGCGACGGGGACTGGACGGCGATCTGGTACCTGGGCCAGACGGCCTGGTTCAAGAACCCGAAGAAGGACCCGGCCGCGGTGCCCGCGTCCGGCCTGGTGGTCACGCCCAAGGCCGGTCTCAAGGAGATCCCGGTGTACGGACGCGCCTACCCCGAGGCCTCCGCCTATCCGACGGGAGTGCCCGCACAGGCGGTGTCGCCGCTGCCGTACAAGGTCCTGGAGAACCAGAAGTACGTGGTCGGCGACAAGGTGCCCGGCGAGTACTACTACGCCGTGACCTTCACCACGGACTCCCACAAGGTCGTGGTCGGCAAGGACCTCTACTACGAGATCCAGTACGGTCACCGCGTGGCGTTCGTGCGGGCGGCGGACGTGGACGTGCAGGTCTCCCGGTAGGGGACGTCAGGCAGTTGGCGGTGCCACTCCTCGGACGAGAGGCCGTCGCGGACCCGTCGGCAGACGGTGTCGGCGGCGGCCTCCGCTGTGATCGCGTACGTCTGCACGGGGGTGTGGTTCCCGGCGGCGCGCAGGAGGGTGCCGTCGGGGCTGAAGGCGAGCGCGGTGACGGTGTCGCCCGGGGTGGGCAGCGGTGCTCCGATACGGCGGCGGGAGGCGACGTCCCAGAGCTGGAGCGTGCCTTCGTCGCCGGAGACCGCGAGGGTGCGGCCGTCCGGGGAGAAGGCGAGGGCGGAGACGTACTGGTAGGTGGTGGTGTCGGGGGCGGCGAGGACACCGAGGCGGCGTGTGAGCCGGCCGTCCCAGAGGTCGACGCGGCCGGAGCCCTCGCCCACCGCCAGGTAGGCGCCGTCAGGGCTGAAGGACATGGCGGTCCCGCCGCCGGGGAGCCCGGTCGAGGGCAGTCGGGTGCCGGAGGGCAGGCGGTAGGCCTCTCCGCCGGTGGTGACGACCAGGTCGCCGTCGGGGTGCAGGAGGGTGCCGCCGGTTGTGCCGTGCAGGGTGGCGGTCGTCGTGTGGCGGCGGAGGTCCCAGACGCGGGTGTCGGCCGTGTCGGCGCCGGGCTCTTCGGTGAGCAGGAGGGAACGGTCGCCCGGGCCGAAGGCGATGTGGGCCAGTGGGGCGGAGCCGAGTTCGTCGGAGGTCAGGGTCGCGGTGATGCGCCGGGCGTCGGTGTCGTAGAACTGGATGCGTTCCGGTGCGTGGGCGGAGATGTAGTGCGCCACGCCGTAGGCGAGCGTGCCGGAGGTGTCGAAGGACAGGGTGACGGTGCAGTACATCAGCGGGGTGTCGCCTTCGGGGAACGCGCACGGCATATGGCCGAGGTCGGCGAGGCTCCGGCCGGTGCGGGCGTCCTGGAGGCGGAAGTGGAGGTACTTGCCGTCGGGGTCGGGGCGGACCGTGGCGAGCAGGGTGCCGTTCGGACTGAACCGTTGCGCGTAGGCCTCCGTGCGGCTCCACTGGGCGGTCGTCGCCCGGCCCAGGGTGACCGTGTGGACGGTGGGGCCCCACACTCCTTCGGCGCCGCCGAGGTAGCGAAGGGTGCGGGCGTCGAGGCGGATCTCCTTGACGACCTCGCCGGAGAGCCGGTGACGGAAGACCGGGAAGACGGGGGCGGTCAGGCGCCAGACCAGGATCTCCTCGCCGTCCGAGGCCGCGACGAAGGTGCCGTCGGCGCCGAACTGGGCCATTTTCAGGTCCGGTTGCTCGATGGCGGCCACCTGCTTGCCGCTGTCGGTCCGCCAGGCGCGGAAGCCGTCGGTGTCGACGATCCCGAGCAGACGTCCGTCGCGGCTGAACGTGACCTGTTCGCGGAGACAGGTCTCCAGAGTGACCTTCGGCAGCCAGGGGGCCGGTATGCGGCGCTGTGCCCTGACGTCCCACAGCTGGAGCGGGCGGCCCGGGGTGCAGAGGGCCAGCAGACGGTCGTCGGGGCTGGCCGTGGCGTCGGGGAGGCCTTCGTCGGCCCGCACGACCACCGCGCGGCGCTCCTTCTGGAGCTGCTTGCGCAGCGCGATGAGACGGGCCCAGGACATGCCTGCCTCGCCGAACGTCCCGGAGTCCCGGGGCTCCTTGATCTCCAGCAGTCTGCGGCGGGTGCCGACGTCCCACAGCTGGGTGGTGCGGGTCTCGCCCGCCGTGTCGTAGACGACGAGGGTGCGGCCGCTCGGGCTCATCTCCACTCCGCCGTCGGCGTCCGTGAGCGGCGCCTCGTCGCGGTGTCCGGTGGTGAGGTCGCGCAGGGCGACCTTCGTGCCCTCGAAGACGGGGAGCCAGTCGGTGTCCGTCCTCGGCGCGCCGGCCTGCGGCATCGTGGCACCCAGACCGGGCAGCCGGTCGACGCGCCGGTGATCGTCGACGTCCCAGCGGGTCACCTGGTCGGTACCGAGGCTGAGCAGCGTGCGCCCGTCGGGGCTGAGGCGGCGCAGGGTCTGCTTGCCCTGGTCCGGGTCGGTGAAGACGTCCTGTTCCTGCTGGGCGGCGGCCGCGAGCAGCGCGGACCTGGTCTCCGGCAGGTCGGCCACCCGCCATGCGGCCAGGCTCAGCCGCATCGCCGTGACCGGGTCGGACAGCCGCAGGCTCTCCGCCACACCGGCGATCCGACGGGCCTCCGCCTCGATGTGCCGCCGCTCGCTCGCCCGGTTCTGCTGCCAGGCCACCAGGCCCGCGACGAGGCTGAGCACGACCAGGAGGGACAGGACGGTGAAGCGGGCCCCGCGCCGACGCCGGTCGCGGCGGCGGGCGCGGGTGCTGCGGGCGAGGAAGTCCCGTTCGAGTGGGGTGAGTTCGGACGCCCGCGCCCCGAAGTGCTCCTCGGCTCCGGTCAGTCGGACGCCCCGGTAGAGGGAGTCGGGGTCGCGGTCCAGCGACTCCCAGGCCACCGCCGCTTCGGTGAGCTGCCGTTGGGCACGGAGGCGTTCGCGGTCCTCGTCGATCCAGGTGCGCAGCCGGGGCCAGGCGGTGAGGAGAGCCTCGTGGGCGAGGTCGACGGTGCCCTGGTCGAGGGTGATGAGGCGGGCGCGGGCGAGGCGTTCGAGGACGAGGGCGGTGTCGGCGTCCTCTTCGACCCCTCCGACCTCTTCGACCCCTTCGACGCTTCCGGCGCCTATCGCGAGTTCGGCGCGGTCGGTCGGGCGTCGTGTGTCCGGGGTGCCCTGGCCCGGGGTCACCAGCCGGAGCAGGACCCGGCGGGCGGTCGCGGCCTGTTCGGGGGTGAGGTCCGCGTACAGTTCCTCCGCCGTGCGGGCGATGGCCCCGTGCAGGCCGCCCGCCGCTTCGTACGCTGCCTCCGTGAGCGTACGGCCTCGGCGGCGGCGCCAGGTCTCCAGCAGGGCGTGGGACATCAGCGGCAGGCCGCCCGGTTCGTCGGCGACGTCCTCCAACAGGCGTGCCGTCAGGGTGCGTTCCACGACGAGGCCGCCGAGGGCGGCGGGCCGGACGATGGTCTCGCGGAGTTCGTCGGGGCCCATGGGGGCGACGAGCAGGGTGGCGTCCTGGGCGGCTTCGGCGAGCCGGGGGTACCGGGTCAAGTGGCCGTAGAAATCGGCGCGTACGGCGATCACGACCCGCCGACCGGGGTCGGGCCCGAGGTCGGGGCCGGGCTCGGGCTCGGCGTCGGCGAAGAGCAGGTCGAGGAAGCGGGTGCGTTCGTCGGGGTCCGTGCAGAGGGTGAAGAGCTCCTCGAACTGGTCGACCAGGACGACGGACGTACCCGTCTCCAGGGCGTCCGCGTGATCGCGTGCGGGGTGCGGGCCGGGTGCGAGGACGCGGGCGCCCTCCGCGAGCCGGGGGATGAGGCCGGCGCGCAGCAAGGAGGACTTGCCGCTGCCCGACGGGCCGACGAGCACGACGACGGGCTCGCGGCCGACCATCTCCGCCAGTCGCTCGACGAGCCGGTCGCGGCCGAAGAACCGCTCGTGGTCCTCGGCTTCGAAGCGGGCCAGACCCAGATAGGGGGCCTGTCCCGGGTCGTCCGCGGCGCGCCGGTCCTCGGTCTCCTCCTCGGCCGCCTGGTGCCAGCGCCGCTCCCATTCGTCCGGGTCGCCTCCGCACGCGGTGACGTAGGCGAGGGTGACCTGGAGGGACGGGAGGCGGTCGCCCGACGCGGCCTGCGCGAGGGTGGCGGTGGAGTAGTGGGCGCGCGCGGCCATCGCGCGGTAGGTAAGCCCGCCGGCCTCCTGCCGTAACTTCCGCAGTTCCAGGGCGAATCGGGCGGCGGCACCCTCCGTCGGGTCGAGTGCTCGCTCGCGTCGCCCCATGACACCCCCTCCGTCCCGCACGTTACGGAGCGGGGACGCGGCGGGGCAAGGCGGCGTGACATCGCTGTCCGGTAATTGTCTGAAGTGGCGAAAGGGGGCTGCCGGACAACTTCGCCCGCCGGAAGACTGGGTTCACGGCACCCGGGTCGGCCGTCGCGGCGGACGGTTCGGGGGAACCCCGGGTGCCGCCGTGGTGGGTGGGACACCGGCCGCGGGCGGGCTCCGGAAGGCCGAGCACGGGGGGGCTGTCGGCCTTTCGGAGTCCACGATGTGCCCACCTCCCGCCGTGGTTCACCAGCTGATGCCGGCCGCCACCGGCAAGTGGTCGCTCCCGGTCGCCGGCAGCACCCACGAGCTCTCCGCCGTCACGCCCCGCACCAGGATCTGGTCGATCCGCGCCACCGGGAACGTCGCCGGCCAGGTGAAGCCGAAGCCGTCCCCGGCCGAGTCCTGGACCGAGTGCAGCCGCGAGGTGACGGAGGCGAGCGCGCGGTCGTCCATGGTGCCGTTCAGGTCGCCGAGCAGCACGACCCGCTCGCTCTTCTCGGCGGCGAGGGCCTTGCCCAGGGCCTGCGCGTTCCGGTCCCGGCTGTCCGTCCAGAAGCCCGTCCTGGGAGTGACACGTACGGATCCCAGGTGGGCCACGTACACGGTGAGGGGCCCCTGGTCCGTGGCCACGGTCGTGCGCAGGGCCCGGTTGTACGACAGCTTGACGTCGGCGGGCTTGGTGTCTCCCAGCGGTCCGGCGTCCATCTCGGTGTCGACGGGCCGGGTGCCGGAGAGCGGGAGCTTGCTCCACAGCCCGACCGTGCCCTGCACCGTGTGGTGGGGGTACGCCGTCGCCAGCGCCTTCTCGTACAGCGGCGCTGCCGGCGCGCTCAGCTCCTCCAGCGCGAGGACGTCCGCCCCGGAGGCGATCAGGTCGCGGGCGGTGCCTGCGGGGTCGGGATTGTCGGCGCCGACGTTGTGGCTGACCAGGGTGAGGTCCCCGGCGGAGTGGGACTTGTCGCCGAGGAGGCCGCCGAAGAGGTTCAGCCACGCCACGGTCGGTACCAGCAGTGCGGCGACCGCGGTGGCGGAGCGGCGCCACAGTGCGGCGGCCAGCAGCACCGGGACGAACAGGCCGAACCACGGCAGGAAGGTCTCCACCAGGCTGCCGACGCTCCCCAGACGCCCGACGCCGTTCGGGATCTTCGCGTGCAGCAGCATGAGCAGGCCGAGGAGCAGCGCCAGTGCCGCGAGGACCCGGCCGCGCTTCCACGGCCCGGGCCGCAGAGCACGGACGACCACGCGGTGGAGGCCCTCGCGCCAGGTGCCGGAGCCGGTGTCCCGCGGTCCGGCGTGGTCCTGCTCGGCCGGTGCGGTGTCCACCTGCGTCATGGCCTGTCCTCGTGCACGGTCGGTCACTGCTGCATCCTCGGATCCTGGGTGGGGTCGGCATACATGCGCGGGCAACCGCGGTCGATCGCCTCGTCGCGCGGTTCGTAGTGCCAGGGTTCGTTTCGGTAGATCTGGCACAGCCCGTAGGCGGCACCGTGTTCGGACAGCCACGCCGTCGCGTCGGAGGGGCCGAGGTCGACCGCGTCCCCCGACACATGGGGTGAGGTCTCAGGGGTGGCCACCCAGCGGGCGGCCTCGTCCTCGGACCCGTACTCGGCGACCGCCTCGCGCAGCAGCCGGTCCTGGTACGCCGGGGAACGCCAGCCGCTGGTGACGTGGAGGTCGACCCCGTCACCGGCGGCGTCCGTCGCGGCCCGGCGTAGGGCGTTGAGCAGCTCCGGGTCGAGTCTGGCCACGGCCGGGATCGAGTCGTCGAAGACGGTCACGTCGTCGGGGACGGCGCCGTCCGCCTCGCCGAGCGGACGGAGGTGTTCGGTACGCAGAGTGGTGAGGGGTGGCGCGGCCGACGGGGGCGAGGCGTTCGGGAGCTTGTGCACGAGGGCCGCGGTGATCACCGCGGTGACGGCTAACAGGCAGGCGGGGAGGAGCCATCGAATCAGGCGGTTCGGTGGTCGTGCCGAGGGTGCGGTGTGCGTCATACCGACAGTCAAGGCAGCGCCGTGTTGCCCGCCCGTATGCGGTTTTCGATATGCCGACGATATGCGGGGGCTCGTAGCCTCGGAGCATGCGTGTGCTGATTGTCGAGGACGAGCCGTATCTGGCCGAGGCCATCCGTGACGGTCTGCGTCTGGAGGCGATCGCCGCGGACATCGCGGGGGACGGCGACACCGCGCTGGAGCTGCTGGGGATCAACGCCTACGACATCGCCGTCCTCGACCGTGACATCCCCGGCCCCTCGGGGGACGAGATCGCCGCACGCATCGTCGCCTCCGGCAGCGGCATGCCGATCCTCATGCTCACCGCCGCCGACCGTCTCGACGACAAGGCCTCCGGGTTCGAACTCGGCGCCGACGACTACCTCACCAAGCCCTTCGAACTCCAGGAACTCGCGCTCCGGCTCAGGGCGCTCGACCGCCGACGCGCTCATCACCGGCCTCCCGTGCGCGAGATCGCGGGTCTGCGCCTCGACCCGTTCCGCAGGGAGGTGTACCGCGACGGCCGCTATGTCGCGCTGACCCGGAAGCAGTTCGCGGTGCTCGAAGTCCTCGTCGCCGCGGAGGGCGGTGTCGTCAGCGCCGAGGAGCTTCTGGAGCGGGCGTGGGACGAGAACGCCGACCCGTTCACCAATGCCGTGCGCATCACGGTCTCGGCCCTGCGCAAACGCCTCGGCGAACCCTGGACGATCGCCACCGTGCCGGGCGTCGGCTACCGCATCGACACCCAGTCCGGGGCCGGGCACGAAGGAGGCGGTCGTGGATAGGGCACCCGGGATGAGCGTGCGCCTCAAACTCACGCTCAGCTATGCCGCGTTCCTCATGGTGGCCGGGGGGCTGCTGCTCGCGGCGGTGTGGATGTTCCTGCTGCGGTACGTCCCCGACCGGGCGATGCTCTACAACCCCGACGACAGGCCGAACGGTGTTTTCCCCATCCGCTCGGTCCTGCTGGAGGTCTTCGCCCCGAGGGCGGCCGCGGTCATGGCGTTCCTCCTGGTGTTCGGCCTCGTGGGCGGATGGGTGCTGGCCGGCCGGATGCTCGCCCCGCTGACCCGGATCACCGAGGCCACCCGCCTCGCGTCGGCCGGCTCCCTCTCCCACCGGGTCCGGCTGCCCGGCCGCCGCGACGAGTTCCGTGAACTCGGCGACGCCTTCGACACGATGCTCGCCCGGCACGAGGCGCACGTCGCCGAACAGCGCAGGTTCGCCGCCAACGCCTCGCACGAGCTGCGCACCCCGCTGGCGGTCTCGAAGGCGCTCCTCGACGTGGCCCTGACCGACCCGGGCGGCGACGTCGGCGAGATCATCGGCCGCCTCCACGCCGTGAACGCCCGGGCGATCGACCTCACCGAGGCCCTGCTCCTGCTCAGCCGCGCCGAGCAGCGCTCCTTCATCCCTGAGCCCGTCGACCTGTCGCTGCTGGCGGAAGAGGCGACGGAAACGCTCCTGCCGCTGGCGGAGAAGCGCGGCGTCACCGTCGAGACGAGTGGTGATGTCTCCCTCGCGAGCGGTTCGCAGGCGCTCCTGCTGCAACTGACGATGAACCTCGTGCACAACGCGATCGTCCACAACCTGCCCGAGAAGGGGGCGGTGTGGGTCGACACCGGCGTCCGGTCCGGGACGGTGGTGCTCACCGTCGAGAACACCGGGGAGAAGCTCACCCCCGAGCTGGTCTCGACGCTCACCGAGGCGTTCCAGCGGGGCACCGAGCGCGTCCACAACGACCACCCGGGCGTCGGCCTCGGCCTGGCGATCGTCAAGACCATCACCGAGGCCCACGACGGAACCCTCACCCTCGCGCCACGCCCCGCGGGCGGGATCCGCGTCACCGTGGAACTGCCCGCGGCCCCGGCGAGGCCGTCAGAGTGAGAGGGATCAGCCCTGCTGGAAGAGCTCCGCGGGCAGTGGCTTCAGAAGGGCGTACAGGTCGTCCGTGATCGGGCGGTCCCACGCGGCGATGGTCACCAGGACGTTGTCGCTGCGGTCGAACTGGACGCAGGAGATCCGGCTCTCGGAGAGCTTGAGGCGGCGCACGATGAGGAGGTTGTCGCCCTGCATCACCGGCACGTCCTCGGTGCCGACGACGGTCACCTCCTCGTCGTTCTCCAGCGCGAGCAGCAGCTGGGCCACCTCGAAGGGGACCTCTTCCTCGTCGAGGTCCCTGGCCGGGGAGCCCTCGGGGAGGTTGCCGATGACCATCGCGGGGCCGCGGCCGCCGAAGAGGTCGTAGCGCAGGAAGACGCCCTGGCAGGTGCCGTCGGGCGCGGGCAGCAGGCCGGCGCCGAGGTTGCCGGGCCAGTCGCCCGGGTCCATGGCCAGGACGTCGAAGTCGGGGCCGGCGGGGGTGGCGCGGCGGCGGAGGAACGACATGCGCCTATCGTACGGGGCCGGGAGGTCGTGCGGCGGCCGCGGGTGGGCGCGACCAGCCCCGGGCCCCTGGGCCGGCCGACCTCACCCCAGTTTCAGTGCCTCTGCCAGTCCGGTGCTGTCCGTGCCCATCTTTCGGTAGACCGCCGAGAGCAGGCGTGCCACCGTCGGCTCGTCCACGTTCAGTTCCTTCGCGACCTCCGCCTTCGCGCGCCCCTCTGCCGTCATCGTGGCCGCCGTCCGCTCGCGCGTCGTCAGCGTGTCCGTGTCCGTCGTGTGCAGGCGACGTGGGCGCAGTCCCGCCGCGGCCAGTTCGTCCCGGGCCGCCTCCACCAGGCCGTCCGCGCCGCACTGCACCGCCGCGTCGAGGCCCCGGTACAGGTGTTCCGCCGCCTCCGTGGGGCGGCCCGCGCGGCGGAGTTCCGTGCCGAGGGCCACGAGTGCGCAGGCCAGTTCGTATGCGGCGGGTGAGCACTCCAGGTGGGCTACCGACTCCTCCAGGTATTTCACCCGTACCGAGCCCGAGGACACCTCGGCTGCCGTCCGCAGGGCCGTTCCGATGGCTGACGGGGTGCCGAACTGGCGGGCCCGGGACAGTGCTTCGAGGGCGGTGGTGACCGCGCGTTCGGGGGCGTCGTGGCTCTCGGCGCGGGCGAGGTGGAGCTGCCAGGGGCACCACGCGGGGTTGCGGATGCCGCGGGGGTCGAGGCGGCGGCCCGCGGCGGCGAGTTGGCCCGCGGCGTCCTTGGTGAGGCCGCGGGCGAGGAGGAGTTCGCCGTAGACGGTCTGGGCGTCGGGGAAGACGACGGCGGCCGGGAAGGGCTCGCTGAAGGAGTAGTCCTCGGCGGTCTGCGCGGCCTCGCTGACGCGGCCGCGGGCGAGGAGGACCTCGATGAGGATGCCGACGGCGTACCAGTGGGCGGGGGTGCCGGGGCCGACGCGTTCGGCGAGGCGGAGTCCGGCGCGCACGAAGTCCTCGGCCTCGGCGAGCCGGCCGCGGCGGTAGCGGACGTAGGCGAGGAGCGTGTAGCCGAAGGAGAGGTGGGCGCCGTGCCAGCCCTGGCGTTCGAAGTCGGCGATCCCGGCGGCGAACAGCTCTTCCGTACGGCCGGGGCGATCCGCGTACATGAAGGCCAGCGCCACCAGGACGGGCACCTCGAAGCCGCGGTCGGGTTCGGCCCAGCCGAGGCCGCCGGTGAGGGCGCGTTCGGCGTGGTGGAGGGCGACGTGGGCGGGTTCGCCGCGCAGGATCGCGTCCCAGGTGCGCAGGCCGATGATGTACCGCTCGGTGAGGTCGCGGCCCTTGAGGCGGTCGGCGAGCTTGGTGAGGCGGCGGGAGCGGGAGGGGTGGTCGGGTTCGTCGGCGCGGAAGGCGTCCCACATGAACTGTTCGGCGACCATGCGCAGTTTGACCCGGGCGTCCTCGGTGACGCGGATCTCGCGGGCGAGGGTGTCGGAGGCCTCGGCGAGCCGGTCGCTGTGGGCGAGGACCTGGGAGAGGCGGTAGACGATGTGGTGGCGCAACTCCCGGTCGGCGATGGGCTCTTCGAGGGCGGCGCGCAGGTGGTTGACCGTGGTGGCCGGTTCGGTGAGGAGGGAGGCGCTGCCGAGTTCGTAGAGGACGGCGGCCCGGTCCTCGAAGGGCGGGGGTTCGCGCAGGGCGCGGGCGAGGTAGCTGCGGGCGGAGTCGGGGGCGCCGGACCGCAAGGTCTCGCCGGCGGCGGCGCGCAGTTGCTGGACCACCCAGGTGTCGCCGTCGGGGTGGGTCTCCAGGAGGTGGCGGGCGGCGGCCGAGGGGCCCTGTCCGTCGTTGATCAGGCACCAGGCGGCCTGGCCGTGCAGGGCGACGCGGACGCCGGAGGGGATGGCCCGGTAGACGGCCGTGGCGATCAGCGGGTGGACGAACTCCAGGGTGTCGGCGCCGGTGAGGATGCGGGCGCCGCGCAGGGCGTCGGCGGCGTCGGCGGCCTCCTCGTGTCCGAGTCCGGCCACGGCCGCGGCCAGCAGGGGGTGGATCTCGGTGCCGAGGACCGCGCAGGCCCAGGCGAAGCGGACGGTGGAGGTGCCGAGGCGTTCCAGGCGGGCGATCAGTCCGCTGCCCTTGACGGCGGCGGCGAGGTCGCGCAGCAGATGGGCGCCGGCCTCGGTGGGGATCAGGCCGCGGTCGCGGACCTTGGCGGTGAGTTCGACGGTCTCGAAGGGGTTGCCCGCGGTGACGGCCCAGCATTCGCGGCAGAACGCGTCGTCGGCGTAGGTGCCGAGGGCTTCGCGGACGAGTCCGGCGACGGCGACCGCGCTGAGCGGTTCCAGGTCGAGCGGGCGGCCGCCGGCCCTCCCGGGCAGTCCCCTGAACGACTCGGCGTGGTCGGGGAGTTCGTCCGGCCGGTAGGCGACGACCAGCAGCAGCGGGAGTTCCTCGGCGCGGGGTGCGAACGCGGCCAGCCAGCGCAGGGATTCGGGGTCCGCCCAGTGCGCGTCGTCGAGGGCGAGGACCATCGGGGCGCGCTGCACCGCGAGATGGGTGAGCACCCAGTCCAGGCCGTCCCGCAGACCCTGCTGGTCGGGCGGGGCGCCGTCGGTGGGCGCGCACAGGCCGAGGGCGGGGCCGACGATGTCGTACCAACTGCCCAGCTGTGCGCGGAGATCGGCCTCCGCCGCTCCGGCGAACTGGGGTTGCAGAAGCTGTCGGGCGACATGGAAGGCGACGCGCTGTTCCTGGTCGCCGCCGCGTGCGGAGAGCACGGTGCAGCCTCGGGCGGCGGCGCGGCGGCGGACCTCGGCGAGCAGGGTCGTCTTGCCGATCCCGGCACGTCCGGCGAAGGCGAGGAGGGCGCCGCGCGGCCGGTCGGACGACTCGGCGCCGTCCGCACGCAGACCGGTGAGCTCGCCCAACGCCTCGTCCACGGCGGCGAGTTCACTCTCACGTTCGAAGAGCGTCCTGTTGCTCCTGGTGCTGCGACGGCCCACAGTGCACCCCCTGTCACGGTGGTGTGCCGGCGCGGGGAGCGGGCGCGCACCGTGACCTACAGGCACCTCAGCGTACGCCTGCCGGGGGTCGCGCGGGCCGCTCCGGCATTACTGACCGAGGCTGTCCGCGGGCTTCTTGTGCCGCTCGTGGTGGCGTGCTACCCGGGCGCGGTTTCCGCAGGACGGTTTGCACCATTCCTGACGGGGGTGCTCCTTGATGAAGTACCGCACACAGCGCGGCGCGTGACAGGCGCGCAGGCGGTGCCGGTCGGGACCGGCGAGGAAGGCGATGGCCGCCCGTGCGAGTACCGCCGTCAGGTCTTCCTCGGCGTGCGGTGGCCGGTGTTCCACGACGGGTTCGGCGTCCTCGGCCCAGCGCAGTACGGGGACCGTGGGGGTGCGGGCGGCGGCCGAGTTGAGGCGCTCGACCGCTGCCGGTACCGGCATCAGACGGGCCGCGTCGGCGGGGCTCGGCTCTCCGGGGCGTACGGCGTGGGCGAACAGGGCGCGGACCGCCGCGCGCAGTTCGCGTACGGCGGCCAGCTCCGCGTCCCCGGCGACGTAGCCGGGGGCCGCGGTGTCGGGGTGGGCGCGGGCCCAGGCGGTGAGGCCCGCGGGGTCGGCCAGGTCGTCGGCGACGCCGCCATGGCCGTCGTGGCGGATGGTGAGGACGAGGTCGAGGGCGAGGCGGGCGTCCTTGCCGAGGGCGTCCTTGCCGGGCACGTCTGACATGGACCTAATGATAAGGGCCCGGCTCACCCATTAACCCGGCTCACCCCTCAAGCGGCTCCGGTGGCACCACCGCGACCGGGCTCGCCGCGTGCAGCAGGACCGCCTGCGTCACCGAGCCCATCATGGGGGCGGGCGCCAGCAGCCTGCGGCGGTGGCGGCCGACGACGACCAGGTCGGCGTCCTTGGAGGCGGCGACGAGGTGACCGGCCGCGTCCCCGGGAGCGACGTAGGGGTCGACCCGTACGTCGGGACGGTGCTTGAGGTGGGGGGCGAGGAGGCCCTCGGTGAGGGCGCGGGTCTCGCTCTCGACGGCATCCTGGTCGACCATCGGTGCGACGAGTTCGCCGGGCATCGCCCAGGTCTGGAGGGGCCACTGGTAGGCGGCGACGACCTGGAGGCGGGCGCCGCGCAGGGCGGCCTCGGCGAAGGCGAACGCGAGGGTGTTCTCGTCGGGGCTGTCGGTCTGGAGGCCCACGACCACGCGCGGACCCGGCGCGATCGGCATGTCGACGTGAACCTCGCGCCCCGGTTTGGGCACGACGACCACCGCGCACTCCGCGTCCCGCGCGGCGGCCATGCCGTTGGAGCCGAGCAGCAGACTGGCGAAGCCGCCGCGGCCACGGGAGCCGAGCACCAACAGCTGGGCTCCGGAGCCGAGTTCGGGCAGTACCGCACTGGGGGTGCCCGCCAGGGCGACGTACTCCGTGGCCGGTCGTTCGACCCGCCCCGCCAGATAGCGGCGTACCTGGGCGAGCCTCGGATCGTCCTCGGCATCCGGCCGCCCGGCGGGCAGGATGTCCGGCCCGGCCCAGGCGGCGTACTGCTGCACGTGGACCACCCGCAGGGGTGCCTCGCGCAGCAGGGCGGCCTCGAACGCCCAGTCCAGGGCGACGAGGCTGTCGTCCGAGCCGTCGACCGCCACGATGACCGGCAGTGTGCTCATGGGGTTGTTCCTCCTCCGGAGTGCGACCTTCCCCCGGGGGTCAGCGTCGCTCAGGCGACGGCCCCGGGAGGCTGCTGGAGGTCGCGTGTCCGGAAAAACGGAGGGAACACCGCCGGATCGGCCCGTCGCAGGACGGGCCCGCAGGTCACGTGAGGTCGAACTCCCCTTCCCGCGCCCCTGACACGAAGGCGCCCCACTCGGCGGGTGTGAAGATCAGGGAAGGGCTCTCCGGGCGGCCGCTGTTGCGCATCGCGATGAATCCCTCGACAAAGGCGATCTGGACATCCCCCAGGCCACGGCTGCTGGACTGCCATTCGGCGGTGGTGAGGTCCAGCTCGGGCTTGTCCCAGCCCATGAGCGGCTGCTGCTGGATGGTGGTCTCGGCCACGTCCGTGCTCCTCCCGATTGCGTCGTCCGCGGGTCAGCCTAGCGATCGTCTCCGACCGCCGACAGGCCACGTGAGGGGGACCTTTCAACGACCTTTCGGGAGGCGTTTCACGCATCAGGGGGTTCGGACCCCACAAGCCACATCGAGAAGAACTGCGATCCGCCGCCGTAGGCGTGTCCGAGCACCTTGCGGGCCCCGTCCACCTGGTGCTCCCCGGCCTGGCCGCGCACCTGGAGCGCCGCCTCGGCGAACCGGATCATGCCCGAGGCACCGATCGGGTTGGTGGACAGCACACCGCCCGACATGTTGACCGGAAGATCGCCGTCCAGTTCCGTCACCCCGGACTCGGTGAGTTTCCAGCCCTCGCCCTCGGCGGCGAAGCCGAGGTTCTCCAGCCACATGGGCTCGTACCAGGAGAAGGGCACGTACATCTCCACGGCGTCGATGTCCCGGCGCGGGTCGGCGATGCCCGCCTGCCGGTACACATCGGCCGCGCAGTCCTTGCCGGCCTGCGGCGACACGGCGTCCTTGCCCGCGAAGAGCGTCGGCTCGCTGCGCATGGCCCCGCCGAGCATCCAGGCGGCCGGACGCGGCGCGCGGGCCGCTCCCGCCCGGTCGGTGAGCACCATCGCGCAGGCACCGTCGGAGGAGGGGCAGGTCTCCGAATAGCGGATCGGATCCCAGAGCATCGGCGAGGCCTGGACCTTCTCCAGGGTGATGTCGTGCTCGTGCAGATGCGCGTACGGGTTCTTCAGCGCGTTGCGCCGGTCCTTGTACGCCACCAGCGAGCCGACCGTGTCGGGCGCGCCGGTGCGCCGCATGTACGCGCGCACGTGCGGGGCGAAGAACCCGCCCGCCCCTGCCAGCAAGGGCTGCTGGAAGGGGATGGGCAGGGACAGTCCCCACATGGCGTTCGACTCGGACTGCTTCTCGAAGGCCAGCGTCAGCACGGTGCCGTGCACGCGGGCGGCGACGAGCCCCGCCGCCACCAGTGCCGTCGACCCGCCGACCGAACCGGCCGTGTGCACCCGCAGCATCGGTTTGCCGACCGCGCCGAGCGCGTCGGCGAGATACAGCTCCGGCATCATGACGCCCTCGAAGAAGTCGGGCGCCTTGCCGATGACGACGGCATCGATGTCGGACCAGTTCAACTCCGCGTCGTCCAGGGCACGTCGGGCCGCCTCCCGCACGAGCCCGGCGATGGAGACGTCCCGGCGGGCCGCGACATGCTTGGTCTGGCCGATGCCCACGACGGCCACGGGCTCCTTGCTCATCGCGGATCCCCTTCCAGTACGGCGACCAGGTTCTGTTGGAGACAGGGACCGGAGGTGGCGTGGGCCAACGCCCGGTCGGACTCGCCCCGGTGGATACGGGCGGCGGCCTCGCCGATACGGATGAGCCCGGCGGCCATCATCGGGTTGGCGGCGAGCGCCCCGCCGGACGGGTTGATCCGCACATCGTCGTCCAGTCGCAGCGCCTTGCGCAGCACGACCTCCTGTGCGCTGAACGGGGCGTGCAACTCGGCGGTGTCGACGGGCCGTTCGAAGGCACCGGCCTTCTCGGCGGCGAGGCGGGCGGAGGGTGAGTCGGTCAGGTCGCGGACGCCGAGGCTGTGCGGCTCGATGCGGTGGTCGATGCCGCGGATCCAGGCGGGCCGGGCGCACAGGTCGCGGGCCCGCTCCCCCGCCGCGAGGATCACGGCGGCGGCTCCGTCGCCGATCGGCGGGCAGTCGCCGGTGCGCAGGGGCCGTACGACGTAATCCCCTTGCGGCACAGGCCCCTTGAGCTGTGCGCGCGGGTTGTCCACCGTCCGGCTGCGGGCGCCGATCCCGGCCAGCGCGGGCTCGTCCGTGTCGCCCGCGTCGATCAACGCCTGTGCCTGGAGGGCGGCGAGGGCGACGGAGTCGGGCCACAGGGGCGCCACGTAGTACGGGTCGAGCTGGCGGGTCAGCACGTCGCGCAGGGAGCCCGGGGAAGACTTGCCGTAGGAGTAGACGAGCGCGGTGTCCGCGTCCCCGGTGAGCAGCTTCGTCCAGGCCTCGTACAGAGCCCACGCGCCGTCCATCTCGACGTGCGACTCGGAGATCGGCGGCCAGGCGCCGACCCCGTCGAGGGCGAGGGTGAAGGAGAAGGCGCGGCCCGCGAGGTAGTCGCTGGAGCCGGAGCAGGTGAAGCCGATGTCGGCGGTCTTGAGGCCGGTCTGGTCGAGGGCGTCGTGCAGGACCGGCATGAGCATCTCCACCTCGGACTGTTCCGCGGTGGAGCGCAGCACGTCGGACTGGGCGAAGGCGACGACGGCGATCTCGCGCGCCCCTCGGCTTGCTTCGCTGGTCACAGCAGCTCCTTGTATGCCTCGTAGTCCGCGTCGGGTTCGCCCGTGGGCCGGTAGTGGTCCGGGTAGCGGCCCCCTTCCGTCCACACCGGCTCCACGCGCAGCCCCATCCGCACCTGGTCGTACGGGATCCCGCCGATGCGTCCGTGCAGCGCGAGGTCGGCGCCGTCGAGGGCGATGTGGGCGTAGACGTAGGGGACTTCGATGTCGAGATTCGCCGTGTGAGCAGCCTTGATGTTGACGATGCAGAACGTGGTGACCGTGCCGCCGGGGCCGACCTCGACCTGCTCGGAGGTGGCGACGCCGCAGGTCGGGCAGGCGCCGCGGGGAGGGACGTACACCTTGCGGCAGGAGGGGCAGCGTTCGCCGACGGCCCGGTGTTCGGCGAGGGCGTTGATGTAGGCGGTCTGGGCGCGGCCGGGTGAGTAGGTGTAGTCGAGCCGGGCGGCGGCGACGATGCCGGTGACCGGGTCCTCGAACTCTCCGCTGTGGCCGGTCGGTTCGGCCGGTTCGCCGTCGTGGGGCTCGAAGCAGGCGATGTCGGTGATCGCGCCGACGCGGTCTTCCGCCCAGCGGACGCGGACCCGCATGCCGGTGCGCACGGCGTCGGGGCCGGGGGCGTCGAGGGCGTGGAGGAGGGCGGTGTCGGCGCCGTCGAGGCGGACGAGGACCCAGGCGAAGGGGGTCTCCAGCGGCTGGCCTCGGCGCGGTGCGTGGTTCCAGGCCCAGGTGGTGACCGTGCCGGTGGGGGCGACTTCGACGAGGTCGTGGATCTCCTCGGCGGTGCCGGGGTCGTACTCGACGGGCGGGACGAGGGTACGGCCGTCGGTGGTCTTCACGCCGAGGATGACACGGTCGCGCAGTCCGCTGAGGAAGGCGCTCTGGACGGGGCCGAGGGAGCGGGTGAAGGGGAATTCGACGACCAGCGGCGCTTTGAGGACTTCGGGCATCGGGGGCTTGCCTCCTTGAGGATCCGCGTGCGTGGCGCGGCTGGACGATGGAGCGGAGCCGGCGAGTCGCGCCCCCGGGGGCGCGGGGCTGTGGCATCTGCGGCTGCGCCGCGCGCGCGGCCGGCCACGGACGGCCCGCGGTGTCCGACTGCTCCCCCAGCGGAGCGCCTACGCTCGCTTGTAGAGGGGCGGGCGCTTCTCCGCGAAGGCGCGGGCGCCTTCCTTGGCGTCGGCGGTGTCGAAGACCGGCCAGCCGCGCTTCAACTCCGCGGCGAGGCCTTCCGTTTCGGTCAGCTCGGCCGTCTCGTACACCGACGCCTTGACCGCCTCGACGGCCAACGGGCCGCAGGCGTTGATCTGTTCGGCGATCTCCAGGGCCTTGGTCAGTGCCTGGCCGTCGGGGACGACATGGCCGATCAGGCCGATGTCCGCGGCCTCGCGGGCGCTGTAGGGGCGGCCGGTGAGGAGCATCTCCAGGGCGTGGGTGCGCGGGATCTGGCGCTGGAGGCGGACCGTGGAGCCGCCGATGGGGAAGAGGCCGCGCTTGACCTCGAACAGACCGAAGGTGGCCGACTCTCCGGCGACCCGGATGTCGGTGCCTTGAAGCATCTCGGTGCCGCCGGCGACGCAGTAGCCCTCGACGGCGGCGATCACCGGCTTGCGGGGGCGGTGGTGGCGCAGCATGGCCTTCCAGTGCAGATCGGGGTCGGCCTTCAGCCGGTCCCGGTACTGCTCGCCCTCCATGCCCTTGCCGGCCAGGGCCTTGAGGTCCATGCCCGCGCAGAACGAGCCGCCCGCGCCGGTGAACACGATCGAGCGGACCGAGTCGTCGGCGTCGGCCTCAACCCAGCCGTCGTACAGGCCGACGAGCATGGCCAGCGAGAGGGCGTTCCTGGCCTCCGGCCGGTTGAGCGTGAGCACCATTGTGGCGCCCTCGCGCCGCACGGTGAGGTGTTCCGTCCCACCCATTGACCGTCTCCCCTCGAAAGCTCTCCCACTGGCAGAACGAGAACAGGTTGCAGGAGCCGCCCGGGCTCTTCAAGAGTTTTCTGACAGACAGTCAGATTTCTTCGCGCGGAGCCTTCACAGTTGGGTCGCCCTTTGCTCTGATGACCGGCAACCGGTGCGGAGCTAGGGCCTGTCTCTCGGATCAGCTCGGATGCGAGCAACGGTCCGGACCGGCCCACCCGAGCGGGGTCTGGTGCGTGCAGCTGCAAGGCGGAGGAGGGAGTCGACGCGGAGCGTCGGCGACCGACGACAACGCCGCAGATGTGCGTGCCAGACCCCGCGACGCCGAGATGATCCGAGAGACAGGCCCTAGGGTCAGGAGGAGCGGTGGAGTACAACCTTGCCGACCTGTTCGAGTCGGTCGTCGACGTGGTCCCCGACCGCGAGGCGCTGGTGTACATCGACATCCCCGGCACGGGTGCGGAACGCCGGCTGACGTACGCGGAGCTGGACGCGGCGGCCAACCGGATCGGTCACCATCTGCTCGACAGCGGGATCCGGCCGGGCGAGCACGTCGGGCTGCACCTGTACAACGGCATCGAGTACCTCCAGGCCGCGATCGGCTGCCTCAAGGCGCGGATCGTGCCGGTGAACGTCAACTACCGGTATGTCGAGGACGAGTTGGTCTACCTCTACCGGGACGCCGACCTGGTGGGGCTGGTCTTCGAGGCGGAGTTCGCGGACCGGGTGGCGGCGGCGCTGCCGCTGACCGAGAAGCTCCGGCACCTTGTCAGGGTGGGTGCCGGCGCCGACGACCCGGGCCCGGACGCCGTGGCCTTCGCGGACGCCGAGGCCGCCGGGTCGCCCGAGCGCGGGTTCCCGCAGCGCTCGGGCGACGACCAGTTCATCATCTACACCGGCGGCACCACCGGGATGCCCAAGGGTGTGATGTGGCGTCAGGAGGATCTGTTCTTCTCGGGGATGGGCGGTGGCGCGCCGACGGGCGAGCCGGTCAAGAAGCCCGAGGAGCTCGCCGAGCGGGTCGCCGCCGGCGGGGCGGGGATCACCTTCTTCCCCACTCCCCCGCTGATGCACGGCACCTCCACGCTGACCGCGTTCATCGGCTTCAACTTCGGCCAACGGGTCGTGCTGCACCGCAAGTTCGTGCCGGAGGAGGTGCTGCGGACCATCGCGGCGGAGAAGGTCACCAGCGTGTCCCTGGTCGGCGACGCGATGCTGCGCCCGCTGATCGACGCCCTGCGGGGGCCGTTGAAGGGCACGGACACCTCGTCGATGTTCAGTGTGTCCTCGTCGGGGGCGATCATGTCGGACACCGTGCGCCGGCAGTTCCTCGAACTCGTCCCGAACGTGATGCTCCTCAACAACTTCGGCTCCTCCGAGTCCGGCTTCAACGGCACCGCCACCGAGGACGCCGGCCCCGAACGCGGCTTCCGGGTGCGGGTCAACTCCCGTACGCAGGTGGTCGATCCGGCCACGCACGCGCCGGTCGCCGTGGGCGAGGTGGGGCGGGTCGCCCAGTGCGGCCATGTGCCGCTGGGCTACTACAACGACCCGCGGAAAACCGCCGAGACCTTCTTCGAGAAGGACGGCGAGCGGTGGGTGCTGCTCGGCGACATGGCGACCGTCGACGAGGAGGGCGTCGTCACCGTCCTCGGCCGGGGCTCGCAGTGCATCAACACCGGCGGCGAGAAGGTGTACCCGGAGGAGGTCGAGCAGGCCCTCAAGTCCCATCCCGATGTGTACGACGCGCTGGTGGCCGGGGTGCCGGACGCGAAGTGGGGACACCATGTGGCAGCCGTCGTACAACTGCGGGAGGGCGCGGCGCGGCCGTCCCTGGGCGACATCCAGACGCACTGCCGGACGCAGCTGGCGGGGTACAAGATCCCGCGGCAGCTGGTGATCGAGGGGGCCATCCGGCGCTCGCCGAGCGGGAAAGCGGACTACCGGTGGGCCCGGGAGGTCGCGGTGCGGGCGGACGGGTGAATTCCGGCCGGTTGTCCCCGGTTTTCGGTCCGTGCCGTTGAACCGAAGGTGACGTGCGGACGTACTGGTGATGGCAGGCTCGTTCGCAGGGCTTTGTTCGCCATGCCATCGCACGACCGTACGGAAGGACCGCCGGGTGTCGCTCTTCACACCTCGCTCTCGTCAGCAGCCGGAAGCCACCGAGAGCGAGGCGGACCCCAGCTCTGAGACACCAGTGGTCCAGGAGGCCCCCGAGAAGCGGGGCTGGTTCGGCTGGCGCACCCGCTACCCCCGTACCGCGCGCGGCGTGACCATCGGCACGACCGTCCTCGCCGGCCTGCTGGTGCTCGGCGCGCTCCTGATGCCGAACCGGCTCGACCGGATGAACCTCCAGGCCTTCCTGCGCCTTCCCGTCGAGGCGATCCTCCTCGCGGGTCTGCTGCTCGCGCTGCCGAGGCGGGCGCGGCGGATCACGGCCGTCGTCGCGGGTGTGATCCTCGGACTGCTGACCATCGTCAAGTTCCTCGACATGGGCTTCCGTGAGGCCCTGGCCCGGCCGTTCGACCTGGTCTTCGACTGGCCTCTGCTGGACGACGGGGCGGACTGGGTCAGGGAGTCGTTCGGCCGTACGGGGCAGGTGCTCGCGGTGACCCTCGTGATCGCGCTGTTCGTCGCCGTGCTCGCCCTGTGCACGCTGGCGGTGGTGCGGCTGTCGAACCTCATGAACCGGCACCGCCTCGTGGCCGCCCGCACCACCCTCGTCCTCGGCATCGCGTGGATCCTCTGCTTCACCCTGGGCGTGCAGTACGGCGGGGTCACCCTCGCCACCAAGGGCAACTCCGAGTTCGTCGCCAACCGTGTGCAGCAGGTGCGCGACGGCCTCTTCGACGCCGAGGTCTTCGAGAAGCAGGCCGCCGTCGACGCCTTCGCCAAGACCCCGCCCGACCAGCTGCTGACCGGACTGCGCGGCAAGGACGTCCTGTTCACCTTCATCGAGAGCTACGGCCGGGTGGCGATCGACGACCCGGCGATGGCCCCGCAGATCGACGCGGCCCTCCAGGCGGGCGACGGCAGACTCAAGTCGGCCGGATTCGCGGCCCGCAGCGGCTGGCTGAGGTCACCCGTGACGGGCGCCGGCAGCTGGCTCGCCCACTCCACGTTCCTGTCCGGCCTGTGGGTCAAGAACCAGCAGCGCTACCGCAGCCTGACCACGGGCGACCGCGCCACCCTCACCAGCTACTTCCAGAAGACCGGCGCCTGGCGCACGGTCGGCATCGTGCCCGGCGTCCGCAAGACCTGGCCCGAGGGCAAGTACTTCGGCCTCGACCACATCTACGACTCCACGCACCTCGGCTACACCGGCCCCTACTTCAGCTGGACGCCGGTCCCCGACCAGTTCAGCCTGGAGGCCTTCGAGCGCCTGGAGCACGGCAAGAAGAACCGCGACCCGATCATGGCGGAGATCATCCTCGCCTCCAGCCACAACCCCTGGTCCCCCATCGCCCGCATGGTCGACTGGGACCAGCTCGGCGACGGGTCGGTCTTCGAGCAGATCAAGAAGGAGGGCACGGACCCCAAGGAGGTCTGGAAGAGCGCGAAGAGCGTCCGCACCGAGTACCGCAAGGCCATCGAGTACTCCCTCCAGAGCCTCACCGAATGGGTCCAGCGCTACGGCGACGACAACACCGTCCTCGTCTTCCTCGGCGACCACCAGCCCGTCCCCACCGTCACCGGCGGCGACACCAACAAGGACGTCCCCATCACCATCGTCGCCCGCGACCCGAAGGTCCTCGACCGCGTCAGCGACTGGGGCTGGACGGACGGCCTCAAGCCGGCCGGGAACGCGCCGGTGTGGGGCATGGACACCTTCCGGGACCGGTTCATGACGGCGTACGCGAAGTGAGCGCGCGCCCGGCGAGGAACGGCTCCACCTCCGCCAGGAACTCCCCGGGCCTCATCTCGTGCACCAGATGCCCGGCGTCGACGGTCACGAGCCGGGCGTCGGGGAGGCGTCCGGCGAGTGCGGCGATCTGGTCCTGAGGGATGGGGCTGCCGGGCCCGCCCCCGATGACCAGGGTGGGCGCGGTGATCCGCCCCAGGCGGTCCCACCAGGCGGGATCGGGGGCGTTCCGCTGGGCGTCCGTGGCCAGGACCATGGCCCAGTCGAACGGCAGGTCCCCGTCGGGGCGTTCGGCGGGCGGGCGGGGCGGGTCGAGCGGGAGGGGTGCCGGTACGTCCTCCAGGACGAGGCGTCGTACGAGATCGGGCGTCTCCTGGGCGAGGAGACAGGCGACCATGCCGCCGAGGGAGTGGGCGACCACGTCGATCGGTGCGATGTCGAGGGCGGTCAGGAAGTCCCGTACGTCGTCACGCATCTCGTCGAGCCCGTAGGTGCCGGGCCGGTCGCTGTGTCCGTGGCCGCGCAGGTCGGGGGCGTACACGCGGCGCGGAACCGTGGCGAGGCGTTCGGCGATCGGCGTCCAGTCCGCGCCGTCGGTACCGCGGGAGTGCAGGAGCAGCACGGGCGGCGCGTCCCGGGGTCCCCAGGTGCGGTAGGCGAGCGTGATGCCGTTGACCTCGACGGTGTCCATGCCGGGGAACGTATCCGTCGCCGCCGCGGCCCGCGTCCTACTCTGCCGAGGGCAGAGGCCCTTCTAGGAACGCGGCGACCCGTCGTACGAACCACTCCGGGTCGTCCAGCCACGGATAGTGCCCGGCGCCGGGCTGCACCGCGAGCTCGGCGTTCGGGAACACGTCGGCGTTCCGGCGGGCGAGTTCGGGGCGGGGGCCGTTGTCGCGTTCGCCCGCGAGCACGAGGACCGGCCGGTCCAGCCGGGCGAGCGCCGCCCGGGTCGCCGGCGGGTCGTAGGCTCCGGCCGATCCGTACGCGTCCCCGGCCTCGTCGTTGGTCTCCTCGTCGCCGCGCGCGTCATGAGCCGCGGCGGTCTCGTCCCAGCGGCCGTAGAAGAAGGGCGCGTATACGGGGTCGTAGTCGCCGGTGCCGTTGAGCGAGGCCTCGAACGCGGGGAACGCCTCCGCGAACCACGGCTCGTCCTTGCGCAGCGGGGCCGCCGCCAGCCGGTCCTCGGCCGTCACCGGCATGCCCAGCGCCCAGGGGATGACGGTGATCAGCGCCAGCCGCCTTATCCGTTCGGGGTGGCGGGCGGCGTAGAGCATGGCGAGGCTGCCGCCGGCCGAGTGCGCGAGCAGGTCCATCCGCTCCAGGCCGAGGTGGATCCGCAGCGCCTCCACGTCGTCCACGAGCCGGTCGCAGCGGTACGTCGCCGGGTCCGCCGGGGTCGCGGAGTCCCCGGTGCCGCGCAGATCGAGCAGCGCGAGCCCGCGGTGGGCGCTCAGGCCGCCCAGGTCCCCGAGGTAGGCGGAGGCGCGCATGGGTCCACCGGGGAGGACGACGACGGGTTCGCCCTCGCCCCGGAGGTGGCAGGCCAGTTCGGTCCCGTCGGGGGCGGTGAAGGTCGACATGCCGCCGATCCTCGCGGTGCCCGGCGTGCGCCGCAACGGAGTTCCGACGCGTCGAGAAAGTACGGGCCGCCCCCTTGCTCGATCACCGGCGGCCTGGATTACTGATCCCGAACACCTCGACCGAATGATCGGTCGCCCGTATTGCTGTGGTTGGTGAGGGAGGCGTCCCCGATGGCGGATGCGACGGAGCTGCTGGACGCGGGGGAACGACTCGACGCGGAGGGGCTGCGGGCGTTGCAGCTGGAGCGGCTGCGGAGCTCGCTGCGGCACGCCTACGACAACGTGCCCTTCTACCGGGAGTCCTTCGACAAGGCCGGTGTCCGTCCGGACGACTGCCGTTCCCTCGACGATCTCGCCCGCTTCCCCTTCACCACCAAGGCGGACCTGCGCGAGAACTACCCGTACGGGATGTTCGCCGTGCCCCGGGACCGCGTCCGCCGGATCCACGCGTCGAGCGGCACCACCGGCCTCCCCACGGTGGTCGGTTACACCGACGGCGACCTCTCCCTCTGGTCCGACATGGTCGCCCGCTCGCTGCGCGCCGCCGGCGCGCGGCCCGGCGACATCGTCCATGTGGCGTACGGATACGGGCTGTTCACCGGCGGCCTCGGCGCACACTACGGTGCCGAACGGCTCGGCTGTACGGTCGTCCCCGCGTCCGGCGGCATGACGGCCCGTCAAGTCCAGCTGATCCAGGACCTGAAGCCCGGCATCATCATGGTGACCCCGTCGTACATGCTGACGATCCTCGACGAGTTCGAGCGCCAGGGCGTCGACCCGCGCGGCACCTCGCTGCGGGTGGGTGTCTTCGGTGCCGAGCCCTGGACGGAGCAGATGCGCCGGGAGATCGAGGAGCGGTTCGCGATCGACGCGGTCGACATATACGGGCTGTCGGAGGTGATCGGTCCGGGGGTGGCGCAGGAGTGCGTGGAGACCAAGGACGGACTGCACGTGTGGGAGGACCACTTCTTCCCGGAAGTCGTCGACCCGATCACCGGCGAGGTGCTGCCCGACGGGGAGCGGGGCGAGCTGGTCTTCACCTCGCTCACCAAAGAGGCGATGCCTGTCATCCGGTACCGCACACGGGACTTGACCCGGCTGCTGCCGGGCACGGCCCGCGTGTTCCGGCGCATGGAGAAGGTCACCGGACGCAGTGACGACATGGTGATCCTGCGGGGCGTGAACCTCTTCCCCACCCAGATCGAGGAGATCGTCCTGCGCACCCCGGGCGTCGCTCCCCATTTCCAGCTCCGGCTGACCCGCGAGGGCCGCCTCGACGCCCTGACCGTGCGGGCGGAGGCCCGCCCCGACGCGACCCCGGAGGACCGGGACGCGGCGGCACGGGCGATCACCGCGGCCGTGAAGGACGGTATCGGGGTGTCCGTGACCGTCGAGATCGTCGAACCCGAGTCCCTGGAACGGTCGGTGGGCAAGATCCGGCGGATCGTCGACCTGCGGCCCCGTTAGGCGAACCGGTCCCTGAGCTCCCGCTTGAGGATCTTCCCGCTCGCGTTCCGCGGCAGCTCGTCCACGAAGACCACCCGCTTCGGTGCCTTGAAGTGGGCGAGCTTGTCGCGGGCGTGGGCGATCAGGGTCTCCTCCGTCACCTCGCCCCGGGGCACGACGACCGCCGTGACCGCTTCGATCCAGCGGTCGTCGGGGAGACCGATCACGGCGACCTCGGCGACGGCCTCGTGCGTGTACAGCGCGTCCTCGACCTGCCGGGAAGCGACCAAGACGCCACCGGAGTTGATGACGTCCTTCACGCGGTCGACGATCGTGAAGTAGCCGTGCGCGTCCCGGACCGCGAGGTCCCCGGAGTGGAACCAGCCGTCGCGGAAGGCGTCGGCGGTCTCGTCGGGCTTGTCCCAGTAGCCCTCGCACAACTGCGGGGATTTGTAGACGATTTCACCCGGGGTGCCGTCGGGGACGTCCTTGCCGTCCTCGTCCACGACCCGCGCGTCGACGAAGAGAACCGGGCGGCCGCAGGAGTCCATCCGCCCCTTGTGCTCGTCGGGGGCGAGGACGGTCGCGAGCGGGCCGATCTCGCTCTGGCCGAAGCAGTTGTAGAAGGCGAGCTTCGGGAGGCGTTCGCGCAGGCGCTCCAGGACGGGCACCGGCATGATCGACGCCCCGTAGTACGCCTTGCGGAGTCCGCCGAGGTCGCGGGTGGCGAAGTCGGGGCGGTTGGACAGGCCGATCCACACCGTGGGCGGCGCGAAGAGGCTGTCCGCGCGGCCCGTCTCGATCAGGTCGAAGATCCGGTCCCCGTCCGGGGCGTCGAGGATGATGTTCGTCGCCCCGACCGCCAGGTACGGCAGCAGGAACACATGCATCTGGGCCGAGTGGTAGAGCGGGAGCGAGTGCACGGGGCGGTCCCCGGCGCTCAGGTCGAGGGCCGTGATCGCGCTCAGGTACTCGTGCACCAGGGCGCGGTGCGTCATCATCGCGCCCTTGGGGAGGGCGGTCGTACCGGAGGTGTAGAGCAGCTGGACGAGGTCCTCGGTGCGGGGCTCGGGACCGTCGTAGGCAGGTGTCGCGTCCAGTCGTGCCAGCAGTGAGTCGTCCGTGTCGCGCAGGGCCAACGTCCGTACGTCGTCGGCGAGTCGGCCGGTCAGGTCCGGGTCGGCGAGGACCAGCGCGCTGCCCGACTGGCCGACGATGTACGCCAGGTCCTCGCCGGTCAGGTTGTGGTTCACCGGCACATGCACAAGGCCCGCGCGGGCGCAGGCGAGGAAGGCGATGAGGTAGGCGTCCGAGTTGTGGCCGTAGGCGCCGACCCGGTCGCCCGGCGAGAGCCCTTCACCGAGCAGGACGCTCGCCGCGCGGGAGACGGCCTCGTCGAGTTCCTCGTACGTCCATGAGCGCTCGCCGTACTCCACCGCGACCCGCGCCGGGGTGCGCCGGGCGCTGCGGCGCAGTACGCCGTCAACCGTGCTGCCGTGTCCAGGCGTCATGACACATGATCCTCGGTCCGACACAGCGGGAGGTCAAGCACCGGGCCAGGGACACATACCCGTTGGTACGCTCAACCGCCCCTTCCCTCAATGACGTTGGGAGGCACCATGCGCACCCGCCTCAGACGCGCCGTCGTCGCGGCCGTCGCCCTCTTCACCGCCGCCACCGCCCTGCCGGCGGCCGCGGTCGAAGCCCAGAACCAGAGCCAGACACAGCAACATCCCTCGCACGGCGGTCTGTCCGCCACGATCCGCTACACCGAGTACGGCATTCCGCACATCCTCGCCAAGGACTACGCGAACCTCGGTTTCGGCACCGGCTGGGCGCAGGCCGCCGACCAGGTGTGCACGCTCGCCGACGGCTTCCTGACCGTGCGCGGCGAACGGTCCCGCTGGTTCGGGCCCGACGCCGCCACCGACCTCTCGCTCTCCTCGGCCACCAAGAACCTCTCCAGCGACCTCTACTTCCGGGGCGTCCGGGAGGCGGGCACGGTCGAGAAGCTGCTCGCCGAACCCGCGCCGCTGGGACCGAGCCGCCAGGCGAAGGACCTCATGCGGGGCTACGCGGCCGGCTACAACGCCTGGCTCAAGCAGAACCGCGTCACCGACCCCGCCTGCAAGGGCGCCGCCTGGGTCCGGCCGATCACGACCCTCGACGTGGCCGCGCGCGGCTTCGCGATCGCCGTGCTCGGCGGACAGGGGCGCGGCGTGGACGGCATCACCGCCGCCCAGCCGCCCACGACGACCGCCACAGCCAGCACCGCGGCTACGGCCACCGCGGCGGCGCCCAACGTACAGGACTCCGCCCGTGCGGCCCGCGACCTCCTCGCCGCCGACAACGCCGACATGGGCTCCAACGCGGTCGCCTTCAGCGGCGCGACCACTGCGAACGGCCGCGGCCTGCTGCTCGGCAACCCCCACTACCCCTGGCAGGGGGGCCGCCGCTTCTGGCAGTCGCAGCAGACCATCCCCGGTGAACTCGACGTGTCCGGCGGCTCGTTGCTCGGTACCGCGACCATCTCCATAGGCCACAACGCGAAGGTGGCCTGGAGCCACACCGTCGCGACCGGAGTCCCCCTCAACCTCCATCAGCTGACGCTGGATCCGGCCGACCCGACCACCTACCTCGTGGACGGCCAGCCGGAGCGGATGACCCGGCGCACGGTGACGGTCGAGGTGAAGGACGGCGCCCCGGTGACCCGGACCCAGTGGTGGACGCGGTACGGCCCGGTCGTCACCTCGTTCGGCGCCTCGGTCCCCCTCCCGTGGACGACCACCACGGCGTACGCCCTCAACGACCCCAACGCCGCCAACCTGCGCGCCTCCGACACCGCCCTCGGCTTCAGCAAGGCCCGCGGCACGGCGGACGTCCTCGACGCGCTCCAGCGGACGCAGGGGCTGCCGTGGGTGAACACCGTCGCCGCCGACTCGGCCGGGCACACCCTGTTCACCCAGTCCCAGGTGCTCCCCCGGATCACCGACGAACTGGCCCAGCGCTGCTCGACCCCGCTCGGCAAGGTGAGCTACCCGTCGGCGGGCCTGGCGGTCCTCGACGGTTCCCGCGGCGACTGCGCGCTCGGCGACGACCCGGACGCCGTACAGCCGGGCACCTTCGGCCCGGCGAAGATGCCGACCCTGACCGACGCCCCCTACGCCGAGAACTCCAACGACAGCGCCTGGCTCGCCAACGCCGACCGGCCGTTGACGGGGTACGAGCGGATCTTCGGCACCGTCGGCACACAGCGCTCGCTCCGCACCCGGGGCGCGGTCGAGGACGTGTCAGCGATGGCCCGGCGCGGCGGCCTGACCGTACGGGACCTCCAGGCGCAGCAGTTCGCCAACCGGGTGCCCGCGGGCGACCTGACGGCGTCCGACGCGGCGAAGGCGTGCGCGGCGCTTCCGGGCGGTACGGCAACGGGCAGTGACGGCAAGGCCGTTGACGTGAGCGAGGCCTGTGCGGTGCTCGCGGGGTGGGACCGTAGGGTCGACACCGACAGCCGAGGGGCGCTCCTCTTCGACCGCGTGTGGCGCAAGATCCCCTCGGCCCAGCTGTGGAAGGTGCCGTTCTCGGCCGCCGATCCGGTGCACACGCCGAACACCCTCAACACGGGCTCGCCCGCCTTCACCACGGCTCTGGCGGACGCGGTGTCGGAGTTGCGGACGGCGGGCATCCCGCTCGACTCCCCGCTCGGCGCCGCCCAGTTCGTCGTACGCAACGGTCAGCGCATCCCCGTCTCCGGCGGCACCGAGTCCCTCGGCGTCTGGAACAAGGTCGAGCCGGTGTGGGACCCGGCCCACGGGGGCTACACGGAGGTGACCACCGGCTCCAGCTACATCCAGGCCGTGAGCTGGGACGGCAGCCGCTGCCCGGTGGCCCGCACCCTCCTGACGTACTCCCAGTCCTCGAACCCCAACTCGCCCCATTACAGCGACCAGACGCGGCTGTACTCCCAGGAGCGGTGGGTGACGTCCCGGTTCTGCGAGAGGGACATCCTGTCGGCGCCGGGCCTGAAGGTGGTGCGGGTGCGCTCATAGGCCGGCTCATGGGTCACATGAGTCAGCGCATGGGTCAAAGGGGACGCGTACGTCCTTCCCAGTACGGATCCCGCAACCGCCGCTTGTACAGCTTGCCGTTGGGGTCCCGGGGCATCTCGGTGATGAAGTCGACGCTCTTGGGGCATTTGTAGCCGGCGAGCTGTTCGGCGCAGTGGGTGAGGAGGTCGGTGGCCAGGGCCGGTCCGGGGGTGTGGCCCGGGGCCGGTTCGATGACGGCCTTGACCTCCTCGCCCCAGTCGTCGTGGGGGATGCCGAAGGCGGCGGCGTCGGCGACGGCGGGGTGCTGGAGCAGGACGGACTCGATCTCGGCGGGGTAGATGTTGACCCCGCCCGAGATGATCATGTCGATCTTGCGGTCGCGGAGGAAGAGGTAGCCGTCCTCGTCGAGGTAGCCGAGGTCGCCGACGGTGAAGAAGTCGCCGATGCGGTTCTTCCTCGTCTTGGTCTCGTCCTTGTGGTAGGCGAAGCCGCCGGTGTTCATCTTCAGGTAGACCGTGCCGAGTTCTCCGGGCGGGAGCCGGTTGCCGTCGTCGTCGAATATGGCCAACTCGCTGATCGGCCAGGCCTTTCCGACGGTTCCCGGCTTCTTCAGCCAGTCCTCCGCGGTGGCGAAGGCGCCGCCGCCCTCGCTGGCCGCGTAGTACTCCTCGACGCACGGTCCCCACCAGTCGAGCATCGCCCGCTTCACATGGTCGGGGCAGGGGGCGGCGCCGTGGATGGCGTGCCGCATGGCGGAGACGTCGTAGCGCGCCTTGACGTCCTCCGGCAGGGCCAGCAGACGGTGGAACTGGGTCGGGACCATGTGCGTGTGGGTGCACTTCTCCCGGTCGATCAGCCGGAGCATCTCCTCGGGGGTCCACTTGTCCATCAGCACCAGCCGGTGGCCGATGTGCAGGGACGCGCTCGCGAACTGGAGCACCGCCGTGTGGTACAGCGGTGAGCAGACCAGGTGGACGTTGTCGTCGTACGGCTTGATGCCGAAGATGCCGAGGAAGCCGCCGAGGTAGGCCTCCTCGGGGAGCTTGCCGGGCAGCGGGCGGCGGATGCCCCGGGGGCGGCCCGTGGTGCCGGAGGTGTAGTTCATGACCCAGCCGAGTTCTCGGTCCGCGGGCGCCGACTCCGGTTGTCCGTCGAGGAGTTCGGCGTACGGGCGAAAGCCCTCGATCTCGCCGATCGCGTACCGGTGGCCGGCGGGGAGGCCGGCCTCGTCGGCGGCCTGGCGGGCGGGTCCGGCGAAGCGTTCGTGGGCGAGGAACACCTTGGCGCCGGAGTCGGCGACGATCCAGGCGATCTCCGGGCCGACGAAGTGGTGGTTGACGGGGACGAGGTAGAACCCGGCCTGGGTGGCGGCGAGATGGGCGGTGAAGAACTCGACGCCGTTGGGCAGGACGACAGCGAAGGCGTCGCCGCGTTCCAGGCCGGCCGCGCGCAGTCCGTGGACGAGGCGGTTGGCGGCGGTGTGCAGGCGGCCCGCGGTCCATTCCTCGCCGTCGGGGGCGATGAGGACGGTGCGGTCGGGGTCCGCGGTGGCCTGGGCCCAGAAGCCCGTGGGGGGTGTGCTCGTCACTGGCCGCTCCTTCCGGCGATGCGGTTGACGCGGTCGACGGCCCGCTCGAAGCCGCGGGTGAGGTCGTCGAAGACCGCCTGGACGCTGCGTTCGCTGTTCATCCGGCCCACGACCTGTCCGACGGGGGTGCCGAGCAGGGGCTGGACCTCGTACTTCTGGATGCGGGTGAGGGCCTCGGCGACGAGCAGGCCCTGGAGCGGCATGGGGAGGGTGCCGGGGCCGTCGGGGTCGTCCCAGGCGTCCGTCCACTCGGTGCGCAGCTGGCGTGCGGGTTTCCCGGTCAGGGCGCGGGAGCGGACGGTGTCGCCGGACCCGGCGGCGAGCAGTTTCCGGGTCACCGCGGACGAGGTCAGCTCGGCCTCGGTGCAGGTGAGCCACAGCGAGCCCAGCCACACCCCCTGGGCGCCCAGCGCGAACGCGGCCGCCACCTGCTGTCCGCTGCCGATCCCGCCCGCCGCGAGGACCGGCAACGGGTCCACCGCGTCCACGACTTCGGGGGTCAGCACCATGGAGGCGATCTCACCGGTGTGGCCGCCGGCCTCGTACCCCTGGGCGACCACGATGTCGATGCCGCCCTCCTGGTGCTTGACGGCGTGCCGGGCGCTGCCCGCGAGGGCGGCGACGAGCACGCCGTTCTCATGGGCGCGTTCGACGACGTCCGCGGGCGGTGAGCCGAGGGCGTTGGCGAGCAGCCGGATCGGATAGTCGAAGGCGACGTCGAGCTGGGTGCGCGCGACCTGCTCCATCCAGCCGGTGATCCGCCAGCCGGACGCCTCCCCCTCGGCCAGCTCGGGCACCCCGTACTTGGCGAGGGTGTCCTGGACGAACTGCCGGTGCCCTTCGGGGATCATCGCCTCTACGTCGGCCTCGGTCACCCCCTCGACCTTCTTCGCGGGCATGACGACGTCCAGGCCGTAGGGCCGGCCCTCGACATGCGCCTCGATCCAGTCGAGGTCGCGCTTGAGGTCGTCGGGGGCTGTGTAGCGGACCGCGCCGAGCACTCCGAAACCGCCGGCCCGGCTGATGGCCGCGGCGACGGCGGGGAACGGCGTGAAGCCGAAGATGGCGTGCTCGATTCCCAGTTTCCTGCTCAACTCCGTCTGCATGGCCGCAGGATGCCGCAGTCCCCCGGAGGACGGAAGGGGTTTTCTGATGCTCCGTCAGATCTGTTGTCAGGGTTAGAGTTCGACGATGACTGATGAGGTGTCCGCCCCCATGACCCGCCGTCAGCTCACCCGAAGAGCCCTCGCACTGGGGGGCGCACTCGCCATCGCCCCGTTCCCCGCAGGGCCGGCCGCCGCCTCCAACACCGGCGGCAGCAGGGCGCCGCTGCACCACGGCACCCCGGAGCAGGCAGGCCTCCTCCCCGCCCACCTCCGCCAACTCGTCACCGACGCCGAGGCCTTCCTCGGCCCCTCCCCCAGACACCCCTGGTACGCGGGCGCCGTGCTCCTCGCCGGACGCGGCGGCACCGTGGCCCTGCACCAGCCGATCGGCATGGCGGTGCGCTACTCGGCGTACGACGAGAAGACCGACACCGGTGTCGAACTCCCGGCCGCCGACCGGATACCCATGACCGAGGACACCGTCTTCGACCTGGCCTCGGTCTCCAAACTGTTCACCTCGATCCTGGCCGTGCAGCAGCTCGAACGCGGCGCGCTGGCGCTGGAGGGCACGGTCGCCTCGTACCTCCCGGAGTTCGGCGCGGCGGGCAAGCAGGACATCACCATCCGCCAACTCCTCACCCACACCTCGGGGTTCCGCGCCTGGATCCCGCTGTACAACGCACCGACGTACGAGGAGAAGCTCCACCTCATCTGGAACGAGGCACCGCTCAACGCACCGGGCACCAAATACCTGTACTCCGACCTGAACTTGATATCCCTCCAGCTGGTCCTGGAGAGAATCACCGGCCGCACACTGGACACGCTCCTCCGCGAGGAGATCACGGACCCGCTCGGCATGCGCCGCACCCGCTACAACCCACCCGCGTCCTGGAAACCGGTGATCGCGGCGACAGAGGACGCCCGGAAGCCGTGGTCCGGCCTCGACCGGGGCCTCGTCCGGGGCGAGGTGCACGACGAGAACGCCTTCAGCCTCGGCGGGGTCGCGGGCCACGCGGGCATCTTCTCCCGCGCCTGGGACCTGGCGATCCTCGGCCGGACACTCCTCAACGGCGGCTCCTACGGCCGGGCCCGCATCCTCACCCGGGAGTCGGTGGACCTCATGTTCACGGACTTCAACACCGCCTTCCCCGGCGACGAACACGGCCTCGGCTTCGAGCTCTACCAGCACTGGTACATGGGCGCGATGGCCACACCCCACACCGCGGGCCACACCGGCTTCACCGGCACCTCCCTGGTCCTCGACCCGACGACCGACTCCTTCCTGATCGTGCTCGGCAACTCGGTGCATCCGGTGCGAAGTTGGCGCTCCGGCTCCGCGCCCCGGGTGGCCGCCGCGAACAACCTTGCCCGCGCGGTCCCGGTCCGCCCGGCGCGCGGCCGTACGGCGTGGTTCTCGGGCATGGCGAGCGCCACGACGGCCACCCTCGCACTCCCGGCCCTGGACACGTCCTCCGGCACCGCCGAGCTGCGATGCTCCCTGTGGTGGGACACCGAACCGCAGGCGGATGTCCTGGCGTTGGAGGCCACCTCGGACGGCGGGGCGACGTGGCAGCCGGTCCCGTTCACGACCACACGCCCGGACGAGGACCATCCGTCGGGCACGCTCACCGGCTGGTCGGGCCGGGTGTGGCACCGGCTCAGGGCCGACCTTCCGGCACACCGGCAGCTGACCCTGCGCTGGCGCTACGCGACGGACCGCCTGTACGTGGGCCGAGGGGCGTATGTGGACGGCCTGCGCGTGGTGACGGCCGCCGACGTCCTGTTCGACGAGGCCCGCCCAGCGGACGCCGCGCGGCTGACGGCGGTGGGCTGGACGAGCTCAGCCGACTGAAGGGGCGGTTCCTCTCTAGGCGCGCTCTCCCAACACCGCCATCGCCGCATTGTGCCCCGGCACCCCGCTCACCCCACCACCCCGCACCGCACCCGCCCCGCACAACAGCACGTTCCCGTGCCGCGTCTCCACACCCCAACGCCCGGTCCCCTCCTGGGCGTAGGGCCAGGACAGATCCCGATGGAAGATGTTCCCCCCGGGCAGCCGCAGATCCCGCTCCAGGTCGAGCGGTGTCTTCGCCTCGATGCAGGGCGAGCCGTCGGCGTCGACGGCCAGGCAGTCGGCGATCGGCTCGTCGAGGTGGGCGTCGAGTTGGGCGAGGGTCGCCTTCAGCAGCTCGTCCCGTACGGAGTCGTTGTCCCGGTCGAAGAGCCGGGCCGGGGTGTGGAGTCCGAACAGGGTCAGGGTCTGGTAGCCCTGCTCGACGAGGTCCTCTCCCAGGATCGTGGGGTCGGTCAGTGAGTGACAGTAGATCTCGGACGGGGGCGCGGAGGGCAGGGACCCCGCCGCGGCCTGGGCGTGGGCGACGGCGAGCTGCTCGTAGCCCTCGGCGATGTGGAAGGTTCCGGAGAACGCCTCGCGCGGATCGACGGCGCTGTCCCGGAGCTTGGGCAGCCGCTTGAGCAGCATGTTCACCTTGAGCTGGGCGCCCTCGGCGGGGGCCGGATGCGCGTCGCCGGTCAGGTCGGCCAGGGCCTGTGGGGAGGCGTTGACGAGGACGTGCGCGGCGGCGACGACGCCCTCGCCCTCGGCGGTGCGATAGGCGACCTCCGCCGTACGGCCGTCCGTGGCGATCCGTACCGCCTCGTGCCCGGTGGCGATGACGGCTCCGGCGTCGCGCGCGGCGGCGGCGAGGGCGTCGGTGAGGGCGCCCATGCCGCCGACGGGGACGTCCCAGTCGCCGGTGCCGCCGCCGATGACGTGGTAGAGGAAGCAGCGGTTCTGCTTGAGCGAGGGGTCGTGGGCGTCGGCGAAGGTGCCGATCAGGGCGTCCGTGAGGACCACACCGCGCACCAGGTCGTCGGCGAAACGGTCCTCCACGGTGACGCCGATCGGTTCCTCGAACAGCGCCCGCCAGGCTTCCTCGTCGTCCACCCGGCGGCGCAGCTCGTCGCGGGTGGGCAGGGGTTCGGTGAGGGTCGGGAAGATCCGTTCGGCGATCCGGCCCGTCATGCCGTAGAACCGCTGCCAGGCCTCGTACTCGCGCTCGCCGCCCGTCAGCCGCGCGAAGGCCTCGCGGGTGCGTCGCTCGCCGCCGCCCACGAGGAGCCCGGTGGAGTGCCCGTCGCGGTCGACGGGGGTGTACGACGAGATGGTGCGCTTGCGGACCCGGAAGGTCAGGCCGAGATCCCGGACGATCTTCTTCGGCAGCAGGCTGACCAGGTACGAGTAGCGCGACAGCCGTGCGTCGACACCGGCGAAGGGCCGGGTGGAGATCGCGGCGCCGCCAGTGTGGTCCAGGCGCTCCAGGACCAGGACGGAGCGTCCGGCCCGGGCCAGGTAGGCGGCGGCGACGAGGCCGTTGTGACCGCCACCGACGATGACGGCGTCGTACGTGTGTCCAACGAGTGCAGGCATGCCTCTTCGTAACACGTGATGATCGTCAGCGGCCAGGGGTGTACGGCGACGGGGTCAGCGGACCCAGGGGGCGCGCGGGCTCTGTCAGGGGCCGCCCGACGCCCGCTGCTGGCGCAGCACCGCCACCCTCCGGTACAGCTCCACCGCCTCGGCGCCCCGCCCCAGCTGCTCCAGGCAGTGGGCCTCGTCGTTGCGGCTGGCGAGGGTGTCGGGGTGGCCGGCGCCGAGGACGCGTTCGCGGGCGGTGGCGACCCTGCGGTACTCGGTGAGGGCGTCGGCCCAGCGGCCCAGCCAGCCGAGGCCGACGGCGACCTCGCGGCGGCTGACCAGGGTGTCGGGGTGCTCGGGCCCCAGGACGCGCTCGCGGATGGCGCAGACGTCCCGGGACTCGGCGAGGGCCTCCTCCCAGCGGCCGAGGCGGCCGAGGTTCACGCCGAGGCCGTGGCGGGCGCGGAGCGTCTCGGGGTGGGCGGGGCCGTGGACACGGGTGCGGTCGTCGATGAGGTCGCGGTAGAGCTGGAGCGCCTCCGCGCTGCGGCCGAGCCGGCCGAGGCTGATGCCGACCTCGTAGCGGGCGGCGAGGGTGTCGGGGTGATCGGGGCCGAGGGCCTGGGCGCGGGCCTCTGCGACCTCGTGGTAGGTCTGCAACGCCTCCGGCCAGCGGCCCAACTGGCCCAATGCGTAGGCGACTTCGTAGCGGGTGACCAGCGTGTCGGGGTGGCCGGCGCCGAGGACCCGGGCGCGGGCCGCCGCCACGTCGTGGGCCATGCGGTACGAGTCCTCCAGGCGTCCGAGGCGGCTGAGGTTGAAGGCGAGGTTGTGGCGGCAGCGCAGGGTGTCGGGGTGGTCGGGGCCCATGGTGCGCGCGCGGGCGGCGAGGACGGACGTATAGACCTGGTGGGCGTCGAAGTGGCGGCCCAACTGGCCGAGTACGTACGCCATTTCCTGGCGGGCGGCGAGGGTGTCGGCGTGGTCCGGGCCGAGCGAGAGGCTGCGGCTGCGGGCGACGTGCTTGTACTCGCGCAGGGCGTCGGCGGCGCGGCCGGTGCGGCTGAGGGTGAAGGCGACCTCGTAGCGGCTTGCGAGGGTGTCCGGGTGGTCGGGGCCGAGGAGGTGCTCGCGCTCGGCGGCGACGGCCCGGTGCACCTCGCCGGCCTCCGCCCAGCGGCCAAGGCGTCCCAGGCTGAGGCCGGCGTTGTGCCGTCCGGCCAGGGCGGTGAGCGACTCCGGGTCGGGGGCGGCCGGTCCGTCCGGGGCGGGCTCGCCCATCTGCCGGCCGGTCGCGTCCCGGGGGATCCACTCGCCGGTGAGCCCGGCCCCGGCGTCCGGCGGCGTGCCGCCGAGACCGGCGCCGGTGGCCTTGTGACCGGTGGTCATCCCGCGGGTCCAGGACGGCAGCCGGGCCTCGCGCGCGGTCGGCTCGGGCCGGAACGTCGGCTGAGGGGTCACCACGGTGGGCACGTACGTCGGTGTCGTCCGCCCCATGCTGATCCGGCGCCCCAACTCTCGGGCGTCGCGCGGACGTTGCTCGGGCGTCTTGGCCAGCAGGTCCAGGATGATCTTCTCGAAGTACTCGGGCACCTCGGCGCGGTGGCTGCGCGGCGGCCGGGGCGGGGTGTCCCGGTGGCCGACGAGGATCGCCCACGCGTCCTCCAGGTCGAACGGCGGTACCCCGGTGGCGATCTCGTACAGCACGCACCCCAGCGAGTAGAGGTCGCTGCGCTGGTCCACCTCGGAGCCGCCGATCTGCTCCGGCGACATGTAGTGCGGGGTGCCCATGGCGATGCCGGTGCCGGTGAGCCGGGAGGTGAAGCCGATGTCGTGGCCGAGCCGGGCGATGCCGAAGTCGCAGATCTTCACTGTGCCGTCGGTGAGCCGCATGATGTTCGCGGGCTTCAGGTCGCGGTGCACGATGCCCTGTTGGTGGGTGTAGGCGAGGGCGGCGGAGACCTGGTCGGCGATCTCGACGACGTCCGCGACGGGCAGCGGATGGTGTTTGTTGTCCTCCAGGAGCTGGCTGAGGTTGCGGCCCTCCAGCAACTCCATGACGAGATACAGGATTCCGTCGGACTCCCCGAAGTCATGGACGACGGTGACTCCGCGGTGCTGGAGGGCGGCGGCCACCCGGGCCTCTCTGCGGAACCTCTCGCGCAGCACCCGGGTGAAGGACTGGTCGTGGGACGGGCCCAGCGGCTTGAGGCACTTCACGGCTACATGACGGCCCAGCGACTCGTCGCGTGCCCGCCACACCTCGCCCATGCCGCCGCGCCCGATCAGGTCGAGCAGCCGGTACCGGCCCTGGATCAGCTTGCTGTCCCCCATCTGCTGCGATCGCCCCCGATGGTCTCGCCCCGCCCCTGGCCCGTCCAGTATGGCGAGCTATCTACCCACTTTGTATGGTGCGGGCCGCGAGCCGGGGCCGAGCCGTGACATGGCCCGGATGATGTGTTTGGGCGGGAGTTGCCAGCGAAGACGTGCGGGAACACAGCGCAACAGGGTGCCCGTGGCACGCAACTGGCGGGTGACGGTGGCGGGTTTCGGGGCCGGTCTGCCGTACAGCTCGTGGGCGTACGGCGGCAGAGCGGCGTACGCCAGTTGTGCCACGCGCCGCCACAGCACCTCGCGCGCCGGGATGAGCAGGGGGTGCGTCGGCGGGCGGAGCAGGAAGTCGTCCACCGCGCGTGCCTCGGGTCCGACGGCGAGTTCGGGACGCACCTTCTCGAAGTAGGCGGCCATCTCGGCCTGGTCGGCGGGTACGGCGTCCGGGTCGAGGCCCACCAGACGGGCGCTGACGCGGTGTTCGGCGATGTAGCGGTCGGCCAGCGCGTCGGTGAGGTGGAATCCGGAGCGGCGCGCGACGTGCAGATAGGAGTCGATCTCGGCGCAGTGCACCCACAGCAGCAGCTCGGGTTCGTCGACGCCGTACCGCTCCCCCGTGTCCGGGTCGACGGCCGACAGCATGGTGTGGATCTTCCGGACCCGCGCGCCCGCCTTCTCCGCCGCCTCGGTGGTGCCGTACGTGATGGTGCCGACGAAGTTCGCGGTGCGCAGGAGGCGGCCCCAGGCGTCCTGGCGGAAGTCCGAGTTCTGCATGACGCCGCGCACCGCTCGCGGGTGCAGGGCCTGGAGATAGAGCGCGCGGACGCCGGCGACCCACATCATGGGGTCGCCGTGCATCTGCCAGGTGACCGACTTCGGCGTGAACAGCCCCGGGTCGGCGTCAGCCATTCGTGCCACCTCCGCCCTGTCCCAGCGGAAGGTCCTCGACCAGGACGTCGATGACCAGAATCGCGAACGAGACGCCCAGCAGGGTCCAGGCCGCGTAGCGCTGGCCGAACGAGTCGTCGCGGTAGTGGACGGCGACGAGGCCGACGACCACGGCCGCCGCGGCGCTGGCCGTGCTCACCGCGTGCAGCACCCACCAGAGCCAGGGACCGCCATACGTGGCGCGCTTCTTCCCCGACCGGTGCGTCACCAGTTTGGTGAAGAGCAGTACGACCGCCACGGTCACGACATTGTTGTAGAAGTCCGGTTCGAAGCCTGCCACATCCGCAGGCTAACGCCGTACCCGCGGCATCCCCAGACCGATCCACGAGATGATCTCGCGCTGGATCTCGTTGTTGCCGCCGCCGAAGGTGAAGATGACGGCCGAGCGGTAGCCTCGCTCCAGCTCGCCGTGGAGGACGGTGCCCGCCGAGCCCTCCTTGAGGGCGCCCGCAGCTCCCACGATCTCCATGAGCCAGGCGTAGGCGTCGCGGCGGGCCTCGGAGCCGTACACCTTGACCGCGGAGGCGTCCTGCGGGGTGAGGGTGCCGTCCTGGACGGCGCTGACCATCTGCCAGTTGAGGAGTTTGAGGGCTTCGAGGCGGGTGTGGGTGCGGGCGAGGCGGCGGCGTACCCAGGGGAGGTCGACGACGCGGCGGCCGTCGGTGAGTTTGGTCTCGGTGGCCCAGCGCTGGACGTCGTGGAGGGCGCGGATCGCCATGGTGCCGTGGGCGGCGAGGGTGACGCGTTCGTGGTTGAGCTGGTTGGTGATCAGGCGCCAGCCCTGGTTCTCGGCGCCGACGCGGCGGGTGACGGGGACGCGGATGTCCTCGTAGTAGCTGGCCGTGGTGTCGTGTCCGGCGAGGGTGTTGATGACGGTGCAGGAGTAGCCGGGGTCGGTGGTCGGCACCAGGAGCATGGTGATGCCCTTGTGGGGCGGGGCGTCCGGGTCGGTGCGGGTCGCGAGCCACACCCAGTCCGCGGTGTCGCCGTTGGTCGTCCAGATCTTCTGGCCGTTGACGACGTACTCGTCGCCGTCCCGTACCGCGCGCGTCTTCAGGGAGGCGAGGTCGGTGCCCGCGTCGGGCTCGCTGTAGCCGATCGCGAAGTCGATCTCGCCGGAGAGGATCTTCGGCAGGAAGTACGCCTTCTGCTCGTCCGTGCCGTACTGCATGATCGTCGGGCCGACGGTGTTCAGCGCCATGAGCGGCAGCGGCACTCCGGCCTGGGCGGCCTCGTCGAAGAAGATGAACTGCTCGATCGCGCTCAGGCCCCGGCCGCCGTACTCCTCGGGCCAGCCCACGCCGAGCCAGCGGTCCGCGCCGAGCCGTCGGATGATGTCGCGGTAGAAGCGCTTCTGCTCCCGTTTGTCGCCGTGCCGGGCGTGCGCGTCCTCCGGGACCAACTGGGCGAAGTAGGCGCGCAGTTCGGTGCGCAGCCGCTGCTGCTCGGGCGTGTATTCGAGATGCACGGCGCCTCCAGGCTCCCCGGGACCGGTCCTGTCGGCGCACACGGTAGAACGTGTTTCAGAAATTGGGAATGGTGAGGGCGTACGAAGAGACCGGGCGAGGGCACGCGAAAGGGCCCCTGGCGTACCAGGGGCCCTTTCGTGGTGAGGTGACGCGCGAACCGCTCAGTGGGCGACGGGAGTCGGCCGCGCCGCGCCCGCCGTCTCCTTGGCCGCCCTGGGGACCAGCAGCCGCTCCGCCAGCAGCCCGAAGAGCAGCCCGAAGGAGGTCCACAGGGTCACCTGGACGGCGAGGGCGGCGAGCCGGTACTGCCACAGCAGCGCGGCCGGGAAGTGCTCCGGCACCTCGTTGAACGACGGCAGGAAGGCGTACGCCAGACCGACGACGAGGACGAAGAACGCGCCCGCCGCGAGGGTGGCGTTCCAGTTGCCCAGGCGGGGCGCGAGGCGCTTGCCCAGGATGACCGCGCCGACCGTGAGCAGCACGCTGAGCACGATCATCAGGAAGAACAGCGCGGTGCGCTGGTTGAGGGTGTCGGGGTCGCCCACGGCCGGCGGGTTGGCCGGGTACTTCAGGAACGGGACGACGTAGACGGAGCCCAGTCCGGCGGCCGCCAGGAGCAGCGCGCTCGCGCGCGGCCCGAAGCGGCCGATCCGGCCGAGCGCGAAGCAGTACGCGAGCGCCGCGATACCGCCGAAGGCGACCCCGTAGACGAGGACGCCGGTGGACAGGCCGGCGGTGGACTGCAGGGTGCGGCTGACGAGTTCCTCGCCGCCGTGCTCGTGGGCGTGGGACTCCTCGAAGGCGATCGCCTGATCGACCTTCGGTTCACCCAGGAAGTACGCGACCACGAGCGCGGCCAGACCCGCGGCGAGGCCCGCGAGCATGCCGCGGACCAACAGGTTTCTGACAGTTGCGGAGTTCATGAGCGGAAGTGCTTCCTCGTCGCTGTCAGTGGCAGGGGAAGCCGAGCAGGTGGCGGGCGTCGTGCACCCACTCGTGGACCCCCTCACCGGAGATGAGGGAGGTGGCGCCCTGTTCGGCGCCGACGAAGTAGAGCAGGACCAGCATCAGCACGCCGAAGAAGACCGCCCAGGGGGCGATGGCGCCGATCGGCAGCTTTGCGGGTACGGCGGTGGAGCTGGTGGTCGGCTGGGCGACGGTCTGCGCCATGGCAGGAGCCTCCTGGGGGAACTCGCGTCCCGTTTCGGTGGTGCACAGGACGACGGGGCGGGTCTGACTCACCCGGCCCGCACCCGAAGGGCGTTCCCGGCATACAGTGGCGCGACCGTGCCGGAATCCCACCGGCTTCCACCGAACCGTCGTCGATATCCACGAGAAGGTACCGCGTGGGAGAGGTGCGGCCAAGAGCGCATGGGAGCACCCCGGGCGCTCCCGGAGGGCTGTTCGGCCCGTCAAATGCCGATCTTGGAGGGGTTGTTGAGCGGGGGAAGGGACGTATGACCAGCCGAGTGATGTTGATCTCACCCGCGATCACGGAGGCGCTGCGGGAGGCCAGGTTCGACGACGGCTGCTCTCTCGACGCCTCCGGGCGCCGCCTCGCCGAGGCCGCCGCGGGCACCCTCCCGGCAGCTGACCTGGTCGTCTGCTCCCCCACCGTGCGCTGCCGGGAGACGGCCGCCGCGCTCGGGCTGCGCGCCGAGGACGCGGCACCGCTGGCGGCCCTGGACGCCGGGCGCTGGCGCGGTTCGACCTTGGCCGACGTGAGCGCCAAGGAGCCGGAGTCACTGGCCCGTTGGCTCGCGGACCCCGAGTCGGCGCCGCACGACGGCGAGTCGGTGCGCGCGGTGTGCGACCGAGTCGGACGGTGGCTGGACACGGTCGCCGACGGCGCGGGGCGCGTCATCGCCGTGGCCGAGCCCGAACTCGCGCGCGCGGTGGTCGTACGGGCCCTCGGCGCACCGGAGTCGGCGTTCTGGCGCACGGACGTCCCGCCACTGACGGTCGTCGAGCTCAGCGGCCGACTGGGGCGCTGGAACGTACGCCTGGGGCGTGCGCTGGGCTGAGGTGGGCTCGGCGCGGTGTCGAGGGCTGGTTCAGGGCGATCGGCCCCTCCGCCGGGCTCAGTTCAGCGCTCAGTGCGCCGCTCAGTACGCCGTACGCCGCTCAGTTCTGCGCTCAGCGCAGCGTCGCCATGAAGTCCGTGCAGGCCTGGGCGCAGTCGCGGCAGGCCTTCGCGCCCTCCTCGGCGCCGGGGCGGCCGTCGAAGGCGTGGGCGCACTCCAGGCACACCGTCCGGCACCATTCCAGCTGGACGCGGATGGCGTTCTCGTCCAGCCGGTTCTGCTCGGACAGCACCCGGCACGTCGCGTCGCAGACCTCCGCGCACATGATGCCCTTGCGTCGTACGAGTTCCTGTTCCTCGGTCCCGTCCGGATCCACGAGGCTCGCGCGCAGGGCACACGCCCGGGCGCACTCGGTGCACGCCTGTGCGCAGACGAAGCGGTCCTCCAGGTACCGGAAGAGCTCCTGCTGGGTTGTCGTCGTCACACCGGGCGGGTAGCCGTGGTGGATCGTGTCAAACCCCGCGCTCCCAAGGGTTTCGGCCTGTTTCTCCGGTTTGGTTCGCACGGGACGCCAGGGGTACTCGCGTGCCATGACTACCGCATGGATGGACGTGGCCGCGGGCCGGGGCGCCCTCGGCATCGGGCTGCTCGTCGCGGGTCTCGTGGTCGTGGCGATGCTGATCGGCGCCTTCTGGATGGGCGCTCGCATACGCCGGCGTGAGCCACCGCCGCCGACCCCCGAGGAGCAGCCGCGGCTGCCCGAGGGCGGTCCGGTCCGTGAGATCCGGGAGAACCGGGAGCCCGACGAGGTGCCCCGCGGCGACCGCAGGGTGCTCCCGCACGAGTCGCCCGCGTTCGGCAACTCCCCCACCCGCACGGGCCCGGAGAAGGAACGGCCCCGGTGGACCGAGGGCAGCAGCGGTTCCTTCGGCAGCGGCGGCCCCGGCGGCCGCTGACCGACCTGGGCGTGCACGGATCGCACGGCGTACGCACCGGGCACGTTTGGGACCTCGTACGCATCGCACAGAGGGGAGCGAGCTCCATGACCGACTCCGGTCGCGACACCCTGCCTCTGCCCGACTACGACCACCTCCCCATCGGCGGCCTGGAGAGCCGCGTACGGTCGCTCGGCTCGGAGGACGTACAGACCCTGCTCGCCTACGAGCGCACGCACGGCGACCGTCTCCCCGTGACCGAGGTGCTCACGGCCCGGCTGGAGCAGCTGGACGCCGGTGCGGAACCGACCGACGGTGATCCGCGGGCGCTGCGCCCCGAGCAGCGGGCGGGCCGGGCGGGCTCGCCCGTGTCGCCGGTGACCTCGCCGCAGCCGTTCAGCCCGCCGCCGCACGGCACACCCGACCAGCGCGGCAAGCCGAAGGGTGACCGTACGTAGCCGCGGCGGCACGGGCGCGGTGGCGATCAGGCACGGTCCATGCTGTGATCGTTGCTCCGGGGGAACCGCACACGACCGGGTGAAGGGCCGCCCACGCGAGCCGTCCACGCCCGCACGGTGTCCGAGGAGCGGCCCATGGGCGTGCAGCTGACCGTCAATGAAGCGATCACCCGGCTCACCAGAGCCACCCCATGGGTCACCGTGGACCGGATCCCCCTCGACTTCGCCTGCCATCACCCGCAGGGGCTCGACCGCGTCGGCGAGAACTTCTTCCTCAGCAGCGCGGAGATCCTGGAAGCCACCGTCCGCCACGAGCATCCCGAACCCGGCGGCCCGGACCGCACCGCCGGCAAAGGCGTCGGCCACCTCTACGAGATGGACCCGACAGGGCGGATGCTGCGCGAGTGGACGCTCGGCGAGGACACGATCTACCACCCCAGCGGCCTGACCTTCGACGGCGAGCACGTGTGGGTGCCGACGGCCGAGTACCGCCCCGACTCGCGGTCGATCATGTACCGGATCGACCCGGTGACCGGTGACGTCACGGAGGACTTCCGCTACCCCGACCATCTCGGCGGCGTCTCCCGCGATCCCGGCACCGGGCAGCTGTACGGCATCACCTGGGGCGGCCGGCGCATCCTCGAACTGACCTCGGACGGCGCGCTGCACCGCGAGGTCCCCGTGCGCAGCCATTACGTCGACTTCCAGGACTGCGTGGAGATGGCTGACGGCCTCGCGTCCTGGACGGGGATCGCCGAGTACCCGGACGGTTCCGGCGGTGTCTTCCAGCTCGGCGGGATCGCCCTGCTGGACATGGCCACGGGCGACATCAAGCACGAGGTTCCGGTGACGGTCCTGTCCCCCGCCGGACGTGTCGTCACCTTCAACGCCACGCACATCGAGGTGGTGGACGACCGACTGCGCATGTACGCCGTCCCCGACGACGGCGAGCGGCTCGGCGACTCCAGCCTGCTCGTACTGGAGGCCGAGATCTCATGACCACTCAAGTCACCTTCGAAGTCACCGAGGCGGAACGGGAGGTCGCCGATCTCCTGCCGGTCGAGGCGCCGGTGACGGCCTGTCATGAAGTGCTGGACACCGTCCCGATCTGGTTCCACACCTTCGCCCTCAACAAGCGGGCCGGGCTCTACACCCCGGGTCTCGCCCGCGACCACCGCTACCGCATCCCGTTCCTGCCGGCCGACTTCACCGGTCTGGACGTCCTGGACGTCGGCACCTGCGACGGCTTCTACGCCTTCCTCGCCGAGGCCCGCGGCGCGGCCCGGGTGCTGGCCGTGGACAACGAGCAGTACTGCCACATGGTCCGCGGCCGGTGGGGCATCGAGATCGCCGGCGGCGCCGGATTCCGGGCGATGAAGGGGCTGTTGGGCTCCTCCGTCGACTATCTGCGCGCCAACGCCCTCGACCTGGTGGTCACCCCGAAGGAGCGGTTCGACTTCATCTACTGCTGCGGGATGCTGCACCGGGTGCCGAACCCCCTGGGCATGCTCCAGGTGCTGCGCAATCTGCTGCGCCCCGAGGGCCGGATCCTGCTGGAGACCTACGGCGTGCCGGAGGGCCACGAGGACACCCCGGCCATCCAGGTCCTCTCGGCCGGCGAGGCCAACCCCGGCGACGACGTGCACTACTGGGGTTTCGGCCCCCGGACGCTCGCCCGGCTCGCCGAGTGGGCCCGGCTGACCGAGACCGGCGACACCACGATGACGACGATCGACGGCCACCCACGGATCATCGCCACCCTGCGCGCCGCGTGACACGGCATCGCGCGAGGCCATCGGCGGTGGTCAGTGCGTGATGACCGGGACCGGCACCTCGTCCTCCGCGCCGTCGCCGGAGGCCGCCACCGAACCCGTGCCCGGTGAGCCGGCGTTGACCAGGGTCACGACGATGCCCGCGGCGAGGACCAGCATGCCGACGGCGAACCAGACGGCGTTGGTGTAGCCGTGCACCATGCCCTCCAGCTGGACCAGCTGCTGCTGGGAGCGGGAGTTCGCGGAGCCGATGTGATCGGCGATGTAGCTGGTCGTGGCCGACGCGGCGATCGTGTTCAGCAGGGCGGTGCCGATCGCGCCGCCCACCTGCTGCGAGGTGTTGACCATCGCGGAGGCGACACCGGCGTCCCGCGGCTCGACGCCGAGCGTGGCCAGGGACATGGCCGGCATGAACGCCGTACCCATGCCGAGACCGAGCAGCAGCATCGACGGCAGGATCAGCCCCGTGTACGACGAGCCGATCTCCAGCCGGGTCAGCAGGAACATGCCGACGGCGGCGACCAGGAAGCCGGGGCCCATCAGCGTCCGCGCGGGGACCCGGGTCATGAGGCGGGCACCGATCTGGGTCGAGCCGATCATCATGCCGACGATCATCGGCAGGAAGGCGAACCCGGTCTCGATCGGCGAGTAGCCCTTCACGATCTGGAGGTAATAGGTCAGGAACAGGAACGTGCCGAACATCGCGATGATCGCGATACCGAGCGAGAGATAGATGCCACCGCGGTTGCGGTCGGTCACCACGCGCAGCGGCAGCAGCGGGGCCTTCACCCTGGCCTCGGTCACCACGAACGCGAGCAGCAGCACCGCCGACGCGACGAATATGCCGATCGTCAGGGAGTCGCCCCAGCCGCTGGATTCGGCGCGGGTGAAGCCGTAGACCAGCGCGACCAGGCCCAGCGTGGACAGGACGACGCCCGGGATGTCGAGCGCGGAGCGATTGCGGCCGCCCTCCGGCTCACGGATGACGAAGTACGCGCCGAGGGCGGCGACGATCGCGAAGGGGATGTTGACGAAGAACGTCCAGCGCCAGTCCAGGTACTCGGTCAGCACACCGCCGAGGATCAGACCTACGGCACCGCCGCCACCGGCGATCGCGCCGTAGATGCCGAACGCCCTGGCCCTCTCCTTGGCGTCCGTGAACATCACGGCGAGCAGGGAGAGCGCGGCGGGCGCGAGCAGGGCGCCGAAGACGCCCTGGAGGGCGCGGGCGCCGAACATCATCGCCTCGTTGGTGGCCGCGCCGCCGAGCGCGGAAGCCGCGGCGAAGCCGGTCAGGCCGGTGACGAAGGCGCGCTTGCGGCCCCACAGGTCGGCGATCCGTCCGCCGAAGAGCAGCAGGCCGCCGAAGGCGAGGGCATAGGCGGTGACGATCCACTGCCGGTTGCCGTCGGAGATGCCCAGGTCGGTCTGGGCGGAGGGCAGGGCGATGTTCACGATGGTCGCGTCGAGGACGACCATCAGCTGGGCCAGCGCGATGAAGGCCAGGGCCTTCCAGCGGTTGGCGTCCGGGACGCCGGGGGTCTTCCGGGCTGTTTCAGACATGGGGGTACCCACTTCGGGACTTCAGGACTTCAGGACGGAGAGAGATGTGGTGAGGGGGAGGCTCCCGGGCCCGGCGGCGGACCGTAGGGGGTGGGGTCCGGCCGCCGGGCCGGGGTGGTGCGCCGGTCCCGTCCCCACGGATCCGGCGCGGTGGGACGGCCCCCGCTCAGGGCGGTCCCGGCTGTGAGGTGGCGCGAGGCCGGCGGTGCCGGCTCCGGTCACGGGTGGTCACTTCGGCATGCCCACGGCCCGGGTGATGACGGTGTCGAAGGCTCGGTCGGACACGAGGCGCCGCAGGGCGATGAGCGGGCGGGCGCCGAAGCCGGTGGCGTAGCGGGTCCTGGGACGGCGGGCGGTGACGGCCTTGCCGATCGCGTCGGCGATCACCTGGGGCGGGGAGTTGCGCTTGGCGTTGGCCTCGGAGCGCAGCGAGGAGGCCACGGCGTCGGCCTGCCGGGCGTAGGCGCCGGCGGTGGAGGACTTCTCCAGCTGGTCGGCGGCGATGCCGCCCCACTCGGTGGCGATGCCGCCGGGCTCGATGACGACGACGTCGATGCCGAACGGCCTGGCCTCCAGGCGCAGGCAGTCGCTGAGGGCTTCGAGGGCGAACTTGGTGCCGTGGTACCAGCCGCCGAGCGGGGTGTAGATCTTGCCGCCCATGGACGTGATGTTGACGATGGTGCCGGAGCGCTGGGCGCGCATGTGCGGCAGGGCCAGCTGGGCCAGGCGCATGGCGCCGAAGACGTTGACCTCGAACTGGCGGCGGGCCTCGTCCATCGGTACGTCCTCGATGGCGCCGTAGGAACCGTACCCGGCGTTGTTGACGAGGACGTCGATGCGGCCGGTCTCGGCGACGATCCGGTCGATGCCGGCCCGCATGGAGTCGTCGTCGGTGACGTCCATGGCCAGCGGGCGGACGCCCTGGCCGGCCAGGGTCTGGAGGCGGTCGGTGCGGCGGGCGGCGCCGTAGACGGTGTAGCCGAGGGACTGGAGCTTCAGGGCGGTGGCCTCACCGATGCCGGACGAGGCGCCGGTGACGAGAGCGGTCTTGGTGGTCATGGCCGGTCCTTGCGAGAGTAAGATGAACTTGGGTTCACTATTTATCCTGAACCCCGGTTCACGTTATTGCAAGTCCACCCGCAGGAGAGCCATGGCACAGTCCCGAGCGCCCCGCGCCGACGCCGTCCGCAACCGCAAGAAGATCCTCGAAGCCGCCCGCGAGCAGATCACCCTGCACGGACCCGATGCCGGGATGGACCAGATCGCCGCCGCGGCGGGCGTGGCCGTGGGCACCCTCTACCGGCACTTCCCCACCAAGAACGACCTGGTCAGCGCGGTCATCCAGGAGTACCTCGGCCATGTCGCCGAGGTCGCGGAGGCCGCCCGCGAACGTCTCGCCTCCGGCGCGCGCGCCATGGACGAGATCACCGCGTTCCTCGCCCACGTCATCGAGGCCACCGCCACCAACCGCGCCGTCAAGGCCGCCGCCCACACGCTCGGCGCGGACCTGGCCCTCGGCGACATCGAAGTCCGCGCGACCACCGCGCTGGCCGCCCTGATCCAGGCGGGACAGGCCGACGGCGACATCCATCAGGACGTCACCGTCGACGACATCTACCTGCTCTTCAATACCGCCCCCACCGACCAGCCGGCCGCCACCCGCGACCGCTGGCTCACCCTGGTCCTCACCGGCCTGACCACGCACACCCGGACCGCCTAGACGCGCGGACCGGGACGTCGCCGCACACGTGACCTTCAGCGCCGCAAGGTCGATACTGCCGACTACAGGGCTCCGCCACTCTCGCCAGGAGGTACCCATGAGGATGCTCATCAACGTCTCGTAATTTGGTGCGGCCGCAGGTCACGACCATGCTGAGGGCTCGTTGGTCAGCAAACTCCCAGCATGAGTCAGGAGACGTGCACGTTGGCGACCCAACTCATCCGTGGGATGGGCAGCTGCTTCAAGCTCTGCGCCTGTTCCCGCCAGACCCGATGCCCCCACCCTTACGCCATTCGCTACCGCGATGCAACGGGCCGCCAGCGCGAGGAGACGGGGTACTCGACGCAGCAATCTGCGATCGAGCGACTCACCAAGGTCTACAACGAGAAGATCAACACCCCGCGCCAGCAGGCTGACCTCAAACGCGAGATCGGAAAGCAACGCTTCGGGCCGTACGCGTCCACGTGGCTCACCCGACAGCGACACTACGCTTCCGGCAGTGTCCGCACGGTCAATCAGGTCCTGAACAGCCATATTCTTCCGGTTCTGGAATCCCGCCGGATGAATACCTTCACGTCGACCGTCGTCGAAGACTTCATCATGTCGATGGAGGAACGTTCCGTCGGCCTGGCCGCGCAGCAGAACTCCTTCGACACGCTCAAGAAGATCCTTCTCGACGCGCGTCGCCGGGGAGGCATCACCGAGGACCCTTTCGACGGGGTTATGCCGCCCGAGTACATCCCTCGGAAGATCACCATTCCGGCGCTGGACGAGATCCATGCCCTCAAGGCTGTCGCCAACGACGGCCTCGTCGTCATCATGGACCTGATGTCCGGTTGCGGTCTCCGCAACGGAGAAGCCTACGCAGCCCACACGGAGCGGATGGTCGCGGACGACGTCTACCGAATCACCGAGCAGATCGAGGGAAAGACGCGCGAGCGGTCACGCCTCAAGCACCGCAAGCCTGGAGAATTTCGCGAAACTCCGATGCCCTGGACGGTGCGCGAGTCACTCCTGCGGTACGAGAAGGACCACGGCGTGTCTGCGGACGGGTACCTTCTCCGAACCCAGCGGTCTGCCCATTGGGCACACACCACGCTCGAATACCAGTGGAACGTTGCGAAGAAGAGGGCCGGCATCACGAGGAAGCTGACGACCTACTCTCTGCGCCACTACTTCGCGTCCAACTGTCTCTCCAGGGGCATACCCATCACGGACGTTGCGGAGTGGATGGGGCACAAGAACATCAACATGACCTTCAAGATCTACCGCCACCTCATGCCGGCGTCGATCGGCCGAGCCGCTCGGATCCTCAACGACGGCCTGTGAACACGAAAGGGCCGGGCTTGCGCCCGGCCCTTTACGCAACCTTCTGTTGCTGTGCCCATCGATCAAGATCCGCGATCTTGAACTTCAACTTACCGCCGAAGTAGTACCTGGGGATGCCATGCCGTTGGGACTCTTCGATACATCCAGCGCTCGGTCATGTCGAGATATGTAGCCGCATCAGCGACTCCCACGTACTGGCGATCCATCCATTCCTCCTCGTCACACTCACGGGAGGTATACACAATTTTACCGGCCGCACCCAACGAAAGCGGCCGCGTCACGCTCGGATCTCCACCGACGATGACCGGGCCCGGTCGACGACGCCCGGGGCTCGGTTGCACAGCAGTGAGTTCAAGCGGACTGCCAGTGGATGAAGCCGAGCGAGGTCAGTCCTTCGGACCGACAGAGGCGATCCGACGGGCCACCGACCTCCGTTTGGAGGAGCTGATATGCGGCCCCATTGGTCTGGCCCCAGTGCATAGCCGCCCGCCACAGCAGCCTTCCCAGGCCTTCACCGCGGTGCTCTGGGAGGACACCGAAGTACTGCGGCATCAGTTGCGGGGTGCCAATCGCGTCGCGACGGATCTCCATTGGGCCGATAGCGCCGGCCACTCTGCCGTCCGAGACGGCGGTCAGGACTGGGCCGACCGTTCCGGCCCGCATCTGCCCAGAGAGGAAGACGAAGCCGTCGGATGCCATCTGTTCGGCGAAGTCGGAGAAGGTATCTCGCACGCCCGCTGGCCAATCATCGTTGGAGCGCACTGGGCCGTCCGGAGGGATGCAGAGTCTCGTCCTGAAGTCCATCAGTTGGATGCGCGTACCGCGGCCGCTCGGAGACTCGGGACCGAGGAACCGTACGATGCGCAACTGGCTGGCACCGTGGTCGGCGGCTAGCTTCTGTGCGAGTTCGGTGGCGGCAAGCACGCTGCTTGGCTCCATGCCATAGAGGTGGACCTTGATCATGCCACCAGCGCGCCGGGACAGCGTGGGGATCAACGTCTCGCCGGCCCGATGCACGATGCTGTCCACGAGGACGGTTTCGTCCTTACGGTCGGACCAACGGATGTCCTTGTCGTAGCGCAGGAACCAACGATCGGTGGAAGCCGCGGTCAGGGTGTCCGTGAACAGATCCTCGGTCAGTACGGACGGATGGACCGGCCCGATCGTCGGCACGTAGGGCGTCAGCACCACTGGACGTAGCCAGTCCCAGCGGAATCGCATTGCTTCAGGGTACTCATCTCGTGCTCAGGTCTCAGACCCCGACGCGGATGCGCCAGGGCCTGAGGGCAGGTGACCGAAGGGGGTCAGTTCGGGTTGTCGTCGCCGGCTGCGCACGAGCAGGCGCTGCCCTCCATCAGGGCGTCGGCGTCGACCTCGATGACAACGGCGGTAGTGGCAACGAGGCCGGTGGCAAGGACCGGGCGAATGGCCGGCGGTCGGCGGGTCAGGATCTCGACGGGAACAGGACTCATGAGGGCACCATCTCCTTGGTGTCTCCGTGCTGGCAGTAAGTGTTCAGTGGTGCCTTCGCCTCCTGGTAGACCTTGGCGAGCGGTCGGCACACCCGGCAGGTACCGGAGAGCGAGCAGCCCGAACAGCCACCGGTGCGAAGCATGAGCCGATCGGAGATCGCTCCGAGTCGGCGAAGGCCATCGATGCCTTCAGCCATGAGGTCGATCTGGTCATCGCGTCCGATCTTGCAGATCGAGACCCTGGCGTGCGGGTCAGCGTGGAAGAAGGTCACGCCCGCGTTGCAGCCCTGGAAGACCGGGCGCTTGCGCAGGTGCTCGGTGGATTGGACGAGCAGCGGCTCGCCCGTGCCGGAGAAGGTCGGCTGCATGTTGGTGTAGACGTGGTAGTCGAGGCCCCAGCTCTCAACCAGGGCCGCCATAGCGTCGACCTCGTGGGCATTGTCCTCTGTGACTACGACGGACACTCGCAGGGGTAGGTCGGCGTTGCGGGCTGCTGCCATGCCCTTTCGGAAGTTCTTCCAGGCACCCTTGCGCTGGGTGAGCTCGTCGAAGGAGTCCTCCGTGGCGCCGTACATGCTGACAACGACGCGGTATGGCGGGCAGTCGCGGAACAGCCGCAGCAGCTCGGGTTTCCACAGGCGCGAGGCGTTCGTCGAGACCGTGAGCATCATGCCCTGGCGGTACGCGTACCGGTAGATGCCCTCGAAGTCGGGATCGACTGTCGGTTCCCCGCCCGTGATCTGGAGCCAGAGCACCCCGGAGTCGCGGAAGATGTCGATCAGCTTGACCTTGTCGTCCCACCCCAGGCTGGCGAGAGGGCGTTCGCCGAGATAGCAGTGCTTGCAACCGAAGTTGCAGTAGAGATTGATCTCCCAACTCGCCCGGGCGAAGGCGAGCTCGGTCGGTTCGCGCACCAGGAGTGCCTCCTGGCAGTTCTGGCCGTCCAGGTCGAGGTCCCAGGCCTCGGTCGCGGTGGCCGCCAGCCAATCGGGCACGCGGTCGTCGACTCGGGCATATTGCCGTAGGTCCTCGTAATGCGAGGCTGGCAGGCGCACGCACACGGTACTCCCCGGACGAACAGCCAGGTAGCCGTCCAGGAACGGGCTAACGATCAGCCGGTGCATCCTTTACCTCTTCTCTTGAGACTGGATCCCGCCCCTGCTGCGACCTGTCCTTCTGAGGTGGGGGAACCTCCAGTTCGAGCAGCAGGGGCGGGGGCATATGGCGCTTCAGGGCCTGGCCGTCCTCTACGCGACATGGGCGGGCGGTCTCGGGAACGGCATTGGAGCCGACCACTGGCCAGGGGGACGCAGCTCATCCCCGGATGTGACGGCGCCTCGGCGACGGACGGCTCGTTCACTCATCGTCCAGTGGAGCTGTTCGAGCCGGAACACACACCGCCGGCAGGCGAACAGCGGGAAGACCACGTCGGCCACCGCGATGTCGCCGACTTCGGCTACCGGGACACCGGTCTGCTCGCACTTGAAGCAGCTGCCGTCCTGCCAGGCGAAGCGCCCCCACAATTCCTCCGGTCTCAGCCCCATGGCATGCCTCCGGTTGTCCGGTGTGGCAGCGGCTTGCCGCCGGCGACAGGCACGAACAGCACGGGGCGGGCGTGCCACGCAAAGGAGAACGGCTCCGCCACCAGAGGCAGCGTGAATTCGGCGCCCCTTTCAAGGGCCGACACGGCGTCTTCCCACCACGGATCGCTCCGGTCGACCAGACGGTCAACGAGGTACGGCCCGACGGCCGAGGCGAGGATGCGGACAGTAAGGCGGGCCCATCGCACGGCCGACTCAGGAGATGGCTGCGATGCAGACCGGATCCGCTCTCCGTCGATGTGACGCCACTCGCACCAGAAGCCCGGATGGGGCTTACCGACGGTGCTCATGACCCCGGACGAACGGTGAAGGAGCATCGGGTGATCAGGTCGCATGGCGGCTCGGCTCGGTGTAGATCCACAGCAGACGCCGGGCCACGTTGGCCACGTCGCGCATATAGAAGAAGGCGTTGAAGGCCGCGGTTTCCTTCGTCGGGCGGCCCGTCAGCTCCAGTAGCCGGTAAGCCTGTCTGAACAGGTCTCTGACATCGGAATCTCCGTCGGCGCCGAGATCCTGGACGAGGAGGTGGTTCAGGTGCCTGATGACGACCGTCGTTCTGGCATCGATGTCCTCGCGGGTCGAGGTTCCGAGCTGCATCCGAAGGGCGGCGTCGGTGCTGTCCGCGATCGACTCCGCGTCGACGGTTGAAGCCTCGGGCTCGTTGGTCACGGTGGCCACCACGCATCTCCCCTCGGTGCCGCATGGCGCGGCTTCCTTGGTTGCTCAGGTTCGAGAACGACCGTAGGACTGCCGTGTTTCAACTCCCAAGAAGATTGCGCGAGTTTGCAGCAAGTCGATTGACGGCCCCGAACAGGCCCTCGACCATCGAGGTGTCACGCAAATCAGCGCAAGGCAGCAGACAGGAGAGCGCCATGCAGCTACGGTTCCTTGGTAAGAACTCCACCGTGGGAGACTGCCCGACCTTGTACGTCACGGACCGGGATACGTACCTCGTCCAAGGCTGGAAGATCTTCGCTAACGAACTGCTAATGCAACTCGACATTCCCGAGGGGCAGACGGCAGTCGAAGTACCGACGGAGCTGTTCGAGTTCCTGAAGGAGGACGGACTGACAGCCGGTGAGTTCAGGCGGATCGAGGACCCGGTCATGGTCCTCACGCCCGGCGGCACGTACGTCGTCCAGGGCCTGGAGGTCACTGACCCCGAGGCGCTGTCCCAGATGGAGATCCCGGACTACGAGACCGTGGTCGAGGTCCCGAAGGCCTCGATCACCGCCCTACTGGAGGAACCGCGTGGAGTTGATCTCCAGCGCCAAGCGCAACCGGCTCTTTGAGACCTTCACGAAGGACGCCTTCCATCTGGAGCTGAGGGACGACTACTCCGTCCCGGATGAGGACGGGCCGTTTGAGTGCTGGCTTCGGGGAGCGCCGGTCGACTACTCGTACATGGAGGCGTGGATGCAGCTCATCAAGCGCGCCACCGGAGAGGGCAAGACCGTCCGGCGCGTGCGCGTTGTCACCGAGCCCCACTCGCCCTACATCCAGTGGGAGTACGCCGCTACTCCCCACAACGAGGAGGCCGGCGAGGAGATCCGATGGCTGCCGCGTCACCGGCTTCCCGAGGAACTGGTCTTCCCCGTCGGCGGCAACGACTGGTGGTTGTTCGACGGCCGCCTCCTGGCCGTGGGGCACTTCGACAGCGACGGCCGCGTGCTTGGCTCGGAGCTGGTCGATGCTACCGAGGCCGTTGCTGAGTGCGTCCGCGTCCGAGATCTGCTGTGGGACCTGGCCATCCCGCACCGCGAGTACAAGCCCTGAACCATCCGTGAGCAACCAAGCACAAGATACGCGCGAGGCACTGGGCGCCCGGTTGCGCGGCTTCCGGAAGGATGCCGGATTCACCAGCGGCCGGGCCCTGGCGCGTGCCCTCAACTGGCAAGAGTCCAAGGTCTCTCGCCTTGAGCACGGCAAGCAGAACGCCAGCGAGCAGGACATCCGGGCCTGGTGCACGGCGACCCGGCAAGAGCAACACATCGACGACCTGATCGCCACGGTTCGCCACATTGACGAGTTGTGGCTTGAGTGGCGCAGGCAGGTCCAGACTGGCGCCGAGACCAGGCAGAAGAAGTCCCTACCGGTCTATGCCAAGACCAAGGTCTTCCGCATCTGGCACCCCACCATGATCTGGGGGACCTTCCAGACGGCGGACTACGCCGCCGAGATCTTCCAGCAGGCCGTCAGTTTCCTGGAGTACCCCAACGACACAGAGGCCGCCGTCGGCAAGCGTCTCGAACGGCAGCAGTACCTCTACGAGGGCAACCGGATCTACAACGTGCTCCTCGGCGAACAGGCCCTGTACTCAAACGTAGGCGGACCAGAGGTCATGAAGGCCCAACTCGACCGCCTCCTAGCCCTGATGGGACTGCCCCGCGTGAGCCTCGGCATCGTCCCCCGTGCCGCAGCCACCGAGATCTGGCTCGGTCACGGCTTCTCCATGTTCGACGACAAGCTCGTTCTGGTGGAGACCTACTCGGCGGAGTTCTCCGTCACCCAGCCACGAGAGATCGACCTTTATGCCAAGGCCTTCGCCCTGTTGAAGCAGTCCGCGGTCTATGGCACCGCCCTCCGCGACCTCGTCCTCACCGCCAACCGAAATTTTGATCAGATGCCGAACGACTAGGAGAGCACCATGTCCCCCGTGACCCCGAATTGGCGTACCAGCTCCTACACGGGCACAGAGAACTGCGTTGAAGTAGCCGACAGCGAACCGGAATTGGTGATGGTTCGGGACACCAAGGCCCGCGGCCGCGGAATCCTGGCCATCCAGCCCGCAGCTTGGGCCGTCTTCGTCGAGTTCACCAAGGACAGATAGCAAAGACGGCCAGACCTACCGTTCACGTCTTGTCGGCAGCGGGAGTAGCCGGCCCGGCTGCTGCCACTCGATCCCACGGGTCGAAGGTTCAACCTTGACCGATTCAGCCCGTACGGCTGAATCGGAGTCCGGGGAATAACCCGCTCTTCACAGCGATTGTCCGTACTCAGTGATCAAGGTGGAGTTGGGGAGAGACATGAGCAACCTGAAGGTCTTCAGGCTGCGAGGCGGGCGAGCCACGGAGATACCCGGGGCGTCCGTGGGGGTCGAACGCGAACTGCAGACGCTGATCGAGGCCAACATGGAGGCCATGCTCGGCATCCGCTTCCTGGTGACCGAGTACCGCACCGGGCGTCACCGCGGCCGGATCGACTCCCTCGGCTTGGACGAGAGCGGGACACCGGTCATCGTGGAGTACAAGCGCTCCCGCGACCAGAACGTCATCAACCAGGGGCTCTCCTACCTGTCGTGGCTCCATGACCACCACCATGAGTTCGAGAGTGTGGTCAAGAACAAAGTCGGCGTTGAGGCCGCTGCCGAGATCGACTGGAGCAATCCCCGGATCGTCTGCGTCGCCGGGGCCTTCACTCGCCATGACATCGTGGCGATCGAGATGATCGGTCGCAGGATCGACCTGGTGACGTACCGAATCTTCGACGACGTCCTCACGCTGCAGCTCGTTGCCGCGAGGGCCGGCGTCGCCTCTTCGTCAGGGCGGACGCTGCTCGACGCCTCTCGATCTTCGGGCTCGCCTGCTCCCAAGTCGGTGCAGCAGTACCTCGACGAGGCGCCGCAGGATCTGAGGGACCTCTGTCGGGATCTGGACGAAGTGCTTCTGTCCCACAGCGACGTGCGGAAGGAGACCCAGGTCCACTACATCGCGTACCGACGGATCAAGAACGTTGCCACCGTACGCGTTCAGCCGCGCAACCGAGTGCTTGTGGTGAACCTGAGACTCGATCCGGACTCGGTCGAACTGCACGACGGCTTCTCGCGAGACATTCGGGGGCTGGGATGTCTCGGTATCCGGGACGGCGTCGAGCTACGGATCGGATCGCGTGTGGACCTCGCACGGTCAGTTGCCCTGATCCAACAGAGCGTCGAGGCTTCCTGACTCCCCTCACGCACAAGGGCGGTTGCATAGCCGGTTTACGGTGATGCAACCGCCCTCTTCTGTGCCCCCGCCCCGGCGCCTCTCGCTCTCACTCCTCGGGCCCGGCGAGTTCGAAGTCGTCCTGGGTGAGTGCATTGCGCAGACGAGCTTCGGCGATGTCGGCGTAGTGCTCGGACAGCTCAACGCCTATGAACTGGCGACCTTCGCGCAACGCGGCCACGCCGGTCGTCCCGGAGCCAACGAACGGGTCGAGAACCGTTCCGCCCGGTGGGCAGACCTTCACCAGCTCCTGCATCACTTCCACAGGCTTCTGCGTGATGTGCACGCGGTCCTTCCGGGGCTGACTCGCCGTGTAGAGACCCGGGAGGTAGACAGGATTGCGGTTGGCGTCAACGGGTCCCTTGGTTCCCCACACGATGTACTCGCACGACTGCTTGAGTCGGCCCTTCTGCGGCCGAGATACCGGCTTGTGCCACGAGGCGATCCCGCGCCAGGTCCACCCAGCGGCCTGGAGCGCGTCCGTCGTCGTCGGCAGCTGCCGCCAGTCGGTGAAGACGAGCGCGGTGCCGGACTCGACGGTCGCGCGATAGGACTCGGTGAGCAGGAGGGTGAGCCAGAAGCCGTACGAGCGCTGGTCTCGGTTCTCGCCGGGGAAGTTGGCGAGGTCGTGCTCGGCGTCCGCCGAGGTGTACTTCGCGCGCGCGGAGCGGCCGGTGCGCTCGCTGCTCGTTCGGCCGCCGCTGTTGTAGGGCGGGTCGGTGATGACGGCATCGACGCTGTTGTCGGGGATGCCGGCGAGGGCGGTCAGCGCGTCGCCTCGGTGGAGGGTGTACGGCATTGCACGGTTCTCTCTTTCGGGGAGGGGGTCGTGCGCCTACTTCTCCGCTCGCGGAGGGATGCGCACGTCGGCATGGGTCGCTCCGTGGAACTGCGAGAGCAGTCGCCGTGGCGATCAATGCGCTGGAGGTTAACCCCGAATTCCGGCCGCACCCAATGAGGTCGACCTCGGCCGGGCTCCCCGAAACCGCCCGAGGAACAGGCCGTTTGGTGGGGCCGTATTTCGTCCCTACAGTCTCGCCGTGTTCGCAGGACGGGACCTGGTTCCACTCCTGCTGAGCTGTGTCGATGCGTGCCGTTCCGTCCAAAGGACAGCGTGCCTGACACTCCACCGACCGGCTTCCTAATCGGCGAAGGGGACTCCCCATGTGGCGAGTGAGATTACGAGCGCGGCTGGCTGCCGCTTTCCAATAGGGCGCCAGCGGCCGGGAGTTAGCAGCTCCCGGCCCTGGTTTCCCTGACTCCCTCAGGGATTGCGAATTCATAACCGGCGTGGTGCCGGTGGCCTTTTCGACGAGAACGCCTGCGCCGCGCTGCCTACGAGCAAGGAGCTGCCGATGCAGCATGCCCAGACGCGCCCCGCCCCGGTGCCAGATTCCCTGCCCTGCCGCTCGGCGTTCGGCACGCGTCCGTGAAGAAGGCCATCGCCATAGCAGGGGCCGTGGCGCTCGGCCCCACGTTTTTGATAGCGCCGGTCGCTGTCGCTCTCGCTGGTTCCAGCAGTGCTCAGGCCGCCTGTTCCGCAGGCGGTACACAGGCTGTGGACAGCGCGGCGGTCGCGAAGCTGGTGAAGTCGATCCTCGAGGACGGCAGCAAGGGATCCGTGTCCGTTTCGGGTCTGGACGACCCCGAAGAACAGATACCGAACGCCGAGACGATCCAGGCCACCGGCATCGCTATGAAGGTGCCGGCGCGCGGGCAGATCGTTGCCCTGGCCACGGCTCTGCAGGAGTCGGGGCTGCGGAACCTGGATTACGGGGATCGAGATTCGCTCGGCCTCTTCCAGCAACGCCCCAGCCAGGGTTGGGGTACGGCTGCCGAGGTTCGCGATCCGGTGCATGCCTCGACCAAGTTCTACGAGGGCCTGCTCAAGGTCTCGGGCTGGCAGTCGATGACCGTCGCCCAGGCCGCGCAGGCGGTTCAGAAGAGCGGCTTCCCCGACGCGTACGCGAAGTCGGAGCCGCTGGCCACGGCCCTGCAGAAGGCCATCGCCAAGTCGCTGAGCCAGAGCGGAAGTTCCGGCAAGGACAGCGACACCGGCAGTGAGGCGGAGCAGACGGCCACCTCAACGACTGCCGGATGCGGCACCGGCGAGGACGGGTCCTCCTTCGGCGCGATTCCCGAGGGGTCGATACCCGAGGGTTACGAGATCCCGGCCAGTGCACCCAAGTCGGTGCGTACGGCGATCCGTTGGGGTCTTGGTCAGCTCGGTACGCCGTATCAGTGGGGCGGTTCGTGTTCCGCTCCGCACGGTCAGGACCCGATGGGCCGGTGCGACTGTTCGTCCCTGATGCAGGCGTCGTACAAGGCCGGTGGTGTCTCGATCTCCCGGACCACGTACACGCAGGTCAGGGAGGGCAAGGCGGTCAGCGTCGACGCCCTCAAGCCGGGGGACCTCCTGTTCACCCGCGGCACAGCCAAGGTGCCCGAACACGTCGGGATGTTCATTGGCCAGGGCTTGATTCTGCAGGCCCCCAAGACCGGCGACGTGGTCAAGATCTCGACCCTCGCCGACTGGCGCGCTGACATCGTCGCCGCCCGCCGGGTCGTCTGACCGGCCTCTTTCTCCCCCTCTCCCTGCTCCATCTCCTCTCGGGCCCTCGCGCGCCCAAAATCGCACTGGAGTTCCAAGTGAAGCTCATGCAGCACGCCCAGTATCTGGCGTACAACCCCGGCATCACACCGAAGGAGGGCGGTCTCCCCGGCCTCAGCGTGCTGAAGAACGTCATCTCCTCGATCAACCTCTTCGGGATCATCGCGGTGGTCGGCGCCCTGGCCATCTCCGCCATGGTCTGGGCGTGGGGTCACCACAGCGGTGGCCACCAGGCCGAGGCGAACGGGAAGAAGGGCACGGTCATCGCCGCTGGGTGCGCGCTGTTGCTGGGCGCGGCCAACGGGATCGTCGCGTTCTTCTCGGCGATGGGGACGCAGGTTCACTGATGTCGAAGAAACGTTTTCTCACCGCGCAGGAGCGCACCTACGGGGCGCCTTCCTCGGTCCTGCGGCGTGCCCTGATGGGCGGTCTCGTGCTCGTCGTGCTGCTGGCCGTCGCCGGGTTGGTCGCGTATCTGACCCGCGCGGAGAGCCCCGCCTCCGCGCAGCCCTCCCCAAGCCCGACATCCACGCCGTCGGCCGCTTCGCCGGAGGCGACCGCCGATGAGGGCGAGGTTGTCGCATCGCCGCCCAGGACGAGCGATCCGATCGTCTTCGCCAAGGCGGCCACCAAGGTCCTGTGGACGTACGACACCCGGTCCTTCTCGCGTGCCGAGCACGTCGCCGGCCTCAAGCGGTGGATGACCGGCGAGAAGAAGTACGCCGACTGGGACTCCGTCTCCGACCAGATTCCCAGCCCGGTGTTGTGGTCGCGGATGCACGACAACCAGCAGCGCGCGACCGCCAAGGTCGGCGAGGGCCACTTCCCGCAGGCGTTCAAGACCGCCCTGGCGCAGGACCCCGGCGCGATCACCGAGGCGTACGTCTATGCCGTCACGGTGACCGGCAAGCAGTCCATCGCCTGGAAGGGCTCCGGGTCCGGAGCCGAGTCCCGCTCCACCACGCTCGCCGTCCAGTGCCGCCCCGACACGGCCTGTGCCCTGGTCGGCGTGCTGCCGAACGTCGCGCCCTGACGCCCCCAATTCCCGAAAGGAGGTGCCCCCATGGGGGCTTGTGACCTTCCCCTGATGAGCGCGGTGTGCGACACCGTCGGCGGGGTCGTCGGTTCGACCGGCGAAGCGATCACCGATGGCATCGGTGCCTGGATCGCCAAGTCGATGGGCGAACTGGCCCAGTCTGCCGCGGACCTCGCCTCGACTGCGGTCGACAAGACCACGGCTGTCGATCTCAACGCCGAGTGGTTCCGCGACAACTACGAGCTGCTGCTGCCCATCGGTCTCGTCCTGACCGTCGGCACGTTCTGTCTGCAGTTGATGCGGGCCGCCTGGCGCCGTGACGAGCGCGCCCTCGCGCAGGCGGTGACCGGGACGGTGGCCGGCGTCCTGTTCGCGTTCGCCGCGATCGCCTGCACCTCCGTCGCGCTGACCGTCGTCGACGCGCTGTCCGCCGGACTGTTCAAGGCGGCGAACACATCGGTCGACGACGCCATCCGCCGCATCATCGAGGTCAACAACCTGGGCCCGATGTACGCGTTGGGCTGGACCATCCCGGCCATGGTCGGCCTCGGGTGCGCCATCGGCGCATTCCTGTACTGGGCGGTGATGGTCGCCCGCAAGGTCGGCATCCTGGTCCTGGTGACGCTGGCGGTGTTCGCCGGGGCAGGTGGCGGCTGGGAAGTCGCGCGCCGCTGGCGGCGCGGGTGGATCGAGGCGACCGCGACCTTGATCGTCAGCAAGCTGCTGATGACGATCGTGTTCCTGCTGGGCGTCTCGGCCATGGGCAAGAGCGACGCCTCCGACGGGCTCGCCGCCCTGTCCGACGCGATGGCGGGCATCGTCGTCATGGTCCTGGTGATGCTGTGCCCCTACGCCACGTACAAGTTCGTGCACTGGGCGGCCGACGGCGGCGGCCAGGACGACCTGCACCGTACGGGCGTCGCTGGTGTCGCGGTGGCTGCCGGTGCGGCGAAGACCGCGGGCCAGCTCGCGTTGCAGGCGGGCACTGGCATGCGGGCTCCGCAGGGCCCGTCGCAGGTTCCGGGCCAGGGCTGGGGCGGTGTCGCCTCAGGCATCGATCCGACCGGCGGATCGGGCAACGGCGAGGAGCCGAAGCAGACCCACTTCCGCTTCGGTGAGGACCCCAACGCCACCGGCGACAAGGGCCGGGCGCTGATCCGTCGGCCTCCTACTGATGGTGACCGCGGTCAGCCGCTGATCCAGCGTCCCGGTCAGGAGGCGGCGGCCGAAGCGGCACCGGTCTCATCCGGGCCGATGCCCCAGGGCGCTGCGGTGGCACCGCCGCGCGTCACGCACCTGGATCCGCCGGCGCCCCGGCGCCCCGGGCCGACGGCTGGGCCGTCTCCGCAGGGCGGTGCGACGCCGCAGCGGTGGGTCTATCCCGAGCCGCCGGGCGGATCGGGCTCGTAGCCCTCGCCTGACGGGCGGGCGGCACCGGTCGCCTCCGGCGCCGCCCGCCCCGTCGGCTCCCCATCTTCTTCTTGCTCTCCACGTTCCAAGGACGGCTTCGCCATGCTCTCCGACACCTCTCAGCCCGACGGCCCGGCCACCGTGAAGTTCCCGCATCGCTCGCGGCGCGGCATCCTGCTCGGCCTGTCGGCTCCTCAGCTGATGGTCGTCACCGTGACCGGGCTGCTGCTGCTCGCGGTGCTGCTCACCTATGGCGTCACCGGCGCGCTCAAGCTCATCCCTGTGTGGGCGGTCATTCTGGTGGCGGTGTTCGTCCACCATCGCGGACGGTCGCTTGCCGACTGGGCGCCCATCGCCATGGGATACGCGCTGCGCCGCTTCCGGGGCCAGCTGGTCTGGCTCGCCCGGCCGTCCACTCGTCCGCGCCGCGAAGGCCTGCTGCATCTCCCGGGCACGGCGGCGTCCCTGTGGGTGGCCACCGCCCCGCACGGTCGCTTCGGTGCCGTGCACGATCCGCACCACGGCACGCTCACCGCGGTCGTCAAGGTCTCCTCGCGTGCCTTCGCTCTGCTCGACCCGGCCACCCAGGCCAGCAATGTCGCGGGCTGGGGTCGCACGCTGGCGGCGCTGTCGCGCACCGGGCACATCGCCCGCGTCCAGGTCCTGGAGCGCACGGTGCCCGACTCCGGCGACGCGCTCAACCGCTACTGGCACGAGCACGGCAACGCCGAGACCCACCTCGCGGGACCGATCTACCGCGACCTACTGGCCGCCGCCGGCCCGGCCGCAGCCCCGCACGAGGCGTACGTTGCGCTCGCCCTCGACCTCAAGGCCGCCCGCCGACTGATCAACCAGGCCGGCGGCGGGCTCACCGGCGGCTTCGCGGTCCTGGCCCAGCTCACCGCCACCTTCGACCAGGCCGCCCGCAACTCCGGTCTCACGCCCAGCGGCTGGCTGGACGCGGCCGAGTTCGCCGCCGTGATCCGTACCGCGTACGACCCGAAGGCGTCGGCCGCGCTGGAGCAGTGGTCGGCCTCGGGCCGAGCGCAGGCCGAGCCCGCTGCCGCCGGCCCCGTCGTCCTGGTCGAGAAGGCCGACCGGATCCAGACCGACTCGGCCCACCACGCGACGTTCTGGATCGAGAACTGGCCGCGCATCGAGACCTCACCCGGCTTCCTGCACCAGCTGCTGTTCACCTCCGGTGTGCGCCGCACGCTGTCGCTGACCTACGAGCCCAAGGGCCTGGACTCGGCGCTCAAGGACGTGCAGCGCCGCAAGGCCACCGTGATCGCGGACGCCGCCGAGCGGCAGCGCAAGGGGCAGGTCGACTCCGAGGAGGACTCGGTCGAGTACGCCGACATCAAGCAGCGCGAGCGCCAGCTGATCGCCGGACACGCCGACGTCGCCCTCACCGGCCTGCTCACCGTGAGCGCCGACACCGACGAGCAGCTCAACGCCGCCTGCGCCGCGATCGAGACGGCCGCCGTCGCCGCCCTCGTCGACCTGCGCCTTCTGACCTGGCAGCAGGCCGAGGCCTTCACCAACGCCGCCCTGCCCCTCGCCCGCCCGTAGCGCACCCGCACCACCGTCTCGCGCTCTACCGAAGGGCACCCCCATGCCGACCGAGCCCCTGCCCGAACTGGCTCCGGACTTCGTCCCGTTCGCCACCGCCGCACTCGACTTCCACCAGGCGATCAACATGCCAGTCGCCCCCATCGCCGCCGGCCGTGCCGAACTCGACTCCCTGCACGCCCACGTCGTCGCGCTCTACGGGCTGCTCGACGCCCACACCGCCCGCACCACCCCGGTGGCCAGGGCGGAGGGCGACCACCTGCGGGCGTGCCGGATCCGGCTGTGGCAGGCAGCCGAGCACCTCCACGCCGCCTTCCACGCCGCCCCGCGCCCCGGCACCGGCCGCCTGCCCACCCGGGAGGCGTGCCGGGCCCGGCGGCCCGAGGGAGCGCCCGAACTCACCGTGTGCCAGCGCCACCTGGCCACTGCCGCCCGCGTCCGCCGTGACCACACCCCGGCCGACCTGCGCGACCCCTTCACCGGCCTGACCCGCCACTGACTGCCAGGAGCACCACCCCCATGTCCTCTCGCACCACCCGCGCCAGCGCCAGCCCGCTCTTCGTCCCGCGCAAGAGCGACCGCCGCACGGCGCGCGCCGCCCGTCATCACTTCGCCGCCGCCCGGGACCAGGCCCGGCACGCCGCACGCCCCGCAGCCCGCCCGACCGCGCCCGGGCTTGACCCCGAGTTGCGGGCCACCTACCCTGCCGCCGGCCGTCCCGGGCCGGCCTCGGCCCGCGGCGGCCGTCTCAAGCTGCCCGCCCACCGGATGACGACGGCCACCGCCTCCGGGGCCTACCCCTTTCTCGCGGAGGGCGGCCTGGGCGCTCAGGGCATCTACATTGGCCGCGACGTGCACGCGGAGGCGGCCTTCACGTACGACCCGTTCGCCCTGTATGGGCGCCTCGACGGGTTCACCAACCCCAACATCCTGTTGGCCGGGATCATCGGCATGGGCAAGTCCGCCCTGGCCAAGTCCCTCGCGGTGCGTGCCGTGGCCTTCGGGTACCGGATCTACGTGCCGTGCGACCCGAAGGGCGAGTGGACCGTCGTCGCCCAGGAGCTCGGCGGTCAGACCATCGCGCTCGGGCCCGGCCTGCCGGGCCGCCTGAACCCCCTGGACGCGCCCGCCCGGCCGTACGGCGTCAGCGAGGAAGACTGGATCACCGAGGTCCGCAAGCGGCGCCTGCTGCTGCTCGGCTCGCTCGCGAAGACGGTCCTGGGGCGCGAGCTGCATCCCATGGAGCACACCGCCCTTGACGTGGCGCTCGACCAGGTCGTCGCCTACGCCAAGGCCAACGGCACCACACCCCTGCTGGGCGAGGTCGCCTACGTCCTCGGCTCCCCCGAGCGCCTCGACGCCGCACTCGGCGAGCTGTCCGGCCGCCTCGGGCACGCCGCCGAGGACCTCGCCCACGCCCTGCGCCGACTCGTGCACGGCGACCTGGCCGGGATGTTCGACGCGCCGAGCACCGTGGCCTTCGACCCAAGCGCGCCGATGCTGTCCATCGACCTGTCCCGCCTCGGCGGCGCTGGCGACGACACCGCGCTCGTCCTGGCCATGACCTGCGCCTCCGCCTGGATGGAGTCTGCCCTCGCCGACCCCGCCGGAGGACGGCGCTGGGTGATCTACGACGAGGCCTGGCGCGTCATGCGGCACGTCGCGCTGCTGGAGCGGATGCAGAGCCAATGGAAGCTCTCCCGCGGCCTGGGCATCGCGAACCTGATGGTCATCCACCGCCTCAGTGACCTGCTGGCCGCCGGTGATGCCGGCTCCCGGGGTCGGGCCTTGGCCGAGGGCCTGCTCACCGACTGCTCCACCCGGATCATCTACCGCCAGGAAGCCGACCAACTCGCCTCCGCAGCTTCCCTGTTGGGGCTCACCGGCGTCGAGACCCAGGCGGTCTCCGCCCTCACCAAGGGGCGTGGCCTGTGGAAGGTGGCGGGCCGATCGTTCATTACCCAACACCTCCTTCATCCGCATGAACGTGAGTTGTTCGACACGGACGCGCGAATGTCGCCCAGGGGCTCTGTCTGAGCGCGGCCTCGACGCTCTCGTGGCCACGGCGCTCGTCAACCACCGAGTGCCTTCAGGCCCTTTGTGGGATCCCATGACCCGAGGGCGGCCGACGTTCGGTACGGACGGGTCTGGGGAACCGACTTCCAGACCCGCGCCGAACTCATCCTGGACACAGTCCATAGATGCTCTACCTGGTCGGAATTTCCTCCGTTCCGGCGAGTGCACCAGCAAGCCATTCCGCGAGATTCTTTCCCTGGGGGAAAAGTGCACGCTCAAGGCCGTCGTCGGGGTCCCATCCCCACATCGGCCCTGCGGGATCACGGCAGTCCACGAGGGACCAGATGGCATCGCCCCAGTCGAACAGCCAGACCAATCCGGCCGGAACCGGATTGTCGGGGGCTCCGGAGAACGTCTGGTAGGCGTCCACGATGTCCGCCCAGTCTCCGCGCCATTTACCGCCGGGCACTCCTAGGACGCCTCCACGGGGGCCGAACCCACCATTCGCCACCTCCAGGTAAAGGCGCCGCAGCAGCGGGGGAAGCGGATATCCGATCACTTGTTCCGCTTCGGCCACCGCTTCCGGTGCTGCCGGGGGCGTCGGTTCCTTTGCTGCGAGATCCGCACGCACGGCGGCGATGATCTCATCGTCGGTCATGGCGCTCATGGTCTGGCCTTCCCATGTCTCCGTCAAGCTGGCCTTCGGTGTTCACTTCTCTTCGTCTTCCATTCCGGCTCCCTCAGAGAGGAACCCGGCCTCCATCGCCCTTGTCATGACATCTATGGCCCGTCCTGCCCCGTAGGTGTCCCTGAATTCCTCAAGTGTCCCCTCGTCGACGACCCTTCCCTCAAGGAATCCGTGGCTTCCCTCCGTGACCTCCACTCCGGGTTTTCCGAGGTACTCGGTGAGGCTTCTCCCGCAGTGTTCCGAGCAGACCCGGTTGGTCACGTAGGCGTTGTCGACCTCCGTGATCTCACCGCCCAGGTCCTCCACCTGCCTGGCCGCGTCCTTCTTGAAGTCACGCGCGGAGTCCTCGGCATGCCCCTTGCCCGAGTCGGGTGCCGCCTTGTACACGGTGACTTCCATCTCCGTGAGGATGTCGAGGAGTTTGTCGTCGATCCCGCCCTTGCTGACGAATCCGATGATGCGTGGCACGACCCCGTCCACGGTGTCCACGTAGACGCGTGAGAGCACGAGTGTGAACCTGCTGTACGCCCACGAGTTCTTCCCGAGATAGGTCGCGACCGCCTTCATGGCCTCCCGGTACAGACCGGCACCTATCGCGGCGGCCCCGGTCGTGGACAGATGTGCGGTGGGCAGCTTCGGGTGGTTGAGCTTCTCGACGGTTCCTCTGCTGCTGGCGGTGGCCGTCCCCCGGCTCGGGTCGGCGGTCCCGGTCTTCGGGTCGTAACCGACCTCCTTCTGCACCTTCTTGGAGCAATTGCTCAGGTCGTAGCGGCACGAGTTCGGCCTGGACCCGATTTCCAGACCCGTGGGATCGGCGAGCGTCTCGGGGTTGTTGTCGGCGTAGGAGTAGCCGTTGAGGGATTGCGCGTCGCCGGCGTCGAGGACGGGGTCGACGCTGAGGAAGCGGCCGAGCACGAAGTCATAGGCGCGTGCGCCGATATAGCTGAGCCCGCTGGTGAGGTCCGTGCTCTTGCCCAGGAAGCTCTTGTCGTCCGACCAGGTCCCGGTGCCGCCGGAGCGTGCCCCGCCGAACGCCGTCAGGTAACGCTTGGTGACGGCTTGGGTGGTGGCGTCGAGGCTGACGGTTGACGTGCCGTGCTGATCTCCGGAGAGATACGAGAGGCTCTCGGTTCCGCCCTTGTTCGTGCGCAGAGCGATCGTCGTGTCGCCGGCGCTGTAGTAGCGCTGCGCCCAGTACTTGGCGGTCGAGGTCGATGTGTCGAGGTGAACCTCGGTCGTCCCGAGGTACAGGACGGTTTCGTCGGCGGTGTTGCGGCGGATGAGGAGATTGCCGTCGGCGTCGTAGACGTGGCTGGTGGTGCTCTTGGTGGTGCCGCTACTCGACTTCTCGGTGACCGTGTCGAGTTTTCCGGTGGCGTTCCAGGTCAGCGACTGGGTGTCGGTGCCGTTGGGACGGGTGGTCGTGTCACCGATCTGGTCGTAGCCGTAGGTGGCGCTCACTCCATCGCAGGAGGACGCGGTCGTGGTCGCGGTGAGGCGATGAGGCTTGGTGGCGCTGTAGCAGTAGGTACGGGTGGAGTCTCCGCTGGTCGCGTGCGTGGTGTCCGTCGTGCGCAGGCCGCTGCTGGTGTAGGTGTACGAGGTCCAGTACGGGGAGGCTCCGCCGAGGTTGGCGGTGGTGCGACCGCTGGTGGCGCAGGAGCTGCTGGACGGGGTCCATGCCTCGGTGAGGCGCTGGTAGCCGTCGTAGCTGAAGCACTGGTAGTCGGTGGCACCGGTGCCGGAGAGGTTGGCGTTGTCGAAGAGGGAGGTGACGTCGCCGGCGTCGTCGTACGTGTAGTTCAGGTCCTGGACGCTGCGGGTGGCGTCCGTGGTAAGGCTGCGGGTGAGGCGGTCGGTTCCTTCCTCGTAGGTGTTGGTGATGTACGCCTTCTTGGCCGTGGAGGCCGTGGAGGTGCCCAGCTGGTACTGGTTGGCCTGGCCGAGGGCGTTGTAGTCGGCGGCGAGGAGGTAGCCGGTGGCTCCACCGACGTCGGTGGGGAGCCCCAGGCCGTCGTACTCGTAGTCGACGGTCTCGCCGCTCAGGCCGCCGGCGGCGGGTTCGCCGTAGTACTGCCGGGTGCCGTCGATGTTGTAGTACGCGCTGAAGGCCAGAGTCGCCGTGACCGCGCCGGAGGTGACGAGCGGGTCGCCGGACGGCAGGACCAACTGGGTTCCGGTGGCGTGGTAGAGGCTGTCGTAGCCGGTGACCTTGCGGGTGTAGGCGCTGCCCGTGGTGCCGCCGACGTAGCTGATCGAGTCGTCGAGCTGCCCCTTGTCGAGGGTGTCGTAGTCCCAGTGGGCGAGTTTGTCCGCGTCCGTCTTCGCGGTCTGCCACTGGTCGGTCTTGCGCCCCAGCACGTCGTAGCCGTAGAGCAGTTCGGTGCCACGGGCGTCGGTGGTGGTGGCCGTCTGGTCGAGGTTCGTGTAGGTGGTGGTCGTGGTGCCCAGGTCGGGGTCGGTTGCCGAGGTCTGGCGGCCGAAGAGGTCGTATCCGTAGGACCACTGGGCACCGTCCGGCCCTGTGACCGTGGAGGGACTGCCGTCCAGGGTGTAGGTGTACCTGGTGGACGTGTAGGCGGCTCCGGTCCCGGCACCGTAGGACGTGTCGGCCGGATCGGCGCCCGAGTAGGAGCGCTTCTCGACGGTACGGCCGAAGACGTCGGTGATGGCGCGGGTCGCCGAGCCGCCGTTCGGTGCGGTCGTCGCGGTGGAGTCGCCGGTGTAGCTGGTGGCGGTGGTCCACTTCTTGACGCCGTACACGTACAGGCTGTTGCTGGTGGCCCGGCCCGCGCCGTCGTAGACGGTCTCGGTCTGCTTGGGCGCGCCCCCGTACTCGGCCCGCGTGTAGGTGCCGCCGGGCAGGTTCGCGGAGTCGAAGACATCCGCGTAGGTCTCGTAGGCCAGGCCCCGGCTGTCGTAGCGGGTGTCGGTGAGCAGGCGACCGCCGTCGGGGGTGGGGGTCTGGGTCTGGAGGGTTCGCAGCAGGGAGTCGTAGATCGTGTAGGTGGTGTTGTAGGTGGTCCCGTCGGCCTTGATCGCGGCGGTCGACGCCCAGGAAGGGGCATCGTTGGTGACGCTGTAGGCGTAGGTGTAGTTCGGGGTCTGGCTCGCCGAGTGGGAACGGTTGGGCAGCCAGGTCGCGGTCTGTCGGCCGAGCGCGTCGTAAGTCGTCTCGGTGATCTTGTTGTTGACGTCGTAGACCTTGGTGGGCAGCCCCGATGCGTAGTCCGTGTAGACGTAGGTGTTCTGCGACTTGGCGTTGGTGACCTTGGTCTTGGTCAGTGGGCCGGCGTCGGTGGGGGTGTAGGTGGTCGTCGTGGTGTTGCCTGCCGCGTCGGTGACGGTCAGCGGCCGGCCGAGGCCGGCAGTGCTTCCGCTGTCGTCGTAGGCGGTGGTGACGACCGTCTGCCAAGTCGTCGGATAGCGCTCGCCGTTGGTGGTCGACGCCGGGTAGGCGGAGGCCCGCCCGGTCCAGGTGGCCTCGCCCAAGGTCGGGGTCTGGGTGGCGGACCAGGCGGTGGCGGAGGTGTTGTCGTACACCGTGGCGGTGTCGGACAGCACGTCACCGCGGGAGGCCGAGGAGGTCGGCAGCGCCAGGCTGCTTTCGGCCACGGAGCAGTCCTGGGCCACGACGCGCGTGCGGGAGACGAGGCCGGTCAGGCCGATGCCGGTGTTGCGGGCGTACCAGGTGCGGGTGCAGGTGTTGTCGCCGCTGACGCCCGTCTGGCCGGTGTCGTTGACCTGGATTGCCATGCCGTAGTCGTCGTAGCTGGTGCTGGTGGCGCGAGTGCGCCAGGTCGCCGAGGCGGTGAGGTAGGTGGAGGTCGAGCTCTGGCCGGTGCGGAGGTAGTACGCCTTGATGGCGGCGTACGACTTCTGCTGGCTGGCGGTCTGCTGGGACCAGGGGGTGTCGACCGTCACCGTGACCGGCGTGTCGCCGTCGTAGGTGACCTGTTCGCGCAGGAAGCCTGCGTCCTGGTCGCTGTCAGCGAGGTCGGGGACGTCCAGTCCTGAGACGTCGAGGCCGGTCCGGGTGGCGGAGGCGGTGCTGCCGTCGGACTGTCTGTCACCATCCATGCCCTGCATGTAGATGCTGACGGTCTTGGACTGGGTGGTGTCGGCTGCGCCGGTGGTCGTGGTGACCTTGCCGTAGCCGCGCCACTGCGACCAGGTTCGCTCGTCGGAGGGGACGAGGGGGTCGTAGTTGTAGTGCCAGGCCGGGTCGGCGTAACTGTAGGAGGTCTGGACGCCCTGGCCGAGGCCGGTCGGGTCGGAGCTGAGCACGGCGGTGACGCGGTACTTGTTGAACCAGTCGAGGGAGGCTTCGGTGGCGCCGTTGATGTGCCAGTACTGCGGATAGCAGCTCAGGGTGTCCTTGTCCTCGGACGTCGGCATGTTCGAGCCGCGCACGCACTCCGGGTCGGACAGGGTCACGGTGGTGATGGCGCCGGTCTCGGACGTGATGGAGGCGATGCGCGGCATGCTCAGCGGCAGGATGTCGTCGGAGGTGGAGTCCACCCGGTTCGGCCGCAGTTGGTAGGTGAAGGTGACCGGCGGCAGGGCGATGTCGGTGCCGTTCTTGCCGGTGTGCCGGATCGAGGAGAGCGCCAGGGTCTGGTCGGAGGTGTTGTCGATGTCCTGGCCGTCCAGGAACTTCTGGGTCAGCGTCCAGGAGTCGACAGTGGTGTAGGCGGAGGTGGCGGTCGAGTAGGCGAGGGTGTCGATGCCGGTGAGGCGCTTACGGGTGAAGAAGGTGGGGCTGGAGGTGTCGCAGTCGTCGTCGCCACTCGCGCAGATGGAGTCGTACGGCACGTCCGGCCAGTTGTCGGAGGTGGAGGCGGTCAGCGAGGAGCAGTCCGAGGCGGTGCACCGCTCGTCGTAGGAGAACGTCACCTCATCCGAGGCCGTGCCAGTGAACAGGGTGCTGGCCCGCTGCCCGTAGAGGATCTTGGTGAGGTAGCCACCGCGCGTGTAGGCGGCGTTGGCGGTCGAGGCGCCGTTCTTGGGGTAGTAGTTCGCTTCGGCCGTGTACCAGTACGACATGGCGTTGCCGTGCAGGTCGACGACGTAATCGAGGTTCCAGCGCCACGCCTGGGTGAGGGAACGGTCGGCGAAGCTGGAGCCCTGGTCGTAGCCGGGCTCGCCGGAGTCGTCGCCGAAGACCGGGACGGTCCAGACGGAGTTGGTGCGCTGGGTGTCGGCGCCGGGTAGTTTGTCGAGGCCGAAGACGTACTTGGTGCCGTCCGAGGTGGTGACGGTCCAGTACTCGCCGTCGTTGTCGCCGTTGTCGCCTCCCGTGGCGTGGGTGACGGTGGACGCGTCGTCGTCCTTGAGGTGCCAGGCTCCGGTGGTGTCGTCCTTGACCAGTTCGGTGGCCTTGCCGTTGAGCACGAGCGAGGCGTTGTCGTACTTCCAGCACAGGTCGTGCTTGTCGGTCTGCCCGTCGTCGTCGCAGGACGCGTACGAGCGCTCGACGTACGACGCTGCGGTCAGGTCGAAGCCCTCGCCGACCTGGGTGGACTGGTTGTTGGTGGATGCCGTCTTGCCGTCCGTGCTGCCCGAGTCGTAGTCCAGGGAGAGGGTCGGCGAGGGACCCGCCGCCGCGGGGGGTGTGGACAACGGGTAGTTCCAGGTGAACGCCCCGGAGGAGCCTCCCGCCTGCCAACTCGACGACGGGGACAGAGGCGTGGCGGAGTAGTTGCCCGATCCCGACGCGGACTCCCCCGAAGTGGCCGTCAGCGCGAGCACGGTCGCGGAGGAGGCCGTTTCCTGTGTCAGCGCGGACGAACGGAAGCCGGAGCGGGATGCGCGTTCATCGGTCCGTGGCAGGGAGGTCTGCCCCAGCGGCACGGTGGCCGACACGTTCTGGCCGGTGACGTCGTTGCGCGAGTCCAGGGAGGTCAGGACACGGCAGGCGGCCTTCGCCGGGCTGGTCAGCGCGCAGCTCGGCAGTCGCACCAGGTGCAGACGGCCCGCCCAGTCGCCGCCGTACGCCGAGGCGAAGGCACTGTAGTCGACGTCGACCTGGGCGCTGCCGCCGCTTTCGGCGCTCGCCGTCAGCAGCACGCCCTTGATGCCCGCGGCTTCCGCCGCCTTACGGCTGAGCACTGTGACACTGACCGACCCTGCCGCCGCCTTGGTGCCCTTGTCGCGACGGACGGTGATGGGCAGTCCTCCGGCAGACAGCCCGGCGGTGCCGGACGAGGGCAGTTCGGCGGTGCCGGTGGCCGCGTTGGGCCAGGTGGCCTTCTGCTCCGCGAGCGCGGCGTTGATCTGCTTCTTGTTGGCGGCCTTCTGCGCCGCCACCTGTCTGCGGGCCTTCTGCGCGCCCAGGCTTGTGACCGTCCTGACCGTGTCGGAGCGCTGCGCCGGTACGCCGGGCACGAGTTGCTTGGTGCCGGACGCGGCCTCGGCGGCCGCGGGGCTCAGACCTGCCAGGGTCAGTGCGAGCGAGACAGCGACGGTGACCGCTCTGTGTCTGCGGCGCCCCACACTTCTGTGATGGGAGCCTCTCGCGGGGAGCAGGAAGGCGGGACCGAAAGTCGCCCGCAGCCATCGGGCCCGTATACCGGCACTCACGACAACAAACCCCTCACACATCGAAAAGGCATCAACAAAGGGAGTTCGGGACTGGCGATGGGGCGGGGCGGCAGCATGGGGCCGCCCCGCCGGGATGCCGGGGAGGTCAGTCCCCGACCGTTTCGGCGATCTGCTCCTGGCCGGCCATGGCGCCGGCCCAGACCCGGATGTCGCTGACCGTGGCGGGCAGATAGTGACCCCACGCCGCGCTCACATACGCCTTGCCGACGGCGAAGTCGCCGGTCCCCGCCGTCGCCGTGTAGGCGGTGGCGTCGCCGTTCTGCGCCTCGCCCACATAGAGGCTGACGGTCCCGGCCTGGGCGTCGAACACGCCGGTCAGGCGCACCGCGCTGCCCAGGTCGGCCACCGTGTCGGAGACCACTCCGGTGAAGCTGCCGTCGGCGTTCAGCCGGCCGAAGTGCCAGAAGCCGACCGGGATGGTCGCGTCGGTCTCGGGGTCGGTGTCGGTTCCGGTCAGCTGGTACCACAGGCCCCAGCCGGATCCGTCCGAGCTGCGTTGGCCGAGGACCTGCCCCACGTAGCCCACCGGCTTCGCCGCGAGCGTGGCGTTGTCCAGCTGTACCGCGGTGGTCGCGGTGAAGGATCCGGTGTCGTCCACCAGCGGTCCCGGTGCGGTCGCCGCGTCGTCGGTGCCGTCCAGGACGATCCCGGTTCCGTCCAGCGACGCGCCACCGGACAGGGTCAGGGCCGAGCCGTAGCCGGAGGTGGTGTCGGTCACGGTGGTGCCGGTCGCCGTGGACGGATCCCAGGCGGCAACCAGCTCCGCAGCCGCGAAGCTGTCGTTGGTCTTCAACTGTGCCTCGGTGGACAGTTCATCCGGCGACAGGGCGCGCTGCCAGACGGTGGCCTCGTCGATCTGTCCGCCGAAGTAGTCCGTGAAGGCGCCTGCCGTGGCGGCGTTTCCGCGACCGAACTCCAGCGCGCCGGTGTCCGCTTCGGGTTCTCCGCTGGGCACGGTCTGCGGGCTGCCCTGGGCTTTGCCGTTGACGTACAGCTGGATCGTTCCTGCCTTGGCGTCGTACACCCCGGCCAGGTGCGTCCACACCTTTACCGGCGGCGAGGTGGCGTCCGCGAACGAGCGCACGTAGTGCCAGGTGCCGGAGGAGTCGACCCAGTGCCAGTTGAAGATCCACTTGCTGTAGGCGGTGGAGTAGTAGATCGCGAAACCGGGCTGCGTGCTTCCGGTGCCGGTCTGGGAGAGCACCACGTAGTTGTGGGTCGGGGTGGCACCCATCCGGGCCCAGGCCTCGACCGTGTACGACGACCTGGCCTCCACCACCGCACCCGACGTGGCCGCGTAACCAGCGGAACCGTCGAGGGTCAGACCGGTGTCCGTCACCGGCGTCGCCAGCTCCGCTCCCGTCGCGTCCCGTGTCAGCACACCGCGACGGCCACGGCCATCACGGGAGGCGCCGGTCGCGGAGAGTGTCGCGTCGTCCTGCTCCGCCGCCACCGTCGTGGACGTGTCGAGCGCGGCACCGCTCGCCTCGTCGAAGTGCCACTGACCGATCGGGCCGCTGCCCTCCGCGACCAGGAAGTCCACCGAGTTCGTGGCACCCCAGCCCAGCGAGTCCTCGGCCCGTACGAAGACGGTGAAGGTGCCCGAGGCAGGTGGTGTGAACACGGTGGTCGGCTTCGAGGCCGGGATCACCGGGGACCAGGCGGCCGAGGACGACATCTTGTACTGGTAGCCGGTGACGGTGGCCGCGTCCCCGGAGGCGGCGCTGAACGTGAACGTCACATCGGTGCCCGGTCCGCCCGCCGCCGTGCAGGAGCTGTCGCACACCGAGTACGGGCTCGACAGGGCGATCCCCGGGGCCTTGGGACGGGTCGGGTCGACCTTGAAGTAGCACCAGCCCGTCGTCGACGCGTTCGACGGCCCCGACAGCCAGTCGGCCCCGCTGTTGTAGTACGAGCGCGTCCACGCCCGGTAGCGGTACAGCGTGCCCTCGGTCAGCGTCGACGTCGGCACGGTGCCGGGCGACACGTTGTCTCCGACATAGCCGCTGGTCGGCCGCTCCGCCTCGTAGGCGTCCGACCAAGTGCTGGTGCTGGTGCTGTACTTGTCGACGTCGTAGGCGATCCGAAGCGAGGCCCCAGACTCACCGCCGGCCGCGGTCTGCGGTGTCGCGGCGAGCGAGGGTGTCGGGCTGGACACCACCAGCGGATCCGACTGGTCGGTCTCGCAGACGACACTCGTCCCGACGACCAGACCGATCTTCGTGGGCTTGGCGGGTATACCGACGTACTTCACATCGAGTTCGGCGTCGTCGTCGAACCGCTTCCAGCTGTTCGGATCGGTCTCGTCGTGCGCCTTGAGCATCAGCGTCAGCCGGGAGAAGTCGCCGGCGGCGAACTTCGTCACGGTCGAGGTCAGGTTCTCGTTGGTCTCGTCGGGATTGTCGTTGAACTCGATCGGGGCAGCGGGCTGGCTGGGATCGCAGGCCGACCCGCGCCCCGCGGACACGTCCCGGTCCACCATCAGGTCCCAGTTCGCCGTCGGGCCGGGCCAGTTCGTCGAGGACGAGATGTTGCCCGTGCGCACCAGGTCCACCCACGACGCCGTGCAGGACATCGACCATTTCTCCGTGATGGCGAAGGTGGCGTCCAGGACGTGCTTGCCCGCCAGCTTCGCCGGCGAGAACTCGAAGTACATGCGGTTCTTGTAGCCGGAGCCGCAGTAGTACGAGACGCCCCCGGTGACGTAGGTGCCGCAGTAGCCGACGCCCTTTCCGCTGTCGCCCCCGGAGAAGTTGTAGAACGTGTCCCCGTCCGAGGACAGCAGGGTCCGCTCGGAGGCCGTCATGCCGACATCCGGGTCGATGTACTGGGGGAACACCGCGGAGTCGTCGGCCAGCATCGCCGCGTCCGGTGTCACCGTGATCGTGGTCTGCTCCGCGGCGACCGGCAGACGCGTGGAGGAGTCCCCGTCGCTGGGCCCCTCGGCCGGATCCGGCGTCGCCTCACCGTCGTCACCCGCGGTCTCGGCCGTGGCGGTGTCCTGCGCCGTTGTCGTGAACGACGCCTGGGACGCCGAACCGGACGAGTCCTCGGGCGTGGCGGAGGCGGTCGCGGTGGCGTCGCCTGCCGAGTCCCACTGCTGGGCGGCGGGAGAACGGAAGACGGCGTTGCCGTCGTCGTCGACCGCGGACACGCCGCCGTCGCCTCCGTCCTGGAGAGTCAGCCCCTGGGCCTTCACCGGGAAGGACAGTTTCTTCAGTTCCGGATTCGCCCCGGCAGAGGCTGAGTTGACGACGAGCACCTCGCGGTAGCCCTCGGTGGTGGCGGTCATCCGCAGGTCCACGCCCGGCAGGACGTCCGCGTACACCGCGGAGTCACCATCCAGGGTCGGCTTCGGCAGGGTGCCTGGCCAACCCACGGTCAGCGAACGCCCGTTGAGCGACAGCTTCACCAGGTCTGCGCCGGCGCCGCCATCCGAGAAGGAGATCTTGGCAACCGCCGCCATCGGCCCGACGGAGCCGTCCGACCGCTCCTCCAACGTCGCGTCCGGCTGCGCCCAGGAGCCGTCGGCCTGTTTCACCCGCACCGGAACGGCAGAGTCCTTGAGCGTGAACGTCACACCGTCCGGATTGGCGAACGTCGTGGTGTAGGGCGTGCGCTCACCCACGACCTCGACCTGCTCACCGGTCTCCGCCGCCTTCTCGGCATCCGCGCGAGCCTCTGGCGTCGCCTGGCCGGTCGTCGTCGTGTCGTCCGCGCGGGCTCCTGTCGGCGGCAGGACAAGAGTCGGCAAGGCCGCCGTCACAGCGACCGCCGCCGCAAGTGCGACGGCACGTCTACGCGCGCCAACCGCCGAGCGCGCACGCCAAGCAAACCCCATACCCACCCCAAACGTTCACGGAGTTCTTACCCCTCCCATGTGGCCGCCTCATGACAGCCGTCCTCATCACCGCTGGTCAATGGCATGCACAGAGAAGATGCACTAGATCTGGCCAAGGCTGGAAAGGGACCGAACAGGATAAAGAAGAACCAGGGGGAACTTGGACCTAGCGGGCTTATGCGTACTGCGCCATCAACACCCGACCGCGATCAGACACAGCCGCCCACAGGGCTGGAGTCTGGCGACCAAGCAACCACGCATCGAGTTGCTTCAGTAAATTGAATGACCGAATGCCACTTGACCCACCAGGATGCAATGAAGACGCATTCTCGTGTGATTGATGGACAAAGCACCATCACTCTGACGTCACCAAGCTGACTTTCACGCGATAGCGGGTTATTGACTCCAGCGAACTTGGGGAACCCCGGTTTTCGGAAACCGGCCATCGAGGGCGGCAAGGGCGCCCCCTTTCGGCCTCGCCACCGCCTCACCTCCGCACTCCTTCGAACCATCACAGCGAGCCGCACCCACACCGGCACTCACTCCCGGCCAGCCGTGGCCGATATGCGCCCCCCGGAAAGAGAAAGAAAACACAAAGGAAAGCAAAGGGAGCCGACAAGGGCACAGGAAACACACAGCTTGCTGGCCTGGATTTCGACGTCTGCCTTGTCCCGTGATGCTGCCGCAGCCTGAACCCAAAGCCCGGTTTCCTGAGTCGGACTGTAGGGATCGCGTCCCACCCCCGGTCGGTCAAACCCACGGTTTTGAGCTGCGGAGTTCTGGCTTTCGCTGTCCGAGCATCGCTCGGTCGTGAGTACCCGACTGTCTCGTTTTCGGCAGGCTCCCTCTGGCAGACCTCCCACGAACACGCCATCTGCCCCAGTTGCTCAACTGCTCGGCGTCCCCGGCCCGACCGCCTGCCTCCGACTGCACTAGCGCAAATCTCCGGCCCCGCCAAATCCGTCTTCGGGCCACATCCTCGTCCTCCGCATGGCCCCGACCTCTGCGAGGTGCACCTCTCGTGGCGGAAATACGCCCGCACATCACCGTCGCCCACCACGCCCAGTACGGCGTCGTGGCCGCGATGTCGCACGACAACCACGTCGCCGATCACATGCTGCGGCGGGTCGGCTTCGAGCGGCTGCCCGGCAGCCGCCTGTACGCGCTGACCGAGCCGGACCGTGATCTGACGCGGCGCGGACAGCAGGCCGTTCAGTCGTTGCGCGCCGCGCGGTACAGCGTCACCTCCGACGCCGTGTACGACCTCAAGCCCGTCACCCGTCCCAACCCTGGCCGAGGTCTCTTCGACGGGCAGGCGAACACCCCCGTCCCGGAGTTCCTCGGCGCTGGGGAGGCGGTCTCCGCCTCCGCCCGCGCGCTCGACGCCGACATCCGGGCCGCCCGGATCGTCGTGCACGACCAGGTCCGCGATCCCGACGGCACGTTGCGCGCGGTCGGCACCGACGTCCGCACCGGCGAAGGCGTACTGCTGCACGGCGAGGGCGATCTGCGCTACGTCGAGACGCGGCTGGACAGCACGGCCCTCGCGTTCGACGCGCTCTCCTACATCCGCGGCAACGGACGTCCCGATCCGACTCCCGCGACCTCGCAGCGCCGGGTCCAGGCCGCCACCGCCATCTCCCCGGCCCGCGCGAGCACTTCGCTGCCGCAGCGGCCCGACGTCACCGTCGCCTTCCACCCGGCCCAGGCCCCCCGGCAGCCGGCCCGCGCCCGCTAGGTCATCCGAACCCAAAGGAATCCTTCAGCATGAAACTGCAACTCGAGCCCGACGTCGCCTTCGGTGTCCACCCGGAGTTCGGTGTGGTCGCCGCCGTATCGGACGATCACCCGTTCCTCGACGAGGTGCTGCGCAAGCACCACTTCCGCCACAACAGCACCCTCGATCTCTACACGCTGGCCGATGACACCCCGCACAACACGACGGTGCGGGCCGTGGCTCGTGCCAGCCGCGAGTTCCAGGACGTCGGCCTCTCGGTCGCCGCCGATCCGCGCATCATGCTGCCGCCGCCGATCCCGACGTCGGACGGGGCGCCCGCACGTCAGGCGCTGCCAGGGCAGTCACTGACCGCGCTGACCGGGGAACTGCACGAACTGCGCCGCTCGGCCGATGTCGCCGACGTCCTGGACCAGATCCTCGACGAACACCACGGCGTTGTCGGGGACTTGGAGGAATTCATCGACACGGCCGCCGCCTGGTGCGACCGGCTGGGCACCGCCAACGGCCGCGAGCTGGGCCAGCACCTGCGCACCATCGCCCACCACGTCGCGTTCCTCGGTGATCAACTCGTCACCGCCCAGCTCGACCTGGCGGTCATGCCGGACGTGACCCCGGAAGGCGCCCCGGCACTGGCCGACGTACCGCTGCTGCCCCGGTACGAGCTCCCGTCGGTCACGCACACCGCCCGCGCCCGCGCCGCTCTCGCCTCCTCCCCGAACCGCCCGACCACACCGTCCACTTCGCCGGACGAAGCAGCCCGTGCACCGGCTGCCCCGTCCAGCCCCCGTCGTACGCGCTGACCTTCCTCTCGATCCCACGAAGGAGCCCGGCTCATGGCCGTCAAGAAGATCTGGACCATCAACCACACCTGCGGAGACACCACGCAGGTCGATCTCTCCGACCGTCCGGCCGACCGTCGGGCCGGCTACGCCCGCTGGCTCGCCGAGCGCGACTGCACCGACTGCTGGCGCGCCACCCAGGGCGAGGACAGCGAGTCCAAGGCCGAGTGGCTGGCGAAGAAACGTGCCGCCGAGCAGGCCGAGGCCGAGGAGTGGTCGACGCAGTATCAGATGCCCCCGCTGGAGGGCACCGACCGGGCCATCGCCTGGGGCACCCGCTGCCGCCATCAGCTCATGGCCGCCGCGTACACCGCCCTCGTCGCCGAAGGCACCACCAGCGAGGAGGAGTGGGCCGCCATCGAGGACGCCGCCCGGCCCCTGACGCGTGCCGGTTGGTGGCTGGACCAGCGCGACGCCGATCCCACCGACCTGCCCGAGCTGCTGGCAGCCGCCACCGCGGGCGACCGGCCCACCGAGAACCCTCACTTCTGACCCGCCCGCGGAGGCTTCCATGTCCACCACGCCCCATGTCGTCATCACCCGCGAGCCGACCGGCAACGTCATCGCCGAAGGCGGGGACGAGCTGGCCGTCACCCTCCTCAAGCGCGCGGGCTTCGTCATCGAAACCACCCCGCTCTCCTTCTGGTACCGCCTGCCCTGGGATCTGGGCGAGGAGCGCGAGAACCGGATGGCCAGCCACGCCGCCCGGATGCTCACCGCAGTCGGTTACCAGGTCGAACTCGATCCCGGCCTCGACGTCACGCGGATCACCACGCCCACCGACCCCCTCGGCACGCGCGTGTACGGGCAGCAGATCCTGTCCCTGACCGACCAGCTCAACGCAGCCGAGACGTACGCGGGGGCGGCCGCCCTCGTCAAGCACGTCGTGGACCCGGACGACGGCGTCCTCGTCCGCCTCGGCGAGTTCTTCGAGGCCGCGGCCGTGCAGGCCAACGTCGCCGACACTGATGACGGCTGGTACCTGTCCCACCTTTGCGAGGACGCCGCTGCCACGCTCACTTCTCTCGCCGAGGACGTGCGCGACGCCGGCCACCAGATGCAGAGGCTCGGACCGCCCCGGAAGCGGAGCTGGCAGGAAAGCGTCGCCACCTACTACGCGACGGCCCCGAGCCCCCGCACCGGAGCCACGCCCGCCGCCGAAGAGCCCTCCGTCACGCCGCCCAACACGCCCCGGCCGGGCCGGTCTCGCTGACCGCTCCCCCTCCGCTCCCTCCAACTCCTCTGCTCACCGCCACAGCCGCTAGGAGCCCGCTCGTGATCACCAGAGCCATTCGCCGCCCCGCCGCCACCCGTAGGTCCGCACCCCTCTGGATCCCGCCTTGCCATCTCCGCGTACCAGCACGCCCTCGACCACCACCGGCACCGACTTCCTCCTCTACCTCCTGATCGGCATTGCCGCTCTCGGCACGGCGGGAGGCTCGTTGGCCTGGCTGTTCGGCAATCTCGCCAACGCCGTGGTCGGCTCCGACCCGTGGGCCGCCTTCCAGCCGACCAACGCGCTCCTGCACCCCGAACTCCTCTGGCCGCATCTCGCCCGGCCCGCCGTCCTCACCGGCTGCTACCTGCTGCCCGCCGCCACCCTCATCGCGGCAGCCGTCCTCGGCGCCCGCCTGTGGCTGCGCTTTCACCGAAACCCCAACGGGCTGGCCGGTCAGCGGGACCTGGCCGACCTGCTGCCCATGAAGATCGCCGCGAAGGCCATCGACCTGCGGCCCAGCCTGAAGGGCACCAAGCCCAAGGCCGTCGCCCCGGACGACCGCGGCGTACTGCTGGGCACGCTGAAGCCGGGGGTCACCGAGGTCCGCTCGTCCTGGGAAGACGTGCTCCTCGCGATCATGGCGCCCCGCTCGGGGAAGACCTCGGGACTGGCCATCCCCGCGATCCTGCGCGCCCCCGGCCCGGTGCTGCTGACCTCGAACAAGGCGGCCCGCGACGCCTTCACGGCGACCCTCGACGAGCGTGCCCGGGTGGGCACGGTGTGGACGCTGGACCCGCAGCAGATCGCCCACGCCCCACAGACCATGTGGTGGGACATCCTGGCCGACGCCCACGATCTCGCCGGTGCCCGGCGGCTGGCCGGACACTTCGTGACCGCCTCCGTGGACGAGTCCAACGCGGGCGACTTCTGGTCCACCGCCGCCGCCAACACCCTCACCGCGCTGTTCCTCGCCGCGGCCCGCGACCACCGGCCGATCACCGACGTACTGGCCTGGCTCGCCTCCCCCGCCGACCGCACCCCCATCGACCTCCTCCAGGACGCCGGCCTCGACGGCGTCGCCGCCCAGCTCCAGGGCACCGTGGCCGGAGCCGTCGAGACCCGCGACGGCATCTTCGAGACCGCCCGGCAGTACGCCAGCTGCCTCCTCGACCCGGGTATCGCCGCCTGGGTCACCCCTCCCAACGACCTTGAGAAGGTGCGGGAGTTCAAGCCGGAGGCGTTCGCGACCAGCAAGGACACCCTGTTCCTGCTGTCGAAGGACGGCGGCGGCTCCGCCTCGGCGATCATCGCCGCAGCCGCCGACGCGGTGATGCGCGCGGCCGTCATCCAGGCCGAACGCGACGGCGGGCGCCTCGACGCCCCGTTGCTCGCGATCCTCGACGAGGCCGCCAACGTCTGCAAGATCTCCGATCTGCCGGACCTCTACTCCCACCTCGGGTCTCGGGGCGTCATCCCGATCACGATCCTGCAGTCCTACCGCCAGGGCGTACGGGTGTGGGGCGAGGCCGGCATGGATGCCCTGTGGTCCGCCGCGACGATCAAGCTGGTCGGCTCCGGCATCGACGACGCCGACTTCGCGGACAAGCTCTCCCGCCTCGTCGGTGACCACGACGTACGCACCGTCTCGGTGTCCACCAGCGAGTCGGGCAAGTCCACGTCGGTGTCGATGCGTCAGGAGCGGGTCCTGCCGGCCGACGCGATCCGGGCCCTGCCCAAGGGCTCCGCCCTCCTGCTGGCCACCGGAGTCCGCCCCGCCCTCCTCGACCTCAAGCCCTGGTACCGCGAACCGGACGCCGACCGGCTCGGCGCCGCCTCCGCCCAGGCGACCGCGGCCATCACCGAGCGGGCCCTGGCCAAGCAGCTGCACCTCGACGACTTCGGCCCGGCCGCATGACCGCCCCGGCCCGGCACAACGCGCGCACGAGACGCACGCACGGGCTTTCCCCGTCCCCGCCGCGTCCCCGAGCCGCTGCTCGACCACCCCCCTTGTTCTTGAGGTGCTTCCGTGTCCCACCCCGTACCAACCTGGGCATCCGTCCGCCCCTCCGAGCGACTCGCCGACACTCCCGCCGTACGCCGAGACGGTCGCTGGTGGCTGGTCACCCCGGCCGGCGCCATGCCCGCCTCGGACCCCCGCCTCACCAGCGAGCTGGACCGCTTCGCCGCCGACATGGCCGCCGCCGACCGCGCAGTCGCGAAACTGCGCACCGAGCGCGCGGACGTACGCGAGGACCAGCCGTGACTCCGCTCATGCAAGCCGAGCAGGCGGTGCTGGGCTCGGTCTTCCTGGATCCCAGCCAGATCGACCAGCTCTCGCCCTGGCTGCGGCCCGATCACTTCTACCGTCCGATCCACGCGGCCCTCTACGCCGCGATGCTCAAGCTCCACGCCGACGGTCACCCAGCCACAGCGGCAGAGAGCGGAGACCCGATCCCGTTGTCCTGGGTGACGGACACGGTGCGAGAGGCCAGCACCCGAACCCGTGGACTGACCGCGTCGTACGCCCACTCCTTGATCTCCGCATGTCCGCGCCCCACCCATGCGCCCGTCTACGGGCGGATGGTCCTGGAGGGAGCCATCCACCGCAGCGTCACCCAGCACGCCATCCGCCTCCACCAGGCCGCGCGTGCCGACGCCGTCCGCGGTGGAATCGCGGAGACGGTCCACCACGCCCAGGTCCTGTCCGACGTGCTCGCCGATCTCGCCCACCGGTGGGGAACCGAGCCGCGCCCGGTACCGCCCCGGGAGCCGATCACGTCGCCCGCCCAGCAGCCGCAAGCTGTCGACGAACAAGTCCTCGCCGACGAGGAGTTCCTCCTCGGCTGCATCAGCGCCCGGCCCGAGCAACTCCTCGACGTCGTCGACTGGCTGCGTCCCGGCGACTTCGTGGACATCGGCCACCAACAGATCTACCGCGCCCTGGGCGCCCTGCATCACCGCAACGAGCCCATAGACCAGCTGACCGTGCTGTGGGAGACCCAGCGCCGGGGCGCGCTGTCCGACGGGACGCTCAACGCCGAACGCGTCCTTAGGATCTGCGACCCGCTGTCCTTCTCCGGCGTGGCCGAGCACTTCGGCGAGCAGGTCGTCCAGGCCTCGCTCGTCCGCACAGCCGCCGCCGTCGCCCGGCAGGTGCGCGCGCTCGCCGACGACGAAGCCCTGGCCCCAGGACGGCTGATCGGCTACGCCCTGCACGCTCTCGGTCCCCTGGACGACGTACGCCGCCGCCTGCACCGCACGCACGAAGCCGACCCCGAGCCGCGGCGGCCGACCAGTCGGCCGGGTGCGTCGCCGCCTGCCGCCCGCATCGAGGCGGCCCGAGCCCGCAGCCGCCCGACAGCTACCCCAGCCCCCTCTGCGCCGGTCGCGGCCTCGTGCGCCGCGCTTCCCGACCGGCACAACCATCGGAGTCCGTCATGACCGACCACACCGGCCGAGCGGGCCTGGAGAAGGACGAACTGTACGCGCTGGCCCTGGAGTTCGAGCAGCTCCGAACTGAAGTGGTCCGATCGTACACGCACAGCTCCCTGCCCGACCTCGTCACCGCATCCCATCATCTCCGCGCACTGACAGGGCTCGTGAAGGACCTGTCCGACGAGGTCCTCTTCCGCGCCACCGACAGCGACCCGGGACTCGACTTCGGCCCGGTCATCGACGCCTACACCAGCGCGTCCGCCCCGGCGGGACGCGCCATGAACAACTACACCGAAGCCTTCGAACAGCTCGGATTCCTGCGCAGGTACGCGGAAGCCCCGGCCTCGGCGAATCTGCGCGACGCCCGCCAATCCGCGTTCGACGTCACGCAGGACCGGCTGGACCTCACGGTGGACTCGCTGCAGGAAACCTTTATCGAACTGCGGCGCGCCGCCGACCGGATCGACGGCACCCCACCTCGTGTGCTCGCCGCGCTGAGCCGCTCCGTACGACCGACGAACTCGATCTACCGCCTGCCCGCGGAACCGCCCGCCGCGGGTCCGGTCCGGCTCGCTTACACCCCGGCGCCCCGCCATGGCCGCTGACCTGAACTCGGCGGAGGCTCCGCCGTCGATCGGGAGCCTGTGTTCCGGGTACGGCGGTCTGGATCTCGGCGTCCAGGCAGTGCTCGGCGGAACGGTCGCCTGGCATGCCGAGATCGATCCGGGGGCGGCCCGGATCCTGTCCCGGCACTGGCCGGCCGTGCCGAACCTCGGCGACATCACGGCCGTGAACTGGGCCGAAGTCCCGGAAGTGTGCGTCCTGACGGCCGGGTTCCCCTGTCAAAGACGTCTCGGTCGCCGGCCGTCGCGCCGGACTGGCTGATGGCACCCGGTCCGGTCTGTGGCACCACGTCGTTCGCGCCATCGAAGCCCTCAACCCCTGCCTGGTGGTGATCGAGAATGTCCGGGGGCTCCTCACCTCGCCCGCCGGTTCCCCTGGCGACGTGGAACTCTGCCCGTGGTGTCTGGGAGACGCCGCAGGCCAGCCTGCTGTGCGCGCACTCGGTGCCGTACTCGGCTCCCTGGCCGACATCCGGTTCGATGCGCGCTGGTGTGTGCTTCGCGCCGCTGACGTCGGAGCCCCGCACCGCCGCGAGCGGATCTTCCTCGCCGCCTGGCCCTCCGGACGGATCACCGCTGCTCAAGACCCCGACCAGCAACCTGGGGGCCAACGGGGGAAGTCAGCATCCGGCGAAGCGCAAGCAGGGCGGCCACGGCCCGAACCTGGCGGACGAGGTCGAGTGGCTCCTGCCCACCCCGAAGGCCTCGGACGGAACCAAGGGATCGCCCAACCAGCGCCACAGCAATGGGGACTTGCCCCTGCCCTCGGCGGCGGCACGCCTGCGGCCCGCCCCGGATGCCACGTCCACACGCACGGCCAGGCAGCGGAAGAGCTCGATGGGCAGTACTCCGCTCACGCAGTCGCTGCCGCTGTTCGGGGACCCGTCGGCCACGGGGGACGGGCCGAGATCTGGGGCCCGTACGCCGCCGCGATCACCCGCTGGGAGCGGGCCACCCGTCCAGCGCCTCGACCGACCGATGACGCCGGCCGCCTCAGTCCGCGGTTCGTGGAGTGGATGCAAGGCCTTGCGCCCGGCTGGGTGACCGGCACCCCGGGGCTGGGACGCCCCGCCCAACTGACCGCTCTGGGCAACGGAGTTGTGCCCCAGCAGGCCGCCCGCGCCCTGCAGATCCTGGCCCCGCCCGGGACCGTGTGCCGCCATCTCGCGCCGCGCTGATCTGGGCCTTCTACACCCACTTTCCCGGCCGGGCCAAACCCCCGTTTCTCCGGAACCTCGTCACCCCACCCACCAGAACTTGCACCAGGGGTAGCCATGTCCGAACCCGCCCACGAGAGCGTGCCGGTGCGCATACCGGACCACGACCTCGACGACCTCGTTGCCACGGTCACCCGGCTGGTCGCCGAGAGCCGCAAGCAGGGCGAGACGCTCGCCCGGCTCACGGACGACCAGCCCGCCCCACAGGACGTCGAACCAGCCGGTCCCGAGCACCATGAAAACCCGGCATCCGCTTCCGGCCCGGCCGGAGGCAACACCAACGGCACCAAGGAGGACGGGCCGGCCTCGGTCTTCATCCTGGCGCTCGGCGCCCAGGCGTACGCCGTGGAGCTGGCCGCGCTGACCAACTGGGTGCACAACCTGCTCCTGCCGGTCTACGGACGGGAGATCACCACCGGCCGCCCGTGGTGCCACCAGTGGCAGGAGCACCCCGAGGCGGTGGCCCGGCTGCACGCCCTCTGGCTCGCCTGGCAGCAACTCACCGACGTCCAGGCCAGCCTCACCGGTCCCTCCACCTGGCACCGCGACCACCTCGACCCGGCACTGCTCCAACTCCGCACCCCAGATGGCCCGTTCGGCGCCTGCACTACCAGTGCGGCCCGTCCCCATCACCGGCTGCTGGCCTCGCCCGAGCCCGCCGGAGTCTGAGATGGCCCGCACGTACGAACCTTCAGCGCCGGACTACCGGCTCGACGGCTTCCAGGCCGCCACCGAGCAGATCGAGGACGACTTCTCCTCCGTCACGCTCTCGGAAGACCTGTTCGTTCCCTTCTCCGAGCACCACAGCGCCGACGGCCGCGACAGCCATCTGCTGCTGTACGACCGGTCCGCGATCTGGGACATCCCAGGGATGGCGGAGTACGTCACGCTGCACATCACCCGCGACGTCGAGCAGCGCACGTTCGACTTCGCCTCCGAGCGTCACCCGGTCGTTCCGCTGGCGCAGAACTGGCTGCTCCGCAGGGGCTGCCCGCCGGAAGCCGTCACGGGAACCCACCCTCACGGGCCCCGCCCTGCCGACGGACTCACGGCCCGTCTTGAGGACCTGCTCCGGGCCAACTCCGACAACCGGTACGAGGTCCTCGATCACCACACCGACAACCCATGCTCCTTCGACGTCGGCGCCGAGGTCCGCACGCTCGTCTACGACAGCCATCCCGACTCCGCGGATGCGCCGTATCGCCTCTTCCTCGAAGAGACGACCAAGGACCTGCGCTCCTACACCGTGCGGGAGGGCGCCTTCACCAGCGCCGAAGACGCCGATACGTGGATCACGGAGCGGAACTCGCCGCTCCCCCTGGCGCCTGCCCCACCGGTTTCCGCCGGCCGCAGGGCGGCAGCCGCCCGCGCTCGCTCCACGGTCACGGGCAACGGCCTCGCCGTAGCTCCGGCACCCGTATCACCACCGCGGTCAGCGACAGGACCTGCCCCAGCGCACTCCCGTGGACGCGCGCGATGAGCCGGGCACGGTACGCCTTCGCCGCCCATCCCGAGGCCCTCGCCGACCTACGCGCCGTCCCGGAGAACATCCGCGACCTGGCCCTGCTCGAACTGCAGCACCTGGTCCACGGCAACGAACGGGGCGCTGCCCTCCAGCGCGAACTGGCGGGCTGCCACAAGGTCTACGTCGACCCGGAAACCCGCTGGCGGCTGGTCATCCAGTACCGGGACGCTCCCGCCTCCTCCCAGCACAAACGGGAGATCTACCTCCTGGCCGTCGGCGAGCGCCAGGACCAGGCTGCCTACCGCACCGCGGCCCTCCGGCTGGAGCGCGAACGGGCGGCCACCGCCACGTTCCCACACGACCGGCGGGCCCAAGCCGCCAGGGCTCGCTCCCCTCAGCACCGCGGCGGGCAGCCGGTCGCCACTACCCAGCAACCCGCAGCAACGACCTCCGCCACGAACCGCGCCACACGGTCCCGCTGACGGCACTCAACCACCTTCGGAGAACCCCACCGTGCCCGACCTCTCCACCACGCCCACCCGTCACACCGAACTCGTCGACCAAGCCGTCGCCCGCCTCTCACCGCGTTGGACCACCTGGACCCTGCAGACCATCCAGCAGCACGGCCCCATGCGCCTGGCCGACATCAACTCCGCGTTGCCGTGGGTCGGTGTCCACGCCATGGCACAGATCGTGCGCCGCATGCAGACCAGCAACCTCCTGGACCGTCCTCAGGTCGGGGTATACGACCTCACACCGGTCGGCCGCGACGCCCAACACGTCCACCGTGCGCTCTCGGCCTGGCACCGTACCCACCTCACCGACCGCACGGCGTCACTCGCTGAGGCAGAACGCGTAGAGGACGCGCTCGGCCGACTGCGCGGGAAGGGCACGATCCCCCTCCTCCACGCCCTCGCGCAGCACGGTCCCCTGCCCAACGGCGCGCTGCGAGACGAAGCCGGGCTCGCCACCGGTTCCTTCCACTACCGCATCACGCAGCTCCAGACCGACCAGCTCATCACCCGCACGAGCCCCTTCTCCGGCCGGGGCGCCGAGTACACCCTGACGTCCGCGGCCCGTGGGCTCACGCCGGTGTACGCCGAACTCGCGGAGTTCGCCCGCGAGGCAAACCCAGCGACATCCCTCCCGGACGAGCACGGTGCGACAGCGCAGCACGCCATACGCGCGAGCGCGGCGGTGCACCGCAGTCCAGTGGCCTCATCCGAGCTGTTCTCGCACATCCCCAACTCGCAGCCGCGCCTACCGGCGTACGTCACCGCACTCTCGCGCCCGTCCCGGACCAGGTGATTCCAATGCCGACAGCCAGATGCCGCCGCGCGACCGCGCCCACGTGCCCTCACACGAGCCGCTCAGCCGCCCGTGCCCCACCGCCCGAAGGCCCTCTCATGCCCAGCCTGGATCCCCTCGCCCTCGACCCGAACGCGGATGTCCTGGTCAGCCCCGGCTACCTCGCCGGTCCTGGCGACAACCGCAGCATCTTCAACTCCCTCGATCTCGCTCCCGGTTGGATCAAGACCGTCGCCTTCGGCACAGACACGTATTACACGAGCCCGTGCCAGCGCGTACGTGTCGCCAACGCCCTGGAGAGCTTCTACGGCGGGTGGACCATCTCCTACGCCGAGGACCCGCTCGGCGTCCCCGACTGGATCACCACGTTCGACCGGAACACACCCCACGAAATCGTGGCCGCCTTCACTGGGACCCTCGTCGAGGGAGTGCACAACAACTTCGCCGACTTCCTCAGCGGTGGCCGGCGCTACACGGGCATCAGCCCCGCGTCCCTGACCGCGCGCCACCGGTGGGAGCCGGTAAACGGTACCCGGCCGTTCCGTACGGTCTCCCCCGACGGCTACGCCACATATCAGATGAGCGTCGGCTGGCTGCACGAGTACGACGAACTGCTCACGCCCGCGAAGTCGACGTGGCGCATGTCCGCTGGCCCCGACCCCGTGTACACACCGAGCTGGCAGGCCTTCTTCAGCCGGTACACCCCGCAGCACCTCATCACGGCCTCCACCGCCGTGTTCACGGACCCCACTCCCGTGCCGCGCGCCCTGGACCAGATCCCCGACCGCCACCGCTCACTCGTCTCGGTCGCCCGCGCGAACGCGGCCGGGCCCGGCCCACGGGCCGCAGCGGCGCTCGCGCGCAACACCCAAGCCCAGGCGATACACGTACCTCCGCCTCTGGCCGCGCCGACCGCGCTCGCCACGCACGTCGGCTCCCGACGGCAGCGCTAACTCTCACCCTCAGCCCCGGAGTCCCACCGTGCCGATCACCGCCCCCGACGGGGACCTGTACGTCTCCCCGCTCTACCTCGCCGGCTGCACCTTCACCGGCGACCCCGCCCTCGCACCCCTCCTCGATCACGGCTTCGCCCTCCACGACGACGAGCTGGCGAACGTGTACGTCTCCTCCCCGCAACGGCACATACGCCTGGGCTATCTGCCCGAGGGGGAGGACGACACGCTGTGGAAAGTCGCCGTCCACGCTGATCCCTTCGGCCCTCCGCACTGGATGGCCACATTCGACACACCCACCCCCACCGAGCTGGTGACCGCCTTCACCACTGCCCTCGCCAGCAGTTACACGAAGGGGCCGGACGCCTACCTGTCCGGTATGGACCATCCGATCGACGAGGCCCTGCGGCCCCTGACACGAGCTGGGTGGCAGCGCACGGACACGTGGGCCGCGACCACGTGCACCGCACCTGACCAACTGGCCGGACTCACCTACTCGCGCCGCCTCCCCAACTCGCAGGCCGAGCTGCACTCCGACACGCACCGATGGCTGCTGTGGGGCGGCAAGGACGGTTACCACTCACGCTGGCACGCCACGTTCACCTCCCGCACGCCCATCCACCTGATCGCGGCGACCACCGCACGCCTTGCCGACCCCACACCCGTGCTCCGGTACGCGCCCGAGGTCCCGTCCCGAAACCGCGGAGCGGCCCACATCACTCCAGTCACACCGCCGGTACCGACTCCACTGGACGTCCGCCGAGCCGCTGCCGCCCGCGCTCGCACCACCATTCCCCGGGCCGTCGTGCGTGCCCCCGCGGTGGCAACAGCATCCGGTCCCAGCGCCGTTCTTCCGGCCCGCGCCTTCCGGCGTCGATAACCGACGCACCCCCCACCACCAGGCGCACAACCCACCCCACCCCCAGCGCCCCACGCCTCACACGACAACAGGCGAGCCGCTCGCCGCAGCCGCGCATAGCGAGCCCCATCTTTGACGGCCGTCACTCTCGCGGCTTCTGCGTGCGGCGCCATGGGCGCAGCCTGCTCAACCGCGCCCGAATCGCCGCGCCGTAGCATCGGGCCAGGGCCGCGCGGGCCTCTTGTGTGCCGGGGTGGTGGGGACCGAGTATCCGGTCGGCGTCGGCGACGACTCTCTTCAGTAGCGTGATCGCTTCTCCCGTGCGATCCATCCTGCAGTAAGCGACGCCCAGGTTGATGAAGCCCTCGATGGCGTCCTGGATGCCGAACAGGCGCTCTGTGTCGGCCGCGACCCGCTCCAGCAGGGGAATTCCTTCCTTTGGACGTCCCGCCTCCATGAGGGCGACACCCATGCCGCCGCGGATGACGAGGGTGTGGGCATGGTCCTCGCCCAGCATCCGTCCGAGGTCGGCTGCGGCCCGCTCCAGCAGCGCGACCTTCTGGTCCACACCGATGTCTTCGGACCGGTCCTCGCCCAGCACCTGCCCGACGTCGGCCACCGCGCGCCGCAGGGTCTTCGCTTCCTCGGCCTGCCCCGTCTTCTCGTAGAACTGCACCAGGCCGGCGTAGGCCGACAAGCCCTCGGCGTCGGGGTTGCCCTCTCCCACGAGCCGCCGCGCCAGGACCATCGCTTCCTCCGCACGGCCCGCGTCCCAGTAGCAGGCGGCCAGCCCGATACGGGCCCTGACGGTGTCGGGATGGTCTTCACCCAGCAGCCGTTCGGTCTCGGTGACGTTGAGCTGCGCCGCGTCGATCGCGTCGTCCACACGCCCCGACGCTCGGTAGGTGTCGGCCAGGCAGTCCCGAATCCTGCGCGTGTCCGGGTGACCGGTACCGAGGACCTGCTCGGCGTCGGCGACAACCCGCTCCCCGAGAACGATTGCCTCGTCGACGTGCCCCGCTTCGAAGTGGATCGCGGCCAGGTTGCCGCGGGCCACGACGGCGACAGGATCGTCGTCGCCCAGCAGCCGCTCGGCGTCGGCGACGGCAAGCTCCGTCAGAGTGATCGCTTCCCCGGTGCGCCCCGCCTGGTGGTAGTAGCCGGCCAGGTTCACGCGACTCTCCAGCGTGGTGGGATGGCCCTCGCCCAGGATCCGCTCCCGGTCGGCCACGACCCGCTCCCCGACGGCGATCGCCTCCGCGGCACGCCCGGCCTCGGCGTAGGAGCCGGCCAGGATGCTGCGGGAGGCCAGGGTGTCCGGGTGATCCGGTTCCAGGATCCGCTCGCGGTCGGCGACGACGCGCTCCCCGAGGGCAATGGCTTCTGCGGTGCGCCCCGCCTGTAAGTAGTAGGCGGCCAGGTTGCTGCGGGCCAGGACGGTGGCCAGGGCGTCCTGGTCCCCGAGCCGTTCGCGGTCGGTGACGACCCGGGACCCTATGGCGATCGCCTCCGCGGTGCGCCCCGCCTGTGAGTAGTAGCCAGCGAGGTTACTGCGGGCCAGGACGGTGGCCGGGGCGTCCTGGTCCCGGAGCCGCTCGTGTTCGGTGACGACCCGGGACCCTATGGCGATCGCCTCTACGGTGCGCCCCGCCAGCGCATAGGAGCTGGCCAGGTTGGCGTACGCGCGCACGGTGGTGGGGTGATCGTCGCCCAGCAGCCGTTCGGCGTCGGCGGCGGCCCATTCCCCACCGGAGATCGCTTCCTCCAGGCGCCCCGCCATCCGGTACGCGGTGGCCAGGGCGCTGCGTGCCTCCAGGGTCTCGGCGTGCTCACCGCCCAGCAGCCGCTCGGCATCGGCGGCCAGGCGCTCGAAGTAACTCACCGCAGCGGAGTACAGGCCTGCGCCCAGCAGACTCGCCCCGGCCCGGCCCAGGACCGAGTGGCCGTCGCGCTGCCACAGCAGGTCACCTGACACGGCTGCCAGGGTGACGGTGTTGGCCCGCAGCACGGCAGCGAGGTCCCAGTCCGTGTGGTCGCTCTCGGGCCAGATCGCCGCCAGGGCGTCCGCTGCCGCAGGCACGGCCGCGGTGACCAGGTTCGCGGGGGCGTTTTCGCGCGCGGCGCGGGCGGTCAGCGCGTGCATGCTCACCGCGCGGGCGCCGTCCCGGGAGCCGAAGGTGATCAGGCTGTAGTGGTGCAGCAGCTGCAGCACGGACCGGGCCTGTTCGGCGGTGACCAGTGCGGGCGCAAGGGTGTCCGCAGGGCCGGAGGGCATGCTGCGGTGGGCGCTCAGGTAGCCGGTGACCGCTGCATCGGCCCACAGACTCAAGGGGTGACCGACCGGGTCCAGGTGAGCGGTCAGGCACAGGGCCGGCGCGGCCACGCCCACCGGGTCGCGGCGCCGGACGGCGTCCAGCGCCAGCAGCAGAGCGGCCGCGACCGGCCGGCCATAGCCCTCGGTGTCAGCCTCGGGAGGCAGCATCGCCTCCAGACGGGACCGCCGGTCGGTGAACAGCTGAAGATAGGACGCGCAGGGCACATCCTCGTTGATCATGTAGGCGGCCGCGTGTGACAGGGCCAGCGGCAGGTGCCCCAACTCGCGCAGCAGATCCGTGGCCTGCGCGTCCAGCAGTCGGGACATGTCCGTGTCGGTGAACCGGTGACGCAGGTAGGCGATGGCTTCGTCCGGGGCGTAGGTACCGACATCGACGACCGCCCGGCCGCCGCCCGACATCAGAGCATCGCGGCGCCGGGACGTGGCCAGCACCCGGCCGTCCCCGTTGGACGATGACGGCGGCCACCACCGCTTGATGCTCTCCCTGTCGGCGACGTCGTCGAGCACGACCAGCCACGAGCGGGAGGTAGAGGCCAACCACCTCTTAAAGGCCCGCGCATCACTCTCGGCGTCCTCCCCCCGCGCGCCGTCCGCCTGGACGCCAAGCGCGGCGGCGGCATAGCCGGTTACGACCTGCGCCATGTCGGCGGCGTTCACCCACACCACCACCTCGGTGCCGGCGGCCAGGACCTGGTGGGCGCGGGCGGCGGCCAGCTGGGACTTGCCCACACCGCCGCCGCCGGAGAGCACCACAGAGGTGCGTCCGGCCCAGGCCCGGTCGATCCGGTCGCGCAGGCCGGGGCGCGGCTGGAAGGCGGAGGCCAAGGGCGGCACATCACCCACCACCACCGGCCAGACGACCGGAGGACGCGGCGGGGCGTGATAGTCGAGGTGCCTGATGTACCCGGCGGCAAGCCCACCCGACTCCGCGTGGATCGACAGGTGGTGCGCGGTGATGTGCGGAGCGCGACGAGCGCCGGGCGCGGTCAGCTCCCGTCCGAACCCGGCGACAAGGGGTTTCCGAAGGTCACATCGCCCATCTTCACAGCCGCTGCCGCGTTGTCCCGGGCCTCGATGTGCACATCGCCGCCGATGGCGATGCCGTCATCCGCGGCCGACACACCGCCGCCGGCCTGCTGAGCCAGGGCCACCAGCTCACGCAACTGGGCAGCCACCTGCTCACGGCCGCCCTCGTCCAACTCGTACAGCAGATCCTGAAAACGGGTCCGCCAGGCGGTCACCGCGGCGTCCCGCACCTGCCCGACCTCGCCGGAATCGGCGCTCTCCAATTCGGCTGCCGTACGGTCCAGCCTGTCCAGGGCCGCTTCCTCAGCGGCATCCGCCGCAGGGCCACGCCCGAAGACACGGGCCACCCGCTCCCGCAAGCCCTGCCAGGCATCCGTACCAGCCGCCTGAGCCACTGCCACCCCGGCCGCCGAAGCCAAAGCGATCAACGCCTGATCCAACATGCCGCCCCCGTGCCCAAAAATGTGGGTGAAAACGCCTGTTCCGGCGTAGGCAGCATACTGCGGGCGCAGCCGAATCGACTGGTCCTTCTCACTGCCGCAACGCCCGGCTATCGCTACAACCCGAGCCAGCCGAGCGCCGCACCTGCATCGGCGTCTACTGGGGTGCGGGGAGCAGGCCGCTGTCCAGGTGGAAGGAGCTGCGCATCGTCCTGCCGACCTGAGCAGACGTCAGGTCGAGGTTCAGGCGGGCCCGGAGGCAGATTTCCCCGAGGCTGCCGGCGGTCTCCCGAACGCTGACCCCCGACGCCGCACTACGCGATCCGCGTTGGGCGGGCGAAGCCCGCTGGGCAGCATGCACACTCTGGCCACTGCGGATGATCGCATCCATCGTATCGATGCCTATCCGATAGCCACGAGTTCAGCATTTCCGAAGGGCCGCCCAGGGCAAACTTGAGGGCAGCAACGGCTCATTGGGCTGCAACGCTTCCTCACCCACGGGTATCGCTCAGTAGGACCATGCTGGCGGGGTCGTCCGGATGCACGGAGTACGCCGAACGACCGGAAGAGCCCCATGGCCTGGCACTGGGCGGGTACCGACACTTCTTGCGCACCAGATGGAGTCCGTCGTCGACCTCAATCTGCGTGAACTCGCAGCCCGGACGGGCAGGGTGTCCGATCCGGACGTCCCGGATTCTATGATCGGGACCGATCTGAGGAATATCTTCCGAAAGGGGGTCTGAAACTCTTTCAAGCCCAGTGAGATGGGACAACCAAAACAGAATGTGTCTCAGCTCACTGTCCCTTGGGCCGGAAAAGATTCATCGCACGTGACCGGTAATGCACTCGATGGTCCCATCAGCGCCGTCCGCAAATGCCCGCCCGCTACCTGGCCCTCCGGAGTTATTCGCCAGCTCTCCGGAGCGGCGCGCTAGAAGTCGTACACCGCGAAGTTGGCAACCGGGCGGTACCCAATCCTCTGATACAGGCCGTTGCTGGTGGGGTTGGCCAGGTCCGCGAACAGCAGCACCTCCGCTGCGCCTGCGGCGAGCGCGGCTCGGCTCACCTCGACTGTCGCGGCGCCCGCGTAACCGCGGCCTCGCAGGTGAGCTGGGGTATAGACGGGGGCCACCCGGATCTGGCCCGCGACCATGGGTGTCCTGCCCGCCATGGAGACGGGGGTGCCGTCCGGGGTTTCCCATAGCGTGACGCGTTCGTCGGCGATGCGCGTGTCCGCCCATGAGCCGTTGTCCGCAGAAGGAGTTCCCCCGATGTCGGCGACGAACTCTCGGTGCCAGAGCATGAGTCGCTCACGGTCTTCCTCACCCGCGATTCGCCCGCGGCCCTCAGGGAACGGCTCCGGTGGCGTGAGCGTGCCCAGGCGGTACAGGCGCTCCCGCTCGTGCAGCACCGGTGTTGCGCCCGTGTGCCGCTGCCAAGCCTCGGCGAAGGAGGTGGCGGTGTCGTGGTCCGCGTTGACGCCGGGGAGGGATTGGCCGAGGTCAGCCAGGTGGGCGGCGAGGCTTTGGGCCTCTTCGGGGGTGAGCGGGGTGAGGGTCAAACGGCGGGGCGGGGTACGGAAGAAGGTCGCGCGGACCTCGCCCGCCCGCTCCAGCAGGCCGAAGACGGGGGCGTCGTCGCCGTACGCGTCCGCCCCGCGCGTACTCAGTGCCTCGGTCACCGTCAGCGGGACGGTGTGAAGGACGGGACGCGAGCGCAGGCAGTCTCCGGCACGAGCGAGAAAGTCGTCGACGTCTTCGGTGAGGTGCCAGCCATCCGGACTCATGCCTCATGATCCCGCGTGCTGTTGGCGTGCGCCCGTGGTTTTCCGCTGAGAGAGGCACGCTGACACCGACTCACTCCCAGGGACCCGTCAGCCCCGGCGTCCACCAGCCGCGCCAGCTCCCCTACGCTCAGCTCGATCCGCCGCCCATCAGCCATCCGGGACCGGCCCAGCGACGCCGCCTCGACGTCGTCGACAGCCTCGTCGTGTTCGCGAATCTCCCTGCTGCTCAAGCCCGCTCCTCCCCTTCTCTCAATCCAGCCACGCAAGCGGCCGCTCCCGCACCAGCTGGGCGGACGACCGTTTCATTCCGCGTTGCACGGACATCAGTCGCCGCATCCGTGGCCAGTTCGCCCACGGCAGACGCACACCGCGGGCAACGACTGGAGACCTCGTCCGAGACCATGTCAACGTACGGGAGCCCGGAAAAACCACAGGTCAAAGAAGGGTTCTCTGTTCGTGACGCTCACCACCACAGCTATGTTCCGACCTCTCGCCGAGCTTCCTCCGCCCACCCTCGATGAGCGTGAGTGGCTTCTCGAATGCCACTGCGCCCGGCCTGTGACCGACCTCCTCAAGGCCCAGGGATGGGACGTCGTCGCCGATCTGGACTACAACGTCCACTGCTCCAGCCCCGACCGACGCGTGTACGTGGGCTTTCTCCCCGAAAGCCGGGAGGCAGCACGCGGCGAGCTGTGGCACATCCACGTCACGGACCACAGCGGCACCAGGGCCTGGCGCCAGACCTTCGGACCGGATACGCCGGCACGGGCCGTCGCCGGATTCCTCGCCGCTCTGATCGCCTTCCCCACCCGCTACTGCACCTGCGTGTGACACCCGCTCCGCACTCTCATCGCCCAGGAGACCGTCTTGCCCTACGAGATCACCGTTGGCCAACTGGTTCACCAGCTCCAGACCTTCGACCCCGACCTGCCCGTGTTCCTCGCCATCAATCCCGACTGGCCCTACGCCCACCGCATCGGCCGCACCCTGGAGATCACCGGGGCGATCGGAGCCGTCTACATCGCTGAGAACGGCCAGGAGGGCGTGCTACCGCCCGCCGTCCGCAACCAGCTGGACTGGGCCGACGTATGACGTGCCACCCGCGGACACGGCCCACTGCGCCGCCGATCAACTCCTCCGACTCCTCGCACCACCTGCTCCTCAGCGACCTGGTCCTTCACCCCATGCCACGGTCGGTGCGCGGCGCTCTCCTCCGCTGCGTGCCGCCTCATCCCGCCCAGCCGATCCACACGGTGTGGATAAGCAACCTGAAGCCCGAGCGTCTCCATCCCGGCTCCATCCTGCTCAGCTGGGAGCCCGGCCTCGGAGGCGGAATGGATGTGACCGCTCGCCTCCGTCTGGCCTCAGCCGAGGTCCTCCTCGCCAGATGGCCGGACCTCCACGGCGACTGGACCACGGTCGTGCACCCCACCCTTCACGAGGTCATTGGGCTTCACACCGCGCTGTCCGTCGCTACCGACGCGCTGCACCTCGCTAACCACCTGGCGAGCCGCTGACAAGCCGTTCGCCGCGAACTTCCGAGGGCTGACCCACGATTGGGGGCAGCCCTCGTGGCGTTGGGCCATCGCAACCTAGTGCCGAACGGCCGAGTGCCTTCCTAATGCCAACCGCTGGTATGCCCACGAGCGCAGCTGTTAGAGGCGTATCCCGCTGTCACCCAGGACGTCGGCGGCTACCGTGCGAAGTCCCTTCACCGCCTGGTAGAGCAAGTGCTCCCGCTCAGCGGCGAGCGCCGTGTCCTCGGCCTTGCGGGAGGTGTCTTCAGCGTGAGCATCACGCACCATCCGCCGCACGACCTCGGCGAGGTCGGCAGCCGCGCGGACCACGGCGTAGAGCGCCTCCACCACGGAAGGTGGCCCCTCCAGGATGACGAGTTCGGCGGCCCGGTGGACGTCGCGGGCTTGGGCGACGAAGCGTTCCATCTTCTGGTCGACGTTCCTCAGGTCCGGCCGGTCCGCGCGTAGCGCGTCGCGCACTTCGTCCAGGGCGACATCGCGGTCGTACACCGCGCCCAGGTAGTTCGCGTAGGCGTCCCGGCGGTGCTGCCGACGCCACTGGAGGAACTGCGAGCGCGCCGCCGCGCGTCCAGTGACCATCGCGGAGCCGAGGGTGGCGAGTGAGCCTACGGCAGCACCGAGCAGAGCGGCGAGTCCAGCGTCCATCGCCCCATTCTTCCTACGTCCAGGCCTACTTGAGGTGCGCCCCCGAAGCGAGACCTGGTCGTTCGCAGGGACCTTATGAGCCCGCCGCATGCACCATCGGACGTCGTCTACGGTGCTTGGCCGCCGAACCTATTCGGGCCTGGGCTCGGTCAGATAGATGCCGGCGAGCGTGCCGTCGTAGCCCGTGGCCTGGGCCGCGGCCTCCAAGCTCGGGTAGTCCTGGCCGCCGACGTCGATCATCGCCTCGTAGTCCGCTCGGGTCAGTTCGCGCTCGACCCACTGGTGTGCGCAGCGGCAGCGGATGCTGATCTCGTTGCGGTCGCAGATGACCATCCAGTCGCGCCGGGCGCCGCACCGTGGACACATCACCGGGATCCCGGTGATGACGATTTCCTCGGGGTGGGTGGTGGCGCGGAGGCCGTTGCTGCCGTCGCCGAGTTGCATCTCCTTCTGGAGGCGCCGCAGGGGGTCGTCGCCGAGCGTCTCCGGCAGAACGGTTCTCTGAGGGGGGAGGCCTTCGTCGAGTACCTGCATTGTCTCCTTCTCCATATCAACCAGCCCTAACAGGCGCCGACCGTCGATGTCCAGCTCTTTGCGCTGCTCAGCGCCTTGGTCCTCGGGGGTGAGGGTCCGCACGGTGGGTCACCGGCGGTGCCTCGGGCGCCGGTGGCAGAGATGAGTGGGAGCGCGATTGCGCCGCCCGCATGTCCGCGCGTGCACGCGGTGGCGCCATGGTGGCGGGCAGGTTGGCGATGCGTCGTAGCCGCCAGACGAGGACGTCGGTAACGCTGTCGGCGGTTTCCAGTTCACGCCATTCGACGGCCTGTTGAAGCAGGGCATCGGGGTCGTGTCCTGCGCGCTCGGCCTGGTCCAGGGTGGCAGCGAGGGCGTCCCAGCCGGGCTCGTGGCGTATCACCTCGGCCTGGTCGGGCAGGGCGGTTTCGAGAGTGCCGGCGTACCGCTCTCGCACGGGATCGGGGAGGCGTCGGCCGTGCTCGCGCATCCTGTTCATGGGGGCAGCGGCGGCCGATCGGTAGGCGCTGCGCAAGTGTTGTGCGGCTCGCTGGGCGGCGGCTGCCTGCTGGGCGTGGCCACGGGCGGAGTGCCAGCGCGCGGCGGCGATGGTGACGAGGACCATCGTGGACAGGACCATCGCGGTGGCGCCGCCGTCTTCGCCTTTGCCGAGGGCGTTGCCAGCGCGGATGATGCCGCGAGCGGCGGCGCGAACAGCCCGGTTGTCGGCCCGCTCGGCGCGGACGTGGGAGCGGGTAGCGCGTTCGAAGGCGCGGGCGGCCTCGACGAGTTCCTTGCGGGTGGAGGCCGGGGCGGTCTGGGCGATGGCGTCGAGGAGTTCGCCGACGCCGACGAGTTGGGCGGCAGAGTCTTCGTCGTCGTCCTCGTGGAGGATCGATGCCGCTCGTTCGGCGGCCGGGACTGCCTGGCGCCGGGCGCGTGCCGGGGGAAGTACTCGTTCATCACCATGGTCGGTGACGGGTTCGTCGTCGGGGCGTCCAGCATGAAGGCGCTGGCGGATCCTGGGGAGGGAGAGGTCCGGAGCGAGTTTGGAGCCGGAGAACCAGATGGGTTCGCCGTCGCGGTTGCGGTCGCCGGGGAGGGCGACCTTGTATCCGAGGGTGTCGCCGGACGGAGCGATGCGCTGTTCGACCCGCAGGCCGGCCTCGGCGAGGCGGTGGAAGAACTCCTCCTCGCTAGCGGCGCCGGCCAGGGCGTGGCGGACGCTCTCCCGCAGGACCTCGCGGGGTGTCTCGGTCCGGCCGGTTCGTTCGGCCTTGGAGCGTTCGGCGCTGGTGGGGCGCTGGGCTGCGGTACGGTCGCCGCCGTTGAGGATCTGCAGGCCGAACTCCTTCTCGATCTTGCGGCATTCGGCCTGGGCGCGGATGCCGTCTTCGTGGCGGCGGGGGCTGCGTCCGTCTTCGCGCTTGAGGGTGGCGACGAGGTGGATGTGGTCGTCGGCGTGGCGTACGGCGATCCACCGGCAGGCCTTGTCGTCGCCGTATTCGGCGATGCCGGTGGCGTGGACGATGCGACGGGCGACTTCGGCCCACTCGGCGTCGGTGAGGTGACGGTCGCCGGGGGCGGTACGGACGGGGCAGTGCCACACGTGCCGGGCCGGTCGCCGGCCCTTCGGAAGGGCGAGGACGGGAAGGTCAAGTCGGTCGGTGAGCTGCTTGAGCGTGGCGGACGGGTCGCGTCCGGGGTCGGCGGCGAGTTCGGGCATCCAGGCTGCAACGAGATGCGGATCGGTGTGTTCTTCGCGGCGGCCGGGACCGTAGAGGTAGTTGAGGAGTCCGTACGTCCGGCTGCCGGTGGAGATATCGGGGACCACCGTCAGCGCCGCGCGATCTCGATCGCGGCGGCCTCGACCCGCTCCGCGACCCGCAGGACACGGGCGACCGCAGCGTCCACGTACTCCACTTGACCGCCGGAGTTGAGGATGCGGGCCACCTGGTTGAGGTTGCCGCCGACACGGGCGAGCTGTGCGCTGGCGGCCATCAGTTCTTCAACCCGGCCACGCTGGTCCAACAGCCAAGGCTGGGGACCTCCTTGAGCCTGGGCGACCGCGACCGCCGCGTCGGCAAGAAACCCGGCGGTCTTCAGACCGACGGCTTCCGCGGCGCGCGTCACGAGCGCGAGTTCGTCGGAGGTCAGGCGGACGCTGCGGACTTGGTCACGGTGTACGCGCTGGCGCAGGCGAGGTCGCGTACGCGGTGCGGCGTGCGGGGTCGGTTCCCCTCCTGGCTGCGATCCGCCCTCGGTCGCAGCCTCCGAGTCCGGCACCCCCTGGTGCCGGGCCTCCCCCGTCGCTCCTGGGGCGGGGGTAAGCCCTTCCGAAACTCCTCCGCAGCCCGTGGCTGCGGAGGAGTTTCGGAAGGTACAGCTTGCTCGGCTTCGTGCCGGGCAGTCGCCTTGCAGCAGGTCAGAGGTTGTTTCGGGCGACTCGGAGGGCGTCATCGGGGCGTCTGGGCCTTCGTGCGGCGCATGTCGCGGAGGACCTCGGTGACGAAGTCGAGCGCGAGGACCGGGTGGTGCAGGGTGCGGGGCGTGCTGGAGGGGGTTCGCTGGACGGTCCAGGTGCCGTCCGGGCCGGGTTCGGCGCGGTGGAGGTGGCCGTATCGCAGGAGCACGGTGATCCAGGCGTCGGCTTCGGCGGGAGTTACCGGGGTGGTGCGCATAGGGGTGTCTCCGGTGCGTGGAGGGGAGTTTGGTGGGGTGCGGGCGGCCCGGCTGTGGCCGTTGGCCGCCCCCTTGTCTGGGCCGGTCGGTCAGCCGGTCCTGGTGGCCGACTTTTGGCCGGTCTCGGCGCGGAGTTGTTGCATCAGGGCGGTCAGCCGGTCATTGGCCAGCGTTTTGCCCTGTCCGCGGATGGCGTCGGCGACGACCTCGCGGGTGACCTTGCCCGCGTCGGCGACCGCCTGGCGGGCGATCGGCAGGAGGGTGTCCGCCGCCTCCGCGGTGTCCGAGCCGCCATTGTCCGAGCCCTCCGGGCCGGTCTCCGGCTCGGTGACCGTAGGGTCGGCAAGCCGCAGGCGGGTGACCGGGGCAGGTCTACTGACCGACTGTCCGCCCAGGTCATCGGCCTCTCCGCCGTTCGCCAGCCCCGCCTCCGGAGCGCTCGCCGGGTGTCCGGACGGCTCCTCCCGGTCAGCCGTTCCCGGCACGTTCGGGCCGGAAGTGACCGCCGGACGGCCGTTCTCCGGCCGGGCGAGCGTGGCCGAGTGGCCGGAGGTGGCCGGGACCGGCCGGTGGCCGGCCGCCGCGAGCGCGGTCTCCGGCCGGTCAGCGGCGATCCGGTCAGTGCGGACGGTGAAGGTGTCCGAGTGTCCGTGGTGACCGGCCTCGGTGACCCGGCGGGCGATGAGGATGTACAGGTGGACAGCTCCGGCCAGGGCGAGCGGGGCGAGGGTGGACAGGGCGCCGACGGTGACGTCGCCGAGCCGCAGTCCGCCACCTCCGGGGTGCTGCTGGTTGAGGCGTACGGCGTGCAGGGCGTTGGCCCAGATGCTGGCGGCCGTCGCGGTGCCGAACAGCGTCCACACGTACAGGCGGGCGGCGAAGGAGGCGGTGCGCAGGACCAGGAGGGCGCGTACCCCGTAGGCGATGAAACCGTCGATCACCAGGGGGAAGAGGAACGTGAGGGGTCCGCGAACGTGGATGGCGGTGGCCATCTGCTGCAGGGCGTCGTACGAGAGCGCGCATCCTGCGCCGCCGAGCGCGACGATCGCGGCTCGGTCCCAGCCGGTGATCGGGGCCGGTGTCGGTGCGCTGTGGCTCACGCGGCGGTCCCGAGGTCGTCGCGTGCGGGGGTCTCGGCTGCGGGTGTCTTGAGCTTCTTGGTGGTGCTCTTGGGCTTCTTCTTCCCCTTGTTATTCGCCTTCTTCTGGTCGACGGCGCGGTTGCGGATCTCCCGGCGGATGTTGCGGTAGAGCTTCTCGGCGTGCTCCTCGGTGAACTTGAGCAGCCAGGCGAGCCGCTCGGCCGGCACCTTGGCGTGGTAGGCGGCTATGACGACGGCGTCGCGCTCGGCCTGGGTGAGGTGGATGTCGCGGCCGGCCAACACCTCGTTCACGCGGGCGTAGTCGAAGCGGCGGTGGAGCTTGCGGTGCAGAGGGTCGCGTTCCTCTTCGGTCATGCCGCCCCGGATGCCGTCGCGGTCGCCGTTTTCGAGGGCGGCGTCGAGGCAGGTGGCGCGGACGGGGCACTGCGCGCACAGGGCCTTGGCGGCGCGGATGCGGTCCATCTCGTCCGGCTCGGGGAAGAAGATCTCCGGGTCGACCTGGTGGTGGGGCGTCGAGCGGCAGGCGGCGCTGTCGTGCCAGGTGAGGTCGCCGAGGGTGCGCGGGGTCTGGTTCTCGGTGCTGTGCATGTGGGTGTCTCCGGTCGCCCCGGGCGCGTTTTGGGCAGGCGCGTCCCAGGGGTTGGTGCGTGAAGGAGGCGGCGGCAGCCGGTCGCGGCGGGGATCAGGCGGCGGCGATGCGGCGCCGCTCGGCTGCGAGGGCTCGTCTGCGGTCGGGGCCGTCGAGGATGACCTTGTCGCTCATCTCGGTCAGCCGGGAGGCGACCCGGTCGCCGATGTGCTGACGGAGGTCGGCCATGCCGAGGTTGGTGGTGATGAGGGTCGGGAGCATCTCGTTGTAGCGGCGGTTGATCAGCCGCATCGTGATCTCCTCGGTCCACTCGCTGTTCTTGGCCGCGCCGAGGTCGTCGATGATCAGCAGTGGGCAGCGGGCGAGGTCCATCAGTTCCCGCTCGCCGTCGTGTCCGGGGCGGGGTCGCAGTTCGGCGTACAGGTCGGCGGCCGTGGTCGCCTTCCAGCGCAGCCTGACTCCGGCGATGAGCAGCGACCGGATCGCGCCGTACGCCTGGTGGGTCTTGCCGGTGCCGGTGGTGCCGACGATCAGCAGCGAGCGGCCCTGCGCGATGCCCGGTGCACCCTCGGGTCCGGGGCGGCCGGCCTCGGCGATCGCGCGGACCCAGGCGGCGACCGCCGGGTGGTCGGCGACGGCGGCCTGGTAGCGGGCCGGGATGCGGGCCTGTGCCGCCTGGAGGGCGGGGATCGGCTCGACGGGGTCGGCGAGTTGGACGGCTGGGTCGATGCCCCGGGCGGTGAGGATGCCCGCCAGGCGGCGGGCGATGCCGCCGATGGGCTGGGCGTCACGGTCGCGCATTACAGCTCCTCGGCGTAGGCGGCGGCAGGGTCGGCAGGGTTGGCCCAGGCCCGGTGACCGGGCACGTTAGGCCGCGATTCCGTCCGCACCAAACCGGCGGGCGTGGCGTTCATGGCCTCGTGGACCAGGCTCGGCAGGGTGCTCGGGTGCAGCCCCTTCGCCCGGTGCCGGGCCAGCCCGGCCCGGATGTGGTCCGGGTCGATGCCCTCCGCGAGGAGCTTGGCTGTCTCCCGTCCGAGGTGACCGAGCACGCCGCTGGGCGGGCGGTGAGCGCAGGCGGCGGTGTACTCGGCCATGAGCTTCTGGGTCGAGACGGTCTCCGGTGCGGGGGCGTCTGCGCTCCCCGAAGGAGAAGTAGTTCCTAGATCCAAGTTCCTAGGTCCTAGATCCGGACCGTGAGGGCTCATCGAGGGCTCAGTGAGTCCTCCATGAGTGCTCCGTGAAGCGTCCTGAGATGCCTTATGACCTGCGGTTTTGTGGTGGGCGGGGAGCTCGTGCGGGGTGCGTGAGCCCTCACTGAGTCCTCCGTGAGTCTTCACGGAGGACTCAGTGCCGTCTCCGTGAGTTCGTGGTGCGTCCGGTGCGGGCTGCTCGACGTCGTGGTGCGGGCAGGCGGGGAAGCGGACGCCGCTGGGCCGGTTGACCTTCTGATGCTGGCGCCAGGTGACGATGTGCAGGTACCGCTTGCCGTCATCGCCTGCGTAGCGGCAGATCAGGTGGGCGCTGGCGAGCTGGGTCAGGTCGTCCTCGACGTCCACGGGGCCGTGCTCCGGGCGCAGCGACCACAGCAGTCCGGTGATCACGGCGGGCTGGTCGCGGAAGCGACCGTGGTCGTCGGCCTGGGTGAGGAGGCCGAAGAAGGTCCGCTCCGCGGCGAGGGAGACCGCGGCGAGCGACTCGGACGCGAAGGCTTCGGGTTTGATCGTTCGGATCCGGGCCACGGTCAGTGGCCCCCGTCCGAATGGGCACGGGCCTCGGCCGTGGGACGCAGGGTCCCAGTGGCGAGATCGAGGTCGTGCGCCTCGTCCCAATTCGCCTCGGGGAAGGCTCGGATCACCCAGCGGGCGGCGGCCACGCGCTGGGTCCGGTTGAGAGGTATGGGCTGTCCCCGCTCGTCGTACGCGCGGGTGTAGGGGCTCGGCCAGGTGTGGCTGGGCTGATGCCGCGAGACGCGGACGATACGGGTACCGGGCACCATGTCCGCGAGGAGAACGGCCAGGCGGTGCTGGCGGGTGCCGGCGGTGGGGTCGTCGGTCTTGGTGGGCTGGGCGGCGAGCGCCCTTCCGGTCCAGGACTCGGGCATGCGACAATTCCTTACTCGTAGGTGGGGTGGGACGGCCGTTCTCGTCGAAAAGGTCAGCCGACGCGCCCCGGTTATGAATCCGCGCCCTCAGGGGTGGCGGGCCTGGCGCCCGGAAGCTGCTAACTTCTGGGCGCCGGTCTCATCTCCCGCTGAAGACCGCGTATTTGGCGTCTGATGTGGCTCTCATTTCCCCCTTGAGGAGATCCTGGTTCGGCAGTTTCGCCGAGGGACCAGCAACATATGCACACCGCCTCCAACACTCCAGTGGATTGCGGCCTGTGGGCTGACCCGACGCCAACTCGACATATATTGCTGAGGTGATGCGTCCCCGCCCTCTGGCAGGGAGCGCTCTACTTGGTGGCCGCGAAGCCGCTGCAGGGCCTTGAGATGCAGACTCCTGGCAGCTGCCTTGCTGGCCGCGTTACCGAACTACGCTTCCGACTCCATGGCTCACCAGCCCCCGCGCATGGATGGGTTAATTCGCGGCAGACGTGCGACTCAGGAACGCGCGATCCGATGCGACTAACAGCACGGCGATACGGGCTGGAGCTTCTCCATTGATCGCAAGCCCTGCCCGAACAGCCATACAGCCAGCCGCCGTTTGAAGCAGAGACATGCGAAACTCCTTGCGTATCAGCCACCTTGTAAGTACCGCGCGTGAACGCGAAGCAGCCGTGATGTGATCTCGGCGCCCTACCGAAAGGCAGGAGCACGCCCGACGATCGAGGAATAAGACCCCTTCGCTGATTACACCTTGAGAGCGCTCCACACGCGGTACCGCACAGAGCTCTCCCGGATCGACCTCCTCGGCCACTGCGCCGCTGAAGATCGACAGCGAAGGCCGAGCGAGCGTGCGACGCTCCCCGTTTTTCGCTAAGCTGAAGCTACATCCACTCGCACAAAAACTCAACGTGCCGAAGTTACTTCGGTTTACAGAAAAACGAGGTTCGATGCCCGCCCGCCACTTCGACAGAGGTCGAGTACGCGCCGTGCGACGCGCCGCCGAGGTCGCGCAGACCGACGTGGCGACGGCCGTCGGCGTAGCGGACTCGACGGTCGCCGGCTGGGAGACAGGGTTGGCAACGCCCGATCCGGAGAAGCTGCCGGCCCTGGCGAAGGCGCTCCGGCGGGCACTGGACGATCTCTTCCCTCGCACGGGTCTCCCGGACCTGACCGATCTACGTTGCGACGCCGGCTACTACCAGTACGAGACGGCGAAGCTGATCGGGACGAAGAGCGCGGGTCCCGTGGCGGGAGCTGAACGTGGTGAGCGGCGACTCAAGGACAAGTACGTCCCCGCCTTGGCAGTGGCCTACGGGGTGAGCGAGGAGGAGTTGCGGCGCGCGGAGGACCGATCCATCGCCAAGGCGCAGGGTGGCGAAGCCGAACCGGAGGCCACCGGGACCGCGCCCGCGTCCACGGGACCGCCCGGCACGTTGGCGGAGAGAATCACTCTGATCCTGGAGCGCTCGTATCCCGGCGAGCAGGGCCCGCCAGCGGACGAGGAGATCGCCGACGCGATCAACGCGCATGCCGGGGCGCAGGTCGTCTCCGCGGCAGGCGTTCTCGATCTGCGTACCGGCGCCGTGGAGACGGCATCGCCTGTCGTCCTTGAGGGCCTGGCGACGTTCCTCGGCGTCTCACCGATGTACTTCCAGCCGGATGACGCCGTGGCCCGCCAGGTCTACGAGGGCCTCCAGCTCCTGTCGGCCTCACGGAAGGGGGCCGTGGGCCGGGTCAAGGGGCGCGGGATGGGCTCGCAGGGCCTGCCGACGAACGTCATGGAGTTCGTCAACGACCTGGTCACGGAGCTGGAAGAGAGAGAGCCGGACGCCAGCGAGTAGCACCGGTCCGAAGCCCGACTGGAGGCTTCGGACAGCATGCAGGGCCGCTCCTGCTCTCGGGCCGTTCTCTACTGCTCGCGGTGTCGGCCAGCGGCGATCACGCCGCGGATCGCGCGCAGTGCGTCGAGGTCTTCGAGGGGGTCCCCCTCGATCACCAGCAGATCTGCACGGAATCCCGCAGCGATCCGGCCCGTCGTCCCGCCCAGTCCCAGCGCGTCGGCCGCGTCCGCAGTGGCCATGTCGAGGATCTTGCTGTTCGGCAGGCCCAGGTGCGCGTAGAACGACAGAGCAGGCACCAGTCCGTCGAACCCGGCGCGCTGGACTCCCGCGTCGGTTCCGGCCACGAGCTTGACGCCTGCCTCGTCCATCTGGCGGACCAGGTCGAACATGGCCGCCGCCCGTTCCTCGCCGAAGAAGCGCGGGAGCATCTGCCAGTGAGGGCTCACGGCCGGACAGACGGCGATGCCTTCTTCGACGATCCGCTTCAGGACGTCCTGCCGGAGGTCGAAGCCGTCAGCTGTCATCCAGGTGCAGTGCTCGATCGTGTCCACGCCCGCTTCCACGGCGGCGGCGATGCCGTCCGCGCCGTGTGCGTGGGCGGCCACTGGCGCGCCGGCCTTGTGCGCCTCGTCCACCAGGGCCTGCAACTCCTCCGGGGTGAACTGGCTCTGCCAGCTCTTCGGCCCGTCCTTGGTCAGGCCGCCTCCGGTCACCATGGCCTTGATCACGCCCGCGCCTGCCGCGAGGTTGCGCCGTACGAGATCGCGGACCTGGTCCACGCCGGAGACCTCGCCCCCGAGGAAGTGGCAGTGCCCGCCAGGAGGGGTGGCCGGTGTGCCCGCGGACACGATGCGCGGGCCGGGCGTGCCGCCCCGGCTGATCTCCTCGTCCAGGCGGAGTGCCAGGCCGTTGCGGTCTCCCAGGTCCCTGACCGTCGTGACCCCACTGGACAGGAGCTGCTCCGCGCGCTGGCGCATGTCCTCCAGCAGCTTCTCGTCGCTCGACTCGGCGAGGGTGGCCACCGGGTCGCCGCCGCCGTCGAACGCGAGATGCACGTGGGCGTCAATCAGTCCGGGCAGCACCGTCGCATCGGGGAACGCCAGGTGCTTCCCGTCCGCGTCGGCCCGGTCGGCGAGCTGGGCGCGTGGCCCAACCGCGGCGATCGAGTCACCCTCGACGAGGACGGCACCGTCCTCCAGGTACGTCCCGGAGCCGGTAAGGACCCGGCTGGCGGTGATCAGCATCTCGTTAGGTCTCCCTCTCACTTCTACGGTCACGCGGTCAGCCGGAGCGCTTCCGACACCGCGATCAACTGACGGACGTCCGCCTCCCGGTCGTCCTCCTTCGGCACCGCGAGCGGCACTGCCTGTCCCGGCGCCGGCGAGCCCTGTCGGATCGTGTCGGCGGCACGCCGCAGTCGGCTCGCGAGTTCCGCCGGCTCCAGGCTGAGCAGGTCGGCGTCACCGTCCTCGTCGACGACGTAGGGGCTGATGTCGACCAGGCCGTCCCGGCATTCCACTATCCGCCGGTGGTAGCGGCGGTGCACGCCACGCGCCCGCCACCGGTCCCACAGACGGCGGGAGGCGGGGCGAAGTTCGTTCTCCGGGTAGACGTCGGTCAGCAGCTGCCACAGGGCGCTCAGCCGACGGTGATCACGGCGCCGCCGCAGCCACAGCCGGATGGCCGTGATCCTGGAGCGACTCGCCGAATAGGTGATGCCCGCGACGAAGAGCAGGATCGACGCTACGAGCCAGAACGCCACGCCGGCCATGAGCCGGTCCGGAACGGTTCCGCCGCTCCAGCGGACGGTGACGAAGACCGCGCGGACGGCGCACGCCACCGCCATGGCGCCGAGGCCGATCGCCGTCATCCACAGCCCTGTGGCGTGCGGTCGGCTCGACACGCGGGCATAGCGTGCGGTCCACCGTCCGGCGGCGCCGAGCGCGTACATCAGGTACAGGCCCGCGCCGGCGTAGAAGAAGGCGATCTGCGGGATCGTCATGTCCGCCGTGCTGAACGAGCCGGCGAAGTCCTCGTGCGGCACGGTCACGGCCGCCAGGATGATCGCCACAGCGACCGCGGACACGACAACGGCTTCCCACCGCGCGCGACGTCGCGCCGCCGGCCCGTCGGCCGAGTACAGGTAGAAGCACATCAGGAAGTAGACCGTCAGCAGCAACAGGACGTTCTGGATCAGCTTCGCCGTGCCGTGCCCGGCCACGGTGTCGATACCGGTGGTGCCGCCGGGCATGGCCACGGGGTACGAAAGGCCCGCGCTCAACAGGCACAGAGCGACCGACCTCGTGGGAGCGTCATGCGGGGCTCGGGACCAGAGGTAAAGCCTCCACACGACGGCAGCCGCGATGATCAGCAGGAGTATCCCGCTCACTGGTTACAGCCACCCTCGCCGGTCGCCCAGGGCCGACTGGACCCGACGTACCTCCGGGTCCTCCGACAGAGGGGGGAGCTCGTCGAGCACCGAGGACCACTCCAGGATGATCGTGGCCGCGAGCTCGACCGAGCACTCCTCCTGGTCCTCGTACGAGCAGCGGCGGGCGACCCGCCGGATCAGTTTGGGATCGAGTACGGGAATGAGGGTCGCCCAACCCTCGACGAAGTCGTCCGGGGATTCCTCCGGCGACCCCTCGGCCTGGTCCTCTTCCCACTCGGCGACGAGGATGTGGAGGATCTCGTGGAGGATGATCTGCCGCTGGTGCAGCCGGGTCGTCTCCTGCTGGTAGAGGATCACGTCCATCTGCGGCGTATCGACCCACAGCCCTGAGGGCCCCGGCTTCTCCAGCGGGAAGGGCCGCAGGACGATCGGACGTCCGCGCCTCTCGCTGAGCGCCTTGACCAGCTCTTCCACATCCAGAGGCGGGTGGATGCCCAGCTCGCGCAGCTCTTGCCGCAGTCGGCGGTGAAGATCGCGCTCCACGGTCCGCCGCTCAGCGGTTCGCCAGCGCCCCAGCCTCCGGCGTCTCCCCCTCTCCTGCCTTGGCACCGGAGGTTGCGAAGCGTCGCGACGGCTCTCTCCCAGAGACATGTGAGCTATCCCTTCCTACCGGCCGATCGGGCTCTTGCTCGGAGCCGGGCACCAGCCACCGCGGGTCAACGATGTTCGGGTCCCCGGACAGCGCACGGAGGCGAACACGGGCGCCGAGACCAGCACCGGGCAAAAGGGCCCACGCCTACCTCAGCGATCGAGCCACGAGGACGCGAGAGAGCCTCTCCGAGCCTTCTAGATCGCTAACGCGAACAGCCAAGCCACCCGTTGAAGCCTCTACGGGAACAGCTTGGGACCTTACGCGAGGCCCACATGAGATCAAGGCCGGAAAGTCACCCTTGAAGGTCCAACAACTAGAGATCACCTGTCACAGCAAAACCTGACAAATCAACTAATCCCGATTTCGATCACGACCCTGAACTGCTGATTCACTTGCGTTCATATTGGCCACTGCCGCAACACCAGCAGACACATCTGTTATCTCTTTGAGACATTTAACGGGAGCATAAGTCGTGCATTTATTCACTAAGGGAGTGAAACGACCGCATCCAGGGGCCCGAATAGGTGTGTGCAAGGGGTCACTTCTGCGCCATTCTGTGCGGTCATCCGCGTTACGCTCCCGAGCATGCCTAGCGACATATTCAGCCAGACACCTGACCACTCAGCGTTCTGGAGCGAGTACCACTTGTGCACACTGACCACGCTTCGCGCCAACGGGACTCCCCACGTAGTGCCCGTCGGTGTGACGCTGGATGCCGACGCAGGAGTCGCCCGAGTTATCACACGCAAATCAAGCAGGAAGGTCGCCAACATTCAGGCATCCCGCCCCAGCGAGGCTCGCGCCGTCGTCTGTCAGGTCGACGGAGGCCGCTGGGCCACCCTGGAGGGCACGGCCGAAGTGCTGACCGACCCGGCGGCGGTCGACGACGCCGTGGCCCGCTACGCGGACCGGTACGGCCGGACTCCGGCTCCGGACCCCGAGCGCGTAGTCATCGAGATCACGATCGACCGGGCCATGGGCCAGCTAAGCGCCGTCCACTCGAAGGCAACGAGCACTGCGGCTTGACCGCGCGAGGGCCCCGCGAGGGGGCAGAACTCGATATCTACACCCATGCCACCGGTAAAGTCCGGAGTGACATCGGAAGTGTCATAGCGGGTACTACGGCTGGTTGTTTGCCCCGGATCGATCTCCAAGTGGTGTAGGCCTTCAACGACTTGAGGCGGAGGAGATGGTCATAGGTCCCCCATGGGGGCATGGACCGCGCATTGTGATCATTCCGCTTTTTTAGAGCCCCGGATGGTCGCCGACATCCCCTCGACCGTCACGGAACGACCCGAGAGCGCCGGCGACGACACCGGGTTCGACTGGCCCGAGGACGCCCGCCAGCTCCCCAACCCGTCGTCCAGGCACGGCGTCGGGTCCATCGGCGTCGCGGCCGACGCCACCCAGGCCGTCCTGGGTGCCGCCGTGGTGGGCCATAGCCTCGGCCGCGCGGTTCTGGCTGTCACCGACGAAACCTCCGCGACGTGATCTCCGTGCGCACCTGACCAAACTGGAGATGCCTCACGACGACCGAAGTAAGGCCGGACGTGTATTGCACAAGCGGCAACTCTCGGAGTGCCTGTTCATCGAGAAGCGGCGAGGCAACCACGCCCGGTCAAAGCATCAGACCCCGGGCCGGACGGACCGCTGTCCTTCGCAGTCAAGGCGGGCGGTACCTCTGCCTCGACGAGACGCTCTCAAGTGCAGGGCAAACCGCCTTCCAGCGTGGACTGCATGAGAGGCTACGCAATCGCGGTGAGACCTCAAGAAGGTGCTTGCCACGCGGGTAGGAGGAGCATGGATATCCGGCAGTTGGCGTACTTCCTGGCCGTCGTCGACCGCGGGGGGTTCAACCGGGCTGCCTCCGCGCTGTATGTGTCCCAGCCGTCCTTGTCGCAGGCTGTCCATGCACTGGAGCGGGATCTGGGAACGGAATTGTTCCACCGGATCGGGCGCAGGGCGGTATTGACGGAGGCGGGTCGGGCGCTGATCGAACCGGCTCGGGCGGCTGTGCGCAGTCTGGAGGTCGCCCGGGCGAGCGTGGCGTCCGTGCATGAACTACGGGAGGGGCGGCTGGATGTGGCGTCGATGCCCTCTCAGGCCGTCGAGCCACTGACCACGCTGATCAGATCCTTCGCTCAGCGCCATCCGGGTGTGACGTTGGCCGTCAAGGCCGTCTTCACCGCCCGCGACATCATCAACGCGGTGCGAACCGGGGCTGCGGAACTTGGCCTGCTGGCATCCGCCGTGAGTGTTCCGGACATTGAGGTCTCTGCGCATGTGCTGGGTGAGCAGCGGTTCGTGCTGGTGGTCCCGCCCGGGAGTCCGTTCGCGGGCCGACAGGCCGTGACATGCGAGGAACTGGCGGGGCAACGGCTGATCGTGGGGCAGCCGGGGACCGGGATGCGGGCGTACGTCGACTCGCTGCGCGATCAGGGCATCGACTTCACCGTCGCCGCCGAGACGGAGCACCGGGTCTCCCTGCTCCCTCTGGTGCTGGCCGGCGTCGGCCTCGCGGTCGTGACGGAGTCCTGGCGGGAGATCGCCCGGCAGACGGGGGCCGAGGTATTGGATATCGAACCCGCGACGGCGCTGCAGGTCGCGCTGGTCAGCCGCCGGGGTGTTCTGTCTCCGGCGGCCGCGGCGTTCTGGGCGATGGCCGTCTCCGGCTCGGACGACTGATAGGTGTCGCTTATAAGGCAGATTCTGTTTGTGTCTTGGACGTCTCCCCGAGGGCGTTGCTGGAATCAACGGTATGAATAACCACCGCATCGCCCTCATCCCCGGGGACGGTATCGGCGCCGAGGTTCTGCCCCCCGCACGCCAGGTACTCGACGTTCTCGGCCGCCGGCACGGCTTCAGCCTCTCCTACAGCTCCTACGACGACTGGTCGTGCGAGCGGTATCTCCGCGAGGGCGCCATGATGCCGGAGGACGGGCTCGACCAGCTCCGCGACAAGGACGCCATCCTGCTGGGCGCGGTGGGCTACCCGGGCGTGCCCGACCATGTCTCGCTGTGGGGACTGCTGATTCCGATCCGGCGCAGCTTCCGGCAGTACGTGAATCTGCGGCCCATCCGTGTCTTTGAGGGCATCGACAGCCCGGTGCGCGGCGCGCGGCCCGGCGAAGTCGACTTCGTCGTGGTCCGGGAGAACGTGGAAGGCGAGTACAGCGAGGTCGGCGGCCGTCTCAACCGGGGGTTCCCAGAGGAGATAGCCGTACAGGAGGCCGTGTTCACTCGGGCCGGCGTCACACGTGTGCTGGACTACGCCTTCCAGCTCGCCACGCAGCGCAAGGGCAAACTGACCTCCGCGACGAAGTCGAACGGCATCGTGCACACCATGCCGTTCTGGGACGAGCTCGTCACAGAACGAGCCGCCTCCTTCCCGCAGGTCGACTGGAACCAGGAACACATCGACGCGCTCGCGGCGAAGTTCGTCCTCGAACCGGAGCGGCTCGACGTAGTGGTCGGCTCGAACCTCTTCGGTGACATCCTCAGCGATCTCGCCGCCGCTGTGGCCGGCTCCATCGGTATCGCCCCGGCCGCCAATCTCAACCCCGAACGGGAGTTCCCGTCGATGTTCGAGCCGGTGCACGGGTCGGCTCCCGACATCGCCGGGCAGGGCATCGCCAATCCGCTGGGCGCAATCTGGTCGGCCGCCATGATGCTCGACCATCTCGGCCACCCGGACGCTGCCAAGGACATCACCGACGCAATCGCCGCGGTGCTGGCCAAGACCGACGTACGCACCCGCGACCTGGGCGGCACGGCTACCACCGCCGAGTTCACCGACAAGCTCCTCGAATTGCTCTGAACCATCGGCACCGCCGATAACGTCGGGGCGGCGTGGACGACGCTGCCCCCTTCGGCACAGGCCGCATGCGGCCTCCCTCCCTCTCCCGAGCCGCGTCCCCACCGGTTCTCCTCCACGTCGAGGACCGACCCGCGTCCCGGTTGCGCCCCCCGTTTCTCAACGAGGAGTAACGCCATGGCAGCACCCGAAGTCCCCGCACCACCCCGGCCCGAGGCAACCAGAAAACCCTGGTACCGGCAGCTCTATTTCTGGGTCCTGACCGCCATCGTCACCGGCATTCTCACCGGCTGGCTGTGGCCCTCGGTCGGCGTCGCTCTGGAACCGGTGGGCACCACCTTCGTCGCCGCGATCAAGATGCTGATCACGCCGATCGTCTTCGTGACCATCGTGGCTGGCATCGGCGGCGTCGACAGCCTCGGCCGGGTCGGCCGAGTCGGTCTGAAAGCCCTGCTGTACTTCCAGGGCGGCACGCTCGTCGCCCTGCTCCTCGGCCTCCTCGCCGTCAACGTCTTCCAGCCCGGCGCCGGCGTCCACGCCCACCCCGGTGACCTCCACCTGGAGGGAGACGCCGGACAGTACGTCAAAGACGGCGCGGACCAGTCCTGGTGGCACTTCCTGACCGACCTGGTTCCCACCAGCGCCGTCGGCGCCTTCGCCGAGGGCAACATCCTCCAGGTCATCTTCTTCTCGGTCCTGTTCGGCATCGCCCTGAAGGCGGTCGGCCCCGTCGGCGAGCCTCTCGTCGACGGCATCCAGCGTCTCAGTGCCGTCATCTTCAAGATCCTGCACTACGTCATGCTGGCCGCGCCCGTGGGTGCCTTCGGCGCCATGGCCTTCACCATCGGCAAGTACGGCATCTCCACCCTGACCAGCCTCGGCCGGCTCATAGGCCTCTTCTACGGCACATCCGCGTTCTTCGTGATCGTCATCCTCGGCGCGGTCACCGCCGTGCTCAGGATCAGCATCTTCCGGCTGCTGCGCTATCTCCGCGAGGAGTTTGTCCTCGTCCTGGGCACCTCGTCCTCGGAAAGCGCCCTGCCCCGTCTGATGGAAAAGCTCGAAAGGCTTGGAATCCGCCGCGACATCGTCGGTCTGACCGTCCCCACCGGCTACTCCTTCAACCTTGACGGCAGCTCCATCTACCTGTCCCTGGCCGCCGTCTACATTGCCCAGGCCACTGACACGCCTTTGAGCATCGGCCAGCAGTTCGGCCTTCTCGCCGTCATGATCCTCACCTCCAAGGGATCGGGCGGCATCACCGGCGCCGGGTTCATCGCCCTCGCCGCCACCCTCTCCACCGTCGGCACAGTGCCCGCCGCCGGCATCATGCTCATCTTCGGCATCGACAAGTTCATGTCCGAGTGCCGCGCCCTGACCAACCTCGCCGGCAACGCGGTCGCCACCCTGGTCGTCGCCCGCTGGGAGAACGTCCTCGATATAGCCAAGGTCAACATGGTCCTGCACACAGGAAAACCCCAACACCAGCCCGAGCAAGAGCGGACGGCCGACGTCGCTCCACAGCTGCCGACCAAAGCCTGACCCGCACTCAGACACCCCGGGCCCTTGTCGCGCCACGCCCGGGTCGGCGTAACGCCCGATGCGTACGCCTTCGCGGTGCCCGGCTGGGAACAGCCGGGCACCGCAGCGGCTTTCGAGGGAACCATCGGTACTCAACTGAGTGATGTGCGCGGGAAGTTGCCTTGCCGGGAGGAAGGGCCTGACTCCAGATGCATCCCACCGGCAATCCCGCACACGCACCCTTGAGTGGCAATGGCGAGAGGAAGACACGATCACCGTGCGCCTCCGCCCGCGCATCAGCGCCGAACTGGTCCCCGACGGCTCGCCATGGGTGTCGTTCCGTTAGAACCATCCAGTTGTTCGGTGGGAGATGTGCGATTGATGTCCCGGAAGGATCCCCGCGAGGCGGCGCCGATGGGCATGGGCCGCAGGCTGCCACTGCTCATGGCCCTGGCCTGCGGCGTCAGCGTCGCGAACGTCTATTTCCCGCAGGGCTTCAACATCGCCCCGGCCACGGCGGCGGTCGTGGCGACAGTGACACAACTCGGCTACGCGGTCGGGCTCTTCCTGCTGGTACCGCTCGGTGACCGGCTGCCTCACCGCCCGCTGATCACCGGGCTGCTCGCCGTGACAGGCATCGCCCTCCTGGCCGCGGGTCTGGCCCCGGCCTCCTGCTCACGTCCGGCAGCGTGGTCGGCATGGCGACCGTGGTCCCGCAACTGCTACTGCCCATGGCCTCGGGCATGGTCGAGCCGGACCGTCGTGGCAGCATGATCGGTACCCTGCAGGCCGGGCTGATCGGCGGCATCCTGCTGGCCAACACCTTCGGCAGCGGCTACATGACCTGCGCATTCCTTGGCGGCAGCGCAGGGTCATGGGTCGGCGCGCGTGCCCATGCCGCCGTGGGCTAGAGCGCCGTGTGCGGACTCATCGCCATCGCCGCGCTCCTGGCCCTCGCCGCATATCTGACGGGGCGACACGGGGACCGAGCCGAGCGACCACAGCCCGCTGAGTCCGCCCAGCGTTCGGCGACGGCCGCGACCGGCATTCACGAACCGGCGCCAGCAGCTGCCTCGGCGGCATTGCCCGCACAGTCACCCGCGTAGGCCACGGCAGGATCCACTCCGCCCGCAGCCCCGGACATGCGACGGCTCGCCTCGCCGAGCCCGTCGGCCAGCGCCCGCACCTGCTCGGGGCTGAGCGCGTCGAAGAGCAGCTCCCGCACCATCTCCACATGCCCGGGCGCCGCCCGCTCCAGCAGTGCCATACCCGCGTCGTCGAGTACCGCGTAGACCGCGCGTTCGTCGCTCGGGCAGGACCGCCGGCGCACCAGCCCGGACTTCTCCAGCTGCCCGATCTGATAAGTCAGCCCGCTCTTGGAGTTGACCAGCGCACCGGCCAGTTCGGCCATCCGCAACTCCCGATTCGGAGCCTCACTGAGCCGGGCGAGGATCTCGTACTGGAGGCCCGACATGCCGAAGTCCCTCTTGAGCCGCTGCTCCAGCCGCCGGTACAGCAGCGCGTGCGCGTTGGTGAAGGCGCTCCAGGCGCGCTTCTCCTCATCATTCAGCCACCGCACGTGATCCATGTCACCACCCCGCCAGTTGTTCAAATTGGAACTTCAGCATACCTTCGCACAAGGCGTTCAAATTTGAATTATCACGGAGGAGACATGGACGACCAGGCACGAGCCGTTCGCTTCGACCAGTACGGCGATCGTGATGTGCTGCACATCACCGACGTCCCGACTCCCGACCCCGGGCCGCGGGAAGTCGTCGTCAAGATACGGGCCGCCGGCATCAACCCCTTCGACACGATGCTCCGCTCCGGGGTGATCCGAGATCTGTTCCCGGTCGACTTCCCCTCCGGCCAGGGCAGCGACCTCGCCGGCATCGTCGTGTCCGTCGGTGCCGAGGTCGGCCAATTCGCCGTAGGTGACGAGGTGTTGGGCTGGACTCCGGCAGCGGGCGCGCACGCGACGCACCTTGCCGTCCCAGCGGAGCGACTGGTGGCCAAGCCGCCACAGGTGAGCTGGGAGGCAGCAGGCTCCCTGCACATGGTCGGCGCCACGGCCTACGCGGCCGCCCGCGCCGTCGCCGCCCGGCCCGGAGAGACGGTCGCGGTGTCCGCCGCCACGGGCGGGGTCGGCTCCTTCCTCGTGCAGTTGCTCACCAGCCAGGGCGTGCGCGTGCTCGGCATCGCCTCACCGGCCAGCAGCGCATGGCTCGACAAGCACGGCGTTATCCCTGTGCCCTACGGAGACGGCCTTCGCGAGCGCCTCGAACAGGCAGCGGGCGTCGGCGGAATCGACGCGTTCATCGACCTCCACGGCCCCGAGTACCTCGACCTCGCCATCGACCTCGGCATCAAGCCGGACCGCATCCAGACCACCGTCGCCATGCAACGCGCCGCCGAGATCGGCGCCCGGACCGACGGCCGTCACAACGCGACCGCCCGCGAGATCCTCGTGGAGCTGGTCGAACTGGTCGCCTCGGGTGCCGTCGAGATCCCGGTCACCGCCACATACCCGCTCGACCGCGTCACCGACGCCTACGCGGAACTGGAACAGGGACACACCCACGGCAAGATCGTCCTGATCCCCTGACCGAGAGCTGGAGCAAACCCGCAGGCGCATTCGCCCGCGTCCCGCCCACGCTTCCTTTCCCTTCCGCCTCCAATCCTCGTACCTCTACGGAGAACGCACATGACCGACCAAGCCGACCGGACCATCGCCACCCTGCGCCGCGGACACGACCATCTGACGGCCGTTGTGCACGGCCTCACCTCCAGCGACCTCTCCCGGCCCTCTGGGGCGTCCGGGTGGGACGTGTCACAGGTGCTCAGCCATCTGGGCAGCGGCGCCGAGATCAGCCTGGCGGTCCTGGAGGGCGCGCTCCACGCCACCGGCGCGCCCGGCGAGGACTTCAACAAGACCGTATGGGCGCGCTGGGACGACATGTCACCCGCCCAGCGGGCCGAAGGCTTCATCGCGGCCAACGAAGCGCTGGTCAGCCGCTATGAAGGCCTCGACACGCGGACGCGCAAGGAACTGAAGGTCGACCTCGGTTTCCTTCCTGTGGCGGTCGATGTCGCCACGGTGGCCGGCGTGCGGCTCACGGAGTTCGCCCACCACACCTGGGACGTAGAGGTCGCTTTCGACCGCGAGGCGTCACTGCTCTCCGTGGTGACTGGACTGCTCCTCGACCAGGCTGGCACATTCCTGAACTTCCTCGGCAAGGCCGACGCCCTGGACGCCCGCCCGGTCCGCATAGCCGTCCACACCACCGGACCCGAGCGCACCTTCGGACTGGAGGTGGGGGACGCGGTCGCGCTCACCGACCAGCCCGACCAACCCGACGCCGTCCTGAACGCGCCGGCCGAGTGGTGGCTACGCCTCACCACCGGGCGCCACGCGCCCGAGCACACTCCGAGCGAGGTGTCTCTGGCGAGCGCCTCCCTCACCCTCGACGACCTGCGTCGGGTCTTCCCCGGTTTCTAGTACTGCAGTGAGCCTTCACCATTACCGCTGAATACTCGGCTGGCGGGAAGACCCAGCTTCCCGCTCGCCACCTCCCTGATCCCGATGGCCTCGATCGGGCACGACTCGGCCACTTCCAGGACCAGTTCGGACGCAGGCAGAGTCTCGGACCTCGCGTGTCCCTGCCCGTCCCCATCAAGTTCGAACTCCTCAGGCGCGGAGGCCGCGCACAGCCCGGTGCGGACACAGCCAGAAGGCGGTCTTCACCCATGGCCTCCCCCATGGCCGGGGCATGCACTCACCGCCGACGGACCTCTCATCGCCTCGTACATCCAGGATGTGATAGTGCGTTTCAGGTCCTGATCGCCGGGGTCACCGTCACGAAGTTGCTCGCAGCGCAGGCCCCCCGCAAAGCCCGCGTACATAATTGGCGGAGTGCCCTCGATCAGCCACTCGGCCATCGCGCGGGCCACGCCGGCGGAGTGGGTGACCCAGACCGCCTCGGCGACCCAGAAGCCCTTCAGCGACGGGGCCTCGCCCATGAGCGGCATGCCGTCGGTGGTGAAGGAGAAGATGCCGTTGAATCCCTCCTCCACCTTTGCCTCGTTCAGCGAGGGGAGCAGCTGACGGCAGTCGGCCCAGGCGGCGGTGAAGTCGTCCTCGGTGAAGGCGAGTTTGGAGGGCATCTCCGCCGAGTCGCGGGGGTGTTCGACGTCGTCCACGCGGACCGGCATCGGCCGGTGCGCGTAGGAGCCGATGCCGATGCGGTCCACGTGCTCGCGGAAGTAGAGGTCGCGGTCCTGGTGGCGCAGGATCGGCCGGGATGCCTCCAGCGCTTCCGTGTTCTGCCCGGCGAGCGCCGGCACGGGCGTGGTCTTGACGTACTGGTGGGCCACCGGGACCAGCGGGACGCTCACGCCGGCCATCCGGCCGATCTTCGGCCCCCAGAAACCGGCGCAGGAGACGACGATGTCCGCCGCGAAGGTGCCGTGGTCGGTGACGACGCCGGTGACCCGGTCACCCGAGGACTCGATGCCGGTGACGGTGTGGTGGGCCAGGAACCGCGCGCCGCGCTCCATCGCCCGGCGGGCCTGCGCCTCAGCGGCACGGAGAAACGGACCGATGGCAACACCGGCATCGCGCTCCGTGCCGACTCAACAGAAGGGACGATCGGCGGCAATCCTGTCGATCGGCACAGCAGCGTCCCGTCCAGGATCAGACACGCCTTCATGGACGCGGTCCGTACTGCTTCGGTGAGCGCCGCTAAAAGGGCATTAAGTCTGTTTCTGGTAGCGGCCTCGGCCGGGTTGGGCGAGGAAGCCTTGCCGGGTGAGGCGTCCGAGACGGCTGCGGGTGACGTACATGGCCGGGTCATCGGTGAGCATGCCGAGGAATTCGTGCAGTTCACGGACCCGGAACGCCCGGCCGGGGTGCTGCTTGAAGGCGTTGACGATGGCCTGGTAGGCAGTGGCCTGCTCGTGCGAATCAAGATCGCCTTCGTCGCCGGTCGGTGCGAGTTCGGCGATGACCTTCCGGGCGGTGGCCAACTCCGCGGCAACGGGCAGGTCGACCGTCCCTCGACTCCGCCGCACCCGCTACCTCGCGGTAGCCAAGCACAGACCATCGAAGGAAAGGGCTTCTTGAAACCTCGGCGGCGCCCAGCCCGGATACCGGGCCCACAGAGAGCTCCCTGTCACCCATTTGCTAGCGAATCGAGTAGCCAGTCCCTTCGTGTGCACTGCTCCAGCGCGAAGGCGTCAGCCAGGGCGAGCACGTCGTCGTCGCCAAGGCCGCGGAAGAGCTCGGCGTACTCCTGGACCAGGGGCTGCCCCAGCAGGACGTGTCGCAGGAGGACGTCCAACCACTGACGGGTGCCGAAGGGCTCGGGGGAGAAACCGGGAAACTCGCTGTTCACCAGGCGTTCGAGCGGCTTGGCCAGCTCGCGGATCTCGCCCTGCGGGGAGCCCCAGGCCTCCGCGCCCAGACGGTGCTTCTTCGCCATGAACTCGCCGAAGTGCCGCTGGTAAGCGCTGTCCGGCCCGATGTGGACGAGTCCTTGCAGACCGACGTCCTTGTAAGTCCAGATGGACCAGCTCACCTCGTGGCGCCGGTAGATCTCCAACTGGTCGGCGAGCAACTGTGCGCACTGCTCGTCCCGCGCCGGGTCCCCGGTGTAGACGGGCCCGAACTCGCCGACCCAGATAGGGGTGTTGGTCTTGCGCATGTACGCGGTACGGCGCAGGAAGGCCTCCTCGACCTGTTCCTTGCCGATCCAGACGCCGTCCGTTTCGCCTGGGTAGCCGCCGCTGCGGGCGAAGCCGGCGCGTGCGTAGTCGTGGCAGGTGTAGACGGCGTTCTGGATGGGCTCGCCGAATATGTCGAAGTCGGTGGAGTAGTGGTTGCCGTCGAGGAAGAGGATGTGATGCGGGTCGACCGCGCGGATCGCGCTCGCGAGGCGGTCGTAGAAGGCGGGCAGCACCTGCCCGGAGTCGTCGGCGGGTTCGTTGATCGGGTTGTAGCCTGCCACCCACGGATTGTCCTTGTAGCGGTCCGCGATGACCTCCCACAGCCGCACCACCCGGTCCTGGAAGTGCGGGTGGTCCCAGAAGAACGCCAGGTGTGTGGGGTTGTCCGAATGCCACTGGTGGTTCTGGTAACCGGGCAGGGAGTGCAGGTCGATGATCGTGTAGATGCCGTGGCGTGCGCACGTATCGACCACGCGGTCGAGCAGTGCGAAGCCCTTCTCACGGATCTCGAAGGGGCGGGAATCGTCCTCGAAGTGGCGGTAGTTCACCGGCAGGCGCAGGCAGTTGACTCCCTTGGCGGCGAGCAGCGCGGCGTCGGCCTCGTCGAAGAAGACTGTCAGCAGCCGGTCGAAGAAAAGTTCGTAGCGGCGCTCGCCGAGCACCTCCCGTACCGCTGAGCGCATCGCGGCCTCATTGCCCGGGTAGCCGGTGATGAAGTTCTCCATGTTCATCCAGCCGCCGAGGCCGGCGCCCCGGAGCCGGACCGGGGTGCCGTCGTACGTCTCCAGCCGGGTGCCGGAGACCCTCAGCAGCGGGTTCGGGGAAGTGCGGCGGGGATGGGCGGAGGATGAGGAAAGTGTCGTGGCCAAGGCGGGCGGACCCTTCGTGGTGCGGTGATGGACGGTTGGTTACGTGGTGCTGTGTCCTCAGGCCGGGGCGGAGTCCTCGTCGGCGCCGACGAAAACCCGTACGTCCCACGCGCCCAGGCACAAGGGCGTGCCCGCCGGTGCGGCGGTGTCGTCGAGTACGTCGGTGAGCGCGACCGGCGCCGTTACGGTCGCGGGATCCCAGCTCCAGTTGTGAATGACGTGGACACGGCGCCCGTCCGGCGAGGTCGCGGTGGCGGCCGTGACCGACACCGGCAGATCCCGCCAGCCGCTGCGCGGCGCAGGTGCAAGCCAGCGGGCCAACGCCTGGGCGAGACCCTCGCCGGGCACCGTGCCGACGCAGGTGACTCGGCCCGCGCCGTGGCGGCGAGTGGTGATGGCCGGCCAGCGGCCGAAGTGCGGATGGTCGTAAGTGGCGAGCACCTCGGCGTCCTGTGCGGTGAGCCCGTCGACCCATCGGGTGGCCGTCGCCTGTTCCGGCAGGTGCAGGGGGCTGCCCGGTGCGGCTCGCAGCGGGAGGTCGCCCGTCAGGTTGCTGAACTCCTCGTAGCTCGCTCCGGCGGCCTCGACGAGCCGCCCCGGGGCGGGTTCCCGGCGTGCTCGGGCCTCGTGGTCGGCGTAGCCGGTACGCGGCCCGAGCACCAGGTGGCCGCCCGCCTGCGCATAGGCCGCGAGCCAGTCCAGTGTGGTGTCGGCCGCCAGGTACAGGGCCGGGACGACGAGGACGGGGTGGCGGCGTGCCGCCTCCTCGGGGCTCGGGCCGGGGCGCGCGCCGCTCGGATCGTGCAACTGACGGGCGTGCACGATCCGGACCTGGCGGCCCGCCTCGAAGGCGCCACGGTAGAAGGGGTCGAAGATCCCGTGGTAGGCATTCGCATCGGGGCCACCCTCACGATCGGCCAGTGGCGGGTACTTCTGCATCAGCCACTTGCTCGGCGTGGAGTAGACCAGGGAGAGGTCGGCGTCCGGTTCGAGACCGGCGACCAAGGGACCGGCGGCTTCGAACTCGGCTCCCAGACGGGCCAGTTCATCGTAGGCACGGCCGGGCCTGCCGCTGTGCGGGAGGATGCCACCCACATAGGTCTCGGCCCCGAAGTGCAGGGTGTGCCAGTGCCAGTACTCGATCATCCGCGCCCCACGCGCGACCAGTGACCACGCCGCCTGCCGCCACTGGCCGTCGTAAGCGGGGAAGTTCTCCTCGGGGCCGCCGATACTGCCGGCGTTGGTCTCCGTGACGAGGAACGGCGCCTGGCGGGAGGAGTACATCCGGTCCCCGATCTGGGAGACGGCCCAGGCGCCGGTCGCCCTACCGGGCACCCGGCCGCGCTCGCCGGGCAGCAGCAGGGCGTCCTGCATGCCGTAGTAGGGGTTGCCGGCCGCGATGTCCAGCGACTCGTTCAGCTCGTGGTCCTCCACCCCCGGGCGGGGATACGAGACACAGGTGGTGACGAACTGTTCGGGGCGGGAGAACTCGCGGACGATGCCGGCCTGCCAGGCGACGAACTCAGTGGTCTGTCTGGCCTGGAACTCGCGCCAGGCGACGTCGTACTGCGGTTGGGTGTTGCCGTCCGGGGTCCACAAGTCGGCCCAGGTGGACAGGCGGTGCGACCAGTAGACCAGGCCCCACTCGCGGTTGAGGGTCTCCACGTCGCCGTACTTGTGGCGAAGGTGGTCGGTGAAGCGCTGGAAGACGCCGTGGTTGTAGAACAGTTCCAGGCCGGGCTCGTTGTCCACCTGAAAGCCGATCACCGCCGGATGTAGGGCGTAGCGGGCGAGGATACGGCGGATCACCCGCTCGGCGTGGAAGCGGAAGGCGGGGTGGGTGTAGTCGACCTCCTGGCGAGCGCCCCATGAGATGCGCTCGCCGGTGCGCCGTTCGCCCGCGATCTCCGGGTACTGGCGGGCCAGCCATGGTGGAACGGCGTACGTCGGCGTGCCCAGGACGACGGAGATACCCCGTTCGTGGGCGCCGTCGAGAACCGGCTGGAGCCAGTCAAGATCGAAGACGTCGTTCTCCGGTTCCCAGGTCGACCACACCGACTCACCGACCCGTATGACGGTGAAGTGCGCCTCGTCCATCAGGTCGAGGTCGTTCTTGAGCTGCTCTTCGGCCCCTTCGGTGCCGTAGGGGGGCCGGTACTCGTGGTAGTACGCGGCGCCGAACAGGACCCGCTGAGGCAGCTGGGACATGGGTTTCCTTCTGATCGGGTGGTGTGCTTGTGGTGCGCGACGAGCGGGGTGCGGGCAGCCGACGACACCGCGCCTCGCGAGGTGGGTGAGTTCCCCGTGTCAGTCGCGCGGGGGCCGGGTGGATTCTCGTACGACCAACTGCGTGGCCAGTTCGACGTGGTGAGAGTCGATCTTCTCGCCGGCGGCCAGCTGAAGTGCGGTGCGCAGGGCGACGGCCCCCATCTCGCGGACCGGGCCGTGGATCGTGGTCAGCGGTGGGGAGGTCATCCGGGCCAGCGGCGTGTTGTCGAAGCCGACGACGCTCAGGTCCTCCGGTACGCGAAGGCCGCACCGCCGAGCAGCTTCGATGACCCCGGCGGCCAGTTCGTCGGAGGAGGCGAACACCGCGGTGGGCGTCGCGCTCACGTCAAGGAGTCGCCCCCCGTGCTCGATGCCCTCGGCGGCATGGAACGTCCCCGCATGGCGGATGAGTTCGCCCGGAACCGATGCGCCGGCCGCCTCCATGGCGCTGCGGAAGCCGTGCAGCCGGGCCTGGTTGGACCAGGCGTGCTCGGTGCCGCCGAGGTAGGCGATCCTGCGGTGGCCGAGAGAGAGCAGATGCGTGGCGGCGGCGTGGCCGCCGGCGAAGTTGGTCGCGCCGACGCTGACGATCGAGCCGTCGGGCAGTGCCTCCGGGTCCAGCAGCACCACCGGCAGCTTGACGCGGTCCAGTGCTTCCAGGATCGGGCGCGACAGGGTGTTCGCCGTGACCGTGACGACCGCGCGCCGGCCGGCGGCGACCAGGCCGCGGGCCCAGGCGGCGGGGTCGGCCGCCGGATCGTGGTCACCGCGTCTGCTGACCACCACGGCGACGCCCTCGCGCGCCCCGGCGTCCGCCACGCTCTGGATGATCTCGGTGTGGTAGATGCTGAGCTGCTCGAAGCCGAAGAAGAGCTCCACGGTCGGGTACGCACGCAGGTCGTCGCGGTTGCCGCCGTAGTTGTAGCGGCGCAAGAGCTCCAGGACCTTGTCGCGGGTCTGCTGGGCCACGTCGGGGCGACCGTTGATGACCTTGGAGACGGTAGCCACCGACACGCCGGCGGACTCGGCGACCTTCGCAAGGGTCACGCGTTGGGGATCGGATGCCATAGCTCTCCCAAGCAGGGCGGGCGGGTCAGCGGCCCGCGCTGTGCAGCACAGTAGCACCGAAATTATTTTCGGAACTCTGGCAGGTCGATCACCTTGGATGTGCAGCCGAATCAACCGTGCAAGAAGGGTTGACGACAGCGTTTCGCCCACTTAGCGTTCAGCGCCAGCGTGACTAGCAGAAACTAATTTCGAGCGCTGAGAGCCCATGTTTCGGTCTTCTTGCGACCGGCGGCTCCTCGCGCCACGTCCTCGCTACAGACCCAAAGGGGCAGACCCCGAGATGACGCGATTCCACACGGCGGGTTCGACAGGTTCGGCCGCCACCACAGGCCTTTCCCGACGCGGCTTCCTCCTGGGAGCGGTCGGGACCACGGTCGCCGCCACCACGCTGGCGGCCTGCGGCTCCGGCGGCTCGGGCACCTCGGGCGGTGGCTCGGAGATCGTGTTCATGAACCAGTCCCGCGGCCAGGCCGCGACGCTGAAGAAGCTGGCCGAGCAGTACACGAAGCAGACCGGTGTGAAGATCAGGATCGACGACGTCGGCCCCACCGACTTCCTGACCAAGCTCCAGTCGAGCTCCCAGTCCCGCGACATGCCGGACATGTACTCGGCGGTGGACGGCCACTCCATGGCGCCCTACTACAAGGCCGGCTGGGCCATGGACCTGAGCGACGAGATGAAGGGCGGCTGGGGCGACAGCTTCCGGCCCGCCACGCTCAAGACGACGACGTTCGGGGCGGACAACCCGCAGGGCGTGAAGCCGGGGATCTACAGCGCCCACTGGGAGACCCCGGCCCTGGGGATCTTCGTCAACGCGGCGATGTACAAGGCGGTCGGCCTCGACCCGGACAAGGCGCCCGCCGCCATGAGCGAGTTCATAGATCAGCTGCGGAAGATCAAGAAGTCCGGGAAGGGCCCCTTCTGGTTCGCGACGAGCCTGTCCAACCAGGTGGTCCAGTCGTACGCGTCCAACTACATGTCCGACGACGAGCTGAACGCCACCTTCTTGGGCAAGAACAGCTGGAAGAGCGAGGGCTGGCGCAAGACTCTGCAGCTCGTGGTCGACCTGCGGGACGCCGGAGTGATCGCCACCGGCTCGCTGCCGAGCGGCGCCACCGACAACCCCACCGTGGAGAAGGCCTTCTTCAACACCCAGGGCGTCGCGGCCATCTTCGACGGCACCTCGGCCGTCGGAGTGGCCCGTGCGACCGCTCCGGACTTCACCGACTTCCGCTCCTTCCCGCTCCCCAAGGCCGATGACGGCACCCAGACCCCGCGCCTGGTCGGCGGCGCCGCCAAGGGTGCCGCGGTCAACCCCCGCAGCAAGAACGCGGCCAAGGCACTGAAGTTCCTCCAGTGGCTGACCGCCGCGCAGCAGCAGCAGACCTGGGCCGAGGGAGTCCCGCTGATCCCCTCCGCGCGTGCCGTGTCCGACAAGAACATCCCCGCGCAGCTCGCCGGCATCGCCGCGAAGATCTCCGACATGCAGCTCGTCCAGAACCAGATTCTGGAGCAGGTCAACACCGCGCTGCAGAAGGGCACTCAGGCCCTCGTGCTCAGGGAACGCTCGGTCGACCAGGTCCTCGGCGACCTCGACGCGGCGCAGAAGAGCGCGTAGTGAGGCGCCGCAACCGGACGCTGGCGGCCTGGCTCTTCCTGGCGCCCGCGCTGGCGATGATCGCCTTGTTCACGGTGGTTCCGTTCGTGCAGGGCATCCTGCTGAGCTTCCAGTCCTGGGACGGGGTGAGCCTGGACACGCCGTACGTCGGGCTCGACAACTACCGCTATGTGCTGCACGACAGCGGGTTCTGGGGCTCGATGAAGAACGCCGTCTTCTACGGCGCGATCGGCCTGGTCGTGGCCAACGCGGTGTCGATGGTCATGGCGCTGGCCGTGCACCGCGCCCGCCGCGGGTCCGCGTTCTTCCGCACCGTCTTCTACCTGCCCGGCGTGTTCTCCACGGTGGTGGTGGGTGTGATGTTCTCGTGGTTCCTCGACCCGAACATCGGGATCGTCAACCAGACGCTGAAGGCCGTCGGCCTCGACGGTCTTCAGCACAACTGGCTGGGTGACCCCAAGACCGCCGTCATCGCGGTCGCCGCCGTGTTCGTCTGGTACCACTGGGGATTCGGCTTCATCCTCTTCCTGGCCGGCCGGCAGGACGTGCCCAAGGAGCTGTACGAGGCCTCGTCACTGGACGGGGCCCGGGGCTGGGCCCAGTTCCGCTACGTCACCTGGCCCGGTATGTCGCATGTCACCGGCATCGTCAGCGTGCTGACCCTGCTGGCCGGCCTGCAGATCTTCGGCACGGTCCAGGTGCTGACCAATGGCGGCCCCGCCGGGCATACCGAGGTGCCCACTCTGCACATCTACCAACAGGCCTTCCAGTACTACGAGTACGGCCGTGCGGCCGCGATGTCCGTCATCTTCGGACTGTGCCTGGTAGCCCTCGCCTGCGTCCAGCTGTGGGTCTCCCGCAAGCTCGGCGGAAGCACCGACTCCAGGACGGAGAAGGGACGTTGACCGTGAACACGCTTCTCGACCCGGCACGGGGATCCGATACGCCGTCGGTGTCGAAAACCGCACCGAGCCCACGACGCCGCGGCAGCCGCCTGCCCCGTGTGGCCCTGTACGCCCTGCTGGTCGCGGGCGCGCTCGAGGCTCTGGTTCCGGTGCTGTGGGTGCTGAGCGGATCCCTGCAGAGCGCGAAGCAGTTGTACAAGGGGACGAACCCGATTCCGCAGCCGTTCGAATGGGGCAATTTCGCCACCGCCTGGAACGAGGGCGGATTCAGCCAGTACCTGCCCAACAGCCTCCTGTACACCTCGGCCGCCGTCCTCGGGATCCTGATCATCGCGAGCCTCGCCGGATACGCCCTGGCTCGCATCGAGTTCCCCGGCCGAGGCGCAGTCGTGGGGGCCATCCTCGTCATCATGATCATTCCGCTGCCGGCCTCGTTCATCGCCCAGTACAAGCTGCTGATCACGCTCGGACTCGCCAACACCCGCATCGGCTACATCCTCGTGCTCATCGCCGGCGGACTGCCGATCTCCATCCTGATCATGCGAGGGTTCTTCGCCAGCCAGCCCAAGGAGCTGGAGGAGGCCGCCGCGATCGACGGCGCCTCCCTGTTCGGCACCTTCTGGCGGATCATCCTCCCCCTCGCCAAGCCGGGCCTGATCGCGGTCGCCGTCATCCAGGCCATGGGGGTCTGGAACGAGTACCTCATGGGCCTGGTGCTGTTCAACGACAGCTCACTGATGCCCGTACAGCGCGGGCTCACCAACTTCGTCTCCGCGGACTCCCCGCAACAGCAGATCCTGCTCGCCGCCTCGCTCATCGCGGTGCTGCCGATCGTCGTCTTCTACGCGATCGCGCAACGCCACATCATCAGCGGTCTCTCGGCGGGAGCACTCAAGTGACCAGGCAACGACCGGTGAGGAAGCTGCAATGATCATGAGAGCCCGGAGTGTGCGTCCCACCCTCGCGAGAGGCGCCGCTGCCGCTGTACTGGCGCTCGCCGCGGCCCTGTCCAGCGCTCAGGTCCCGGCCGCCGCCCAGACGGCCGCGGACTCGGCCCAGGTGAATCAACCGCGCGTCGACATCAAGGAATTACCAGTCCCGCCGACCGTTCCGCAGGACGGGGTGTGCACCCATCCGACCGGCTGCGTCTCGGCCGACTGGGGTGGCATCGGAACACCCGGCTCGGCGCGGGACCCGAAGTACGTGTTCCTCGGCCTCACTTATGCCGGTGCGCCAGAATCGGGCCCGGCCAGCATCTATCGCGGCGAGCAGATCGCGGTGGTCCGCACCGACGGCTCTACCTTTCCCAACGGTGAGGCGTGGAAGTGCATCACCTGCGGGGCGTCGTACGGCTCGGAGATCGCGACTGACCAGTTCGACTACCCGCCCGCCAACGAACTCCCCGACCGCCGACGCGTCCTGGTGGGCAACGGCATCCTGGAATGCGGCGTCGACGGAACCAAGTACGCGGTCACCGACCCGCGCTGTACCCCGGCCAGAACCCGTATCACCCCCATCTACTGGAACGACAGGCCCCTGTTCGAGACCCGCCCCAACGGCATGAACAACGGCCGTGAGTGGCGGCTGAGCCCCGACGGTGTGCACATGACCTGGAACGTCGTCGACTTCCAGGCTCTCACCGCCATCCCGTACGTCGGGCGGCTCGAGTACGACCAGCAGAACCAGCGCTACCACCTCACCAAGGTCTCGGCGTTGGTAAACCCGGATCCCGCCTTCCAGCCCCTGGTCGTCGAGCCCAATAACCAACTGCGCCTCAACCAGGCCGGCATGGTGGGCGAACCGCGCGGCTGGACCGCCGACGGCCGGGCGACCCTCGGCATCCAGAGCCTGAACGCCGACAGCATGGACGCCTGGGCCACCGACCTGGCCACTGGCGCCTCCAAGCCGCTGACCCGGCAGGCGCACTACACCGATCCCATGGCGATGTCCCCCAACGGTAGGTGGTTGCTCGCCGAGGAGGTCAACGGCTCCGGGCGCCTCGACTTCCTCTCCGGTATGCCTGGCATCCCGCCGCTCACCGCTCAGGCGGGCACCGCCCCTTATGTGGCGGGCATCCGAAACGAAGGCAATCGCCGCTACTTCTCGCCCTGGCTCGTCAATCCCGCGACCGGCCGGGGCTTCCAGATCAACGCAGGCTCCGACCCCGACTGGAACGCTGCCGCCGACCCGGCATGGCTCGCCGACAGCACCGCCGTCGTCTACACCGAGAACCTCGCCTGCGGAGCCAACCCGGCACCGCACCGCTGCGCGGACTCCATCGAACCCGGCGGCCGCAACAGCCGTTTGATGATCGCCCGCTTCCCGGACTTCAAGCCCAGCGTTCCCGTGGCCCTCGCTCCGGTCTCCGACACGACATGGGGCGTGCCCTACGACCCGAACGCGCCGGCGCAGCAGACGATCAAGCCGGTGCCGACCGGCACATACACGCTGCGCGGCAAGAACCAGGGCTCGGCGACCGTGAGGGTCACCAACAACGAGGCGGACACCCAGACCCTCACCATCGCCGTCCAGTACAGCGACTACAGTGACGACGGCGCAAACGTCATCAACGGCACGGAGCAGGTGGAGCGCGGCTCCAACGCGGCCCTCGGCTGCTCGCCCGGCACCCCCCTGGCCCTCGCCTGCCTCACCTGGACCGAGGACCTGACCCTGTCCGGCCGGCATACGGGCACCAAGCGCACCGGCCCCGAGGGCTTCACCGTCGGCCCGTCGGTCATGCTCCGGAACGACTTCCAGGCGGTCGGCACGCTCTCCACGACCATCGATGGAACCACCTACACACAGCCGGCCAACGGCCACTGATCTGAGTTCTCTCGGGCCTGTGAACACTCCCGTCGCCCGCGTAGAGCGCGGGCGGCGGGGCCAGTGCACCGGTCTCGGACCCGTACAGCGAAGGACACCCACCGGATGGCCGCTCACACCCCCGCCGCTACCGCCACCACCCGCGTTCCCGACGTTCCCTACGACCTCGCGATCGACTTCGGCGGCGACCGGTTTCCGGTGTCCGGGAGCCGCCCCCGGCTCTCCTGGAAGCCGCCGCTCAGCGCCGTGGCCGCGGACGACACATACGAGCTTCAGGTGCGGATCGGCGAACAGCCGGTGCGCAGCGTCCTGACCGTCGGCCACCTCCTCGTCGACTGGCCGGTGCGCGAACTGGGCAGCGGTGAACGGGTGCGCTGGCGCGTCCGCAACCGCGCCTGCGCCGACGACTCCGCCTGGAGCGACTGGCACACCTTCGAGGCCGGTCTCCTCGACGCCGACTGGACCGCGTCCTGGATTACCCCGGAGGAGGACCCGCAGAGCGCGCAGCTCCCGCCCGGCACGCGTCCGGCTCGCTCCCTGCGCACCACGTTCCGCACTCCGGGAGCCGTCCGCGCCCGCCTGTACGCCACGGCACTCGGGGTCTACGAGGTCTTCGTGAACGGCGAGCGAGCGGGCGGTGCGGAACTCACGCCGGGATCGACCTCCTACGACCTGACCTTGTACGCGCAAGCCGCCGACGTCACCTCGTCCGTCCGTCCTGGCACCAACACCATCGAGATCGTGCTGTCCGACGGCTGGTATCGCGGCCAGGTCGGCGCTTTCCGCAAACCGGCCGGCTGGGGTGAACTTCTCGCCGCCCGCATGGAGTTGCACCTGGAGCTCGCCGACGGCACGCACCAGGTCGTACGTACGGACCAGCACTGGACCTCCTCGGCCTGTTCTGTCGTCCGCGCCGACCTGATGGACGGCCAGATCACCGACTTCCGGACCCCGGCCGCTCCGGACAGCGAACAGCGACCCGTCCTTGTCGACGCGGTGACCGCACCGCCTGTCGACTGGTCCCCCGCTCCGCCCGTACGCAGCATCGAAGACCTTCCCTGCGTCTCACTGACCCGGCTGCGAAGCGGCGCCTGGATCGCCGACTTCGGCCAGAACGCCTCCGGTTGGGTCACGCTCACCGACCTCGGCCCGGCCGGCACCCGTACGGTGATCGACTACGGCGAGCATCTCGACCCGGCCACCGGCGACCTGACCACCACGCACCTCGACTGCCAGCGCCCCGGCGACCCGGTGACCGTCTTCAGACAGCACGACGAGGTCGTGTCCTCCGGTGCCGCGGGCGAGGTCTTCGAACCCCGCCACACGGTGCACGGATTCCGCTACGCCCGTCTGCAGCGCGGCGAGGCCCCGCTGGACGCGACGAGCCTCGCCATGCGAGTGGTCCACACCGACCTGCGACCGACGGGCGCCTTCGCCTGCAGCAACGAGGATCTCAACCGCCTTTACGCCGTGGCCCGTTGGAGCTTCAGAGGCAACGCCGTCGACGTGCCCACCGACTGTCCGACCCGGGAACGTATCGGCTGGACCGGCGACTATCAGGTCTTCGCGCCCACCGCCGCACGCCTCTACGACATCCACGGCTTCAGCCGCAAGTGGCTGCGCTCGGTTCGCGACGACCAACTCGACGACGGGCGGATCGCCAACTTCTCTCCGGACGGACGGCGCATCAAGCTCGGCACCGACCAGCGTCTTGACATGATGACCGGCTCGGCCGGCTGGGGCGACGCCGTCGTCCTGGTGCCGTGGCTGCTGTACAGGACCTACGGCGACCGGCAGGTGCTCGCCGAGAACTGGGACGCGATGGTCCGCTGGGTGGAATGGGCCCTCACCACCGCCCGCTCGGCCCGACACCCGTCCCGGATCACCCGGTCCGCCGAACCCCTGCCACACGAGGAGTTCCTCTGGGACGGCTCCTTCCACTGGGGGGAGTGGTGCGAGCCCAAGCCCCGAACGGAGGACGGCTCGGTCACCGAGACGGTGCCGGGAGCGCCGGAAGACTGGATGAAGGCCGACAAGGGCGAGGTGGGCACCGCCTTCCTGTACCGCTCCACCGCCAAGCTCGCCGAGATCGCTGCCGTTCTGAGGCACGGCGAGGAGGCCACCCGCTACCGTCGGCTCGCCGGACGGATCAAGGACGCCTGGCGCACGGAGTTCCTCGACGACACCGGCCACACGTCCGTCGACTCCCAGGCCAGCTACGTCCGCGCGCTCGCGTACGGCCTGGCACCCGATGACCTGCGTGACGCGGCGTCCGCACGCCTGACGGAGCTGATCCTCAAGGCCGGCACCCACCTGGGCACCGGCTTCCTCTCCACCGCCGACCTGCTCCCGGTCCTCGCCGACACCGGCCACGCCGACCTCGCTTACGAGGTGCTGCTCCAACGCACTTCGCCGTCGTGGCTCGGCATGCTCGACCGAGGAGCGACCACGATCTGGGAGGAGTGGGACGGCGTCGACGAGAACGGGGACGCGCACGAATCACTCAACCACTACAGCAAGGGCGCGGTGATCAACTTCCTGCACACCCACACCCTGGGATTGCGCGAGGCCGACGATTCAGTGGCCTGGGATCGCTTCGTCGTCGCTCCGGTCGTCCACTCCTCGGTGTCCTGGGCGCGGGGCACCTTCGAGAGCCCACGCGGCACAATCACCGTCGAGTGGCGCATGGAGGACGACGACCTGCATCTCACTGTCGACGTCCCACCCGCTTGCACCGCAGCGGTCGTCCTACCAGGGAGTGACGACGTGACGGTGGGGCCAGGACTGTGCACTGTCCGCCGACGTATCGACGTCAGGTAACACGGCCCGACGGAGTTGTCGTTGACGGCACCGGGAGTGAATGGTCACGAGGGAGGAGTCGGCAGGCCCCCCGTACTGCGCGTCAAGCCGCCATATCCGTCTGCACCTTCACGGCGACAGCACCCAGGTCGGCTGGGAAGCGGCGGCCTCGTCACGGCCGACCTGGGCCCCGTCTGAAGTTCACGTTCGTACTCCTCGTCGAGGTGGCGAGTGAAGCAGCGGACGCGTGGGCGCCTGCTCAGCCGCCGGATCAGGCAGCATGCCGCAGTCTCCCCAGGCAGCAAAAGGACAGTTCAGCGTGAGGACACAAACCGGGGTGCCCCTGCCGCTCCACACCACCGCGGATCAGAACGACCGCACGGACGGCGATCTTCTTCAACACCACGGCGGCGAACTCCTCACGGCCAACGGCATGAGCCAGCAAGGCTCATGCAAAGCCCCCTTCCCAGCCCGCACCCTGCGCACCTCGCGGCTTCCGCGCCCCCCGTCCACACCGATGAGTGGCTGCTGCGCCAGAACGCAAAGCCCGGGTATTCATTAGGCACAATTCATACGACAGTTACTGTTGTGCGCAACATGGCTGCTCACTAGTCTCTCCGGTGAACCCGAACAACCCGGCTGGGGCCGCGAAGCTCAAGCCTGAAAGGTTTCGGCACCGGCCCATATAACGGCCGGAGCATCTGGATCGGCGAGTTGATGCACAGGCAGGCGTGGATCGACAAGGCCTGGGGCATCGACGGCCCAAAAACGTGGAGGCACCCGATGAGAAGGCCTCGTAGAAGTCGCCGCGCGCTTGCTGTTACGGCCGCTGCCTGCCTCGCGATCACCGGCATGAGCAGCGGATCGTCGGCCACAGGAGCACCGGTCGAGGGCGTGTCGCTGAAGCCGGCCCGCCCCGGGAAGATCGTCAACTGCGCATCGCTGACCAGCTTTACGTTCCCTGGCTCCACGATCACCAGTGCCGCGACGATCCCGGCGGGAACGGTTACCTACGGGGGCGCCCCTATAGGGGAGCACTGCCGCGTCGCCGGTACGTTGAACCAACGTGTCAGCCCGGTCGACGGCCAGTCCTACGCAATCGGGTTCGAGATGCGGCTACCGACCGACTGGAGCGGACGCTTCCTTCACCAGGCGAACGGTGGCCTTGATGGCAGCGTCGCGCCAGCTCTCGGCACGATCGCCGGCCAGCCGCGTGCGGGGCTCCAGTTGGGGTTCGCGGTTCTGAGTTCCAACGCCGGGCACACGGCGGCGCAGAACCCGCTGTTCGGGCTCGATCCGCAGGCGCGTCTCGACTACGGCTACCAAGCGGTCGGCTCCCTGACCCCGATGGCCAAGCGCCTTATCAGGGCTGCGTACGGCCGCGGCCCAGACCGCTCATACATGGCCGGGGGTTCGAACGGCGGGCGCCACACCATGGTCGCCGCCTCTCGCTACGCCGACGCGTACGACGGGTTCCTTGCCGTCGCCCCCGGGTTCAACCTGCCCAAGGCGGCTGTCTCGCAGATGTGGGGCGCCCAGCAGTACGCAAAAGTAGCGACGGATGTTACTGACCTCGAGACGGCACTGTCCGTCCAAGAGCGCCAGGTCATCGCTGACGCTATCCTCAGCCGCTGCGACGGTCTCGATCGGCTGGTCGACGGGATGGTCCAGGACATCACACACTGCCAGCACGTGTTCGACCTCGACCGCCATGTGGCGACGTGCACGAACGGGCGCGACGGGAGCTGCCTTAGCCGCAAGCAGAAGCAAGTGGTGGACCACATCTTCGCCGGCGCCCGCACCACCGGGGGCGATGACCTGTACAGCTCGTTCCCGTTCGACCCGGGCCTTGTACAACCCGGCTGGGCAAACTGGGAGTTCAATGCGTCGGTGTCGCGAGACCCGAGCGCAGTCGGTTTCATATTCTCAACGCCACCGGCCGATCCCGCGATCCTGACGAACCTGCGGGGCTACGCGCTCGGCTACGACGTCGACTCCCGAGCATCCGACATCTACGCGAGCAACGATCGCTATCGCGAGAGTGCAATGTCCTTCATGACTCCGCCCAGCCCCACACGCCTCCACGAACTCCGCGATCGCGGCGCCAAGATGATCGTCGTCCACGGCGCTTCCGACGCCGTGTTCTCGGCCGATGACACAGCACGCTGGTACGAGGACCTCGATGCTGCCCATCGCGGCAGGGCCGACGATTTCGTGCGGTACTTCGAAGTTCCCGGCATGGGTCACGTGTCAGGCGGCCCTGCCACCGATCAGTACGCCGGCCTCGAGACACTGATTCGCTGGGTCGAGTACGGTCACGCGCCCGACCGGATCGTCGCCTCCGCGCGCGGTGCCGGCAACCCCGGCGGCGTCAACAACGACGTCCCGGCCGACTGGGCACCCGACCGGACGCGCCCACTCTGCCCGTATCCACTGGTCGCCCGCTACACCGGCGGGGATCCGGAGCAGGCCGACAGCTTCGCCTGCAAGCCCGGCCACGGTGCCGGGGGCCAGCGCTCGGTGACGCGGTGAATGCCGGTAGGCCACACCTGGATCGGCACCCCCGTGGCGTCGTCGGCGCCGGACCTGTCCGCCTGTCCTTGGTCCGGCAGCTGCACCTGAGCGGCATCGGCTGTGGGTCCTCGAATACCGGGACCGCGCGTACGTCAAACAGGACACCGACGAGCCGCTGCGCGGTAGGGGCCACCGGCCGGCTGGAGGTGATGGGCGCACCCGGCGGGATCTGCAAGGCGTCGGGACGGTGCCCGTATAGATGAACGGCCACCGGATGATCTTCGAGGTGTCGAAACCCGAAGGAGATGAGCACCATGACCGCGCCCGACGTGCCCCTGCACGCCCGTGCCGAGGCCAATCTCGCCACGGCGAGTCCCGATCTGCTGCGCTCGATCGCACATCGAGCGTATGTGGCAACCGACAAGCCCATCACGAGTGCTGACCCCTGTTGCAGACTTCTGTGGTGATCGCCACCCATTGGTGACTCGCACCGAATCAGGTACTGACAGCTCCGCGGCTCACACAGCCGTACACCACGCACCCTGGTGAGTTCGGGCGCCGACCCGCCGGCAGGCGGCACCGGAACGTCCGTCACCGGCGGATGCGGGTCATCTTGGGGTCGAACAGCGGCTCTTCGGCGACCGTGGCGGACAGCCGGTCACCGAAGTACCCCACCTGCACGGTCGTACCGGCGACGGCGGCCGCCCGGGGCAGCCACGCGTAGGCGATGGACCGGCCGAGCGTGTAGCCGTAGGCGGCGCTGGTGACGTACCCGGCGGGCTCGCCGTCGACGAACACCGGCTCCTTGCCCATGACCACGGCCTCGCCGTCCTCCAGGAGCAGCGGGACGAGCCGTCGCGACACGTTCTCGGGGTCGATCCCCTCCAGGGCCTCGCGGCCGAGGAAGTCGCCCTTCTGCATGCGCACCGCGAAGCCGATGCCCGCCTCGTACGGGTTGTGCTCCGCGGTCATGTCGGTGCCCCAGGAGCGGTAGCCCTTCTCCAGCCGCAGGCTGTTGAAGGCGCTGCGGCCCGCGGCGATGACACCGAGCGACTGTCCGGCCTCCCAGAGGGTGTCCCAGAGCTTGGTGCCCTGGTCGGCCGTGGTGTAGATCTCCCAGCCGAGTTCGCCGACGTAGGACAGGCGCATGGCCGTGACGGGGACGTCGCCGAGGTAGGCGTGCTTGGCCTTGAAGTAGCCGAAGCCCTTGTGGGAGAAGTCCGTGTCGGTCAGCGGCTGGACGAGTTCGCGGGCGAGGGGGCCCCAGACGCCGATGCAGCAGGTTCCGGCGGTGATGTCGCGGACCTGCACCGAGCCGTCGTCGGGCAGGTGACGGGTCAGCCAGTCCAGGTCCAGCGGTCCGTTGGCACCGATCTGGAAACGCTCTTCGCCGAGGCGCGCGATGGTGAGGTCGCTGCGGACGCCGCCGGTCTCCTCCAGGAGCAGGGTGTAGACGACCGTCCCGACCGGCTTGTCGAGCTGGTTGGTCGTCAGATACTGGAGGAAGTTCAGCGCGCCGGGGCCGGTGACCTCCAGGCGCTTGAGCGCCGTCATGTCGTACATCGCGACCCGTTCGCGGGTGACGAGGGCTTCGGCGCCCGCGATCGGGGACCAGTAGCGCGAGGCCCACTCCCCCCGGCCCGGGACACCCTCGACCTCCGGCAGGTCCTTGTTGGCCTCGTACCAGTGCGGGCGCTCCCAGCCGGACGCCTCCAGGAAGACCGCGCCCAGCTCGCGCTGGCGGTCGTGGAACGGGCTCAGCCTCAACTGACGCGGCGCCTCGGCCGGTTGGAGGGGGTGAAGGATGTCGTACACCTCGACGAAGTTCTGGCACGAGCGCTGCTGCACGTACGACGGGGCCAGCTGGTGCTCCTCGAACCGGTTGAGGTCGCACTCGTGGACGTCGGTGCGCGGGGTGCCCTCGATCAGCCACTCGGCCATCGCCCGGGCCACCCCGGCGGAGTGGGTGACCCAGACCGCCTCGGCGACCCAGAAGCCCTTCAGCGATGGGGCCTCGCCCATGAGCGGCATGCCGTCGGTGGTGAAGGAGAAGATCCCGTTGAAGCCCTCCTCCACCTTGGCCTCGGCGAGCGCGGGCAGAAGCTGCTTGCAGTCGGCCCAGGCCGCGGCGAAGTCCTCCTCGGTGAAGGCGAGTTTGGAGGGCTGGTCCACGGAGTCACGGGGGTGCTCGACGTCGTCGACACGGATCGGCATCGGGCGGTGCGCGTAGGAGCCGATGCCGATGCGGTCCACGTGCTCGCGGAAGTAGAGGTCGCGGTCCTGGTGGCGCAGGATCGGCCGGGACGCCTCCAGCGCCTCCGTGTTCTGCCCGGCGAGCGCGGCCAGCGGCGAGGTCTTGACGTACTGGTGGGCCAGCGGGACCAGCGGGACACTCACCCCGGCCATCTCGCCGATCCTCGGCCCCCAGAAACCGGCGCAGGAGACGACGATGTCCGCCCCGAAGGTGCCCTGGTCGGTGACGACACCGGTGACCCGGTCGCCGGAGGACTCGATGCCAGTGACGGTGTGGTGGGGCAGGAAGCGCGCCCCGCGCTCCATCGCCCGGCGGGCCTGGGCCTCACCGGCGCGCAGTGCCTTGGCGAGGCCGTCGCTCGGGATGTGGAAGGCGCCGAGGATCTGCTCCTGGTCGACCAGCGGATGCACCGCGACGGCCTCTTCGGGCGTCAGAAGCCGGCTGGACACGCCCCAGGAGGTGAGCCAGCCGTGCCGTCGCTCGATCTCGGCCAGCCGCTCCGGAGTGGTGGCCACCTCAAGGCCGCCCACCTGCTGGAAACACCACTGACCATCCAGGGTGAGGTCCGTGTACTTCTGCACGGTGTAGGAGGCGAACTCCGTCATGGTCTTCGACGGGCTCGCCTGGAAGACCAGACCGGGGGCGTGGGAGCTGGACCCGCCGGTGGCGAAGAGGGGGCCCTGCTCCAGGACCGTGACATCGGTCCAGCCGCGCTCAGTGAGCTCGTCGCTGAGCGCGCAACCGACGATGCCGGCTCCGATGACAACCACTTTGGGCTGCGCTGCCATGGCGGAAACTCCAGTTCTTCATGGGCGACGGTTCAGTGGTGACGGCTTCTTTCGTGACTGCTCCGAACGGCCGTCTGCGGGCACGCTTTAGCAGAGAACTTCACAACGTTGGTGGTGATACAGACCCAGGGATCAGTACTGATCAACGCAACACAACCCGCTGCCCCGTCGCCTACGCGCTGGGGCAGCCTCGGCAGAGCCCGTTGTCGGCTCCGTACGGTCCACCGCCCGCCGTCGTCACTTGATCCAGGCGGCGACCTTGTCGCGGTTGGCGTCGACCCACTTCTTGGCCGCCGCCTCGGGGGTCATCTTGTCCACCGCGATGGACTTGGCGACCTCGTTCTGGTCGTCGTTCGTCCAGTTAAAGTTCTTCACCAGGTTGTAGGCGGGGCTGCCCGACTTGGCGAACTTCGCGCTGACGATCTTGTCGAGGTCGTACTCGGGGTAGTCGCAGGCGATCTTCTCCGCGTCGGCGTCACAGCCCGCCTTGTAGGCCGGGAGGTTCACCTTGACCAGCGGGACCTCGGAGAGGAACCACTGCGGCTCGTAGAAGTAGCCGATCACCCATTCCTTGTTCTTCTCCGCGTTGCGGTAGGCCTGGATGAGGGCTGTCTCGCTGCCCGCGTACACCACCTTGAAGTCCAGCTTCAGGTTCTTCACGAGCGCCGCGTCGTTGGTGACGTACGACGGGTCGCCGTCCAGGATCTGTCCCTTGCCGCCCGACTCGGAGGTCTTGAACTTGGCGGCGTACTTGTTGAGGTTCTCCCAGTCGGTGATGTCCGGGTGGGCCTTCGCCAGCCACGGCGGCACGTACCAGCCGATGATCCCCTTGTTGCCGGTCGAGCCGGCCTCCACAGCGGTCTTCTGGTCGGTGATGTACTTCTTCTTCAGGTCGTCGTGGCCCCAGTTCTCCAGGACCGCGTCGACCTCGCCGGTGCCGAAGCCCTGCCAGGCGATCTCTTCCTTCAGGTCCTTCTTGTTGACCTTGCAGCCCAGGTCGTTCTCGGCGACGTACGCGACGACCGCCGCGTCCGCCTCGTAGCCCACCCAGGGGTTGACCGCGAGGTTGAAGGTGCCGCACTTGCCGGAGCTGCCCGCACCGGCCGCGCTGCTGTCGTCGCCGACCTTGGCGCCGCCGCACGCGGTGAGGGTGAGGCCGAGGACCGCTATGCCGGCCGCGCCGGCCCGCCAGTGTCTTGCCATGATGTGGTGCTCCCTTTTCATGCGCTGGTGCGGCGAGCCGCTGCCTGAGTGATCCGGTCGAACATGACACCGAGCAGGACGATGGCGAGACCCGCCGCCAGTCCCTTCCCGTACAGCTGGCCCTGCGAGAAGCCGGCCACGACGTCGTACCCGAGGGCGCCGGCGCCCACCAGACCGCCCACCACGACCATCGCCAGCACGTAGATCAGGCCCTGGTTGGTCGCGAGGGTCAGGGCGCTGCGTGCCATCGGCAGCTGGACCTTGGTGATCAGCTGCCAGGTGTTGCAGCCGGCCGAGGTGGCCGCCTCCACCGTGGTTGCGGGCACGTTGCGCACCCCATCCGCGATGATTTTGATGGCGACGGGGGCCGCGTAGACGATGGCGGCCACGATCGCCGTGAACCGGGTCGCACCGAACAGTGCGAGGAACGGCACGAGATAGACGAACGGCGGCATGACCTGGGCCGCGTCCAGGGTGGGCCGCAGCATCCGGTCCACGAGCGTGCTGCGTCCCATCCACACGCCGAAGACCACGCCCAGCAGCATCACAAGGACCGTGGCGACGACGGTCGACGCGGTCGTCGTCATCGCGTCCGACCACACCCCGGTGCCGACCAGCAGGCCCACGCACACGGCCGTAGTGATGCTGGCGCGCACGCCTCCGAGGACCACGGCGAGGCCGATGAGCACGGCGGCCACCAGCCACCACGGGGAGTCGGTGAGCAGCGACTGGAAGGGGTTGAGCAGACCGTTGGTGATGACGTCGCGGATCGCGTTGGTCAAGCCCGACAGGTTGTCTTGGACCCAGGTGGTCGCGGTGTCGGCGGCCTTCGCGATGGAACTGCCGACGCTGCCCTCGCCCGGGAACTCCGCCGCCCACACGTAGGTGTGCGACATGTAGATCAGGACGCCGGTGGCGGCCGCCCCGGCGCCCAGCAGCGGGCGCCGCCAGCCCGCGAAGCGGCTCCCCGAGTTCTGGGCGGTTTCCGCGCGGGCGCTGGCCGCGGTGGTGACCCGGTCGAGGATGATCGCGAGGACCACGATGGACAGGCCCGCGTTGAAGGCCGTACCGACGTCGAGGGACTGTAGCGCCTGGACGACGGTCTTGCCGAGGCCGGGCGCGTCGATCAGGGCGGCGATGGTCACCATGGCCAGCGCGGCCATGATCGACTGGTTGACTCCCATCACCACGGTCCGCTTGGACATCGGCAGCAGGACCTTCAGCAGGGCCTGCCAGCGGGTCGCGCCCAGCGAGTCGGCCGCCTCGACGGTGGTCTCGGGCACCGAACGGATGGCGTGCGCGGTGATGCGGATCGCCGGCGGGGCAGCGTAGATCGCGGTGGCGATCACCGCGGAGGCGCCGCCGATGAGGAAGAACAGTGTGAGCGGGGCCAGGTAGACGAAGGTCGGCATCGTCTGCATGAAGTCCAGGAACGGCGTCACGACGCGGTTGAACCGGTCGGACAGACCCGCCCACACACCCAGTGGGATCGCGAACAACAGCGCTACCAGGACCGCGGAGACGGTCAGCGCCAGCGTGTCCATGGACTCCTGCCACAGGCCCTGCAGGCCGAGGAAGATGAAGCCGGCCACCGCGAGCAGCGCGACCCGCCAGTTGCCGACGGCCCAGGAGACGTAGCCGGCGATGCCCACGACGCCGAGCCAGCCGACCTGCGGGACCGGGCGGTCGCCGGAGGGCTGCGAGATCAGGTCCTGGACGAAGGTCACCAAGGAGTCGATAACCAGGCGGATCTCGTTGAAGAAGTAGAGGAAGAGCGGGTTGGAGTTGCGGTTCGCGCCGACCGAGTCGTTGACATCGTTGAACCACCGGTGCAGATCGGTCAGGTCCGCCGCCGCCAGCGACAGGGTCTGCTTGCCGCGCAGGACGGCGAAGAACACCAGCCAGACGACGAGGATCGCGCCGACCACCATGGACCGGCTGATCCTGCGCTCGGCCTTGACGGGAGCGGGCTCCTCGACAACCGGGGACGTCCCGGGTTTGTCGGTCCTCTCCACGGCGACGGTCATCACGCGCCGCCTTCCTGCCGGGCGACCACCGCGAGGATCTCCTCGTCGCCGACGATGCCGAGCAGCTTGCCGTTCTCGACGACCTTGACCGGCTTCTCTGCGGCGAGGACCACGCGGGTGGCCTCGCGCACCACGACGTCCGGGCCCAGTTCGGGTCCGTCCAGGTCGTCGCCGTCGGCGGGCGGCCGCATGATCCAGCGCAAGGTGAGCACGTCGCCGCGCGGCACGTCCTTGACGAACTCGCGGACGTAGTCGTCGGCGGGGGCGCCCACCAGCTCGTCGCCGGTGCCGCACTGGACCATCTTGCCGTCGCGCATGATCAGGATGCGGTCGCCCAGCTTGAGCGCCTCGGAGAGGTCGTGGGTGATGAAGACCATGGTCTTGCCGACCTCGTGGTGCAGCCGGATGACCTCGTTCTGCATGTCCCGGCGGATCAGCGGGTCGAGCGCGGAGAACGGCTCGTCGAAGAAGAGCACGTCCGGGTCGCCGGCCAGTGCCCGGGCGAGCCCGACGCGCTGCTGCATACCGCCGGAGAGCTGGTCGGGGTAGGAGTTCTCGTAGCCGGCCAGGCCGACCAACTCCACGACTTCCAGGGCCCGCTTGGTGCGCTCGGCCCTGCTCATGCCGCGGATCTCCAGGCCGAAGCCCACGTTGTCCACCACACGGCGGTGCGGCAGCAGCCCGAAGTGCTGGAAGACCATGGAGAACTTACGGCGGCGCAGGTCCCGCAACCGGGCCGCGTCCGCCTGCCGGATGTCCTGGCCCTCGAAGACGACCTCACCGGAGGTGGGTTCGATCAGCCGGGTCAGACATCGCACCAGTGTGGACTTGCCCGAGCCGGACAGGCCCATGACGACGAAGACCTCACCGGGCGCGACCTCGAAGTTGACGTCGCGTACGGCGGCGGTGCATCCGGTGCGGTCCATGAGATCACGTCGGCTGAGTCCGCACAGCTCCTCGGATTCCGGCACCCGGTCGGCCTTCGGCCCGAACACCTTCCACAGATTGCGCACGGATATGACGGCCTTGCCGTCCGAGTCCTGGGGCGTGCCGCGCCGCTGCGGCACCTCGGTCTGTGTGGGGGTCACGATCGACCTCTTTTCGGCGTTCAGCCGCGGAACCAGTGCTGCGGCCGGGGTTGGATGTTCTGGTTTCTCGCCGTAGAAGCGGAGCGGGAGGCCACGTCTGCGATGTCGTGATGATCATCCGCCCGGTGAGGAGGGCGGTGAGCAAATACGCGGGACAGCGGTGTTCCAGCGGCAGCCACCCACCGGCCAGCCCCCTTCACCGTCATGCAGATCTGCCACGCGCAGGTGTACCTCCGAGTGGTATTCCATTCTTTACCGCATTACTTACGGTGGAACACTCTCGCGAATCAGAGAAGTCAGGACAAGGGGTTGTCGGTGATAATTTCGCCATGCGAGCAGCCGCCGTGCACCCTTGAAATCGCATGCGGTATTGCACCACGACCACGTCGCACGTCGCTCCTTTTCTGAGCGACGGTGAAGGTCCACATATTCGCGCGGGTCGCCTCGTGCCGCTAATGCACGTGAGTGACTCCCCGTGTTGTGGATGGCCGGCCACGGGATCGTGTTTCTTTATGAGATCCCGCTTCAGCGTTTCCGATCTCCCCGAAGGCCCGATGCCCTTTCCTCTGCCAGGGCAGCCTGGCAGAGGAAGGATGGCCCTAGCGTTTCGCCATAATGAACGATTGGATCAGCGCATCGCGCTGCTCGGCGAGGTCCTCGACCGATGCGTCCCCCTTGGCCTGGGCCAGTCCGAGGACGAGGCGTTCGACCGTTGACGGATCGAGGCGCGGGTCGCCGAGGTCGTCCCACCAGCGGTTGAAGCTCTCGGAGTATCGATCGCAGAACGCGGCCAGGCCTCCTTCCCCGGCGCCGAGATGGAACAGGAGCGTCGGCCCCATCGCGGCCCAGCGCAGTCCGGGTCCCGCGGACACAGCCGTGTCGACGCCCTCGACGCTGGCCACGCCCTCGTTGACCAGATGGATCGCCTCCCGCCAGAGCGCGGCCTGCAGCCTGTTGGCCACGTGGCCGGGGACCTCGCGCATGACCTCGATGGTCACCTTGCCGAGCGTCTCGTAGAACCGACGCGCCCACGGCACGGCCCGCGGATCGGTTCGTTCGTTGCCCATCACCTCGACCAGCGGGATCAGGTGCGGTGGATTGAACGGGTGTCCGAGGACGAGTCGAGCCGGATCGTTCCATCCGCGCTGAAGCTCGCTCAGCGTCAGGCCTGAGGCCGACGAGGCGACGAGGGTGGCCTCGCCGAGAACGGGCTCGATGAGTTCATAGAGCCCGTCCTTGATTTCGAGCCGCTCCGGCACGCTCTCCTGGACGAAGTCCGCCCCTTCGACTGCGGCGCGGGGGTCATCGCACACCGTCAGCTTGTCCGAGGGGCGGGATTCCGCCGCAAGTCCAAGCTCGTGCAGCACCGGCCAGGCGCGCTCGATCGCCTCCCGAACCCTCTGCTCGGCAGTGGGGTCGGGGTCGTAGAGGGCGACGGACTTGCCGGCGGCCAGGAAGAGTGCGGTCCAGCTCTGGCCGATCACTCCTCCGCCGAGCGCTGCGACGTGGGTGACACTGGCGGGATCGGGCCAGGGTTCGGTGGTCTCAGAAGGTGACATGGTTGGCTCCCTTGAGGGCGAGTCGTTCCCTGGCCTGCGCCGGTGTCGCGACCTCATGGCCCAAGGCGGTGATGATGTCGCGGATCTTTCGGACCTGGCTCGCGTTCGAGGGGGCCAGCTGTCCCGGTCCGATGAACAGGCTGTCCTCAAGGCCGACGCGGAGGTTGCCGCCCAGCATCGCGGCCTGGGTCGCGAACGACATCTGATGGCGGCCGGCGGCCAGCACGGACCACTCGTAGCTGTCCCCGAAAAGCTTGTCGGCGACGGTATGCATGTGAAGGAGGTTGTCGAGGTCCGCTCCGACACCGCCGAGAACGCCGAAGACCATCTGGACGAAGAACGGCGGTTCGACCCAACCCTGGTCGACCACCCAGGCGAGGTTGTAGAGGTGCCCGAGGTCGTAGCACTCGAACTCGAACTTGGTGCCATGTCCCTGGCCGAGTTCCTTCACGACGTACTCGATGTCGGCGAAGGTGTTCTTGAACACCAGGTCGCGAGTCGACTCGAGGAACGCGGGTTCCCAGTCGTGCTTCCAGTCCGTGTACTTCGCCAGCATCGGGAAGATCCCGAAGTTCAGCGAGCCCACGTTGAGGGAGGCCATCTCCGGGGAGGTCGCCACGGCCGCCCGGAGGCGTTCCTCGCGCGACATGCCGAGGCCGCCGCCGGTGGACACGTTCAGTACCGCGTCGCAGCCTGCCGAGATCTGCGGCATGAACTGCTGGAACAGCTCCGGGCGCGGGTCGGGTTGCCCGGTCTGGGGGTTGCGGGCGTGGAGGTGGATGATGGCCGCTCCGGCATCCGCCGCCTCGATCGATGCCTGTGCGATCTCCTCGGGCGTCACCGGGAGATGCGGGGACATCGTCGGCGTGTGAATTCCGCCGGTGGGGGCACAGGTGATGATCACTGGCTTCGGCATGGGTGTCCTTACGAGTTCGGGGCCGCTACGAGAGCGCCTTTGTCCGTGTGCCCTGCTCCAGGCCGACCAGCGATCGGTAGGCGTCAAGCACCAGGCCGTGGAAGTGGTGGACGCCGTGTTCGGACAGTCCGGTGCCCTGCGGGTCGTACACGATGCGACCCTGGTCGAAGGCGGGCGTGTTCATGCCTCGCTGGACGCTCTCGACCAAGGTGATGTCCTGCACCTGCAGGACATCGTCGATGTATCGGACCGCCTGCGTCTCGGCTTCGTTGAGCTCGGTGGTCTCGAGGAAGAAGTCCCAGGTCTCCAGCGTGCGGTCCGGGCCCGCGGGGATCACCTGGAACACCATGAAGTTGCCCCGGCCCGGATAGCGAAGCAGGCAGGTGTTGGGCCACAGCCACCACACGGCATGGTCGTTGACCGTCGCCTGAGACACGTCGTAGGCCACGTTCTCGTGCGTGCCGGCCTTGGCGAAGTGACTCGACCAGATCCCGTGGGTCTTCACCTCGTAGGTGTCCATGTCGACGAGATCGACGAACTCCTTGTGCGCGATGTGGCAGTGGTAGCACTCGAGGAAGTTGTCGATCACGTTCTTCCAGTTGCTGCGCACCTCGTAGGTGAGGCGCTTGGCATGCGTCAGCTCAGCCACGTCGGGAGCCCACCGCGCGATGTCGGCCGCCAGGTCACCCGCCTGCTCGGCGAGGGGCGCGGCCGTCGTGTCCAGATTGACGTAGACCATCCCGCCGAACTCCTCCACCAGCACCTGGTCGAGGCAGATCTCGGACTTGTCGAAGGTCGGCATGGCATCGGCGCGGCGGGCGGCCTTCAGCGTGCCGTCCAGCCCGTAGGACCAGGCGTGGTACGGACACACGATGGTCCGGGTGGTGCCCGAGCCCGAGAGAAGCTCGTGGGCCCGGTGCTTGCAGACGTTGTAGAAGGCCCGCAGGCCCCCGGCGCGGTCGCGGACGACCGCGATCGGCATACCCGCCACGGAGGCGGACACATAGCTGCCCGGAGCGGTCAGCTTCTCCCCGTGACAGATCCACTGCCAGGTCCTGGCGAAGATCCCCCGCAGGTCCGCGTCCAGCCACTTGGGCTCGGTGTATGCCTCGGCTCGAAGGGACATGGAACGGGCCGGATCATCATCGAACCCGCTCTCGATCTCATGCACGTCAGAGACGGTGATTGGAACCATGCCCGGATAGTAGAACCCGACTGAACGAACGTTCAAGCCCTCGGCTGGACATTCGTTCAGTCGAGCCGAAGCCGGAATGGTGGGACGACAGCGCGTCCACGCCGACCTGCCCCCGACGGACGTTCCCCCGACGGATCACTCACTGCTGGTAGCGGGTCTGGAGGAGCTGCGTCAGGGCATGCGCCTCCTTCAGCAGGAGGGCTCCGATGCCGGGGCGGCGGTCGTCGCGGAACCTGGATTCGACGCCGGTCAGGGTCAGTGCCCACGCGGGTTCGCCGGCTTGGTTGAACACCGCGGCGGCCATACCCCAGCTGCCTTCGACGACGAGACCGGGGTTGACGGCATATCCGAGTTCGCGGGTGCGTGCGATCCGCTCGCGCACAGCATCTGCGTGGTGCTGCGGGCCCCACTGAACGGTGAGATCCGTCTGTCGCAGGTAATCGTCGATCTCTCGGTCCGACAGCATGGCCAGCACGACGAGACCGGCGGAGACGACGCCGAGCGGGAACCGCGCACCCTCGTAGAGCACGAACGAGCGGATCGGGAAGTCGCCGTCCTCGCGTAGCAGGCACACCGTTTCGTCCCCACGGCGTGCGGAGAAGAAGGCGCTTTCCCCGGCGGCCGCAGCAAGCCGGTGCACGCTGGCTCGCGCGTACTGGGTGACGTCGTAGCGCTGAGCCGCGACCTCGCCGAGCAGGTACAGCTCCGGCCCGAGATACCACTGCCCGGTGCGGTGATCACGGTCCACGAAGCCCTCGTCCGCCAATGCCACGAGCAGCCGGTGTGCGGTGGGGCGGGCCAGCGCGCTCGCCCGCGCGACCTCCGAGGTCAACGCGCCCGTGCGGTGGGCAGCCGACAAGGCCCGCAGCACGGCGGCGACCCGGCCGGTCACATGAGCGGGAGGGGCAGCCATGCCCCCTACCTTACGTTCACTCAGTGAACACCTTTCCGTCGACCGCTCAGTGACTGAGAAGTTCCCGCCGAGAAAACGCCCTGCCATTGACGCTATACGGGGTCGCGACGTTGGCTCCCCTGGCGTTCGTTGGACAGACGGATGGAAGGAAGCTCGCGTGACCACGAGATACGCCAATGCCGCGGAGGCCCTCGCCGACGTGCTCGCCGACGGCATCACCATCGCCGTCGGGGGCTTCGGCCTCAGTGGCAACCCGAACGACCTCATCGAAGCCGTGCGCGACTCCGGGGTACGCGATCTCACGATCGTGTCCAACAACATGGGTGTCGACGGCAGGGGCCTGGGACTGCTGCTGGAGAACGGACAGGTGCGCAGGGTGCTCGCGTCCTATGTGGGGGAGAACAAGCTGTTTGCCCAGCAGTACCTCGACGGCAGGCTCGACGTGGAGTTCGTGCCTCAGGGCACACTCGCCGAACGGATGCGGGCCGGCGGCGCCGGCATTCCCGCCTTCTACACCCGGACCGGGGTCGGCACCCCCGTCGCCGAGGGCAAGCCGCACGCCGAGTTCGACGGCGTGCGCTACGTCCAGGAACGAGGCATCGTCGCCGACCTTGCGCTCGTGCACGCGCACACCGCCGATGCGGTCGGCAATCTCACGTACCGCTACGCCGCGCGGAACTTCAACCCGCTCGTGGCCACCTGCGGCCGGACCAGCGTCGTCGAGGCCGAGATCGTCCTCAATGGCCACCTCGACCCGGATGTCGTCGTCACCCCCGGGGTGTTCGCCAACCGCCTCGTCCAAGCACGCGACCGCGTCAAGGACATCGAGAAGCTCACCGTACGTCCGAAGGCCGAGGTCTGATTCATGAGCTGGACACGCGACGAGATGGCCGCCATCGCCGCCCGCGAGCTGCGCGACGGTGACTACGTCAACCTCGGCATCGGCATCCCCACGCTGGTCGCAAACCACGTGCCCGACGGGATGCGGGTCACCCTGCAGAGCGAGAACGGCATCCTCGGGCTCGGTCCCTTCCCACTCGAGGGCGAGGAGGACGCCGACCTCATCAACGCCGGCAAGCAGACCGTCACCCTCTCCCCCGGCGGCAGCTTCTTCGACTCCGCCACCTCCTTCGGCATGATCCGCGGCGGACACATTGACATCGCCCTGCTCGGCGCGCTCCAGGTCGGCGCCAACGGCGACCTCGCCAACTGGACTGTCCCAGGCGCACTCGTCAAGGGCATGGGGGGCGCCATGGATCTGGTCGCCGGCACCCGCCGCATTGTCGTGATCACCGATCATGTCGCGAGAGACGGCAGCCCCAAGATCGTCGAGCGCTGTACCCTCCCCCTCACCGGCGCCGGTGTCGTCGATCGCATCATCACCGACCTCGCCGTTCTCGACATCACCCCCGCCGGACTCCACCTCGTCCGAACCGCCCCAGGCGTGACACCTGGCGAAGTCCGCGACAAGACCGCTGCCCCCATAACAAGCGACCTCGCGGCCGTCGTGCCGTAGGTGCACCCGGCTCGGTCGGTCTGGAGGCATCTGCTTGGGCTGAGCGGTCTGCGAGGGCGCCACCGGGCGTGGTCAGTCGAGCGACGCAGACGCGTTTGCGAGGTGCCCTCAGACGCCGACCGCACGCGGGCGGCGTTCACCCTCAATCGCCTCGCCGCCTCCCGGGCCCGCCAGGAGCGAATAGTCGGCGACCCAGGTCAGGCGCCGGTTGGCCCGGCGGACCACTTACGGAGGACAAGCTCTGGTTGATTAGTCTTGCGGCATGGATGCTCACGCGGAAAACAACGATCAGCCGGTGGATAGGCAGGTTCGGATCCTCGACGCGACGCTGAATCTGCTGGCGCGTCACGGCATTTCCGGCGTGAGCATGCGTGCAGTGGCCCGCGAGGCCGGGGTCGCCCTGGGCCTCGTGAACTACCACTACGAGGACAAGACCACCCTGATCCGGGCGGTGCTGCACCGGATCGAGGAGCAGGACGTCGCCCTGCTTGCCGTCGATGAATCTCTCCCTCCGGAGAAGCAGGTGCGTCTCGCGCTCCGCCGTATCGCGGAACCCCGGTTCCTGACGGCCGAGTACCTGTCGTTGCGACTTCAGTTGTGGGCCCTCGCCCAGGCCCACGAGGATTTCGCCGATATCAACACAGCGGCGCAGAAGAAGTACAGGGCTGGACTTGCCGCACTGATCAGGGCGGCGCGCCCGGCGATCTCACGGGGTGAGTCCAATCGACGGGCGGCGGACATCGATGTGCTGCAGAACGGCCTGTGGCTGACGGCGCTCCTCGGACTCGACCAGACGTCGATCCGGAGGAGTGTCAAGAGGTGTGAGGAAATCGCCCTCGCTGATTAGCCGATCCGGCCGAGCGTCCGGGATTTCGAGCCCCTGGTTGTTCGTTCGGTGATGCGGACGCGCAGGGTTCCGTTCGGCCAGGTGACCTCGATTTCGCCGTCGTACTCGGTGACGCGGGCCTGGATGCCGGATGCGACGAGGCGACGGCTGATTGCCCGGGCGAGTTCTCGCCGACGTCGGCACAAAGCCATCCCGCCCAGGTCATCGCGTCATGAACGGCAAACGATGTGCGATCGACGTCGATGGCCACGGCTGAAGCGGCGGTGCCTCCGCCGTCGACATTTAAACAGGTTCAGAATCTCCTTGTCCGAGTAGCCGACCAAGTGTTCCGCCGCGGCGGTCCAGCAGGCGACCAGTCCCGGCTCGTCCAGCACCGCCAGGGCCATGCGCTGCACGTCCATCTGGCGCCCCAGCCCCTCGGGCAGGGCATCCTCCGGGACCGTCGTCATCGCCCCGTCCCATCGTCTCGGTGTCTCCCGCCCGGGTCAGGCCAGGGCCCCCGAGCTCGCCCCCAGGTTCTTCAGTCCGCCTCCATCATGCGCCGAACCTCCGGTCGGCGCTCTGCCCTGCAGCGGCCCGACGGTCGGCACACCCGCCCCCGTGCTCGGGCGAGGGAGGCGGCGGGTTCCGATGCGGCTTGAGGAGGTCGCGGCGACCACCGTTGCCGTTCCGAGCCGTTCCGCCGCGGCCCACGAGTTCGGCGATGCAGGTCACCTTCCCCCAGGGGCCGGGTCCGACCTGCCTGTCAAGGTGGTCCACAGGGTGGGTGACGTCGTCGGGGAAACGAGCGATGGCGTGGCGGATGCAGCGTTCGATCTTGACCCGTCATGGGCGGGCAGGCTTGTTGCAATGGGCGCAGCGCGGTGCGGAGGCGGGGGCGCGCGTCGGCTCCGGCTCCGCATGAGATCTGAACGTCGGCGAAGAGGGACATGCCTTGGCCCGACCGGGTGTTTCCGCATCCGGTGAGTGCCATGGCCCCCGTTCATGGCGCCAGCTTGCCTCAATGCAGAGCGGCGCGATGGTCAAAGGATGCTGTCGATGAACGTGCGTGTGGACTCATGGACGGGTGCGTCGATGACCTGGGACGGCGGGCCCTTCTCGACGAGCTTGCCCTCGGACATGAAGACCACTTCGTCGGCGACGCCGCGGGCGAAGCCGATCTCGTGGGTGACCACCATCATCGTCATACCGCTTGTCGCCAGCCGCTTCATGACGTTCAGGACCTCACCGACCAGTTCGGGGTCCAGGGCCGAGGTCGGCTCGTCGAAGAGCATGATGCTGGGCTTCATGACGAGGGCACGGGCGATCGCCACGCGTTGCTGCTGGCCGCCGGAGAGGGTGCTGGGGTAGACGTCGGCCTTGTGGGCCATGCCCACCTCCTCCAGGGCCTGCATCGCGTCGGCCACGGCCTCGGCCTTGTTCACGCCCTTGACCCGGCGTGGCGCTTCGATGAGGTTCTCCAGCACCGTCATGTGCGGAAAGAGGTTGTAGGCCTGGAAGACCATGCCGGTCTTGGTGCGCTGCTTCGCGATGGCCGCCGGCGGCAGTTCGTGCAGCTTGTCGCCCTTGATGCGGTAACCGATCACCTCGCCGTCGACGACGACGGTGCCCTTGGAGGGGCGTTCGAGGTGGTTGACGCACCGCAGCATGGTGCTCTTGCCCGAGCCGGACCGCCCGAGGATGACGACCACCTGCCCGCGGTGTACCTCCAGGTCGACGCCCTTGAGGACCTCGACCGGTCCGAAGCTCTTGTGGAGGTCGATGATCCGGACGATGGGATCGGTCGTTGCGGTGTCGGTGCTGCCGGGCGCGGATGTCGGTGCGCTCATCGGATCTTCACCGGTCCTTTCGTTACGCCGGATTCGGGGTGTCGTTCGGCTGGGACCGCTGTGAGAGCCGGGAGCCGAGCGAGCGGAGCGTCGCGAGTCCGCCGGGCCGGTGCGGGCCGACGTGGACGCCGCGCCCGTAGTGACGCTCGATGTGGCTCTGGGCGTAGGACAGCACCGTGGTGCACACCAGGTACCAGATCGAGATCACGACGAGCAGCGGGATGGTGCGGAAGTTCTGCGAGTAGATCAGCTGGGCCGAGTACAGCAGGTCGGAGAGAGCGATGATGCTCACCAGCGAGGAGTGCTTCAGCATGCCGATGACCTGGTTGCCGGTCGGCGGGACGATCACCCGCAGGGCCTGCGGCAGGACCACCCGGCTGAAGGTCTGCCACCGGTTCATGCCGAGCGCCACGGCGGCCTCGCCCTGGTGTTTGGGCACCGAGAGAAGGCCACCACGCACGATCTCAGCCATGTAGGCGGATTCGTTCAGGGTCAGGCCGATGATGGCGACGGCCCACAGACTCAGCACGCTGTTGGTGGACGCGCCCACGATTTCGGGTCCGCCGAACGGCACGCTGAGCGACAGGCGGGGGTAGAGGGCCGACAGGTTGAACCAGAAGATCAGCTGGACCAGGAGCGGCGTACCGCGGAAGAACCACAGATAGGCGCCGGAGAGCGTGGAGAGCACCCGGTTCTCCGACATCCGGCAGGCCGCCAGGACGACGCCGAGGATGATGCCCAGAGACATGGACACCGCGGTGAGCACCAGGGTGGTGCGCAGGCCCGCCATGATCTTGGGGTGGAACAGGTAGTCCCAGACGACCGGCCACTCGAAGTTGTGGTTGGTGATCGCGGAGTAGCCCAGACTCGCCGCGGCGAGGAGCAGGAGCAGGGCGGCCAGGAGTCGGCCGGGATGCCGCATCGCCACGAGTTCCGAGGGCGGGGTGGCCGAGGGGTCCACGCGTGTGGAGTCCAGGACGGTGGCTGATTTCATCAGTTGCCTCCGGTGGAGGGAAGGATCTCGGCCTTCTTGATCAGTCCCTGGCCGGCGTTGAACTTGTCGAGGATCTTCTGCAGGTCCCCGTTGTCGATGAGGTGGTCGGTGGCCGCCTGAACCGCCTTGGCGAACTTCGCGGTGTCACTGTTGCGGGGGAGCACGAAGCCGGTCTTGTACTGGGGGGCCCACGGCAGCTCGACCAGCTTGAACTGGTTCTTGGCCTGGCTCATCACATAGGCCACCTGGCTCGCGCTGCTCACCGCCGCGTCGACCCGGCCTCCCTTCAGGGCGAGGTTGACCTCGGCCTGCGACTCGAAGGTCCTGACGTTGATCGCGCTCTTGCCGGCGCTCTTGCACTTGCCCGCGATCTTGTCGGCCAGCGCCGCCTCGGCGGAACCGAGCGAAGCGGCCAGCGTGCGACCGCAGAGGTCCGTGTCGGTGGCCGCACTGGTGATCTTGCTGCCGACGGGGACCATGAGGGCGTCGGCCGATGCGTGGTTGGTCACGAACGTGACGGTCTTCGTGCGCTCGGGCGTCGCGTAGATCTCTCCGGTCGCGCCGTCGTAACGGCCAGCCTGCAGTCCGGCGATGATGCCGTTGAACGGGGCGATCTTGACCTTGACCTTCAGGCCCAGCACAGCGGCGATCTGCCGCACGTTCTCGATGTCCCAACCGGTGGGAGTGCCGCCGCTTTCCGGCTCGATCACCGCCGGCGGGTAGGTGGCGGCGGCGATCGTCAAGGTCCCCTTCTCGGCAATGGACTTGGGAACCATGGCGGCGATCGAGTCGACCTTCTTCGACGCCTTGTCCGCCGCGGTGGTGGACGAATCGGTGGTGGATGACGACCCGCACGCCGCCGTCGACCCCAGCAGGGCAACGGATCCGGCGATCGCCCCGAAGCGAACCAGACGTGAATCGCGTAGACGCTTCATGACTCTCCCTGTGGCTGAAATGCCCGAGCGGATTTATCCCGACATAGGCCCTGTTCCGGATGTCTCAGGGCTGGGTGATGGCAGGTAACTTCGCACCTTCAGGGAGGTCTGACAAGATGTGATCACAGATCTTTTTCGGCCTGCCACCTGCAACAGCTGCCCTGACCTGCGGAAAGCTCCGGGTAACGAATTGGGTGCCGGAGTGCGGTGGGCGATCACGGCGATCACGGCGATCCCGAGGGTGAAACCGGGGACGCGTGGGGAGCACCTGTCCGCGTCAGGCTGAAAGTGGCCAGTCACGTGCCGACGACGACGTCGATGGACCGGGGGCAGCCGGTGATCACGTCGATCTGCTCAGTGGTCGCCATCGTCGCCACGTCGGGGTCATCCGCCTGGGCCTGCGCAGGCCGGAACCCCGCGCCTGAGGGGGCCTGTCACTCAGGAGCGGCGGGGAAAGGAAGGCGGACCCGGCCGGGGTGCCTACCGCGAGACCAGCTGCGCCTTGATCCGGTCGGTGGCGTTGGCCAGCGAATCGTTGTTGATGGCGGCCGCCGCCTCCGGGTCGTGCGCATGGGCGGCCTTGAGCAGTTGCTCCTGGTATCGCCAGAGCGAATTGTCGCCGGGGGTGCCGAGGGACGCCCGCGCGCCGACGATCTTGTAGGCGCGGCAGTGCTCCCACAGAGTGCGGATGGTGTTGAGCAGCACGGGGTTGCCGGCCGCCTCGTAGAGGATGGTCAGCAGGGCCTCGTCGTGGTCCAAGTACGGGACGACGGCGCCTTCAGTGATCGCGCGCCGCATCAGCTCGAACTCCTCGCGCATACGGGCGACGTCGGCCTCACCGATCTGTGCGGCGCCTCGGCGCGCGGCCTCGACCTCCAGGATCTGCCGAGTGTCGTATATGTACAGCAGCTCGTCGAGGTGCTGGCCCTTGACGACCGAGCCCTTGTGCTGAACGCGTTCGGCGAAGCCGGCCTCCTCGAGGCGCCGGATGGCCTCGCGCACCGGCATCACACTGGTTCCGACCTCGGCGGCGATATCACGGATACGCAAGCGGTAGCCGGCCGGATACTCGCCGCTCGTGATCGCCTCGTGCAGCACCGCGTACACCTGGTCGGTGAGAGAGCGCGACGGCTCGACACGTTTGGACATACGCACGACTGAATCATAAACAGGCTGGTCGGCGGCAGTGGTTCGACGAACGCTGACGTCAGCCGTGTCCCTCGGCTGTGCCACCCCGTGGGCGGCCTCCTTGGAAAACTCCACCTGAACTCCTCTCCAACCATTGTGTGATCTGTGATCACATCCTATGGTGGCGGGCAACCCGGGTGAGACCGGAGCTCCCCGGCCATCGCGTGACGACGTCCCCCCGCCCGGCCGACACGCTGACCCCCAGGTCACGTCAGGACCGGGCGTCCGGCACCGACGACAAGACATCAACCCCCACCCGGCCTGGACCTACCCTTGAACGGTGAGTCCGGGATCCGCTCCCGGAGGCTGTGATGACCGCAACCGCAGGAAACCGACTGGATGACGCGCCCCTGTCGCGCTTCCACAAGAAATTGGCGCTGTACTCCTCCGGAGGTCCGTTCCTCGACGGATACGTCCTGAGCATCATCGGCGTCGCCATGGTGCAGATCACCGACCAGCAGAACCTCTCGGACTCCGCCGAGGGCCTCATCGGCGCCTCCGCGCTCATCGGGATCTTCCTCGGTGCGTTCGCGGGCGGCTGGCTGACGGACAAGTTCGGCCGGCAGCTTCTCTACACCATCGACCTGATCGCCATCATCGGCTGCTCCGTCGCGCAGTTCTGGGCCGACGATCCGGTGTGGCTGTTCATCCTGCGTCTGCTGATAGGCATGGCGGTCGGCGCGGACTACCCCATCGCCACCTCGCTGCTGGCCGAGTTCACCCCGCGTCGCTACCGGGGACCGTTGCTGGGCGGTCTGGTCGTCATGTGGTTCGTCGGCGCCGCGGTGGCGTACATCGTCGGTGAGGCCCTGCTGCAGACCGGTGACGACGGTTGGCGCTGGATGCTCGCCAGTGCCGCACTGCCGGCCACGATCATCGTGGTGCTGCGTCACGGCACGCCCGAGTCCCCGCGCTGGCTGGCGAACAAGGGTCGCACCGAGGAGGCCGAGGCCGTCCTGAAGAGGGTCTACGGCCCCGACGTGACGATCGCCGACATGCCGGACGAGGCGGAGGAGCGCGAGAACGTCGACCTCAAGGCGATCATCCGCTCCGGCTACGGCGGCCGGATGCTCTACATCACCGCCTTCTGGACCTGTTCCATCGTCCCGCTCTTCGCCATCTACGCCTTCGGCCCGAAGATCCTCGGCGCCCTGAACCTCGAAGGATCGCTGGCCAACGTCGGGTCAGCCCTGATCACCGTCATGTTCCTCATCGGCTGTGTGATCTCCCTGTTCTTCGTGAACCGCATGGGCCGGCGCCCCCTGGTCATCCACAGCTTCGTCTGGTCGGGCCTGGCCCTGCTGCTGCTCGGCCTCTTCCCCGGCGCCCCCGCAGCCGTGATCATGGTCCTCTTCGCCACGTACGCGATCATCATCGGCGGCACCCAGATCCTGCAGTGGGTCTACCCGAACGAGCTGTTCCCGACCGAGGTGCGCGGCTCCGCCGTCGGCCTCGCCTCCTCCGCCAGCCGGATCGGCGCCGCCGTCGGCACCTACCTTGTCCCCATGGCCCTGACCAGCTGGGGCATCGGCGGCACCATGCTCGCGGCAGCCGTCATCAACGCGGTCGGCGCCGTGGTCTCGGTCCTGTGGGCGCCCGAGACCCGCGGCATGACCCTCACCGAGGCCGCCGCACTGTCACCTCGTACCACCGAGTCCGTGAGTCGCACCGCGCGCGTCTGACCGGTCGGTCGGGCTCCCAATCTGTCTGGCCCGGTCGGCCCGCAACGCGGGACAGGTCGTCGTTTCTATCGGCACGACCACGGGACATCGCCCCGATTTTTCAACCCCGCACCCGTAAAATCCGCAGGAGGTTACCCATGAAAGATGTAGTGATCGTCGGAGGCGGCATTGCCGGACTGGCCGCCGGCTGGCGATTGCGGCACTGGAACACGCTCCTGCTCGAGTCGGGGGACCGGGTCGGCGGACGCATCCGGTCGGAGCGTCGCGGACCGTACTGGATGAACTGGGGCGGACACGTCTACGCGGGCGGGAACTCGGCGACGTCGTGGCTGCTGGACAACACCGGCGTCGACTCGGTGCCGGTGCCCGGCTCGCTGGCCGGGCTGTCGATGAACGGCAAGCTGCTGCTCAAGGGACGCGTGGAGACCTACCCGTTCCGCATCCCGATGTCGATGGAGTCGCGGGTCGGCATGGTCAAGGCGGGCGCCAAGGTCGCGCTGCGCGTGGCCCGTTACGCCCGCATCGTGCAGCGACGGCGGAACGAGACCGCGGCGCAGCACCAGCAGCGGATCTACAACTTCATGAACGACCGTTCCTTCAAGGACTTCATCGGCGACCTGCCCGAGGACGCCGAGGCGCTGTTCAAGCCCACGGTGACCCGCTCCTCCGCCGACATCGACCAGCTCTCGGCGGGCGCGGGCGTCGGCTACTTCAGCCTGGTGTGGAACATCGGCGGCGGTCTCTCGCAGAGCATCCTCGGCGGCCCCTCCACCCTCACCGAGAGCATCGCCGCACCCCTGTCGGACCGAGTGCGGCTGAACGCCACGGTCGACGAGATCGTCCACAAGAAGGACTCGGTCGTCGTCCGCTACCGTCAGGACGGGGTGGAGCAGGAGGTCCAGGCCCGCTACGTGGTCCTGGCCACGCCGGCGACCGTCAGCCACCGCATCGCGGTCGACCTCGAGAGCGACGTACGCGAGGCCCTGTCGAAGATCGTCTACGGGCCGTATGTGAGCGCGGCGTTCCTCAGCAACGAATCCGGACGCCAGGTCTGGGACGACGCCTACGGCATCGCGACGCCGAAGCGGTCCTTCAACGTCGCGCTGAACATGTCGAACGTCGTCCACGGCTACGCGCCGGAACGGCGGCCGGGCAGCAGCATCATGACCTTCTCGCCGGGCAGCCTGGCGCGCGAGCTGCTGGAGCACGACGACGACAAGATCCAGCGGATCTACCTCGACGACCTGGACCAGGTACTGCCCGGCTTCGCCGACAACGTCGTGGAGGCAGAGGTCCAGCGCTGGCCCACAGGCGCCCCCTACTGCTTCCCCGGCCGCGGGAGGCTGCAGCAGACGCTGACCCGCCGCACCGGCCGGGTGCTCCTGGCCGGGGACTACCTCGGCACCCTCTACACCGAGACCGCGATCCAGACCGGCCTGTCCGCCGCTCACGAGGTCCGGAGCCTGCTTGCCACCGGACGGCAGACCGCGGCGCGCGACCGGGCGCCGGCGCCGAGCGCGCCGTAAGTCCGCCGCTTCGTTCGGAGCTCCGACGGCTCCCCCTACAGCTCCCCCTTACAGCTTCACCTGAGGAGATTCAGAATGTCGGCACAGCTGAGCGGTGTCCTGACCGCACTTGCCATCCCCTTCGCCGCGGACGGGCAGATCGACGAGAAGGTCCTGCGCCGTGTAGTCGACCGCAGTATCGACGGCGGGGTTGACGGTGTCGTCGCCTGTGGATCCACCGGTGAGTTCGCGGCGATGAGCGGAGCCGAGCGGCGCCTGGTCGTCGAGACGGTCGTCGACCAGACGGCCGGACGGGTACCGGTCGTCGCGCAGACCGGCGCGCTGAGCACCAAGGAAGCAGTCGAACTGTCCCGCCACGCGGAGACCGCCGGAGCCTCGGTGCTGATGGTGGTCGCCCCGTACTACGAGCCGCTCACGCTCGACGAGACGCTGCACTACCTGCGCACGGTCGCGGACGCCGTGGATATTCCGATCATGCTCTACAACCTGCCCGGCGCCACCGGCGTCAACCTCTCCCCCGAGACCGTCGGCCGGCTCGCCCGCGAGGTCGAGAACATCCAGTACATCAAGGACACCAGCGCCGACATGGCCCAGGCCGGGCAGCTGATCCACAACTACGGCGACGTCATCTCCACCTTCGTCGGCTGGGACAGCCTGCTGCTCCAGGCGATCTCCGAGGGTGCCGCCGGTGTCATGGCCGGGACCGCGAACGTCATGCCGGCCCAACTCGTCTCCATCCACCGGGCGTTGCGCGCCGGTGACCTCGACCGCGCGCAGGCCGAGTGGGCGGCGATCTACCCGCTGATGGACGCGATCATGTCCGCCCCGTTCATCCAGGCGGTGAAGGTCGGCCTGAACGCGGCCGGGATCCCCGTCGGCGAGCCCCGTGAACCGCTCCTCGGGCTGGACGCCGCCACCACCGCCCGGATCACCGCCCTGGTCGAGGCGCTGCCGCAGCTGAACGCGGCAAAGTGACATACGGCGCCGCTGCCATGAGATTCCTCGACGGGCACGACGTACGAACCCTGTTCGACATCGACACCGCGATCGCCTCGCAACGAGCGGCGTTCATCGCTCTCGCGCGGGGCGAGGCGTGGCAGCCCGAGAAGATCCTCGGCGGCCACGCCGACGACCCCGACACTGTCTTCTGCTACGCGGCTCGCCTCGACCGCACCAGCGGCCCCGTCTGCAAGTTCGGGAGCATCAACCCCGGGAACTCGGGGACAAGTTGGCCGACCATAAACGCCGTGGTCACCGTGCTCGACCCCCACACCGGCGTCCCGCTGGTCTTCATGGACGGCACCGCGCTCACCACGCTGCGCACGGCCGCGGCGAGCGCGGTCGCGGTGGAAGCGCTGGCCCGGCACGAGGCGGCCCGCCTCCTCGTACTCGGATCCGGTGTCCAGGGGCAGGCGCACATCGCGGCACTGCACCGGAACAGGTCCTACGCCTGGACCGGAATGTGGTCACCGCGCCGACCGTCGCTCGACGCCGCCGTCGGCCGCCTGCACGAGCAGGGATACGACGTCGAACCAATGGACTCCCTGAGCGACGAGATCACCAAGGCGGACGTCATAGGCCCGGCGCATCTACCAGCAGGCCGAGGCACACGGCGTCGGCCGAACTGTCGACTGGCCAGCTGTCCCACACGACCACGCTCAAAGGAGTCACCGATCATGACCACTACCGCGAACCCCACAACGGGTGGCGTGCGACGCGCAACCGACGCACAGCCCCTGATCACCGAGGCTGACCTTCCTCCGGCCCGGCACTTCATCGACGGGGCCTTCGTCGAGGGATCGACCGACCGATACATCGACGTCGTCGACCCGAGCAGCGAGGCCGTGATCGCCCGGATTCCCGAGGGCACCGCCGAGGACGTCGACCGGGCGGTCGCCGCCGCAGTGGCGGCCAAGGCCGGGTGGGCGCGGCTGGTCCCGAAGGAGCGCTCCGAGCTGCTGCACGCCATCGCGGACCGACTGACCGAGCACAGCGACCTCCTGGCCAGGCTGGAGTCGGCGAACACCGGCAAGCCGCTCGCGGTGTCGCAGGACGACGTCAGCCAGGCCATCGACACCTTCCGCTTCATGGCCGGCGCGGTCCGCGCGACCACCTCCCTGGCCGCCGGCGACTACGCCGAGAACCACCTGTCGGTCATCCTGCGCGAACCGCTCGGCGTGATCGGCGTGGTCACCCCGTGGAACTACCCCCTGCTCATGGCGGTCTGGAAGATCGCCCCCATCCTCGCCGCCGGCAACACCCTGGTCCTCAAGCCGTCCGAGCAGACCCCCCTGACCACGCTCAAGCTCGCCGAACTCGTCGCCGACCTCCTGCCGGCCGGCGTGCTGAACGTGGTGAACGGCTACGGCCCGACCGTCGGCGCCCGGCTCGCCGAGCACCCGGACATCAACATGATCGCCCTGACCGGATCGGTCGGCAGCGGCCGCGCCGTCGCCCGGGCCGCCGCCGACAGCCTCAAGCGCGTACACCTCGAACTCGGCGGCAAGGCCCCTGTGGTGATCTTCCCGGACGCCAACCTCGAGGCGGCTGCATCATCGCTCCGCGTGGCCAGCTTCTGGAACTCCGGCCAGGAGTGCGGGGCCGCCTGCCGCGTCCTCGTCCACGCATCGGTTGCCGACCAGTTCGTCGAGCAACTCGTGGACGAGGTAGAAGCGTTGGTTGTCGGCGAACCGCAGGCCGGCGAGGACGTCGAGGTCGGCCCCATGGTCTCCAAGGCCCACTTCGACCGGGTCACCGGGTATCTGGAGCGCGCGAAGAAAGAAGGCATCCGCGTGGCGACGGGAGGCGGGGCCCTCGACGGGCCGGGATACTTCGTGGCCCCGACCGTACTGGTCGACGTCCCCGAAGGAGCCGAAGCCGCACGCGAGGAGATCTTCGGCCCCGTCATCACGGTCGAGACCTTCACCGACGAGGACGAAGCGGTACGGCGCGCCAACGACGTCCCGCTCGGCCTCTCGGCATCCGTCTGGACGGAGAACGCCCGCCGCAGCCACGACGTCGCCGCACGTCTCGACTTCGGTACCGTCTGGGTCAATTCCCATCTCGTACTGGCCAGCGAGGTCCCCTGGGGCGGCTTCAAGGGATCCGGCTACGGCCGGGACTTGTCCATCTACGCCCTGGACGACTACTCACGCACCAAACACGTCATGCACAACCACGAGCGCTGATTCCGGTGAAGTGCATCGGCATCATCGGGGTGGGCGAGATGGGCCGGGCCATCGTGACGGGCCTGTGTGACGGAGTCGACGAGCCGCCTCACGTATTTCTCTCTCCTCGGGGGCCCGTACGGCCGCGGAACTAGCCGGTCGCCAGCTGGCGCTACCTGGTCATCCAGCCCTTGCGATTGGGAGGCGAACGTCGTGACCACTGCGGCGCCCTCGCGGGCGGGAAACCTGCCTGCGGCGGTCACCCGTTTCATCGGCCGTCGGTCCGAGGTCCCAGAGATCCGCGGCCTGCTGCAGTCGGTGCGGTTGCTGACGCTCACCGGCGCGGGCGGGATCGGCAAGACCCGGCTGGCGCTGGAGGCGGCCGCCGGGTCGGCGAGGTTCTTCCCGGACGGAATATGGCTGGTGGATCTGGGGTCTGGCACAACAACATCAACTACCAACACCCCTGGACCGACATGGACACCACCTACTCCTGGACGCAGGCCCGGTTCTTCGAGTACCACAACGGTGGCCTCGGAGCCGGCCTCGGAACGAACGCACCGAAGCTGACCGACGCTCAGGCCCAGGACTACACCGCCGCCAAGTACCTGGCCGGCACCGACGGCTGGAATCCGATCTGGTGACCGCCTTCGCAGCGCAGTGAACCACGGAGGGGCCGGGACAGCACGGCTGTCCCGGCCCCTCCGCGTGCCGGTCCGGAACCGGTGCCCGGCGGGGTCGGTGCGCAGGATGCGGGCCAGGATTCTGGCGTAGCGGCGGTCTGACTTCTTGCGGTTGACTGCGTAGCGGTCGCGGTAGCGGCGGTGATGAGCGGATTGATGACGTAGATCGGTCGGCCAGCAGCCCGCAGGCAGTCAACCAGGAATCCGTGGAAGGTCTCGACGGGGTCGGGTTAGCCTCAACCACCGGCGTCGACCCCCGAGAGCCGATGACCCGCAGGTGGCACAGCAGCTCGCGCGCGGCACCGAGCTACCGGCACATGACCATTTGCGACCCCTAGAGTGACAACGTTGCCGTCAGAGTGAGGTCGGCAAACTCCGTACCAGCGCCACCGAGCAGCGTGTCAAGGCGAACGTTCGTGGTCGACGCACTGGCCAACCAGGTGGGGCGTCAGGACGAGAACAACGCCAGTTGAACGATCGTTCAGACGCCTCCTTGCCTGAACGATCGTTCAAGCCTACATTGGTCATGGCTGCCCGAAGAACGACCCTGGACGGTACCCATGCTCAAGTCGACCAACGTTCATGTGGTGAGCAAAGCGCCCCTCGGCGCCAATATCACCAGGTTCACGTTCCAGACGGCTCACGAGCCGCAGCTCGGGCCCGAGCCCGGCGCGCACCTCAACGTACATCTGCCTGGCGACCTGATCAGGAGCTATTCCCTGATCGACTGGGACGAGGCAACAGGCGAGGTGTCGGTCGCGGTGAAGCTGGAGCCGGACGGGCGCGGCGGATCGATCGCGATGCACGCGCTGGAGGTCGGGGACGTCGTGGCCGTCTCCGGACCGCGGAACAACTTTCCCCTCGACGACCGACAGGATCATCCTGTCCTGGTGGCCGGCGGGATCGGCGTCACGCCCCTGTACTCCATGGCGCGCTCGCTCAAGGCCAAAGGGCGGCCCTTCACGCTGCACTACCTTGTCAGGTCGCGATCGCAAGCGGTGTTCGCGGCCCTCCTGGAAGAACTCGGTCTCGGCGATCGTCTCCGGCTGCACTGCGACGACGTGGACGGCTTCATGGACTTCGAAGCCCTGGTCCGGCACCACCCCGCCGACGCGCACTACTACGTGTGCGGGCCGGAGCCGATGCTCACCGCCGTACAGCGCGCCTGCGCCGGGCTGGGCCGCGGCACAGTCCACTTCGAGCGATTCTCCGCCGCACCGGCCGTTGCGCGCCATCCCGACCAGGCCTTTGAAGTCGTGCTCGACACCACCGGCGCGGCGTACCAGGTCCCTGAGGACAAATCGATACTGCAGGTACTCAAGGACGCCGGGCACGCCATCGACTACAGCTGCGGCGAGGGTACGTGCGGCACCTGCATCACCGATGTCCTCGAAGGCGAGATCGACCATCGGGACTCCATCCTGACCCAGGAGGAGAAACTCGCCGGCGACTGCTTGTGCATCTGCGTCTCCCGGGCCCGTTCCGGCCGGCTGGTACTCGATCTGTGACCGTCCGCCGTCTTTTGTGCCTTCCCCGGATCTGACCGACAAGTCGGCCGGTGCCGCCGACCAACGAAAGCTGAGAGTGCTGATGGATACCGCCCGCCAAGAGGTCGTCATCTACAGGTCCGTCGACCCCGTCACCGGTGAGGAGTTCGCCCGGTTCGACCTTGCGCAGGACGCAGCCATCGACGAGAGCCTGGCCCGGGCGGACGACGCCTACCGGCAGTGGTGCTCCACGCCCATCGTGGAACGGGCCGCGGTGTCACATCGGGTCGCAGACATCCTCGCCTCGCGAGTGGGCGAACTGGCCGACCTCGCGACCCGCGAGATGGGCAAGCCCCGGCACGAGGCCGTCGAGGAACTCGACTTGTGTGTCTCGATCTTCCGGTACTACGGCGATCACGGTCCGAAGTTGGCCGCCGATGAGCACATCGAAGCGCACCCCGGGGACCGGGCGGTGATCCAGCGGCGTCCCATAGGAGTAGTACTCGGAATCATGCCGTGGAACTTCCCCTACTATCAGGTCGCACGCTTCGTTGCACCCAACCTCGTCCTCGGCAACACGATCCTCCTCAAGCACGCCGAGTCGGTACCTCAGTGTGCGGCCGCGATCGAGCAGGTTCTGACCGATGCCGGCCTGCCTGACGGGACGTACCAGAACCTGTACGCGACCCACGGCCAGGTCGAGCGCCTCATCGCCGACGATCGGGTCAGAGGCGTTTCCCTCACCGGGTCCGAACGGGCCGGCTCCGCCGTCGCCGCGATCGCAGGACGATACCTCAAGAAGTGCGTGCTCGAGCTGGGAGGGTCCGACCCGTACATCGTTCTCGACACCGACGATGTCCGAGGAGCCGCCCGTCTGGCCTGGCAAACGCGCATGTACAACACCGGCCAGACCTGCAATTCCAACAAGCGCATGATCGTGCACGAGGAATACTTCCGCGATTTCGTCGACGAACTGACCCGATTGGCCAGGGTGATGCGGCCTGCGGATCCGACTCGCGATGCGGAGCCGGGAACCTACTGCCCCCTGTCATCGCGCTCGGCGGCCGAGCATCTCGACGCCCAGATACAGGACGCAGTGACCAAGGGCGCCCAGGTACACGCCGGCGGTCGGCTCGGTCCCGCACCCGGCGCATACTTCGCACCCACCGTCCTCACCGCGGTCTCCAAGGGGATGCGTGCGTACCACGAGGAACTCTTCGGCCCGGTCGCCGTCGTGTACTCCGTGCAATCCGATGTCGAGGCGGTCGAGTTGGCCAACGACTCCGTGTACGGCCTCGGTGGGGCTGTTTTCAGCGTGCACCAGTCGCGCGCTCTGGACGTGGCCGGGCAACTCGAAGTCGGCATGAGTAACGTCAACACCCCCGCGGGTGAAGGCGCGGCGATCCCGTTCGGCGGGGTCAAGCGCAGCGGCTACGGCCGCGAGCTGGGACCGCTCGGCATGGACGAGTTCGCCAACAAGCGTCTGCTGTACGTCGCCGGTCAACCGAGCTCAGTTGGGAACGACTGACAACGGTGCGTCTCCAGCCTGCAGGCCGACCTGGGACCAGGCCCCTGACAGCGACCACGCGGCGGCTCACGCCCCATCTCGCGCGCCACCGCTTCACCCCTACGCCCCGGACTCTTCTGATGACACCACACGATCACCCCGCGGCTTCAGCCGCGACCTTCGACTTCGATCACACGTCGTTCGCCGTTCATGACGCGATGACCTGGGCGAGACGGCTTCGGCAAGAGCTCGGTGCTACGCCCATCGCGGGAGAGACCCTCCAGGAGTTTCGATACCTCCTGCTCTACGTCGGAACCGCCCACGGTGGTGGTCGTATAGAACTGCTCGAACCGAACGGCCCCGGTTTCCTCAGCCGTTTCCTCGACCGACACGGTGAGGGCGCGCATCACGTGACCTTCACCGTCCCCGACCTCCGCGCCGCCGTGGAACAGGCACGGGCCATCGGCGCCACCGTCGTCGGCGAGAACTACGACCACGCCCCCTGGCGCGAAGCCTTCCTCCTGCCCGACGCCATACACCGTGTCGTCATCCAACTCGCCGAGTCGGACCGCGCCTACCCATCCGCGGAAGAACTGCTGACCACCCGCGACCGCGACACCACGGCCTTCCCGAGCACCGACGGAGCGACCGACCCGAACTGGTGGACCTCCTTGTGGAACACCCCCGCCGGACCGGCCTCGGAACTGGGACCGACACACCTCAGCACCACAGACCCGGACTTCGGCCGCCGCCTCTTCGGATCCGTCCTCCAGGCCCGCGTCACCGAGCACGACGGCGAACTCAAGTTCACCTGGCCAAACGGAACCCTCCGCGTCCGCACCGCCGAACGTGCAGGAGTCACAGGCATCAGCCTCAAAAACCCACCTGATCGCGACCTGACGATCGGCTCTGTTTCGCTACGAACAACCCACCATTGATACTGGCATCGTCGGCAACTCCGCTCGCCTTGACACGTGGCTCACCGGCAGGCCCTTCGACCGCACCGCGTCGCCCCCTCCAAAGCCCTCCGCCCCTCCGGAGGGCGTCTTGGACCTCGGTGGGCTCAGTCATGTCGTCAGCCCGCCACGGAGGCTGGAGCTCGGAACATCCTGCGCCCAGAAGTCCCCGCACGTACTGCGTCACGAAGCCGCGGGCCCCTTGCACAAGGTGCCCACCGCATTCATGCCACGTTCTCCTGGCCTGTGAGGCTGCCGTCCTCGGTCGCGGCGACTTGTTCGGCGGGCGTGGCGAGGTGCCTGGCGGTGTCCAGGGTCTCTTGGATCCGCTGGGCGAGGGTGTTCTGGTCGGGGTCGTTGACCCAGAGTTCGTAGGCGACCCTGAACGCGGCGATCCCGATTTCTGCGGCAAGTATTGCGGTCGTGGTCTGCAGACCGCGTTCACGCAGCGCGTGGGCGAGTGTGGAGGCGAGTGTGGCGAGTTTGGTCAGTTCGCGCTCCTGGAGTTCAGGGTTGGCGGCGATGACGGCCTGGCGTTGCCGTATCAGGTCCCCGCGTTCTTCGAAGACAGGAACGGCTTCAGTCAGGGCGTAGGCGATCACCTCCAGCGGCGGAAGCTGGACAGGCGCGGTGGCCGTGGCATCCGCGAGGGTGTCCGCGAGGGGGCTGTCGCCCGGGAAGAGGACTTCCCGTTTGTCGGCGAAGTACCGGTAGAAGGTCCGTTCGGTGAGCCCGGCGCGGGCGGCGATCTCCGCAACGGTGGTGGCGTCAAAGCCCTGGTGGTTGTAGAGCTCCAGCGCCGCCTTCTCCAAGCGGCCCCGTGCGTCGGGCTTCCATCGGCTCATGCTCCGATCCTACGCCGTGACGGCAGAAGCTGACATCAAGGTCATGGCAGAGACTGACATCGATGCTACGGTGATGTCATGAACTGACATCAGGTCCCCACTCCGGGTGGGGAGCCTGCAGCAGGAAGGCACAGCATGCGCGTATTCGTCACTGGAGCCACCGGACACGTCGGCTCCGCGGTCGTCCCCGAACTCCTCGAAGCGGGACACCATGTGGTCGGCCTGGCCCGCTCGGACAAGTCCGCCGCCGCATTGACGGCTGCCGGTGCCCAGGTGTACCGAGGCGATCTCGACGATCTCGACGGCCTCGCCGCGACTGCAGCCGCGGCCGACGGCGTCATCCACCTGGCCTTCAAGCACGACGCCATGTTCGCTGGCGACTTCGACAGCGCGGTCGCAGCGGATCTGAGCGCCATCGAGCTTCTCGGGGACGCGCTCGCCGACACCGGCAAGCCTCTGGTGACCACGTCGGGAACCATGCTGCTCGCCTTCGCGGGGCTGGAAGACGCCGCCACCGAAGCCGACGCACTCGACGCAGGGCCGCGGATCGACGCCGAGAACATGGTGGTCGCGCTCGCGGAACGCGGCATCCGGTCGTCCATCGTCCGGCTTGCTCCGACCGTGCACAGCACGCTGGACCGCAACGGCTTCATCCCGACCTTGATCTCCATCGCCCGGTCGAAGGGTGTCGCGGCGTACGTCGGTGACGGGGCAAACCGCTGGCCCGCTGTGCACACGCTCGACGCGGCACGCCTCTACCGGCTGGCGCTGGAATCCGCGCCGGCGGGGTCACGGCTGCACGCCGTCGACGACCAGGGGATCCCCTTCCGGGAGATCGCCGAGGCCATCGGCCACCGGCTGAACCTGCCCGTGGTCAGCATCCCGTCGACACAGGCCGACGCCCACTTCGGCTTCCTCAGCGCTCCCGCCACAGCCGACAACCCCTCCTCGAGCACGCTGACCCAGGACCTCCTCGGCTGGAAACCCGTCCAGCCCGGCCTCATCGACGACCTCGACCAAGGCCACTACTTCGACGTCCCGGCGACCACCACCCGTTGAGCCCGCTGGCGCGCTTGACAATGAGGGTGCAAGCCAGAGCTATAGGGCGATTGCTCCGGAGCGTGGGGCGGGTGTCGGCAACCGCGAAGGCAGCCTCCCAGGAGCAGGGTGCACTCCGGCCGATGGCGATAAGACGCGAGTCCGCATATTGACCCTCCCGTGGTGAGACCTCTACCTTCTGAGCGAGCGCTAAGTAAATTCGTCAGGGTCGCGAGAACCTCATGGCGATCGACTTCACTCGTGCACTTCGGCGACCCAGGTACATGACAGGTGAGGAAGCATGAGCACGGACGAGGGCCCGCTGGTCGGCCTCCGCGTACTGGAAATCGCCAGCCTCGCCCCGGCCCCCTTCGCCTGCACTCTGCTGGCCGATCTGGGTGCCGAGGTGCTGCGCGTCGACCGCACCACGGACGTCAACCCGGCCGGCGCCAGGGCCCCCGATCCTCTGGCCCGCGGACGCCGCTCGGTCGCGGTGGACCTGAAGCACCCCGACGGCGGCGCTCTCGTGCGCCAGCTCGCCGCCCGCGCCGACGTCCTCGTCGAGGGCTTCAGACCCGGTGTCGCCGAACGCCTGGGCATCGGCCCGGACACATGCCGCGCCACCAACCCCCGGCTGGTCTACGGACGGATGACCGGCTGGGGCCAGCATGGCCCGCTCGCTCCTCGGGCCGGGCACGACATCAACTACATCGCCGTATCGGGCGCCCTCGGTCTCATGGGTCCAGCCGACCGGCCACCGGTGCCGCCGGTGAACCTCGTCGGAGACTTCGGCGGTGGCGGCATGCTCCTGGCAATCGGCATCCTCGCCGCCCTCTACGAGCGCGAGCGTTCCGGCCAGGGCCAGGTCGTGGACGCCGCCATGGTCGACGGGGCCGCGCTGCTCACCACCGCAATGTTCGGCCTGCGTGCGGCGGGGTCGTGGTCCCGCGAGCGCGGCAAGAACCTCCTCGACGGCGGTGCGCCCTTCTACACCACGTACGAGACAGCCGACGGCGGGCACGTTGCGGTGGGCCCGCTGGAGGCGAGGTTCTACGCCGAACTCCTCGACGGGCTCGGCCTGTCGGACGATCCCGGCCTGCCCGACCAGTACGACGAGGCACGCTGGCCGGAGCTGCGTCAGCGGCTGGCGGCTGCCTTCAAACAGCGCACGCGCGACGAGTGGGCTGCACACTTTGAACACACCGACGCCTGCGTGACCCCGGTGCTCAGCCCGTGGGAGGCCCACACACACCAGCACAACGCGGCGCGCGGCGTCTTCACCGAAACCGACGGCATACGCCAGCCCGCTCCGGCCCCCCACCTGGACCGCACCCCGGCGGCCGTCCAGGGCCCACCTCCGGTCCCGGGCGAGCACACCCGCACTGCCCTGCGCGACTGGGGTGCCCACGCCGATGACATCTCCCGTCTGCTCGCTGCGGGCGCCGTGCGCCAACACACCCAGGACGACACACCGCTCGGCGTACCGCATGAGGCATCACAGGAGGGGCGGTCGGCATGAGCCTGGTCTGAGCATGGGCCAGTGGGACCGGGACGGTGGCGCCGAGACGCCGACGAGCCCGGGTGCCGGGCCTCGCGGCCTACGCCGCGGAGTGCGTGCGGGGTGCGGGGCGCACCCTTGCGCCCACCGCCCGTAGCGAGATCGACACGTACCGGTTGGCGATCTCCTGCGGTGACAGCGGCCCTCCGTCGTGGTACCAGGTCGCCACCGCCTGCCACATGCCGAGCAACGCCCGCACGGTGTCCGGGGCGTGGTCCACTTCGAACAGCCCCTGGGCGACGCCCTCTTCAAGGATTGCGAGCACCATCTCCTCGAGCTGCTTGCGCAGGGCGGCGTACCGCTTACGGTTGGCTGGTTCGAGATATCGCAGCTCGGCGTCCAGTCCCGCCGTCGCCGCCCGGTGCGTCATGTGCAACACGATGCATTCGGTGACGTTGGCGAATCTCTCCAGGACCCACCCCTCGCCCGCGGCGTCGGCCAGCCGGGCGCGCGCGAGCGCCTCCCCCACGGCGTGCTCCAGCAACGCGACGAGCATGGCCTGCTTGTTCTCGTGGTGGTAATAGAGCGCCGGTACGGTGACCCCTACCCGCCGGGCAATGTCGCGCACCGACGTGCCGTGATAACCATGCTCCCGGAAGGCATCAAGTGCGCCGGTGAGCGTCGCCGGCAACTCGAGCGGCTCGAACACCCGCCAGTCGCCGATCAGCTGCAGTGCCTCCTCGACCGAGGGCTCGCAGGGCTCCATCGTGGGCATGCGCTCACTCCTCCCTGTCCGCACAACCGCCAACCCTGGCCACCCATCTTAGCGAGCGCTAAGTCGATATCAAGGAATATCGAGTAGGAGTGGGGGCGTGCGCCTCGGGTCGAACCCAGCCCATCGAGAACCCGCTTGTCTCGAGGTGACAGTCCTCGCTCTCAGAGGGCGTTTGAAGTGGGCGGATTATCGTTTACGCCCCAGTACGTTCCTCGCCAGGTGGGTGTCGTCTCGTCCGTTGTGCGTTTGGCAAGGCTGTCGATCGAGGCGATGTGGATCATGGCCTCGGAGCTGGCGGTGAGGGGCTCGTAGTTGCGGGCGAGGCGGCGGTGCATGGGCGGACTCGACCAGATCAATCACACGGCGCCGGAACTCGGGCGGACAGCTGCGGGGCATGACGGCCTCCGAAGACAGAGGGACAGCCAATTCTCCAACAACCCGACCCCATCGAACCTGGGGCAGACCACCCGCCGAGGTCGGGCCGAGTGGGTTCACTCGGCCCGACCTCGGCGGGTCACTCCCCTCGGACACGGTTCAGGTGGTCGGCGTGAGGGCCTCCAGCCGGCGGACGGCAAGTTCGGCGTAGACCGCCGCCCCGTCGGATAGGACCGCGTCGTCGAAGACGGCCAGTGGCGAGTGGTTGTCGGGCGCGGACTGCATGTCGGCGTCGCGGGGGGCGGCGCCGAGCCCGATGAACACGCCGGGCACCTCGTCGAGTACCCGGGAGAAGTCCTCGGAGCCGGCGATCGGCCGGGGCGCCCAGGACACCCGCTCCTCCCCCAGCGTCTCGGCGACCACGTCGACGGCGAACTCCGCCTCGGCGGCATCGTTGACCGTGACCGGGTAGCACTCCGCGTAGTCGACCTCCACCGTCACGCCGTGGGCGGCTGCGATCCCGCGACAGACCCGGACGAAGCCGTCCTTGATCGCGGCGTGTGCCTGCGGCGAGAACGAACGGACGGTGGCTTCGAAGCAGGCCTGCTCTGGGATGACGTTGTGCTGGGTTCCCGAGTGGAAGGCCCCGACGGTGACGACGACCGGGTCGAACACGTCGAAGCCGCGGGTGATGTGGGTCTGCAGTGCGGTCACCATCTCGCAGGCGGCCACCAAGGGATCCTTGGCGCGATGGGGCATGGAGCCGTGGCCGCCGGCTCCGGTCACGGTCACCCGGACGGTGTCCGAGGCGGCCAGAAAGGGTCCGCGCCGGGTCTCGAAGGTGCTCGGGGCGATACCGGCGGACATGACGTGGAGGGCGTACGCTGCGTCGACCCGGCGTCCGGATGCGTCGAGGACTCCCTCGGCCACCATCGCGGCGGCACCGTCGTAACCCTCCTCACCGGGCTGGAACATGAAGACCACGTCGCCGACGAGCCGGTCCCGGCGCGCGGACAGCAGGTGGGCCGCGCCGGCCAGCATCGTGGTGTGCAGGTCGTGGCCACAGGCGTGCATCAGGCCTTCGACCTGGGAGGCATAACCGACGCCGCTCTTCTCCTGCACCGGGAGCGCGTCCATGTCGCCGCGGAGCAGCACCGTGCCGCCGGGCCGGGCGCCGCGTAGCACGGCGGTGACCGAGGTGAGCGAGGTCCCGGTGGTGATCTCGAGCGGCAGGCCCACGAGCGCCGCGAGCACCTTCTCCTGGGTGCGCGGGAGCTGCAGGCCGGTCTCGGGTTCCGCGTGCAGCCGGTGCCGCAGCCGGGTCAGGTCCTCGCACATGGCCCGGGCGTCGTCGGTCAGGGAGGCGGTGTTCACGGTGACGGTCATCGGTTCTCCTCGGTGGGGATCGGACGAGAGGCGGCGGCGAACCCGGGAACCCGGGCGGCGACGAAGGTGCCGAGCACGCCCAATACAGCAGTGGCGGCGACGTAGTAGGGGATCACCACGGCGTGTCCCCGCACGGTGAGGGCCTCGGCGAGCAGCGGGAAGGTGCCGCCGAAGCCGGCGACGGCGACCGCGCTGACGATGCCCGCTCCGACCGCGCGCACCGCGGTCGGGAACAGCAGCCCGCTGAGCAGGTTGACGGCGGCCGCCGGCGCCGCGACCAGGAGGCCGAGCAGCACGGCGACCACGCGGTAGTCCAGGGCCCCGGAGTCCATGGCGGTGAGCAGGGGCACCACCAGGACGGCCGTGGCCAGGGCGGCGCCGCGCAGCACCGGGATCAGGCCGATCCGGTCGGCGAGCGCTCCGGCGAGCAGCATGGCCAGCAGGGTGACGGCGTAGGCGACCGTCATGAACGCTGATGCCGCGGCCTGGTCGGCGGCGCCGGCGTGGGCGGCGTACACCGGCAGATAGACCAGGGAGAAGTAGAACGACACCGTGGTGCTGACGGACATCAGGAAGAGGGCGACGCATGCCGTGGAGTGCCGGGTGAACACGCTGCGGATCGGGGGCCGCCGACTGCCGTGGACCGCGGCCTCGCGCTCGAACTCCTCGCTCTCGGGGGCCGAGCGGCGGACCCAGATCGCTGCCACGCCGATCAGTGCGGCGGCCACGAAACCCCAGCGCCACGCCCCGTCGGCCAGTGCGTCGGCGCCCACCGTCGCGTCGAGGATGGCCACGGTGGCGAACGCGAGGAGTGAGCCGATGATGATGCCGCCGTAGGAGATGCCGCTGAACAGGAACCGCCTGTGTGGTGGTGCCGTCTCGGTGACGTACGCCGCGACGGTCGGGGTCTCGCCGCCGTACGCCAGTCCCTGCACCAGCCGTGCGACGACCATGAGGAGCGCCGCCCAGATGCCGATCTGCTCCCGCGACGGGACCAGGGCGGGCAGCAGGCTGGCTGCGGCGATCACCGACATGCTCAGGGTGAGCCCGAATCGGCGGCCGCGCTTGTCGGCAAGCCGACCGATCAGCGCGCTGCCCACCGGACGGGCGAGGAAGCCGACGGCGAAGCCGGCGTAGGCCGTCAGCGTCGCGCCGGTGGTGCCGCCGGGAAACAGCCGCGTGGCGAAGAACGGCGCCAGCACGGCGTACATGTTCCAGTCGAACGACTCCACGATGCTTCCCACCGTTGCCGCGCTGAGCTCACGGCGGCGCGATGGCGCGGTCGCTTCGGTGGGTGCGCCGGGTGGCGCGGATGCCAGGGACGGACCGCCCGCAGCGTCTGGGACCTGAGCCTGGGGAGCTGACATCGCGGAGTTCCTCTCGCGAGACACAGGGGATCGATGACGAACGATGGTGCGGGCATGGACACTCGCCCTCGTAAAGATGCAAGAGATGGCAGAAAATGGCCCGGGTGAAGCATGAAGTGAGAAGTTTCAGCGAAGCGGATCTACGCGTCCTGCACGCTGTCCAGCTCGCTCCACGGGCATCCTGGGCACAGATCGCCCAGGTGCTGGGGGTGGATCCGGCCACCGTCGCCCGCCGCTGGGCACGACTCGCCACGAGCGGGTCGGCCTGGCTGTCGGCCCATCCGGGGCCGGGCGCCGTAGAGAGGGTGACCGTCTCCTTCGTCGAGGTCGACTGCGCCACCGACCAGATGCTGCCGATCGCCGACGCGCTGGCCCGCGACCCGCGGGTCGGCTCGGTCGAGCACGTGACAGGTGGCCGTGACCTGCTGCTGACCGTGTTCACCGCCGGGCTGGACGCGCTCTCCGACTTCGTGCTGCACGGGGTGTCCCGGATCCCGGGCGTGCGGTCGATCCGCAGCCAGGTCGGCACCAGGCTCTTCGTCGAGGGCAGCAAGTGGCAACTGCGCACACTGGAACCGGCCGAGCAGCGCCGCCTCGCGCGAAGCGTTTCGACCTCCTCTGCCTCGGCCAGCGCGCCGGCCGAGGCAGACCTGCGGGCGGTGCTGCGGCTGCTGGCCGAGAACGGCCGGATGGGTGTGAGCGAGCTGGCCGACCGGATGGGCGTCAGCCGACCGACCGCCCGGCGCCGCGTCGAGGCGGTCCTCGCCAGCCGGGCGGTCGTCGTGCGCTGCGACGTCCCCCACGCACTGACCGGCTGGCCGGTGTCGGTGACCTTGTGGGCCGACGTACCACCGGAGGAACACGGCAACGTCGCCCGTACCCTCGCCGGTCTCCCCGAGACCCGGGTCTGCCTCGGTCTCACCGGCGGGGCCGCCAACCTGGTGATCGCCTTGTGGCTGCGCGGCCTGGACGACGTACAGCGGCTCGAGTCCGTCCTCGCCGAGCGCGTCCCCCGGCTGCGCTTCGTGGACCGAGCCGTGGCGCTGCGCCACACCAAACGGGCCGGCACACTGCTCGGACCGGACGGCCGGGCCGCCGAGCAGGTGCCGATCGACCCGTGGTTCCGCGACTGAGCCCTGATCCACGTGCGCCCTGAGGCGCTGGTGCGATGCAGCCGGGGCAAATTGCTGGTAGGGGGCGGCGTGGACTCGCTGGTACTCGCGCTGGACATGGAACTGCCAGTACCCCTCGAAGTCGCCGTTGGCGAGCACGGCACGCCGGAGGAGGACGGCCTCGCCGCCGGACAGGCTCCAGTGGGCGCAGGTGACGTCGAGGCGGCCCTTAGTGGGCTTTAGGTATAGCCTGTGGCATTACGTCGCTCTTGCGACCGGTTCTCTTTGCAGGGATTTGCGCTCTGCGTGCAGCTTCGCGGCCTTCCAGGCTCCGGCCTCGGCGCCCATCTGCTCCGTGTCTCGCACCCGGATTCCGTCTGGTCCATGGACTATGGACGTCATAGAAACGCCCTACTGGCCAAGTAACGCTGGCAGCGGCGCTCTTCGTGTAAGAGCCCTTTCGTGAGCCAGCGGAAGCCGTACCCCAGCGACCTGTCCGACGCCCGATGGGCGCTGATCGAATCCACCTTATCCGCCTGGTGGAAAGCCCGGATCGACCGCAGGCCCACCGGCCAGCCGGCCAAGGTCGAACTGCGCGATGTCTTCAACGCCATTTCTACGTGCCCGCACCGGAATCCTCTGGAAATGCCTCCCGCACGACTTCCCGAACCACGGCACCGTCTAGGCCTACTACGCCGCCTGGCGCGACGAGGGCATCTTCGCCCAGCTCAACTACGACCTGCCCGGACTGGCGCGCGTGAAGGAGGGGCGCAAGCCCGAGCCGACCACTTCCGTGATTGACACCCAGAGCGTGAAGACCTCCACCAATGTGCCCCTGACCAGCCAGGGAACGGATGCCGCGAAGAAGATCGTCGGAAGCGCGGCATTCTCACCGACACGATCGGCCGCATCCTCGCTGTGACCGTCACCGCCGCCAGCCTGTCGGAAAACGCCCTGGGAATCCGCCTCCTCGACCAGGCGAAGGAGACGTACCCGACCATCTCCAGGAGCTGGGGCGACACCGGCTTCAAGAATGCCGTCGTCAAACACGGAGCCACCCTCGGAATCGACAACCTTGCCAAACGCACAACGGACGAGACAACACCCACCTGGCGAGGAACGCACTGAAGCGTAAACGGCAATCCGCCCACTTTTAAACGCCCCCTCAAAGGTGGCGCATGGCCCTTCTTACGGGTTCCTAGCGTTCGAGGACGAGGGCGAGGCCCTGGCCCACGCCAATGCACAGAGTGGCGACGCCGACGCCACTGCCCTGGCGGGCGAGCTGGTGGGCGACGGTGCCGACGAGGCGGGCTCCGGATGCGCCGAGGGGGTGGCCGAGGGCGATGGCGCCGCCTTGTGGATTGAGGATCGCCAGGTCGAACTCGGGCCACTCGGCGACGCATCCCAGCACCTGGGCGGCGAAGGCCTCGTTCAGTTCCAGCACGGACAGGTCGTCAAATCCCTTGCCCGCTTTGACGAGAGCCCTATTGACGGCCTCTACCGGGGCGAGACCGAAGTAGTGCGGGTCAATCGCGGAGACACCGGTGGCCGAGACGCGGGCCAGCGGCTGGCGACCGGTGGCCTTCAGGCCCTCCTCGTCGGTCAGGAGCAGGGCGGCGGCGCCGTCGTTGAGCGGGGACGCGTTGCCGGCCGTGACGGTGCCGTTCTCCTTGCGGAAGGACGGCTTGAGCTTGGCCATCGCAGTCAGTGAGGCGTCCGCACGGACCGACTCGTCGGTGGCGAAGGCGACCGGGTCACCCTTACGCTGAGGGATCGACACGGGCGCCAACTCAGCGTCAAAAAGGTCCAGTTGCTGTGCGGCTGCCGCCTTCTGGTGGGAGGCGAGGGCGAACTCCTCCTGCTGCTCGCGGCTGATCTTGTGCTTGTCGGCGATGAGTTCCGCGGATTCGCCCAGCGGGATGGTCCACTGCGGGTCCATCTTCGGGTTGACCATGCGCCAGCCCAGCGTGGTCGAGTACAGCTCGCCGTGCCCGGCCGGGAAGGCCCTGTCCGACTTCGGCAGCACGTACGGGGCACGGGTCATCGACTCCACTCCGCCAGCCAGGGCGATGGAGGCGTCGCCGACGGCGATCGCGCGAGCCGCCTGGATGACGGCTTCCAGGCCGGAGGCGCACAGCCGGTTGACCGTCACTCCGGGCACGGTGGTGGGCAGGCCCGCGAGGAGGGCGGCCATGCGGCCGACATTGCGGTTCTCCTCGCCGGCGCCGTTGGCGTTGCCGAGGTAGACGTCCTCGATCCGAGCCGGGTCCAACTCCGGTGTGCGGGAGAGGAGTTCACGGATCGCGTGGGCAGCCAGGTCGTCCGGGCGCACCCTCGCCAGGCCGCCGTTGTAGCGGCCGATCGGGGTGCGCACCGCGTCGACGATGTACACGTCCTTCATGACTGGATCTCCTCCGGGATGCGCAGCTTGGCGGCTGTCCTGGCCACGATCTCCGCGACCGTTACGCCGGGCGCAGGCTCGACGAGAACGAGACCGTCGTCGGCGACATCGAGAACACCGAGGTCCGTGATAATGCGGTTCACGCACGCCTTGCCGGTGAGCGGGAGCGCGCACTCTTCGAGGATCTTCGGCGAGCCGTCCTTGGCGGTGTGCGTCATGACCACGATCACCGTACGGGCCCCGTGCACCAGGTCCATCGCCCCGCCGATCCCGGTGATCAGCTTCCCGGGAATCGCCCAGTTCGCCAGGTCCCCGTTCGAGGAGACCTGCATCGCGCCCAGCACGGCCACATCGATGTGCCCGCCCCGGATCATCGAGAACGACAGCGCCGAGTCGAAGAAGGAGGCACCCGGCAGCACTGTCACCGTCTCCTTCCCGGCGTTGATCAGATCCGGGTCGACGGCATCCTCCGTCGGATACGGCCCCGTGCCCAGGATCCCGTTCTCCGACTCCAGGATCACCTCCACGCCCGGCGGGAGATAGTTCGGGATCAGCGTCGGCAGGCCGATGCCAAGGTTGACGTACTGGCCGTCCTCCAGTTCGCGCGCGGCGCGGGCGGCCATCTGCTCACGTGTCCAGGCCATCAGCTGCTCACCGTTCGCTGCTCGATCCTCTTGTCCGCCGCCTGCTCCGGGGTCAGGGCCACCACCCGCTGGACGAAGATCCCCGGCAGGTGCACCGCATCGGGGTCGATCTCGCCCGGCTCAACAAGTTCCTCGACCTCGGCGATGGTGATCCGGCCGGCCATCGCGGCCAGGGGGTTGAAGTTGCGGGTGGACTTGTTGAAGACCAGGTTCCCGTGCCGGTCCCCCTTTGCCGCCCGGACGAGGGCGAAGTCGGTGCGGATGCCGCGCTCCAGCACGTACTCGGTGCCGTCGAACTCCCGCACCTCCTTCGGCGGCGAGGCCAGGGCGACGCCGCCCTCACCGTCGTAGCGCCACGGCAGTCCGCCCTCGGCCACCTGCGTCCCGACCCCGGCCGGGGTGTAGAAGGCGGGGATTCCAGCTCCCCCGGCCCGCAACCGCTCGGCCAGCGTGCCCTGCGGAATCAGGTCCACCTCCAGCTCGCCGGCCAGATACTGCCGGGCGAACTCCTTGTTGGCCCCGATGTAGGAACCCGTCACCCGGGCGATGCGCCCCGCCGCCAGCAGGACCGCCAGCCCGCTCTCCAACGCCCCGCAGTTGTTGGAGACCACGCTCAGGCCCGCCACGCCCCGCTCGTACAGGGCCTGGATCAGCACGTTCGGCACACCGCTCAGTCCGAAACCGCCCACCGCGAGCGACGCGCCGTCCAGCACATCGGCCACCGCCTCACCGGCAGTGGCGACCACCTTGTCCATCACGCGGCTGCACCTTTCTCCTGGGCCGGCTCCAGTCGTTCGTGGGGATTCGGCACCCAGGAAGACCGCATGCGACCTTCACATGGCTTCCGGTCGCGGCTTTGCCGGCTTGGCCGCCCAGCCGTCCACGACGACGCTGAGGAGAGGTTTGCCTCAGCCTCGACTGTCTTCATGTCATTCCTTGGGATAAGCCCGGCCGCCTCAACCCGACGCCGGTGTGCACGCTTCGGCCGGTTTCGCCGTCTACTGAGCGGCGGCGAGCTGGTGAAAGCGTGAGCCGTGGAATACCAGCGGGAGGGTCGTCGGCTCTGCCGCGAGAGCGAGGACTCGGAGCACGACGATGGTGTGGTCCCCTGCGGCCAACTCGTCCTCGATCGAGCACTCGTACAACGCGGCCGCGTCTTCCAGGAGAACCGCGCCGGATGCCGTGGTCGTCGTGTTCAGTCCCGCGAAGCGGTCGCCGGTGCGGGCGGCGAGCTGCCGGCCCGCGAGATCGTGTGTCGCGGACAGAACGCTGACTCCGAGCGTCGCCGCTCGACGCAGCTTCGGCCACGTCGAGGAGCCGTTGTCGATGCAGATGGACACGAGCGGCGGGGTCAGCGAGACCGAGGTGAAGGAGCTGACGGCCATGCCGACCATCTCGCCGTCCACCTGTGCGCACACGGCGGCGACTCCGGTGGGGAAGCAACCGAATGTGGCGCGCAGTACCGCTGCATCGGTGTCGGATCCGACTTTCTCAAGGATTCTCATGACGTCCCTTCCGGTGCTGCTGTCAGCGTCGAGGGTGATGGGGGAGATGACGGGCCCTGGGGAGCGATACGGAAGGCGTACCGCAGCTCTCGCCAGCCGCCCTCGGTCTGCCGGCCGTCAGGAGCCGGACCGGTGCGCGGCGCGAAGTCGACCACGAGGTCGTCCTTCACCCCGAACACCGTGTCGGAGTCGAGGTAGCGGCCTCCGCGGACGAAGAGCTGGGTGATCAGCTGCTGGTGGCCCTCCGCGGAGATCATGAAGTGCACGTGCGGGGCCCGGTACGGATGGCGGCCGGTGGCCGCGAGCATCTGACCGACCGGTCCGTCGTCGGGGATCGGGTACTCGCAGGGCAGGATGCTCCAGAACCGCAGTCGCCCGTCGGCGTCGGTGCGGAACCTGCCGCGCAGTACGGGACCGTCGACGTCGGGCAGTTGCACGTCGTAGAAGCCGTCGTCGTTCGACTGCCAGACGTCGACGACAGCGCCGGCCAACGGCCGGTCGGCGGTGTCGGTGATGCTGACGTCCACGTACAGCGGGGTTCCGGAAAGGCCTTGTGCCATGTCGGTGCCCTGCGCGAGCTCGGGTGGGCCTTCGACGTAGAACGGGCCGAGCACGGCCGACGGTGTGGTGTCCGGGGTACGGGAGTTGGTGAGGACATCGACCACGCTGGAGAGCCCGAGAGTGTCGGAGAGCAGGATGAACTCCTGGCGCGTGGGCGTGGAGATCTGCCCGGTGCGGGTCAGGAAGTCGATGGCCGTCGCCCATTCGGTCTGGGTGAGCTCGTTGTCGACGGCGAAGCCATGGAGCCTGCGGACCAGGTCACTGAGCAGCTCGCGCAGCCGTGGGTCTTCGGCGCCGGCGAAGGTGGCGACGACCTGCCGGGTCAGCCGGTCGATGCCGGCAAGGCCGCCGAGGGCCGCGGTGTCCGTGGTCGGCCGCTTGCCGGCCCACGCGTGCCGGAGCAGGTCGAGGATGCCCACGCCGCTCAGCGGTGCCGGGTTGGGATAGGGCTTGGCCACGGCCAGGCGGGCGGCACGGTCCAGATCGCCCTCGTCCAGTCCGAGGTCGCGCAACGCGGTCGGTCCGCCGCACTCGGCGATCAGGTCGAAGACCGCGGTCGGCGCGTCTGCGGCGCCCAGCACGTCGGCGATGCGTCGCATCGCCTCAGGTGCGGCGGCGGCGTTGTAGGCCATGGCGTGCGGAAGGACGACCGTGTGCGTCGGTGAGTGGGGAAGGTCGAAGCTGCCGCCGAGCGTGTGGCAGAGCTTGTGGTGCAGCCCCATGCCGACCATGCCGAGGCATGTTCCGGCCATCCACGCGCCGTGCAGGAGGTCCCTGCGGGTGTCGGGATCACCGGGGTCGGCGGCGAGTCGGCGCAGGCCCCGGGCCAGCCGCCCGATCGCGTCGAGGGCCATCCCGTCGACGACCGGATTGGCGTCCGGTGAGTAGAGCGCCTCGACGGCATGGGCCATCGCGTTCACAGCGCTGGTCACCGTCAGTGGTACGGGGAGCCGGCGGGAGAGTTCGACGTCGTAGATCACGGTCTCGGGGAGGATCTCCGGCGACGAGCGGGTGGTCTTCACGCCGTTCTCGGTCTCACCGAGCACGGGAGTGACCTCTGACCCGGCGTAGGTCGTCGGCAGGACCACCTGATCGACGCCGGTCCGGACGGCGAGGGCCTTGGCCAGTCCGGTCGTCGAACCGCCGCCGATCGCGACGACGCAGTCCGCCTGGATCTCGTGGAGCAGGGCCAGTGCCCGTTCGGTGACGTCGACCGGTGTGTGCATGGCAGCGCCGTCGAAGCGCCCCACGAGTAGCGGACCGAGGACTTTCTCGACTCGCTCCGTCACGTCGGCGCGGTGCGGACCGGCGAGAACGAGCACGCGGCGGCGGCCGAGCCGCTCGACCTCCTCGCTGACCTGGTCGAGGGTGCCGGTGCCGAAAACGATACGGGCGGGGTGGGCGGTGTAGGAGAAGGACGACATCGTCGGCAACCTCTCGATGTGACGGGTGGGTTCGCGGCGGAACCACGGGCTGCTGTTCGGCTCTCGGGACCGGGGGCACGACCGCGGTGCACGCACGCCGAGCCGGCCACTGACAAGGCCAGTCACCTTCACGTGGCCGCGCTCGATCGCCGCCGGCGCCGATTCCCGTCGCGTCAACGAACCACGGTTCATCGGCGACAACGGCGACCGGGAGGTTCCCGGATTGGGCGCGCGGAGTGGTCTGAAGCCAGGGTGCCGGGGGGCTTCTGCTTCCCTGGCTCCAGCTTGCCGGGGTCGTGCTTTCGCCGGGTCTCGGCTCAGATCGCCGTCGCGTTCCGCTCCCGCAGAACGGGCATGACCTCGTCCACGAACAGCTGCCTCTCCTTGGTGGAGAAGATCTCGATGATCAGTCGGCGAGCACCCGTCTCGTCGATCGTCTGCTGGAGACTGTCGATCACCTGCTCGGGGGTGCCGGCGACGACGATGGCCGGCCGGTTCTTCTTTCCGGAGTCGGCGCCGACATGGAACTCGGCGTCCGCGTTCGGGATGGCCCGCTTGCCGCCCGCCGTGAAGAACGAGATGAACCGGCCCAGCGAGTGCGTCATCCTGCCGAGGTTGTGCTCGACTTCCGTCTCGGTCTCCCCGATCGCCACGAACCTCTCCACCATCAGGTTCGCGCCGGACCTGTCGTACCCGTGCTCGCCGGCCACCTTGATGTAGTGGTCCAGCGCGTCTCGGTGCTCCTGGTTGCTGCCGAAGTTGCGCATGATGTTCCAGCCCCGGGAGGCGGCCTGGCTCATCGTGTCCTGGCTCGCCCCACCCAGCCAGACCGGGAGCGACTCCTGCAGCGGGCGGGTCGCGATCGTCGTCGGCTCGGTGACCTTGTGGAAGGTTCCGTCATAAGTGAAGTCCTGCTGGGTCAGGGCGAGTTGCAGCACGTCGAGGCTCTCGAGCCAGCCCTGGCTGAGCTCCTGCGGGGTCAGGTCCCGGCCGACCGCGATGTGCGCCTCCCCGGGCACGCCGCGGCCGATGCCGAGTTCGAACCGCCCCCCGCTGAGCAGGTCGAGGGTACCCGCCTCCTCCGCCACCCGGATCGGGTGGTAGAGCGGCAGCGCCGTCACCGCCGTTCCCAGCTTGATCCTGCTCGTACGCACCGCCGCGGCCGCGAGCAGCAGATGCGGGGACGGACACGTCATCATGGGCACGTGGTGCTCGGTGACCGTCACTCCGTCGAAGCCCTGCTCCTCGGCCTCGACAGCGAATTCCACGAAGTCGTCCACCTGACGCTTCTGCCAGCGCGGGTCGTGCACATCCGGGTCGGCCTCCTCTGCGTGCAGACCCACACCGTAGGTGTGTACGAACTTGAGCGTCTGCGGGCTGTCGCTGAGCACGTCCATGGGCTCTGGCCTCCGGGAACGGTGGATGAGTCGATCACGTGCCGACAAGGTGTCGAGCACATTGCGACCGTATGTCGTTACCGTCAGCCCTCCGAGCCGCTTGGCGACGCACCGATCCGCTGTGCGACAGCAGAATGCGAGCCGGTGCGGCGACGCGCCCTCGGCGTGACCCGCCAGACCGGAGAACGCGTCGTCATGCCCTGGAAGCGCGCAAAGTCGCCGAGGGTGGTACTCCGTAGCGCTCCCGGTAGAGACGTGCGAACCGCGGTACGTGGTTGAAACCCCACCGGAGCGCGATATCGGCGACCGTGGAGCCCGCCCCCGCGACAAGGTCGTCATGCACGCGCGCGAGCCGGACGCTCTGGATGTACTCCCGTGGCGACGCCCCTGTGTGCATACGGAAGCTGCGCTGCAAGGACCGCGGACCCACACCCGCCACGGCAGCGAGCCGGGCCAGCGACAGGTCGTTCGAGGGGTCCTGCTCGATGAGGTCGATCACGCGCTTGACCGAGAGCGGACGCACGGGGGCGAACTGCCGCTGCGCGAGCTGCGCGGAATGGTCGTGCGGCTGCGCCAACAGCAGTCCGGTCATGACGAAGCCGGCCCATGGGCTCAGTTCCGGCCCGAAAGCGCTCAGGCCCGACTCCTGGTCGAGGTCCTGGACGAAGAGATGAACGGCATGCACCCAGGACGCAAGCGCCGGAGAGGTCAGGTCTATCTCGGCCCGGAACTGAATGGGGCCGACGACATGTCTGCCCAGCATGTCCTCCAGATGCCGCTCCAGCGCGAACCGTTCGATGCGCAGGTGCAGTTGGCTGTATCCGTCACTGAGGTGCATCGTCGGCCGCATGCGCGGGGAGAGGATTCCGGCCGTGCTCTGCGTGAGCATCAGGCGTTCGTCGCCGGCTTCGACCCGGTTGGTCCCCGCCAACGCGATATTGATGTCGTAATAGGAGACTTTCTCGGTGATCTCGGCCGCGAGCTCGTCTCCGTAGGTACGTGCGTAGACGAGGGACAACGGTCCGAAGCCGACGGCCGCCAGATCGCACAGCATGCCGCTGCCGCCTCCCGAGGTGGGGCGGAACGACGACAGCATCTGCGAGGCATTCGGTCGGACCTCGTCCAGCTCTGCCGACTCAAGCACCGTGAAGCGCCGCAACAGAGAAGGACCCACGACGGCGGGCTCCGCCACGCTCTCGTCCATACGGCCCCGCCTTTCGCCTGCCTAGGGGGACGCCTACGGCGGTCGGCAATCAGTCTATCCGCCGGTTCGTTTGACCAACTTTGAGAGCGCACGTGACGCCTGCCACGCCACCTTCGGGCCAGGCGCGAAGGTCGATCCACGCGCGCAGGTATCCCTGTCGCGCAGCGGATCGGTGCGTCGCCAAACGGATCGGCGGGGCACCGCCGCCGGGCCTACCGTTCACAGCATGCCTGTACGAAACCGTTTCGTACGTGCGCTGCACCAATCTCTTGAGGAGATCCTTCATGGAATTCAAGCTGATCAACCCGAACCCGAAGTACTCGCGTGCCCGGCTGGTGGAGCCGCCCACGCGCGGCTACCTCCACCTGGCCGCCGCGGTCGACGCACCCACCGAGGGGAGGTTCCCTTCGCCGAGCAAGGAGAAGTCCGATCTGATCGACCGGCTGAAGGACCTCGCCCGCCAGGTCGAGCGCCTGGAATCGGTGGCAAAGGCCACGGTGTACCAGGCGGTCATCGTCCCCACGCCCAGCGTGTACGGCCAGCAGAAGGAGTTCCGTCAGCCGCGCTACGACGTGGCGGTGCTCGTGGAGACCAACGACGTGGACGCGCTGGAGGCGGTCGGCAAGTCCGAGGAGTACCAGGCACTCCGCGATGCCGTGACGGCCGCGACCAGCGACACGCACGAGTTCAAGGGCCACTGCCTCGAGAGTCTCGGCGAAGTGGACGTCACCCGGCCGGGGCTGTTCCTGTTCAACTACAACGTCTCCGAAGACCCCAAGATAGCCCTGCGGACGTGGGAGTACTGCTACGGCTGGTTCCAGGCGGAGGCGGACCTGAACAACGCCACTTTGCTGGAGCCCGACAGCCCGTCGGACTACGCCTACCTCAGCTACGCCCGTTTCGACCTCGACCTGCCCAGCTTCGTGGAGCTCATCAGCAAGCCCAGCATGGGCGAGTACATCTCGACGAACCTGCTGGCCAACCGAGTCGGCTCCATGCCCGTGCTGTACGACCTCGTATGACCGCAACGCCGGATGGGGTCTGGATGGGTCATGCTCCGGCGGTACGCACGTGAAGCAGGGCCTCTCGGCGGCTCGGGGATGAATCGAGCCGAAGCGTGCCGGGAGGCCCTGTGGACGCGTCAGTCGAGGAACGTCACCGCGTCCGTGACCGGCGCCCGGCTGGTGCGGAAGGCGTTGGCAGGGTGGTCACGGTCCTCGTAGCCGAAGGCGATCCCGCACACCAGCAGGCGGTCGTCCGGTATCGCGAGGTGTTCCCGCACGACGTCGCCGTGGTGCACGGCGGCGGCCTGTGCGATCGTGGCGAGGCCGAGGGCGGTGGCCGCGGCCAGGAACGAGGCCACGTACGCGCCGCAGTCGAGCACGCCGTAGGTGCCCAGAGCCCGGTCCGACGTGATGATCGCGATGTGGGGAGCGTCGAAGAAGCGGAAGTTCCGCAGCGCCTGGTCAAGGCTGGCCTCGCGGTCGCCTCTGGTGATGCCGACCGCTTCGTACAGTCCCCAGCCGGCTTCGCGTCGGCGGACGAGCGAGATCCCGCGGTACTCGGGAGTGTCCAGGTCGTAGGCCTCCCCCGCCCCGGACTCGGCGTGTGCGTACAGGCGGTCGGCGAACGCGCGTCTGCGCTCACCACTCAGCACGGTCACCTGCCATGGCTGCGTGTTGCACCACGACGCGGTCAATTGGGCGGTCTCCAGCACTCGCACGATGGTCTCGCGCGGCACCTCGTCCGCGGTGAAGGCGCGGCAGCTGTGTCGCGCCTCCATGATCGCCCGCAGTTCCCGATACCCCGCCGGGGCGGCGATACCGATCTCGTCCACGTTCGCGGACACCTTTACCTCCTTGTCGATGGTGGCGACTGCCACCGGCCGCACGTGAACCGTCGGCTCCGAACCGTTGATTCCGAAGCGCTGGGAGCGCGTTCTCAGATCGCGCCGCCCGCCGCGAGGTCCGTGATCTCGTCGGGGCCGAAGCCGAGTTCGGCGAGAATCCCGGACGTGTGTTCACCGAGCCGTGGTGGCCTCGGTTGCTCGGCCTTGTCGGAGCCGCTGAGCCACAGGGGAAGCGGGAAGGACGGTACGGGTCGTGGTGCGGTGGGATAGCTGAGCGGCGCCATCCGGGCCACGCTCATCAGGGACTCGTCGTCCAGCGCCTGCTGCGGGCTGTACACCGGTGCGGCGGGCAGCCGTGCCGCGGTCAGCCTGTCGAGCGCCTCCGCCGTGGTCAGTCGGGCGGTCCACCTCGACATGCGCGCCGAGATCTCCTCGCCGTGCTCGCCGCGTCGGGCATCGTCACTCAGACGCGGATCGGTGGTCCACTTCTCCTCTTCTCCGATCAGCGCCGCCCATCGCCGGAACATGGCGTCGCCGACCGCGTAGACGATGATCCAGCCGTCGCGCGTACGGAAGATGTCGGACGGGGCCGCTTGAGGGCCTCGGTTGGCGGTGGCCTGCCGGTCGTTCTGAAGGACTGCCTGCTCGATCAGTGCCGGCGAGGAGAAGGCGAGGGCGGTTCGCAGGAGAGCGGCGTCGACCTGTTGGCCTTCACCGGTCACGTCGCGCTCGCGCAGCGCCGCCATCGTGCCGAGGGCGGCCAGGGTGGCGGAGCCGAAGTCGACCCATGACACGCCCGCGCGCAGTGGTGTGTCCGGTTCGCCGGTCAGGTGGGCCGCGCCTGACATCGCCTGGCCGATACCGTCGAAACCCGGTCTGTCGGCCCAGTCGCTGTCCGCTCCGAACGCGGTGACCGTGGTCAGGATGATGTCCTGCCGGATTCGGCGCAGTTCGTCGAGGGTCAGCCCCAGCGCCGCCAGTCCACGAGGCGGCAGGTTGGCGACGACCACGTCGCTGGCGGCCACCAGTTTGTGAAGGACCAGTCGGCCTCCGGGCGTGCGGGTGTCCAGCGTGATCGACTCCTTGCCGATGTTCGTTGCCAGGAACATCGATCCGGCGTCGTCCGCCACCGGTGTCAGCCCGCGGTCCTCCGCCCCGCCGGGACGTTCGACGCGGATCACGCGCGCGCCCAGCTGGCCGAGGAGCTGGGCGCAGTACGGTCCGGCGACGTAGCGGCCGAAGTCGAGCACCTGCACCCCGTCGAGCGCCCTCATCGGCCGGCGAAGGTCGGCGGGCGCTTGTTGAAGAACGCGTCGATGGCCTCCGCGCCGTCCTCCGAGCGGGCGTTGACCGCCTGGGACATCGCTTCGGATTCCAGCACGTCGGCGAAGGGCATTTCACCGCCCGCGCGCAGGAGCCGTTTGGCCATGGACAAGGCCAGTGGCGGCCCCGCCGCGAGCTGTGCGGCCAGTCGCCGCACGTCTTCCTCCACCTGCTCGTCGGGCACCACACGGTTGACGATTCCTATCGCCGCTGCCTGTTCGGCGTCGAGGACCTCGCTCAGGAGAACGAGTTCGGCCGCGGCGCGCTGGCCGACGCGGCGGGGCAGCAGCCAGGAGCCGCCGAAGTCGGGGCTCAGGCCACGCTTCGTCCAGACGGTCGAGAACCGTGCCGAGGACCCTGCGATGATCAGGTCGGCCAGGAGCGCGAGCGAGAGTCCGCCGCCTACGGCCGGGCCTCGTACCATGGCGACAACCGGCTGAGGTACCGAGTACAGGGCCTGCGCGGCCCGCGCGATCCACCGCATCCGGGCCAGGGGGTGCCGGGGATCCGTTTGCCGGTCGCTCAGGTCGGACCCCGAGCAGAACGCGTCACCTGCCCCTGTGAGGACCACGACACGGTCTTCCTGGCTGGCGGCGATCTCGTCGAAGGTGGCGACCATCGCCTCGAGCATCGCGGTGTTCATCGCGTTCTTGCGCTCGGGCCGATTCAGCGTCACGTTGACCACACCGCCGGAGCGGTGCACGAGTAGCTCGGTCATTCCACCTCCAGAACCGCGCGCATCGCGACCCGGCCGTCGTCGAGGACCGCCGCGAGCTCTGCGCCCTTGTCATTGTCGATGGCGCAGAGCGCCACGGGCGTGTCCGCGAACACCGGGTTGACGGCCCGATAGGTGTATCGGCGGGGGGTGGCGTCGGGCCATTGCTGCATCCCGAAGCCGAGCAGGAGCAAAGAGGTCAGCCGGCCCTGCACCACCAGACCGGGGTAGCCCTCCTGCCGGGTCACCCATAGGTGATCGTAATGAATCCGGTGGGAATTGAAGGTCAGCGCCGAATACCGGAAGAGTTGGACGGCGTTCAACGTGACCGATGCGCTGCGCGTCCACTTCCGCGGTTCGGACGACTCGTGCGGGGAATTCGAAGCGTTGCCTGTTGAGCGGTCCGCGCCACGGAACACCGTCTTGGCGACACCGGAGATGGCCACCCCGTCGGGCACCTTTATCTCCTGACGCACACCGACAAAGACCAGGTCTCCACTTGACCCCGTCTTCTCCTCCACGGAGTCGAGGACTGTGGACTGGGTAACGGTGTCACCGATATGCACGGGCAGATACCAGGTGATTTCCTCACCCGCGAACATTCGCCGCGGCAGAGGGATATCCGGGACGACCGAGGAGCGGGCCGGCATCCCATCCGGGCGCAGCTCGTCAAGCCCGCTGCCGGGACGGTCATAAAGAAAATGCCACCCCGGAGGAATCAATGAACCGTGGTCGGGCTCAGCGGCATCACGCACGAACGTGCGGTGATACATGAGGCAGGTCCACAGATCGAGAGTTTCTCTTGTCTCGATCCCGCGCCGGCCTATCGCCTCCCGGAAGGTGTCGAGCTCAAGGGCCGACATCTGCCATCACGCACCAATCTCACGCCCCTGCACACCGATCACAGCTACCGGCAAGGGGCGCGCTTGTCTTCCGTAAGGCCGACCGCCCGAACGCGATCTCGCCTGACATTTTTTAATCTACATTAAGGAAGGCTCCGTAGGCAAGAGCGAGCAACATCAAGCCATCGGGCACTACTTGTCATCGTTCGAGCGAGCCACCGACTCCTGGAGGCGATCACCCTGCGCTACACTGCCTGGCATGTCGCGCCGAGTTTCTCCTCCTGCCGAGTCAGCATCGATCGAGCCTGCCACTGACAGCAAGTCGGCTCGCACTCGCAAGCGAATTCTGGACGCCGCCGCCAAAGTACTCAGCCGCAAAGGCTATTCCGGTATGCGGCTGAGCGACGTCGCCGAAGTCGCCGATCTGCAAGCGCCGGCGATTTACTACCACTTCGGCTCGCGCGAGGATCTCATCGAGGAAGTCATGTGGGTCGGAATGGCCTCGATGCGAGCCCATGTAATCGAAGTCCTCGATGCCCTGCCCGCCGATGCCTCTCCGATCGACCGCCTCCTCGCCGCCGTGGAAGCTCACCTGCGCTACGAACTCCAGGCCTCCGACTACACCACCGCCTCGATCCGCAATGCGGGGCAGGTTTCGGAGAAGATCCAGAAGCGACAGAGAGTCGAACAGGTCAAGTACGGTGAGTTGTGGCGTGAGCTGATCGATTCAACGGTGACGAGCGGCGCGATGCGGGCTGACTACGATCCGTTCGTCGCGCAGATGCTCGTGATGGGATCACTGAACTGGGCTGCCGAATGGTGGAGTTCCAGGCGCTGCTCCATAGACGAGCTTGTCAGGAACGCACAATCGTTCGTCAGGCACGCGCTCATCGACTGACCGGAGCCGGTTGGTCCGACCGTCTCGCCCGCCGCGCGGCGAACTCGAGCCCTTCCTCCCAGGAAGCGCCTTTGCCGACAAGAGCGCGGTATTTCATGATCTCGGTCGGCGCGTTGACCGTGAGTGCGCCGATCAGCCGGTCCCCGCGGCGGTACAGCGCGACCCACCGGTCGCCGCCGTCCAAGTGTCCGTCGACGACGCGGACTTCGTCCGCCTGGGGAGAACCGACGGACTGGATCCGCACGTCGTACCAGTCGGACCAGAAATACGGAACCGTGCCGTAGGGCTTGGCGTTCTCGGGATCGACGGCGTTCCGAGCTGCGACGGCTCCCTGCTCGGCGGCCGCCGTCCAGTTCTCCATCCGCTGCCGCTCCCCCATGACAGCGTTGGGCCAGTTGACGACATCGCCCGCGGCGTACACGCCCGGGGCACCTGTCCACAGTCGCTCGTCGCAGACGACCCCGTTGTCCAGCGTCAGGCCGGACGCCTCCAGCCACGCGGTGGCCGGCGAGACCCCGACGCCCACGACCACCAGGTCCGCTTCGATCACCGACCCGTCGGAGAGGACGACGCGCTCGACCTTCCCGTCGCCCTCGAGCCTCTCGACCCCGACACCGCAGCGCAGCGTGGTTCCGTTCCGCTGGTGCAGCGAGGCGATCGCATCGCCCATCTCCACGCCGACGGCCCGCACCAGGGGGGTGGTCAGGCTCTCGACGATCGTCACGTCGACCTGCCACTTCTTGGCGGCCGAGGCGAACTCGGAGCCGATGAACCCGGCACCTATCACCACGGCCTTAGTGCTGCCTTTCAGAGCGGACCGGATGGTCAGGGCGTCGTCGAGGGTGCGCAGCGAGTACACGCCCGCCAGGCCGTCGATGCCCGGCAGGTCGCGCGGAGTGGTACCGGTGGCGATCACCAGCGCGTCGTAGGGCACCTCGTCATCGCCGACCCGCACGACCCTGCGCTCGGTGTCCAGGCCGGTCGCGGGGCGGCCGAGCCTGAGCTCGGTGCGCAGTACCTCCCGCAGATGGTGTTCGTCCCGGAAGTAGGGGCCCGCCGGACCCTCGGCCTCCGGTTCGAGGAACGCCTTGGACAGCGGAGGGCGGTCGTAGGGCAGATGGGACTCCGCGCCGATGAGCGTGATCGACCCGTCGAATCCCGCCTTGCGGGCGGCCTCGACCGCACGCAGTCCGGCCAGGGACGCGCCGACCACAACAAGCCGTTGGACGCTCACACGATCACCGCTCGATCCGGAGCGCCTCGGTGGGGCAGCCGCCGACGGCCTCTTCGACGGCCTGCAGATCCTCAGGGCTGACGCCGTCCTGGAGGACCACCAGATCACCGTCCTCGTTGACCTCGAAGTGTTCTGGCGCGAGCGACTCGCAGATGCCGATGCCCGTGCACCGGGCGCGATCGAGGATGACCTTCATGATTCCCTGTCTGTCCGTGGCCATGGTGATGGGTTGTCCCGCAAGAACCTGCGGGTCTTCAGTTCTCAGCCGCAGACGCCGAGTTCGCGTCCGACGACCGAGACGAAGGAGACGCAGCCGCCCGGGCGGCCGCCCAGGTTGTGCGTGAGAGCGGTGCGCGGATCCGGCAACTGCCGGTCACCGGCTTCGCCGCGCAACTGCAGCCATGCCTCGTACAGCATGCGCAAGCCGCTCGCGCCGACCGGGTGTCCGAACGACTTGAGGCCGCCGTCGATGTTGACGGGGAGCCGGCCCTCGGCGTCGAACTCGCCCGCCAGTACGTCCTTCCAGGCCTGCCCTTCCTCCGCGAACCCGAGGTCCTCCATGAGGACGATCTCCGTCGGGGTGAAGCAGTCGTGCACCTCGGCGAACGAGATCGCGGTGCGCGGGTCCTCGATGCCGGCCTGGCGGTAGGCGTCCTTGGCCGACCGGACCACCTCCGGGAAGGTGGTGAAGTCGTAGGCCGGGTCGAACGCACCCCGCATCGGTCCGGCGACCAGCGAGAGCGCCTTGACGTAGAGGGGATTGTCGACGTAGTCCTTCGCCTCCTCGGCCCGCACGATGAGCGCCGCGGCCGCGCCGTCGGAGACCCCCGAGCAGTCGTAGACACCGAGGCGGCCGGCGACCTTCGGCGCGGCCTCGATCTTCTCCCTGGACACCTCGCTGCGGTACTGCGCCTTGGGGTTGCGGGCTCCGTTGCGGTGGTTCTTCCACGCGACATGGGTCATGGCCGCCCGCATCTGCTCCGGGGCCACCCCGTGTTTCCCGGTGTAGGCGGGATCGAGCAGGGAGAACGCCGCGGGAGCGGTGAGCGAGAGTTCCGGCGCGGTGCCGTCACCCGGCGGCTCGGTGCGCAGCAGTCCCGAGTAGCCGGAGTCCTTCAGCTTCTCGACGCCGACGGCGATCACACGGTCGTACGCGCCCGACGCCACCGCATAGCAGGCGTTGCGGAACGCCTCCGAGCCCGTGGCGCAGAAGTTCTCGACCCGGGTGACCGGGCGGTAGTCGAGGCCCAGTGGCCGACTCAGGGTCAGTCCGGACTGGCCGGAGCCGACCGTGCCGAGCCAGTAGGCGTCGACCAGGTCGGCATCGCGCCCGCCGAGAGCCTGTGTGACGGCGTCGACCAGCAGGTCGTCCGTCGAGGCACCCCACAGTTCACCGAACGAGGTGCAGCCCATACCGACGACGGCGACCTTGTCGAGGATTCCGTTGCTGCTCACGACGCCTCCTGCTGCTGCTCGGCCTGGACGTGCGCTTTCCAGAAGTAGTTGTGCACGCCGCCGGCGGTGAACAGACGGCGGAAGACAAGGCCGACGGATGCCCCGACTCCGATCGTGTCCATGTCCGCGTCCGCCACTTCGAATGTGCTGCGGCCGCCGCCGGGGCCGCCGAGGTCGACGACGACCTCGACCATGGGAGGCGACGGTGAGTAGGCGAGCCGGTCCACGGTGTGCGTCCGGACGCGTCCGCGCAGGTCCGCGGCGGGCAGCGGCTCCATGGTGTCGACGGAGGCGCAGCCGCGGCACACCCGGGCCGGTGGCAGATGCACGAATCCGCACAGCGTGCACCGGGAGCCGGTCAACCCGAACTTCCACCCGGTCGTCCGACCCGAGGGGGGCGCGGCCGGCGGTTGCGGTTCGGGGCGGCGGGGCGGCTCCACCTCGACGAGTCCGCGCCAGGAGAGATACCTGGTGTAGTCGACCTCTCTGCCGCCCTGCAACTGCTGCTGGACCGAACGCGCCTGGCGACGGTCCACCAGGGCGTCGGTGGTCCGCAGGACGAGCGCATCACAGCCGTCGACCGCCGAGAGCAGCAGGACGGTCTCTCCGGGGCCCGCCCGGTCCAGCACGTCGGCGAGCGCCAGCAGGGGGTCGGCCGCGCCGGCGAACCCGACGGGCGGACGATGGCCGGCGATCCGGCCCTTGACGAGCGTCCCCGCCCGCTTCAGGACACCGGTGTTGGGGCTGGTGACCACGGTGTGGTCCGCTTCGCTGAGGCCGGCGGCGTCGAGAGCGGCTGTCGCGGCCGCCCGTACCAGCGCGGCGTAGCGTTCGAAGCCGAATCGTTCCTCCCAGTGCCGGCCCGTGGTGCGAGCCGGCTCCCGCCAGCGGTCGAGGAACTCCTCCGTGACGCCGATGTGGCTGAGCACCTCGGCGATGGCGGGAGTCTCCTGCGTCGGCTCACCGAGCAGGACCGCGCCGGCACCGTCCGCCCCGCCCTTCTCGTCGGCCGAGCCCGGCCGGCCGACCCGGACGTCGGCGGCCAGGAGCAGGCCGCCCGTCTGGGCCGCCGCCCGGAAACCGGCCATCGTCGACCGGGCGGTGCCGATCAGGTCCGACGCCGGTATGTCCGGCGGCAGGCTGAGCGCGGCGTGCACGGCGGTGGCGTTCGTCTTGTCCATGTAGGCGGGCGAGGTGGTGGCGAGCCAGAGCGCGGCCGGCCGGCCGCCGGCGAGCTGGCGCCCCGCCTCGACGGCCATCGTCGTGCTGTCCTCGTCGAACGCGGCGACGGTCCGTGCCGGACCGAGCCGCCAAGCGGGCAGGTAGGACGCGTAGCCCAGAACCTTCATCCTGCCGGTCGCCTCCTGCACCGAGGCCTGGTGGGCCGTTGCCGATGTGGTCATTTGTCACGCCAGCGGTCGGCGGACGGGTCCAGCAGGCTGGCCAGGTGTCCGTCCGCGAGCCAGATGACGGTCTCCAGCTCCAGCGCGTCGAGGAAACGCACTCGTCCGGTGCGCAGGTCCTCCAGCCGTAGTCGAGTGGAGTTCCCCTCGACGTCGATGTCGACGGAGACTTCGGCGAACTCGTTGCCGACCACTGAGCCACCTCCTGGAGTCCGGTAGGGTCCGCGGTCACCCATCCGGATGCCGTTCACGTCGCCCGCGGCGGAACCGGTGCTCATCAGATGAGGAAGGCAAGCGTCGGAATGGGCTGGTCGTTGTCGACGAGCACGACCTTCTTGTAGGCCAGGCGGATCTCGCCGTCGACCCTGCGCAGCCGGTAGGTCACCCGGCCGCCCCAGATCGCGTTGCCACGCGCGCGCGACTCGTACGCGATGAAGTTGGCGCCGGCCTCCAGGTCGATGCCTCCGGACGGGTTCGCCCGGCCGCCGAGCAACTCGATGTTGCCGATCACCCGGCGCAGGTTGGACGGCGGCGACTGGGCGTACCGCTTGCCTGTGCGAGCCTGGTTCAGCCGCGTCGAGATACGGCTGCGGTTGTCGTAGATGACCGCGACAGAGGTCTCAGGGTCCGAGTCGGCGCCGTTGGCGGGAACCCAGTACAGGGCGTCGTCGGTCCACAGCGCCTCCCACGCGTCGTAGTCGCTCTCGTCGGCCAGCCGGGCCTCGCGGTAGACGAACTGCGCCACCTCCGCGTACTCCCAGCCGGCGGGAACGGCCAGCAGTTCGCCCCGCACATCGACCACGGTCATGACACACCCATCATCGACTTGTAGTGCCGCCAGAATCCGCGCATACCGGTCTCGTCGGTCGCGGCACCCACGGTGAAGCCGTTGGCGTCGACCTCCTCCCGGCCCACTCCGCGGCGCAGGTCGAGCCACTCGGGGCTGAGCAGCTCCGCACCGCGCTGGTTGCGCTCGTACATCTCGGTGTCGTCGGCCAGCAGCATCCCGGCAGGGCCGACGGAGCCGATCGACTGCGAGAGCATGCGCCTGTTGATCTCCTCGCCGCCCTCGAACTGGACCGCGGTCGAGTACTGGACGCACTCGCCGACCGCGACGGGCTGGATGTTGAAGACCTGGATCTCGGCGATGAACAGGTTCGGGAAGATCATCACGTGCGGCGCGCCCTCGACCAGACGCCGCTGCGCGTCCTCGCCGTAGGCCTCCCGCATGGCGGCCACATAGCGCGGCAGACGCTCGGCGGGCGTGCCGAACCAGCGCATCGGTTCACCGGCCCGACGGAACTCCGGCCTGAGGTCGTTCTCCGTGTGTCCGTTGCCGAGGACGCGGGTCACGGCCGTCGAGGCGTCGCTGTACAGGGCACCGATCGGGCTTCCGGTCACGCTGAAGATCGAACCGTGCACGAACTGCGGGTGGTAGCCGTCGGTCTCGTTCTCCAGGAGGAGTTTCCAGTTCGCCTGTGTACGGTGGGCCAGCCATCCGGCGTCGAGCCTGACCTTGCCCTGCGGCGACAGTCCGACCAGCCGGTCGATCTCCCCCGCCGCCGCACCGAGGTGCTCCTCCAGCGTGGGTCCCTCGGCGGCGAGGCTGCCGAAGACGAACCCCTGGTAGGAGGCCACCCGCGGCACGCTCTCCATGCGGAGCCCGGCGAGCCTGTCCTTGCCGCCGTACCCCTTGCTGTAGGGGAAGCCCAGCAGCTCTCCGGTGTTGCGGTAGGTCCAGCCGTGGTAGGGGCAGCGGAACGAGCTGGAGTTGCCCTTCGCGTCGCCGCACAGCTGGAGACCGCGGTGGGCGCAGCGGTTGAAGAGCAGGTGCACTTCACCGTCGCGGTCCCGGGTCATGATGACGTCCTGCGTGGCGAGCTTCTTGCGGACGTAGTCGTTGGGTTCCGGAACCTCGCTCTCGTGGCCCACGAACACCCATGTCGTGGCCCAGATCTTGCGCAGTTCCTCCGCGAAGAGCGCGGGATCCGTGTACAGGGAGCCGTGCACCCTGTCCGGCTGGATCAGATGATCGAGGCGAGCGTCGAGATCGTTCGCCGGCATCACTGAGGTCATCACACCTCCTCATTTTCTAATCTAGATTAGATTATCTGGTCGGGGTCCCGGGAGACAAGATCGACGAGTCTGAATTTCTGCACCTTCCCCGTGGGGGTCAGCGGAAGCTCCGCCGGATCGAGGAAGACGACCTTCTTCGGCACCTTGAAACGTGCGAGCCGTTCCTTGCAGTAGCCGATGACGGCTTCTTCGGTCAGAGTCGACCCCGGGGTGCGCACCACCACGGCGCATCCGATCTCGCCCCAGCGGTCGTCCCTCAAGCCGATCGAGAACACCTGGCTGATCTCGTCATGTGCCGCCAGTACGTCCTCGACCTCCTTGGGCATGACGAGTTCTCCGCCGCTCTTGTACAGCTCCTTGGTCCGGCCCGTGAGCTCGATGTAACCGTCGGAGCGCACGCGCCCGATGTCGCCCGAGTGGAGCAGGCCGTTCTCTTCGAGCACGGCCGCCGTCTCCTCGGGTTTGTCGAAGTAGCCCAGCATCGTGGTCGGCCCGCGTGAGACGAGTTCGCCCACCTCCCCGGCCGGCAGCGGACGCCCCGTCTGGGGATCCACCGTGGAGTACACCGTCACGGCATCGGTGCCCTCCGCACCGGCGGCTCCGGCCAGCTTGGGCCGCCCGACCGTGGTACTGATCATGACGATCGGGTCCTCCGGCAGGGAGAGGGTCATCGCGCCGCCGCACTCGGTCGAGCCGTATCCCGTCACGGTTTCGCTGACACCGAACAGCGACCGGACCTTCTCCCACAGCCAGATCGGGGCGGGCGCGGACCCGCACACGATGGCCGACAGTGACGACAGGTCGTAACGGTCGCGACTCGGGCTCTCCACCAGGGCCACGGCCATGGTGGGCACACAGAGCATGTCATCCACCCGATGGCGCTCGATCGCGCCGAAGTATCCCTCTGCCGAGAACGAGGTTTGCAGAACGACGGCGCCACCCACGAACATCGCGGAGAGAAGCCCCTCGATGTATCCGAACATGTGGTAACACGGCAGCGAGAAGAGGATCCGCCGGCTCTCGTCGTAGGCGCGGGTGAGCGCCGACGCGTAGGCGGTGCGCAGGACCGCGTCATGGGTGACCAGGACGCCCTTGGGCGAGCCCGTACTGCCGGAGGTGTACAGCATGTCACCGGCGTCGGTCGGCATGTGATCCAGGCCGTCGGCGGCCCCGGCGTGCCGGTCTCCGAGATCGAACAGGTCCTGGTAGGTCATGGCGTTCGCCCGCGTTCGCCCGTCCGTGGAAAGGACCACGATCTGCTTCAACGCGCCGTGGTCCGGACCGCTCTCCCACCCCGGGGCGATCGCGTCCAGCATCGCCAGGTAGTCGAGCTTCGCGAATCCCGTCATGGTCAGCAGCACCGAACATCGGGACTGCGCCAGGACGTACCTCAACTCCTCCTGTCGGTAGAGGTAGTTGAACGGGATCGCCGTGGCCCCCGTGCGCGCGATCGCGAACTTGAAGGGCACGAACTCCGGGTAGTTGGCCATCAGCATGCCGACCCGATCGCCGGGCCCGACGCCGAGCGCGGCAAGCGCGTCGGCCAGGACACGAGACTGTTCGGCCACGTCCCCGTAGGTCAGCGTCACATCGTCGGTGATCACGAACGGCCGGTCGGGATAGGCCGCCGCGCACACGTCCAGCCAGCTGTCCAATGTGTGGCTCGTCCACGTGGTGAAGCGCGACCGGAGCGCGTTGCGCCTGTCCTCGATGCTCTTCATCTCATCCTCCTACATCGACAGCTGGAGCCGATGGTTCGCCGGGAGAGGTGCCCAAGGCGGTGGCCGCCCCGGGGAAAGATCACGCTCTGGAGTAGTTCGGGGGGCGGCGCTCGATGACCGCCGCGAGCCCCTCGCGGGCGTCCGGAGTCCCGGACAGCTCTGACACCACACGCGCTTCCTCGCCGAGTCGTGCCTCGACGCTGGCGCCGATACCATCCCAGACCAGCCGTTTCGTGGCGGCAAGGGCAAGCGGAGGCAGCACCGCGAGGGCTCGGGCCATCCGCAGCAGCCGCTCCTCGAGGTCGGCGTCATCGACGACGGTGTTGACGAGGCCGATCTCCTGCGCTTCCTCCGCCGTGAGGGTGGGGTTGAACAGCAGGAGTTCCATCGCCTTTCGCGCCCCGACGATCTGGGCGAGCGTGACGGAACTGCCCCCGTCCGGTGCCATGCCGACCCGGACCGCACCGGAGAAGATCCGGGCCGAGCGAGCGGCGACGACGATGTCCGCGGCGCACACCAGGCCGAGTCCGCCACCGCCGGCCGCGAATCCGTGGATCCCGACGATGACGGGAGTCTTCAGCCGCAGCAGAGACGCGGTGGCGATCTGCAGCCACGCGGTCGCCTCCCGCAGATAGTCTGGAAGCGCCGTGCCCTTGGAGGCGAAGGTCTTGACGTCTCCTCCGGCACAGAAGTTCTTGCCTTCACCCGTGAGCACGACAACGCGCGTGCGCGGGTCCGAATGGCAGGTCAGAATGGCGTCGTTGAGCGCGCGAAGCAGCTCGACGTCCAGTCCGTTCGCCGCGTCAGGCCGGTTCAGCCTGATGCGGGCGACCCCGTCGTCGTCCATGTCGAGCAGCACGGGCTTGCTCGTCGCTGTCATCTCCTACCTCCGTGTCTTGAATGCCTCGACGCCGGTGCCTCCGGCCTCGCCGGCGATGTGCTCGAGGACTGTGGACAACTCGAGGTCAAGGCCGTTTTCCAGGTCGGTCCGCTGGCCGGCGTAGACGAGTCGCTTGATCCGTACGAGTGCGTCTCGGTGACGGGAAGCCAGGGTCCGCAGAAACGCGGTGGCCTCCTCTTCGAACGTCGGCGCCGGGAAAGAGCGGTAGGCAAGTCCCAAAGTCACCGCTTCGGCACCGCTGAGGACGTCACCGCTGACCAGAAGTCCGAACGCCTGTTGCCGACCGAGCAGGCGTGGAAGGCGCTGGGTACTGCCTCCTCCAGGGACCTGCCCGAACCGGATGTGACTGTCGGACAGCCGTGCGTTGTCGCTGACGACGACGAGATCGACGGCCTGCATCAGTTCGAAGCCGCCTGCCGCGGCAACCCCTTCCACAACGGCCACGACAGGCATTTCAACCTGCGCGACCGCCCCACAGGCGGCGGCGAAAGCCTCGAACAGCGGGCGCAGTCCCTCGGCGCCGCCCTCACGGAGGCGTTCGACCTCACGGAAGTCGCCACCCGCGCAGAAGTTTCCCCCAGCGCCCCTGATGGCGATGACGTTGATGCTCGCGTCCCGGCCGAGCGACCGGAGAGCCTCCTCCAGCTCGCGCCCCGTCTCAACCGTGAGGGCGTTCATGCTCTCGGGTCGATCGAGAATGACCCATCCGACTGACGCGTCCTTGATGACGCGAACGCTCGTCATCTGCCCGCCCCCGGACCCTTGGCGGCTTCGGTCCAGTGGAACTGTGTCAAGAGGACTCCCTTGTCCTGCTGGTTTTCTAATTGAAAGTAGATTAAATTCCGGCAGAGTCAAGAGGAGGATCCATGGATCTCGGCTTGCACGGCGCCCGGGTGATCGTCACCGGTGGAGCCGCCAACATCGGGCGCGCGATCGTACATGCGTTCGCACGCGAACAAAGCCGTGTGGTCATCGCGGACTTGGACGGCACCCAGGCGCAGGTAGTCCGCAAGGAGGCCATGGACCTCGGCGCCGACGACGTCGTCGTTTGTGAGGGTGATCTCACCGCCCCCGGTGCGGCGGAACGGGCAGTCGACGCGGCGGTACGCGCCTGGGGCGGTCTGGACGTCCTCGTCAACAACGCCGGCTGGAGCGCAGGCGATTTCCTGGCACGGGACGACGATCGCGACCGTTGGCAGCGCCTGACGGACGTCAACATACTTGCCGTGGTCGCGATCTCACGTGCCGCCGTGGCCGCGATGCGCGCCGACCAGACAGACGGCGGAGCGATCGTGTTCGTCTCCAGTGAGGCCGCGTTCGGTCAGATCCGCCAGGGGGTCTACGGGGCCACGAAGGCCGCCCAGGTCGCACTCGCGCGAACCGTCGCCCGGGAGCACGGACGGCACGGGATCCGGTCCAACATCGTGTGCCCGGGGCTGGTGCTGCCGGACAGCCCGGATGCCGTGGGCGAGACCAGCGTCTGGGCCGCCGGCGAAGACGCGATCTTCGACCGCAAGCAGGTCGACTACATGCTCGCCGGGACACCGCTGCAGCGCCTCACCACCGCGGAAGACGTGGCGAACACCGTTGTGTGGCTGTCGTCCGATCGTGCTGCGCGACAAGTCACCGGACAGCTCATCGCCGTCAGTGGCGGCTACACCATGCCATGACTCCGGATGTGCCGACCGGACCGAACCGGCCTACCGGGCCTGACGGCGGAACGAGAATGAGCGGCCGTGGCCTCGCCACGGCATCGTCGCGCGCCGGGCAGCGGGCGACGTCCGTCTTCATATCGAGCACGCACAGGGACGGCAAGGCCCTCGCCTGTGACGGGCCATTCGGGTTGCTACCCGCCCAGGCCGCGGAGCACCATGAGGCATAGCCGTCGAAGCGGTATATGGGACCGGTACACCACATGACGAAGTCAGACGAGCCGCCCTACCATCTCCCTGCGGCGCCCCCCGGTGCCATCGTCGAGACGACGGCTGCCCTCGCGGTCACGGACACCGACGGCCGGGTGACGCTCTGGAGCCAGGGCGCGCAGGCTCTGTGGGGTTACGCGTCAAAAGAGGCCGTCGGCATGCCGCTCGCCGGTCTCTTCACTTCCGCCGGCGGTCAGGTCCGGCATCGTGACGGCCGCCCAGTGGACGCCCGGGTGCGTCTGACTCCGCTGCAGGACAGCGGGCGGGCGGCCGGATTCCTCTTGACAGCCCTGCCCGGGTCGATGACAGCCGCGTCCGGGGACGACGCACTGAAGCAGTTGCTGTTCGACCAGTACCCCGTCCCTCTGGGGATCTTCGATCGCGACGCACGCGCGGTCTTCGGCAACGAGACGATGCAGCAGGTGACCGGACTCTCGGAAGACGATGTCCGCGGCCGGCTACCCAGCGAGTACTTCCACGGCACTCCGTACGAAGAACTCACGCAGCGGATCCGCCGGTCTCTCCTGAGTGGCGAGCAAGAGTTCTACGAGCACCTCGTCAGACTGCCGGGCGAGACACGCATGCACGCCTGGGCCCTGGACATTTTTCCTCTCAGGGACGCGTTCGGTCGCGTGCAGGGCGCCGGCGTCTCGGCGTACGACTACTCCCAGCAGTACGACTCCCGGGAGCGGCTGGCGCTGATGAGCGAGGCTCGGTCCCGCATCGGGGGCAGCCTGGACGTGGCGGGCACCGCCACTGAACTCGCCGAGGTCGTCGTGCCCCGGTTCGCCAACGTGGTCACGGTGGAACTGCTGGATCCCGTCTTCCACGGCGAGCTGCCCGCGCCCGTCCTTTCAGGCCCTGTCCTGCTGCGACGGGCAGCGTTTCGGGCAGCGTCCCCGCTCCGCGAACCTGCGGTCCCCGACGAGGTCCGCCGCCACTCCCCCTCCTCGCCCATCGCCCGCTGTCTGATCAGCGGGCAGGCGGAGCTGCACCACATCACCGCTCCGGACATCACCCGCTGGTTCGCCGACGACCCTGACCAGGCGGAACTGTTTCGCGCGGGTGGGGTGCAGTCGCTGATCGCGATGCCCATCCGCGCCCGCGAGACCCTGCTGGGAGCGGTCCTCTTCACCAGGGGCGCCGGGTTCCGTGAACCCTTCACCACCGATGATCTGGCAGTCACCGAGGATCTGGTCGCGCGAGCCGCCGTCTGCCTGGACAACGCGCGCCGGTTCGCCCGCGAACGCGGTATCGCGCTGGCCCTGCAGCGCACGCTGCTGCCGCGCGGGCGGACCGTGCACCCGGCCGTGGAAACGTCCGCCCGCTACCTGCCCGCGGGCGACGGTGCTCAAGCGGGCGGCGACTGGTTCGACGTGATCCCGCTGCCCGGCGCACGGGTGGGGCTCGTGGTGGGCGATGTCGTGGGCCACGGGGTCTCCGCCTCGGCGACCATGGGCCGGCTCCGTACCGCGGTCCGCACCCTCGCCGACATCGACCTGCCGCCCGACGAGCTCCTCACCCACCTCGACGACATCGTCACCCACGCCGAGGGCGAGCCGGACGACGCCGACGGCGAGATCCCCGGCGACATCGGCGCCAGCTGCCTGTACGCCGTCTACGACCCGCTCGCCGGCACCTGCACCCTGGCCCGGGCCGGCCACCCGGCTCCGATCCTGGTCCATCCGGACGGCACCAGCACGGTCATCGATCTCCCGGCTGGTCCGCCACTCGGCCTGGGAAGCCTGCCCTTCGAGGCGGTCGAGGTCACCATGCCCGAAGGGAGCCTGCTCGCGCTTTTCACCGACGGCCTCCTCGCCACCGGCGACCAGGACCTCGACAAGGCGGTGGACACCCTGCGCAACGTCCTCAGCCGGCCCGCCCCCTCACTCGAAGCGCTGGGCGACACCGTCCTGGCGATCATGAGCCCCAAACCCCACGCCGACGACGTCGCGCTGCTCCTGGCCCGCACCCGGATCCTTGGAGAGGACCGCGTGGCCTCCTGGGACGTGCCGGTCGACCCCGCGGCCGTTGCCGACATGCGCAGACGTGCCTCCGATCAGCTGACCACCTGGGGACTGGAGGAATCCGCGTTCGTCACGGAGCTGGTCGTCAGTGAACTGGTGACCAACGCCATCCGCCACGCCAAGGGCCCGATCCGCCTGCGGATCATCAAGGACAAGACGTTGATCTGCGAGGTCTCCGACGGCAGCAGCACCAGCCCCCACCTGCGCCGGGCCCGGCTGAGCGACGAGGGCGGGCGCGGCCTGTTCATGGTCGCCGAACTGACCCGGCGCTGGGGCACGCGTCATACCCGCACAGGCAAGACGATCTGGGCGGAACAGCCCATCGGTTCGTCTCGGTGAGCAAGCCGTCCGAGACGAACGCGGGGACATGGTCGAGGACGAGTGGCGAGCCACTGCATCCGGCGCGTGATCCTGCCTGCTGACCGTCTCAGACGCGCAGGAGGGACTTGAGTGGGCGTTTGATGTCAATTCGCGATAGGCATTTCGACCGGCTTTGCCGCGTTCATCACCAACGCGCACAGCCTGAAACGCCTGGAAGACCGGCGCGATAGGAATCTTCCGCCTCATTGCTAAACCAGACGGAATTCAATGGATAGAAGTGGGTAAAACGGTCACACGGGTCGGCTTCCGGAAGGTCGCGAAGGCGCACGTAAGGTGCAAGTCAGCCCAAAGACCATTGACCGCAGAAGCAACTTAGCGCCATGATCCATTCCTGAACACCCTCTGAGGAGGTTCTTCCAGGGCGCGTGTCCGCCTTCCCGAAAATGGGGTCGCAAAGTGGATCGGCGGGTCGTCCAACGGATCGGCAGAGCGCTCCGACCGACCTACCCTCCTTCCAGCACGCACCCTCAGAGTGGAGGCCAGAGCCCATGAGCGCGCTTGGAGGGATCCAGGGATCCCAGCGATGACGGCTCTGGCGGTTCACGGCCCGACCAGGCTCGGGAGAGGCGGGGGTGCTCGACTCGCGAGGGCGAGTTCGCAATCGACCGCGGTGCGGCGCGGAGGAATCGGCCGCTATCGCGAACTCGGGCGCCCCCGGCCAGACCGCCCGCCCCCTGGCAACGGGCCATCGGTGCCACGGACGTTCGCCGTCCGCTTATCAAGACCCTTAACTGCGTTCGCCCGAGAAGCGATCCCGCTACCGAAGGAGCAAGAAATGGAAAGGCCAACTGACTCTGTGGCACCGGAGGGCGGTACAACGGTGACGAAGACCACGAGCGCGGTCCGCCTCGCCGAACAGGGCTACTTCTGGGTGGGCGCGACATATGAGGAGCGCGACGGCCAGACCGTGGTCGACGGCAGCCAGCTGTACGTCGAGTTCCAGAAGCCGGAAGAGCAGACGCAGCCTTACCCCGTGGTTCTGGTCCACGGCGGCGGTGGCCAGGGGCTGGACTGGCTGGGGACGCCGGATGGCCGACCGGGATGGCGGACCTTGCTGCTTCAGCGCGGTTACGCGGTCTACGTCGTGGATCGGCCGGGTTTCGGTCGCTCGCCCGTCCGGCCGAGTGGGGACGGCCCGGCGGGCCTGCAGCCGTCTGTCGAGACCATCGGTCCGATGTTCGCCGGAGCGGTCAATCCCGCCCACACGCAGTGGCCCGGGACGGGGCTGGCGGACGACCCGGCCCTTGCCCAGTTGCTCGCCTCGATGAGCCCGATGCCCGGCGACCTGAGTGCGCACCACGACGTGATGCGGCGCCGCGGTGCCCAGTTGCTGGACATCATCGGGCCGGCGATCGTCGTCACCAACTCGGCGGGCGGCCCGACAGGGTGGCTGATGGCGGACGAGCGGCCCGATCTCGTGCGCGCCGTCGTGGCGCTGGAGCCCCTTGGCCCCACCGGGCCGCTCCCGCTGCCGTGGGGCATTTCCGCCAGCCCGCTCACCTTCGAGCCGCCGGCCACCGAGCTCGGCGGCCTTGAGCTGGTCGATGCGCCGACCGAGGCGGGCGGCCCGCCCCTGCGGCTGCAGGCGGAGCCGGTACGGAGCCTGCCCCACCTCGCCGATGTCCCGATCGCCATCGTCACCGGCGAGCAGTCCGTCGCCGCCGCGATGGATGTCGGCACCGTCGCGTTCCTCAGGCAGGCCGGATGCCTTCATGTCGAGCACGTCCGGTTGGGTGAACTCGGCATTCATGGCAACGGGCACCTGATGATGATCGAGCGGAACAACGACCAGGTACTCGACGCCGTCATCGCCTGGCTCGCCAAGAATTCGTGCTGAAGCCACGCGGTCCCGTCGGGCAGCACTCGACCGGACCGCGGTCAGCGGCCCTGGACCGGATCACCCAGCAGTGGTGATGTAGTCCGAGGCGGTCCTTGGACAGGTCCAGGCGCCGGCCGTGGCGGCGCATGGGCCACGGCCCCGCTCATTCGTCCGTCTCGGTGTGCTTGCTCATCGAGACGGACGAGGCCGTTCCGCGGTCGCTGGATGCGGCTGAGTACGAGTAGGGCAACGTCACAACGGACACTCCCTCGGGTGCAGCTGTTCTCCGGGAAAATACCGAGCCGGCAGAACGCTCGCCGGGAAGACCCCGACGCACGGCTGCCACAAGCCCGACGCCGAAGCATGGGTCGTCGGCAGTCTCGGACGATCCTGCACGCCCAAGCCGACCGCCCCGTCACCGGTATGACCACTCGGGCCGACGGACGAGAGCCGGCGAGAATCAAGCCGGACGGCATCGATGCCTGCCTCCGTCACCTCACCGGCCACCCCGACCGACTCCGCTCCGGCACCGCCTCGAAGGCGGCCGGCCGATCGCCACCGGAAGCCGGGACACTCGGCGACGACGGGAACGCCAACCACGAGTCCGGGCGGAACTTTCATGCCGTGCTCCCCGATCCCGGACTCCCCGTGCGGGCGACGCCGTCACCCAGCGGACAGCGGAGAAGTTGCCGCAGTCGAGCTGGAGCGCCCAGACCTCCGTCGAGCAGGAGACAGCCGAGGCCGCTCCGCACAGCACGGCCCGCACCCTCATCGCAGCACGGGGTGAATCCGCTCGTACACCACGAGGAGCCGCGGGCAGCCCGCGTCGGCCGCGGGACGACCGTCACGGCCTGGCCACCGCTCGCGCCCGGCCAGATCTGTTGACAAGGCCCGACGTCCCGAAGCGGCGCAGCGCCATGACCGGGCTCCAGCCCAGGTCCCACTTCGCCGGCATCTCCAGAACGGCCTCCCCCGTCCCGAAGTCCGCATAGGCTGAGCGGATTCGGGCGCATCTCGACGTGTTCGACTTCGAACTCACAGCCGACGACCTCAAGGTCAATGGGACCGATGACCGAGGCTCGGTGGCCTGGTACGCACCGCGACTGGCCGAGATCCGGAAGAACACCAGCCAAACCGAGTGAAGAACAACGGAGGCAGTGAGAGATGTCCGAGAGCGACGAGCAGAAGGGTGCGGAGACCTCGAACACGGCGGGGCCCAAGTACACGATCATCGCGCGTTTCGAAGCCAAGCCGGGATGCGAGGACGAACTGCGGGAGATCCTTCTCGAGACGGCGCGCTACGCGCTCGCCGAAGAGCCCAGCTGCGAGAGGTTCGAGATCCTGCAAGCGACGGACGAGGACGGCAGGCCAATGCCGAACGTCTTCATGACGAACGAGTTGTTCCACGACTTCGACGGCGTCGAAGCGCACCGCGGGTCCTGGCGCACACCGATTCGGATCGACCGCTTGCGGCCCTTGCGGGTCGCCTCCCGTATCGAGCACGCGATCCTGTTGACCGACTGACCGTCCCGCAGCCACAGCGGCGAGGCAAGCCGAACGGCTTCGGGCTACCGGTGGTCAGTGCCGCCCGAGCATGTTCTCGGAGACGTCACTCGGGTGTGCGCGCATGGCGGCCTCAACCTGCGCGGAGTCCCGGTCCGCCAGCGCGTCGACGATGCGGCAGTGCTGCTGGAGGCATTCGCCGCGCCGCTCGACGGTGGAGGTGCGCCGCTTCGCCCATGACACCGCCCGCTTCGACGACGTACCGCTGCTGCACGCTACCGCCGTAGCCGACGAGACCGGCGCCGTGACCGTCTTCGCCGCCACCCGCGGTCAGGACACTGCACTGCCGCTGGAGATCGACCTGCGCGGGACGGACGCGCATACCGTCACCGAGCATCTGGCCCTGGCGGACACCGAATCGACGGGGTCCTGCACACCGAACTCCGACCGCTCTTCTGGAACGGGATTCACCTCTCCCCCCATACGTCGGCGACGCTGGACTCCGGCGCCGAGCGGGCTCGGGGACCAGGGACCACGCTCGGCAGGCGGCTCGCGCCACAGCCGCCGGTGTCGGCCGTCAGCCCGCGGTCACGATCCGGCGCGCGGCCTCGGTCAGTGCCGACCGGTGCGCGGCGAGCACGTCGGGATCGTAGGGGTCTTGGTCCATCACCATGCGGGAGATCTGCGGTGCGGCGAAATACCAGCCGACGAGGCCGACCAGTGCGAGAACCAGGCTGCGGGCGTCCAGGGAGCCGTCCACACCCCCCTGTTCCTGGGCCGTGCGGACGGCCTGGGTCTTGCTCCGGTAGTAAGCGGTGCGGGACTTCTGGCCGGGCACGTCCGAGGCACCGTACTGGAAGCCCTCGGCCGTCATGAGCCGGATCAGGTTCGGATGGGCCACGTGGTAGTCGAAGAGCTCTCCCACGTACTCGGAAACACGGTCGGGGTCGATCGAGACACTGGCGGCGAGCTGCTCGAGCTCGCTCATGAGGACGGCCGCGAACAGCTGCTCCTTGCCGCCGAAGTAGCGGTAGATGAGCGACTTGTTGGCCTTGGCCCGTTCCGCGATGCGCTCCACGCGCGCGCCTCCGATCCCGACGGCGGCGAACTCGGCCACCGCGGCGTCGAAGATGCGGGCTCTGGTGGCGTCGGAGTCGTACGGCATGGCACCAATGTAACGCTTCGGTTGACAATGCGCTCGGCCCGCCCGAGGATGGCGATGTAACCGAAGCGTTGCAAAGAGGCGCGCGTGAACAGCCGTTCCGCAGGAACAGCGGCCGCCCGGTACGGGCGGCTCCACGCATGCGCCGCACGGTGTAAGGACATTGCCATGCACGACGACACGCAGGAAGCGCCTCTCGCGGGCCGTACGGCGCTGGTCACCGGCGCTTCCGGGGGCATCGGATCAGCGACCGCCCTGCGCCTGGCCGAGGCAGGAGCCCGATTGGCCCTTGCCTACAGCAGCCATGGCGAGGACGCGGAGGCGACCGCCGCGGCCGTCAACTCCCGCTACGGCGCAGGACGGGCGGCCGTACTGCACGCCGACCTCGCCGAACCGCAGGCCGCCGCGGTGCTCTCTCAGGATGCCCGGCGGCTGTTCGGCTCGGTCGATGTGCTCTTCGCCGGGGCCGGCATCGGCGCCCGGACCGGCTGGCGTGAACTGGACACCGACGCCTGGGACCTGACCATGGCCGTCAACGTCCGCGCGCCGTTCCAGCTCGCGCAGGCGGTACTTCCGGACATGGTCGAGCGAGGCTGGGGCCGCATCCTGTTCGTCTCCTCCGTGGCCGCCCTCAACGGCGGCATCATCGGCCCGCACTACGCCGCGAGCAAGGCGGCCCTGCACGGCCTGACCCACTCCCTGGCCGCGAGCGTGGCGGGCGACGGCGTCACCGTCAACGCGCTGGCCCCGGCACTCATCGGCGGCACCCGCATCCTGCCGGCCGACGCAGGCCAGGGCGGGAAGCTGCCTGCCCCCATCCCCGTCGGCCGCCTGGGCGAACCCGGTGAGGTCGCGGCCATGGCGGTGTCGATGCTGACGAACGGCTATCTCACCAACAAGGTGATCACTCTCGACGGCGGCCTCTACCCGAACTGAACCGCCCCGCCTCTCTTCCCGCACCAGGAAATCGAGCGTCATGACCAGTTCCGCATCCCCCGTCCTCACTCTCAACAACGGCGTCACCATGCCTCAACTCGGCTTTGGTACCTGGCCGTTGAAGGACGAGGAAGCACAGCGCGCCGTCACCACCGCCCTGGCCGACGGCTATCGCCTCATCGACACCGCCGCCGCCTACGGCAACGAGGACGCCGTCGGGCGCGGCATCCGCGACTCCGGCCTCGACCGCCAGGAGGTGTTCGTCACCACCAAGCTTCAAGGCGCCCACCACGGCTACGACAACGCGCTGCGGGCGGTGGATACCTCCCTCGCCGCGCTCGGCGTCGACTACGTCGACCTCTTCCTCATCCACTGGCCGGTCCCCGCACGAGACCTGTGCGTCCCCACCTGGCAGGCGTTCGCCAAGATGCTGGCCGACGGACGCGCGCGGGCGATCGGGGTGTCGAACTTCAAGCCCGCGCACCTCGACCGGATCATCGACGAGACGGGCACCGTGCCCGCGGTCAACCAGATCCAGCTCTCCCCCTTGACCGCCCAGACCGAACTGCGCGACCACCACCGCCGGCTCGGCATCGTGACGCAGTCATGGAGTCCGCTGGGCAAGGGCACGGACCTGCTCGACCATCCCGTGATCACCGGGCTGTCCTCGAAGTACGCCAGGACTCCCGGACAGATCGTGCTGCGCTGGCACATGGACCTGGGCCTGTCCGCCGTGCCCAAGTCCGGGGATCCGGAACGCATCAGGCGGAACATCGACGTCTTCGACTTCGCGCTCACCCCGGCGGAGGTCGACTCGATCACAGCGCTGGACACCGGAGTCCACCAACCGGCCGACTCCGATGTCATCCAGCCCGGTCTGAACGGACCTGGCACCCCGCCGCCCGCATGACCTTCGCCCTCGGTCGGTGCCGAGGACGCGGAAGGCAGGGCAGCCTCGCCCGGCCTATTCGGGAACGACGGGGAGGAGGAGGTGCGAGTCGTACGCCCCGCCGGTGAGGACGCGCTGTACCCCCTGATTGCGCGTAGCGAGATCGATGTCCCCGCCGGGAAGACCGTCAGGCGCCCACGGGCCTACCGGATGCCCCGCGATCTCGACCACGAGTCGCTCACCGGCGTGGAGAACCATCGAGGTCGGCCACAGGGACAGCTCCACCGGGTAGGCCGTGTTCGGCTCGATGAGGTCCTCGCGCTCATGGGTGAGGTAGGGCTCACTGGGCGTGGACAGGACGGGGTCGAGGGCTCGGTGCCTAGCGGTCGAAGAACTTCAGGAGGTCCGCCTGGCTGTCGGGATCGGCGATGTCGACCCATTCCTGGTTGTTGTGGACGCGGAGCCACTTCTTGTCCGTGCCGATTTCCCGGAAGGCCTGCAGGGTGCCGTGCGTGTGGAGCGGGCTGGTCCAGCTCGCGACGACATAGGCCGGCACCGAGATCTGCGAGAACTCCGCCCGTTTGTCGGCCCAGTACGCGTTGAAGGTGGGGAACCTCCGTACGTTCTCGCCGAGAGCGTCCTCGGTGAGGTTCTCGCCGTAGATGTGGCCGTAGATGTCCTTCTCCCAGAAGTCGGCCACGTCAGGGATTCCGCCACGGACCACGATTTCCCGATAGGAGTCGATGAGCCCTTCCCACGGCGCGATCGCCGCGAGGTGCGGGGGGTTGAGTGCGGCAGCCGCCCACTGGGTGGCCGCGAGATAGGAGTTCCCGTTCATGCCGATCTTGCCGTTGGACCACGACTGTTCGGCAGCCCATTCGACGGCGTCGTAGATGTCGCGGCCGGTGGCGGTGCCCTGGAAGGCGTAGTCCCCGCCGGAATGAGCCGTTCCGCGCGCGTCTACGTAGAGGACCGCGTATCCGTTGTCGCACCAGAAACCCGGGTCCGGCGCTTCGAACGCCTGCAGTCCCGAGAGGAGGCTCGCCGGGACGCCGACGGCTGTGGCGGAGAAATGCTTGTTCCAGAAGCCGCCACGCTTCACGTACATGGTGTACACGAGGATCGTCGGAAGCTCGGCCGTGGTGTCCGGGCGGTAGAGGTCTGCCAGCAGTGTGACGCCGTCACGCATCGGGATGCCGAGGTCCCGTTCCACGACGATGTCACAGGGCAGCGGGTAGGATCCCTCTCCGTTGACGCTCCCCTTGCGGAACACAACGGTTTCCGGGTGTACGTCCGGGATCGGCACCTCAGAATCGGAAACTGGATTCGCCGCACGGAAGGCGACGTCGAGCCCAATGTTTTCGATGAACTTGTCCATTTCAGATCCTGATTCTCGCGGATTTCCGAAACTACCCGTTGCGGATTTCTTGACAGCACTGCGTACGCTCCGGTCTCATCCGAACATCGCGACGAACGCGTCGGCTCCCTCGCGCAGATCGCGACCGAGGTGGGGATTCACCACGCGGCGCATCAGCGGCCGGCCCAACCGGGCCGCCGATTTCCCGGGTTCCAGCAGATCCAAGTACCGGTCGACAGAGCCGCGCACTTCCTCGGAGTCGACCACGGCGTCGACGATGCCGAACCGCAGCGCCTCCTGGGCGGAGAAGGGCACACCGGTGAGGAGGTTCGTCATCGCCGCTTTCGGTGGCACCCGAGCCAGGGCGGGAGCCTGAGCGATCATCGCCCAGGTCCCGAGGGACGCCTCGATCGTGCCGAGACGGGCACCGTCCGCCGCCACCGCGATGTCGGCCATGCACGCCAGCCCGAATCCTCCGGCGAGGGCATCTCCGTTGATCGCGGCGATGACGGGAGTAGATGCCGAGTGAAGCAGTTCGAACAGCTGGACCACAGCGTCGGCGAACTGCTTGGCCGTGCCCGTCTCACGCAGGTGGGCCCCGTCCGCACCACCGCAGAAGACCGTGCCGGCGCCTGTGATGACGATCGCCGACGACTCGTGCTCGTCCGCGGATCGAACCGCGTCACACAGCCAGGCGGTCATTTCCGCGTCGAGCATGTTACGAGCCCCGCGGGCGAGAGTGATCCAGACCGATCGTTCTCGGAAGTCGATGGTGGACTGGTGCGTCACGGCTACACGCCTCCACATGTACGGCTGTCAACACGTGAAGTCTCGGCTACGGCCACCGTCGGAACCTAGGTGCATGTCCGCTAGAAAGACGCATCGCCTTTGTACACAGTGCATCGGCCGCGGGTCACCGCACTCGCCCTCGGACAGATTCCGTGAGAGGGGAGGATGCCCTCGGCGACCGGTGGTGGATCAGTTCGCCATGAGGTCGGGCAGCGAGTCGACGATGACCAGTGCACAGCGCAGTGAGGTGGGATTCAGGTCGTCGCCCAGCAGCTCGTTGATCTGTTTCAGCCGGTAGTTGACAGTGTTGCGGTGCAGATAGAGCGCCTGCGAGGTGGCCGCGATGCTCTGGGACGAGTCGATCCAGGCACGAAGGGTGTCCCGCAGCTCGACGGACCGGGCATCCGTGCCGGCGATGGGCCCCAGGACGCGGGACACAAATCGCCGGGCGAGTTCCAGATCCGCCGTGAGCAAGGAGAGCAGCTCGATATCGGGGTAGTTCACGACCCGCCCGAGGTTGGAACTGTGCCAGGCGACTCTCCCAGCGGCCATGGCCTCGTCGTGGGTGGCCACGAAACCACCCACTCCTGCTTGGGGCGTACCGAAGGCCGCACGCATGGACTGGGGCCAGGGCCCCTGCCGCAGAACCTCTGCCGCGGGTCGCCGAGGTGCTCCGAGCCACAGCTCGATGCGCTGCCCCGGGTAGGTCATCGCCAGATGGGAGGCGGACTCGGTGGCTTCGGCGATCTCGTGGGCCAGCGAGGGCAGGTCGATAAGGCGCACCGCTTCGGGGTCGAGGCCGGAGAACCACACGAGGGCTCCGGTGTGCGGCTGCTGCAGATCGTATTTCAGCATCCTGCCGGCCTCGACGGGATCGGTGTTCCTGTTGTGCAGCAGGTTGCGGATCAGGCGGGCACGGTTTCCTTCGGCACTGTGACTCCATTCCTCGTGCTGGCGTCGGTAGTCCGCACTCAGCTGGGTGATGAAGTTGGACCAGCAGGCGGTCACATCACGCGTCATCCGGCTGATGGCGGCGACGCGGTCCTCCGACGGGACCAGCCGGGCGATGGCGTCGATGAGCTCCTGGACGAGGAACTCCTGCCCGGTATGGACGTTGCGGATCACCTCCTGGAACGGAATCCGGTTGCGGATGTAATAGGTGACGTTCTCGCTGGGCTCGAAGGAGTTGGTCAGGTGTGAATCGTCGCCCGTGACCAACGCGGCCAGCGTGTCGAGGGTGGTGGCCTCCGTGGCCCGGCCGAGGATCTGTCGTTCCTCCTCCGAGCGGCTGCCCGGCCATTCGATCAGCGTGTCGAGGATGTAGGCCGCCATCCGTCCGCCTGTCTGGACTCCCCATGCCGTCGCGGTCTCACCGATGACGTCCGTGGCGCGACGCTGGCAGCTCAGCGAGCTCACAGGGTGCGTGGGAGCGTCTGACTGGGGGTGCAGGTGCCGCACCCAGCTGTAATCGAGAAGCAACGGTGACGACATGGGCCGATGTTAGGCACAGTGCCCCACCGGGGCAATGGCCAAGACATGCGGGTCAGACCTGGTTCGGGCGTCTGGTTCACACCTGACCGAAGGTCCCTGTGACACTGACCGGGCAGGCATCCCTGGGTCGGTGCGGGCGCCCGTGACCTCCCCCGGCGGCGCCGTCCTGCGCACGGTCTGTGCAAAGCGGTACAGGCGATGTGCAACATGCACCCAGGACGACTCCGCGACACCCGGATGTTGTGCCACAGGTCGCAGCCTCCGCGTGTTTCTGGTGAGTGCTGACCATTACACCGCGAAGTGCGCCGGTACCACGGTGAGGGCGTTGCACCGATTACCGCCTAGCCCCTCCGGAGCACCCGATGACCACAGCGTTTCCCACGCCGGCCGAGGCGCCGGCCGCCGCTGACGCCGAGTCGGTTCACCCCGACGTCGAACTCATCGAACGAGCCGTCGCGCTGAAGGACCTCATCTCGGAGGCCGCCGAGGAGGGCGCGCGGATCGGGCACGTGCCCGACCACGTCATCGCCGCCCTGCGTGAGGCAGGTCTGCTCAGGCTGACGGTCCCGCGCCGGTACGGCGGCTACGAGGCGAACTCGCGCACGTTCAGCGATGTCCTCACCGAGCTCGCCCGTGCCGACGGCTCGACGGCGTGGTCGGTGATGCTGCTCAACATCGGCAACTGGTTCGCCTCGACGCTGGCCAAGCAGGGCCAGGACGACCTGTGGGGGGACAACCCCGACGCGACCTCCTGTGTCGTCCTCGCCCCGCAGGGCAAGGCCACCCGTACCGAGGGCGGCTACCGGGTCTCGGGACGCTGGGGGTACGCCTCGGGGTCCTTCGCGGCCACCCACGGGTTCCACGGGGTCCTGGTCGAGCAGCCCGACGGCAGCCTGCGGCACGGTCTGGCGCTGCTGTGCCCCGGTCAGTGGAGTGTCGAGCGGTCCTGGTTCCCCATCGGCATGCGGGCGACCGGGAGTGACACCGTCGTCGCCGAGGACGCGTTCGTGCCCGAGCACCGCATCCAGTACTTCGAGGACCTGGTGGAGGGCCGGTACGCCACCGAGTTCAAGGAGAGCGAGCCGCGCTCCCGCGCCGCGTTCCTGCCCACCGGCACCGTGATCTTCGGCGCGGTGCTGGTGGGCCTGGCCAAGGCCGCCTTCGAACAGTCGGTGGAGCGGATCAAGACCAAGGGCGTCGCGGGCACCCGCTACACCCAGAGCAAGGAGTCCCCGAGCCACCAGCTGTCGGTCGCCAGGGCCGCGGGGCTCGTCGACGTGGCCGAGCTGCTGGTGCGCCGGTCGGCGTACGACATCGACTCCAACGCCCTCGCGGGCGAGGGGTACATGGACGAGCTCACCCGTGCCCGCGTCCGCCACGACACCGGCATGGTGGTCGACCTCGTCACCGAGGCCGTCGATCTCCTGCTCAAGGCCGCCGGTTCCAGCAGCTTCATGGAGAACAACGCGCTCAGCCGCATCTACTGCGACCTGGGCACCGGTGGCAGCCACGTCCATGCCACCCCGGGCATCGCCACCGACAACTACGGCAAGCTGCTGCTCGGCTCCTCGACTCCCATCCCGGCCCACGTGTGAGGCGATGACGGATGAGTACACGAGCAGATCCGAGCGAACGCTCGGGGCGAGGAGCAGCGGTGAACGACCCAGGCGAATCCCGGGTGGCGCCCCCGGCGGCCGGACCGCCGGCCATGGAACCCAAGGCCCTGCGCAAGGTCTTCTCCCACTACCCCACCGGCGTTTCCATCGTCACCGGGCTGGGCGGCGACGGCCAACCGGTGGGCCTGGTCGTGGGCACCTTCAGCTCGGTCTCCCTCGACCCGCCGCTGGTGACGTTCTACCCGATGAAGACCTCGCGCGCGTTCGCCGAGATCCGGGACCACGGTGCCTTCGTCGTCAACGTCGTCGGATCGCGGGAGGACTACTACTGCCAGGCGTTCTCCCGCGAGCCCGAGCGTCGTTTCGACGGCATCGACTGGACGCCCGGCCACTCCGGAGCCCCGGTGCTGGCCAACTCCGCGGCCTGGATCGACTGCGCCATCGAGCGGGTCGAGGAGGTCGGTGACCACTACTGGGTGCTGGGCCGCGTCGTGGCGCTCGACATCGGGACCAGCACCACCCCCCTTGTCTTCGTCAAGGGAGCCTTCGGCAGCACGGCCGCGCTCGCCGACGAGCGCGTCCGCTGGTACGTCGACATGACCGAGGAACTATGAGCATGACGACAGGCGCCCGGTCCGGGCACGGCACGACGACGACCGCGAACTCCGGGGACAGCACGGCCGGTCGGCCGGATCCCGCGGTGGACCTGGCCAGACGTATCCGGCTGCGCGCGGTGCAGATGGTCGCCCCGCACGGCTTCGGCTACCTCGGCCAGGCACTGTCCGGCGCCGAGCAGATGGCCGTCCTGCACACCGGGTTCTTCCGGCGCGGCACCGACCGGTTCGTGTGCTCCCCGGGGCACTACATCATCGCCGCCTACGCCGTGGCCCGGGAGGCCGGTGAGCTGACCGACGAACAGCTCGCCGCCTACGGTCAGGACGGCGCCGAACTGGAGGCGATCGGCACCGAGCGCACGCCGGGAGTGGCACTGACCTGCGGCTCGCTCGCGCAGGGCCTCTCCGGTGCGGTCGGGTTCGCGCTGGCCGACCGGCTCCGCGGAGCCGAGGGCGAGCGCACGACCTACGTGCTGGTCAGTGACGGCGAGGTCGAGGAGGGCCAGACGTGGGAGGCGGCCCTGTTCGCCGGCCACCACCGGCTGTCCGACGTCGTCGTCCTGCTCGACGCCAACGACTCCCAGGTCGACGGACCGGTCAGCTCGATCACCACCATCGAGCCGCTCGGCGACAAGTGGCGTGCCTTCGGCTGGCATGTCGAGGAGGTCGACGGCCACGACCCGGCGCAGATCCGGGCCGCACTCGACCGGGCACGCGACGACGACCGGCCGGCGGTCGTGATCTCACGGACCTCCACGGTCCACGGGCTCGACTGCCTGCCGCCGGACGCGGACGGCCACTTCATCAAGCTGCCCGCCCCGCTGGCAGCACGGGCACTCGCCGAGCTGGACGTGCCCGACGAGCTCGCGGAGAACGAGACCCATGCGTGAAGCGCCCTACTCCACCGTCCTCAAGCCCTACGGCGAAGCCCTGGTGCGACTCGCACGGGAACGGGAGGACATCGTCTGCCTCTCCGGCGACCTGACCCGCCAGTGCGAGATCGACCTGTTCCAGGACGCGCTGCCCGAGCGGTTCGTCCACGCCGGCATGGCCGAGGCCAACATGATGTCGATGGCCGGGGCCCTGGCTCGTGAGGGCCTGCAGCCGTGGGTCCACACCTTCGGCGTCTTCGCCACCCGCCGGCCCCTCGACCAGATCGTCAACGCGATCGCCTACCCGAACCTGCCCGTGCGGATCGTCGGGTTCATGCCCGGCGTCTCCACCCCGGGCGGTCCCAGCCACCAGGCCATCGATGACGTCGCGATCATGCGCGCGCTGCCGAACATGACGGTGATCGACGTGGCCGACGCGGTCGAGATCCGCAAGGTCGTGCCGCTGATCGCCGACGAGCCCGGGCCGGTGTACCTGCGGCTGAAGCGCGGCGAGATCCCGGTGGTCTTCGACGACGACCACGTCTTCAGGATCGGTGCCGCGCAACGACTGGTGGACGGGGCGGAGGTCCTCCTGGTGACCAGCGGCATGATGCTTGCGGCCACTCTTCAGGCCGCGGCGGTCCTGCGCGAGAACGGCGTCGACGCCGCGGTGGTGAACGCCCCGACGCTCAAGCCGTTCGACCACGACACCGTCGTGGCGGCCGCCCGTGGAACCCGCGGGGTGGTCTCGGTGGAGAACCACGGCATCATCGGCGGTCTCGGATCGGCGGTCGCGGAATCCATCGCCGAGGCCGGCGTGGCGGCGCCGCTGCGCCGCATCGGCCTGCGCGACACCTTCGCCGAGGGCTCCAAGACCGCCCCCTACCTGTTCGAGAAGTACGGCCTGTCGACCGCGCGGATCATCCGCAGCGCGTGGGAACTCGCGGGCCGCACCGACTCCGTTCCCCAGGTCGCCCCCGCGACCGCCGAGGCCGGCGAGTACGCCCCCGTCTGAAGCCGATTTTCCGGCTGCCACTCAGCACCTCGGCCATGGCCTGAGCCCACACTCGAAGGAGACCCCTCATGCCCCCGACCATCGCCTCACCGGGCGCCACCCTCGGCGTCGACTGGGAGGAGCGCGTCGACTTCGCGCGGCTGCGCACCGAGAGGCTCGCCCGCGCCCGCGCCGTGCTGGAGTCCTCCGACCTCGGCGCGCTGATCCTCTTCGACCAGAACAACATCCGCTACACCACCGCCACCCACATCGGGAACTGGGCCCGCGACAAGCTCTTCCGCTGCGTGCTGCTCATGCGCGGCGCCGACCCGATCCTGTGGGACATCGGCTCGGCCGCCCGCCAGCACAAGGCGCACGCCTCGTGGCTGCCCGAGTCGAGCTGGCAGGCCGGCATCTCCAGCTGGCGCGGCTCCATCCCGGAGGACGTCGGCGTCGAGGCCGGCAACGCCAAACGCCTCGCCGACCATCTGCGCGAGCGCGGTCTGGCCGGCGAGCCGATCGGGATCGACGTCGTGGAGATCCCGGTGCTGCGCGCCCTGGAGGCCGAGGGGCTGCACATCGTCAACGGCCAGGAGCTCATGCAGCAGGCGCGGCGCATCAAGACCGCCGACGAGATCGCGCTGCTCGACCACGCCGCCGGCATGGTCGACGCCGCCTACGACGAGCTCTACCGCACCCTGCACGTGGGGATGAAGGAGAACGAGGCCGTCGCGCTCGTCAACCGGGTGCTCTACGAGTTCGGTTCGGAGGAGGTGGAGGCGGTCAACGCCATCTCCGGCGAGCGGTGCAGCCCTCACCCGCACGTGTTCTCCGACCGGATCACCCGCCCCGGCGACACGGCGTACTTCGACATCATCCACTCCTTCAACGGCTACCGCACCTGCTACTACCGCACGATGAACGTCGGCAGCGCCAACGCCGCCCAACGGGACGCCTACCAGCGGGCCCGGGACGCGATCGACCAGGCCATCGCCGCGGTCCGCCCCGGCGCCTCCAGCCGTGACGTCGCCCTCGCCCTGCCCAGCGCCGCGGACCTCGGCTACTCCAGCGAGGAGGAGGCCTTCGGACTCCAGTACTGCCACGGCGTCGGGCTGTCGGTCTGGGAGCAGCCCCTCATCAGCCGCTACCACTCCCTCGAGAACCCGGTGCCGATCGAGGAGGGCATGGTCTTCGCCCTGGAGACCTACTGGCCCACCAAGGACGGCTCCTCCGCGGCCCGGATCGAGGAGGAGGTCGTCGTCACCGCCGACGGGCCCCGGGTCATCACCCGGTTCCCGGCCGAGGAACTGCTGGTGGCGGGCAACCGGTACTGGAACGGCCACAGCTTCACCGCCGGCTCCTACGGCGCCGCCCCCAACGGCCGCGCCGCCGTGAACGGGCAGGCGGGCGGCCGGACCACCGCCTCGGGGGTGTGAGGATGCTGGAGCACTACGTCGTCTTCAAGCCCCACCCGGGTCGCGAGAGCGATCTAGCCAAGGCGCTGGGCGACCTCTCGGCCGGGCTCGCCGACGGCATCGACGGCCTCAGCGACCTGAGCTGGGGCGAAAACACCAACGTCTCCGGGCTTTCCCGGGGCTACACCCACGGCTGTCTGGGCAGGTTCACGGACAAGGCCGCTTTCGACCGTTACTGGAACCACCCCGCCCACGAGAGGTTCATGGCAGCCCTCGACGACATCTGCGCGGAGCGGTTCGCCCTGGACTACACCGGCGGCTGACCCGCTGACGGGCCTCGCCGACCCGCGTCCTCGCAAGCACCGAGCCGCGCGCCGCGCGGTCGGCGAGGTTCTGCCGTACCAGGCAGCCGACCGGGTGCTCCTCACCTTGCCGGAGTCCGGCGCGAACCCGGCTTTTGGTGGGCGGCCGGCCACCACGCGATACCCAGGTGCTCGCCGTGGAGCCCTACGGTCCGGTCGCCCCACCGTTGCCGTCTTCGCCACCCGCGAGGACGGCCCAGAAGATCGTCTGTAGTACACCGACACCATCAGGCTCACCACCCGCGTGGTGAGCTCCGCCGATGACCGGGAGCCGACCACATGGCACAGATCGGATTCGTAGGGCTGGGCACCATGGGCAAGCCCATGGCACGCCGTCTTCTCCAGGCCGGGCACGAAGTGACGGTATGGAACCGTTCACGAGCCGCCGTCGAGGAACTGGCCGCCGCCGGAGCGAAGCCGGCCGCGGCCCTCGCCGAGGCCTTCGCCCGGCCCGTCGTGCTGAGCATCCTCGCCGACGACGCGAGCGTGCACGAGCAGGTCTTGGACAGCGGTGTCCTCGCCGCGGCCGAATGCCAGGTCCACGTCAATATGGCCACGGTCTCGTCCGACCTGGCCGCCACCGCGGCACGGGTACACGCCGAGCACGGCATCGGGTACGTCGCCGCGCCGGTACTGGGCCGCGCGGGGGTCGCCGCCGCCGGAAAGCTCAACATCCTGGCCGCGGGGCCGCCGGACGCCCTGGCCACGGCGCGGCCGGTGCTGGCGGAGCTGGCGGCCCGTGTCTGGGACTTCGGCGACCGGCCCGCGCAGGCCAACGTCGTCAAGATCGCGGTCAACTTCCTGCTCGGTGCCGCCATCGAGGCCACCGCGGAGGCCACGTCGCTGGTCGAGAGCCATGGCATCGAGGCGCGTTCGTTCATCGAGCTGATCTCCAACTCGCTGTTCCCCGGGCCGGTCTACTCCGGCTACGGCGCCCTCATGGCCGAGCACCGCTACGCGCCCGCCGGCTTCACCGTCCCACTGGGTCTCAAAGACACCAGGCTCGCGCTCTCGGCAGCACACGAACACCAACTCGCCCTGCCCACCGCGAGCCTCGTCCAGGACGCTCTGCTCCAGGCCCTGGCCGCCGGATGGTCCGAACGCGACTGGGCGACTCTCGCCGAGGTGGCCCGAGCCCGCGCGGGCCGTCCGGCCGCCACGCAGTCTGACTGATCCCGTGTTCGGGGGGCACCGACCAATGTGCCGGCGACCGTCAAGGTGCGCGTAGAGAAGCAGCAGGTCGTCTACGGGAACCACAGATTCGCGATCCTGCCGGAGGAGAGCGTGCTGCGGTACCGCATCGGCGGCACCGATGTGATGGCCGGCCAACTCGGCTATCTGCTCAGCGTCATGGCGCTGCCGTCGGTGAGCATCGGCATCATTGAGCCTTTTCCAACCTCGCGCTGATGCGTGGTGAAGGACAAGGACGGCCTTCACGACGTTGGTGATGCGGTTGGTGCTGCAGCGCAGCTTCCGCAGGAGGCGCCAGCTCTTGAGGGTGGCCATGGCCTGCTCGCCGAGGCAGCGGATCTTCCCGTGGGTGGTGTTGTGGCGGCGCTTCCATTTCTTGAGGCGTCGGCCCCGGAACGGAACCCGGACGGTCCCGACGGGCGCCTTGATACGCCTTGTCCGCCCAGCACCTGAGTCCGGCGTCGGTGAGGGCTTCGAGGATGCCGTGCTCTCGCGCGGCGGTCAGGTCGTGCGTCGAGCCGGGCAGGGCCGGTGAGGCAAGAACAGCCGTCCGAACGGATCGGTCAGGACCTGGACGTTCATGCCGTGGCGTTTGTGTTCCCGGAGTAGTACGGGGTGTCGCCGCATCGCAGGTGGGCCAAGGCGAGCAGGGCCTGACGTGCCGTGGGTAGGCGTCGCCAGCGTGTCCCGATCTCCTGCCGCCTGGCCGTGAGTTGCCCGGACAGGAACCGCAAGGTGCGGCTGGACAGATCGATCGAGGACGGGTAGACAAGCACGCAAAGCTCCTGGCGGACACGGGTGATCTTGGTCGAGAACCCGTCTACCAGGAGCTTCGTCGTTGCGCAGGACTGTCCAACCCCCGGTCAGCACCGCCAGCTTGGAAAAGGCTCAAGGACCACACCAGCAGCCGTATCAAGACAAGCACCTTCCCAAAGCAGGTCAGGGAGAGCACCCGTAACAGCTCGATCCGTCGAGGTCCTGTCCCACCGTGTCACGGGCCCGGCCCCATGAGCCCGTCCCCCCATCGGAGCGAGTGTCATTTCAGCATCAGGCCAACGTCCAGGGTCGGCACCGCCGCTCTATTCGCAGGAGATCGACCACACGGCAGCGTGCACGCAGCACGCGAGAGTCCCCGCTGTTTCCAACAGACCAGACCCTCCATTGGCTCCGCCCCGCAGCATGGGCTGCCGCGGGTGCACGTACGTGCCGTACACCACCGCTCCGGCGACCACCGAGGCGCACAACGTGGCTGGGCGCACCCACGTGACCTTCGCTGCCGCAAGGTCGATACTGCCGACAGCAGCACTCCCGCCGCCACACGCCCACCGCGCCACCAGTACCTGACAACCCGTCATCAAAGTCAGCATTAAGTCAGCATCAGTACCGCCAGAACCCGCTTCCGATCGCCACGGACCGCCAAGATCGACAACCAGCAAGACCCGCATTGACCTGCAAAAACAAAGGTCATGGGCTCATCTGCTAGTCTCACCAGGAGGTACCCATGAGGATGCTCATCAACGTCCCGGAGACCGTAGTCGCGGACGCGTTGCGTGGCCTGGCGGCCGCTCATCCCGAGCTCACCGTCGATGTCGAGAACCGGGTGATCGTACGGCGGGACGCTCCCGTCGCGGGAAAGGTGGCCCTCGTCTCCGGTGGCGGTTCGGGGCACGAGCCGCTGCACGGTGGCTTCGTGGGTCCCGGCATGCTCTCGGCGGCGTGCCCCGGCGAGGTGTTCACGAGCCCGGTGCCGGACCAGATGGTGCGGGCGGCGGCGGCCGTGGACAGCGGGGCCGGGGTGCTGTTCATCGTGAAGAACTACACCGGTGACGTGCTCAACTTCGACATGGCCGCCGAACTCGCCGAGGACGAGGGCATCCAGGTCGCGAAGGTGCTCGTCAACGATGACGTGGCGGTCACCGACAGCCTCTACACGGCCGGCCGGCGCGGCACGGGCGCCACGCTCTTCGTGGAGAAGATCGCCGGGGCGGCGGCGGACGAGGGGCAACCGCTTGAGCGGGTGGAGTCGATCGCCCGTCAGGTCAACGAGAACTCCCGCAGCTTCGGCGTCGCGCTGAGCGCCTGCACGACGTACGCCAAGGGCAGCCCCACCTTCGATCTGCCCGACGGGGAGCTGGAGCTGGGCATCGGCATCCATGGTGAACCGGGCCGGGAGCGGCGGGCGATGATGACCTCGGGCGAGATCGCCGACTTCTCGGTGAACGCGGTCCTAGAGGATCTCAATCCGCGCAATCCGGTGCTGGTGCTCGTCAACGGCATGGGTGCGACACCGCTGCTGGAGCTGTACGGGTTCAACGCCGAGGTGCAGCGGGTGCTCACCGCCCGTGGGGTCGCCGTGGCGCGCACGCTCGTCGGCAACTACGTGACCTCCCTCGACATGGCGGGCGCCTCGGTCACCCTGTGCCAGGTCGACGAGGAGCTGCTGCGGCTGTGGGACGCGCCCGTGAAGACGGCGGGGCTGCGCTGGGGCGTGTGAGCCGGACCTGCGGGCAGTCAACGTACCTACCACGCAAGGGGATTTCATGCTCGACGCCGACTTCTTCCGCCGTTGGATGACGGCGACCGCCGCGTCCGTCGACCGGGAGGCGGAACGGCTCACCGCACTCGACTCGCCCATCGGGGACGCCGACCACGGCAGCAATCTGCAGCGCGGGTTCCGGGCCGTGGCGGCAATCCTGGAGAAGGAGGCCCCGGGCACGCCCGGCGGGGTGCTGACCCTCGCCGGGCGGCAGCTCATCTCGACGGTCGGCGGGGCGTCCGGGCCGCTGTACGGGACGCTGCTGCGGCGTACCGGCAAGGCGCTCGGGGACGAAGCGGAGGTGAGCGAAGGGCAGTTCGCCGAGGCGTTGCGTGCGGGGGTGGACGCGGTCATGGCGCTGGGCGGTGCGGCGCCGGGCGACAAGACCATGATCGACACGCTGGTGCCCGCCGTGGACGCCCTCGGTGACGGGTTCGCCGCGGCGCGGGCCGCCGCCGAGGAAGGCGCCCTGGCGACGACGCCGTTGCAGGCCCGCAAGGGCAGGGCGAGTTATCTCGGGGAGCGGAGCATCGGGCACCAGGATCCGGGCGCCACCTCGTCCGCGCTGCTGATCGCGGGACTCTCCGAGGCTGCCGAGGCGAACGGTGAGTGAGGACAAGCTCGTCGGGATCGTGCTGGTCTCGCACAGCGCGGACGTGGCCGCGTCGGTCGCCGAGCTGGCGAAGGGGCTGACGGGTGGCGGAGTCACGGTGCCCGTCGCCCCGGCGGGCGGCACGGAGGGCGGCGGCCTCGGGACCAGCTCGGAGCTCATCGCGGCGGCGGCCGCCTCGGTGGACCGCGGGGCCGGCGTCGCGATCCTCACCGACCTCGGCAGCGCGGTCCTCACGGTGAAGGCCCTCCTCGCCGAGGGCGACGAACTCCCCGCCGGCACCCGCCTGGTGGACGCCCCGTTCGTCGAGGGCGCGATCGCGGCGGTCGTCACGGCGGCCACGGGCGCCGACCTGGCGGCGGTGGAGGCGGCGGCCGCGGAGGCGTACACGTACCGGAAGGTGTGAGGGCTTCTTCAGGGCCGAGGGGTCCTCAGGCCAGCCCCTCCGCCGTCCTCAGGCCAGCCCCTCCGCCACCACCGCGAGAGCCGAGCGCATGGTTGTCACCAGCTCCGCCTCCGCCCTCGCCCGGTCGGTCGGCGCGTCGGCCGTGCGCCAGGCGTAGTGCTCGACCGCCGAGCGCAGGGCCGCGTTGAACATGGCGGCCTGGACCGTGGGGCGCAGATCGTCCGCGGGCAGGCCGGCGCGCTCGGCGAGGGCGCGGGCGAACGCCGGTTCGGCCTCGTCGTACGTCTGGAGCCAGACGGCGCGCAGGCCCGGCTCGGTGCGGGTGAGGCGGACCAGTGAGCCCACCGTGGCCCGTTCCGGTCCGGCGACGAAGGTGGGGTCGGCCGCGAGGCGCCGGTCGAAGAGCTCTTCCAGGGGCTGCCCTGGAGCCCATTCGCGCAGACAGGCCGCGATGACGTCGATGCCGGCCGTGAACAGCGGCTGGACGCAGCTCTCCTTGCTCGGGAAGTAGCGCCAGACGGTGCGCGCGGAGACGCCCACGGCCTGCCCGATCTGCTCGCCGGTGGTCGCCGCGACGCCCTGGCCGACGAACAGGTCCACCGCGGCCCGGGCGATCTCCAGCCGGATCTCGGCCTTGCGTTCGTCGGTCAGCGGGGGTCGTCCCGTACGTCCGCGGGCTGCGGTCATGTGTTCCTCCGGCTCCGGTGATCGGTCTCCCGGAATTCTCCACCACCACTTTATGTCACTCACAGACATTAAGTCGTAGAGTGGAGACACCACCGGGCACACCGCCCTCGCACCGCACAGACAGGAACAGCCATGGCCACTGGACTCGACGGACGCAGCGTCATCGTCACCGGAGCGAGCTCGGGCATCGGGCGCGCCGCCGCCCTGGCCTTCGCCGCCGAGGGCGCCAAGGTCCTGGTCGCGGACCTCAACGCCGAGGGCGCCGAGACGGTCGTCAAGGAGATCGAGGAGGCGGGCGGCACCGCCGTCGCCGTCACCGGGGACCTCAGCGAGCAGGCCGTCGTGGACCAGGTCGCCGGGACCGCCGTGGAGCGCTTCGGCGGCGTGGACGTGCTGGTGAACAACGCCGGGATCATGGACCGTATGTCGGCCCTCGCGGACGTGGACGACGCGGAGTGGGAGCGGGTCATCCGGGTCAACCTGACCGCCCCGTTCCTGCTCACGCGCGCGGTGCTGCCGCACATGCTCAAGGCGGGCAAGGGCGCAGTGATCAACACGGCGTCCGAGGCCGGGCTGCGCGGCAGCGCGGCGGGCGCCGCCTACACGGCCTCGAAGCACGGTGTGGTCGGCCTGACGAAGTCCCTGGCCGTCATGTACCGCAAGCAGGGCATCCGGGCGAACGCCATCGCGCCGGGCGGCACCGCCACCGGCATCGTGGTGGACGCCGACCGCGAGGCGCACGGCCCGGCCGCGCTCGGCCCGCACTTCGTCAACGTCGGCCGGCTGGCGCAGCCGGAGGAGCAGGCCGCCGCCATCGTGTTCCTCGCCTCGGACGCGGCGAGCAACATCAACGGCGCGATCCTGCCGGTCGACGACGGCTGGTCGGCCGTCTGACCCTCCCGCAGCTCAGCGGCCGCGTACGAACAGCCGCGCCAGCCGCTCCCCCGTCGCGACGGCGGCGGCATGGTCCTCGATGGGTTTCACCTGCGAGTCCTTGAAGACGATGTAGGTGACCCCGGAGTCCGTGCCGCCGCCGCGCGGGTCGGGGCGGATGCCGAGCGCCTGGGCACTGGCGTAGGAGGCCTCGCCGATGATGTCGCGCGGTCCGACGTCACCGACCACCGCGTACTGCACCCGGTCCCGGTAGATCACGGCCGCGACCGAGCCGCCGCGGACGTCGCTCGCGCGGTAGTTCCAGATGCGGCTCGGGGTGGGCACGACGATGTACGGAAGACGCTCGGCGTTCAGGTGCCGGCCGTCGGACTGCTGGTAGGCGGTGGCGTCGGAGAACAGCGGGTCGGTGCGGCGGTTGCAGCGCCGGCCGGGCTGTCCGTCGCAGTCGATGTCCATGTCCGCCTTCCAGAAGACGGCGTCCTCGGTGCCGCAGACCGGGATGGTCGCGGGCCTGCCGTCGTCGCTGCGGTAGCGGCCGCGCGAGACGGGGGCGCAGTCACGCACCTTGGCCAGCAGGTCGGCGGCGCGGACATCGCCCTCGTGGCGCACCACCGGTTCCCGCCAGGCCTGCGGCTCGGCGGCGGGCAGCGTCGTCGGGGCGAGCAGGGCGGCGCCTGCCGCGGCCAGCGTCAGTGACTGGACACGCACGATAAGGGACCCTCTCCTGGGGGACATTGACGGGCACTCAGCCAAATCTGATGCCGTTTCAATGACCCGGCCACCGTTAGGGGGCCGGACGGTGCACGCCCCCGGCGTGTCGGCGGATGTCCCGAACTCCCGACAGGGGCCGGGCGCCTGAGCCTGCGTCGGCTCCGGCGGCCCGGCCGCCCGCGTCCGGCGCGGGAACAGCGACGACAGCGGCCCGCGCCAGGGCACGAACTCCCTAGCCCTCAAGGGAAGTTCGGCCGTGAGGAGCTTCAGCATACGTAACCGTTCCGTCCGGTCACCAATGACGGCCCTCTTGATGTGTTCCCGCCGACGGCGCCATATTGGTCCGGACCAATTCCGTCCCGGGGAGGCCGTACCGTGCGCCATGTCCTCGCGCTCCGTGCAGCGCTCTGCGGGACGCTCGCGCTGGTCGCCTCCTGCGGCTGGAGCGGCGGCGAGGAGACCGGCCGGCTCCCCGGCGCCCCGGTGGGCGTGACCGCCGCGCCCGGCAGCGCGACCAGCGTGCATGTCATGTGGAATGCCGCCGGGCGGGACGTCGAGGTCTACGAGGTGTATCGCGGCACCACCTTGGTGAAGGAGGTGCCGGGTTCGACGCACATGGTGGACGTCACCAGGCTCAGGCCGTCCACCCTGTACGTCTTCACCGTGCGCGCCCGGGACGCCGACGGACGTCTGGGCCCGCCCAGCGCCGAGGTCCGGGCGACCACCCCGGCGGCCGGGAAAGCGGACAGCGCGGCGCCGACGCCTCCGGGGCATCCGGTCGGCAAGGTGATCGGCAGCCGGGCCGTGCAGCTGTCGTGGTCCGCGTCCTCGGACGACCGGGGCGTGCTGTCGTACGACATCCTCCAGGGCGGCACGAAGATCCACAGCGTGGGCGGGAGCCAGACGGCGACCGTCGTCACGGGGCTGCGGCCGGGCACCCGCTACTCCTTCACCGTGCGGGCCCGCGACGCGGCCGACAACCTCTCCCCGGCGAGCGGCGCCGTCCGGCTCACCACCGCGCCGGGCACCGACGACGGGCGCGGCACCGCGCCCACCGACTTCCGCGCGAGCACCCGGCTCGCCGACGACGGGGCGTACTACCTGGACCTCTCCTGGGTGCCGCCGCGCGCGGACGGCGTGGTCACGGAGTACCAGGTCCAGCTGGACGGCCGGACGGCGACCTCGCTGGTGTTCGGCGGCGAGCCGCCGGGCGACCGCGCGACGTACGGCTTCTATGTGGGGCGGGAGGCCGGGGTCACCCTGCGGGTGCGGATCCGGGCCAGGCTGCCCGACGGGACGTGGGGCGGGTTCTCGGCGGAGCGGACGGTCAGCACCCGGGGCGGACGGCCGTGACGGTCCCTCACCTCTGAGCCGTGCCCTCATCTCTGAGCCGTACGAAGGAATCCGTCACCTGCCCGGGGGCGGTCCGCATGCGGGACGGGCCGCGGGCACGTTGGCTGCCCCTGAGGCGCACGGGCGATTCCCGACCTCGGCGGCGCAAGGGATGTACCGCCAACCGTGCCGCCGGAGGGCAGTCCATGCGTACTAGTCAGCTTCTCCTCCGCTCCGGCCTGACCGCGGCTGCCGCCGCCGCGCTGACCGTCTCGCCGGCGGCCGCGGCTTCCGGGATCTCCGTGAGCACCACCGGATCCACGGTGTCCGTCACGACCAGCGCGTGCACCCAGGACAGCGGCGGCAACTGGGGCACCGCGTCACTCCTCAACAGCAGCCAGGCGAACTTCGCGCAGGGGCGTCAGGTGACCCTGTCGGGGACCAGCACGCTCCAGTCGGCCGCCTGGTCGAGCGTGAGCCCCGGCACCTACACCGTCATCGTCATGTGCTCGAACAACAACACCGCGGGCACCCAGTCGGTCATCGTCTCGACCGCCTCCACGCCCACCATCTCCGCCACGGCCTCCCCGTCCCGGGGCGTCATGGGCGGCCTGGGCGGCGGCATCAAGGACTACGGTCCGCTCACCCTGGGCGCCGGTGCCGCCCTGGTCGGGATCGGCGGTATCGCGGCGGCCTGGTTCCTGCGCCGCCGCGCCAAGCCCTACCGGCTCTGAGCCAAGCCCTACCGGCTCTGGTCGGGCAGCTCAGCGAACTCCTCCAGCGCGTGGGTGAGCCACCGCGTCCAGAAGGTCTCCAGATCGATCCCCGCCCGCAGGATCAGGTGCTGCAACCGGTCCTGCGGGCTGTCCTTGCCGGGCGGGAAGTCGCGCTTCTCGATCTCCTCGTACTCGGCCAGCAGCCCCCGGCGCAGCTCCAGATGGCGGCGCAGGTCGGCCTCGATGCCCTCGGTGCCGACCACGGCCGCCGCCCGCAGCCGCAGGAACAGGCTGTCGCGGTACGGCTTGGGGTCCTGGGACGCGGCCGCCCAGCGGGCCAGTTCGGCGCGGCCCGCGGGCAGGACCTCGTAGGCCTTCTTCTGCCCGCGGGCCGGCTGCTCGCTCGGCAGTGCCCTGATATGCCCCTCGGCCTCCAGTTTTCCCAGCTCGCGGTAGATCTGCTGATGCGTCGCCGACCAGAAGTAGCCGATCGACTTGTCGAAACGGCGGGTCAGCTCAAGGCCCGAGGACGGCCTTTCCAGCAGGGCGGTGAGGATCGCGTGCGGGAGTGACATGGAGTCATCCTAGGGACGGCCGGGCGGCCCCTAGAGGGCTGCCGCGACCTCGGTGCCCTGCTTGATGGCCCGCTTGGCGTCCAGTTCGGCGGCAACGTCGGCGCCGCCGATGAGGTGGACGCTCACACCGGAGGCGGCGAGCTCCTCGTACAGGTCGCGGCGCGGCTCCTGACCGGTGCACAGGACGATGGTGTCGACCTCCAGCAGCGTGCTCTCCTCGCCGATGGTGACGTGGAGTCCGGCGTCGTCGATGCGGTCGTAGCGCACGCCCGGGACCATGGTGACGCCGCGGTGCTTGAGCTCGGTGCGGTGGATCCAGCCGGTGGTCTTGCCGAGTCCGGCGCCGACCTTGGTGGTCTTGCGCTGGAGCAGGTGCACGGTGCGCGGCGGGGCGGGGCGCTCGGGCTTCGCCAGTCCGCCGGGTCCGGTGTGGTCCATGTCGACGCCCCAGAGGCGGAAGTACGTCGCCGGGTCCTCGTGCGCCTTGTCGCCGCCGTCGGTGAGGTACTCGGCGACGTCGAAGCCGATGCCGCCCGCGCCGAGCACGGCGACCCGCTCGCCGACGGGCACCTTGTCGCGCAGGACGTCGAGGTAGCCGACCACGCTGGGGTGGTCGACGCCGGGGATGTCGGGGGTGCGCGGGGTGACGCCGGTGGCGACGACGACCTCGTCGTAGCCGGAGAGGTCCTCGGCGGCGACCCAGGTGTTCAGGCGGACGTCGATGCCGTGCCAGTCGAGCTGGTGGCGGAAGTAGCGCAGGGTCTCGTCGAACTCCTGCTTGCCGGGGACCTGGCGGGCGACGTTGAGCTGGCCGCCGATCTCACTCGCGGCGTCGTACAGCGTCACCTCGTGGCCGCGCTCGGCCGCCGAGACCGCGCAGGCGAGTCCCGCCGGGCCCGCGCCCACGACCGCGACGCGCTTCTTCAGGCGGGTCGGGGAGAGCACCAGCTCGGTCTCGTGGCAGGCGCGCGGGTTGACCAGGCAGGAGGTGATCTGGCCGCTGAAGGTGTGGTCGAGGCAGGCCTGGTTGCAGCCGATGCAGGTGTTGATGGCCTCGGGCTTGCCCGCGGCGGCCTTGGTGACGAAGTCGGGGTCGGCGAGCATCGGGCGGGCCATCGAGACCATGTCGGCGTACCCGTCGGCGAGCAACTCCTCGGCGACTTCGGGGGTGTTGATGCGGTTGGTGGTGACGAGCGGGATCGACACCTCGCCCATCAGCTTCTTCGTCACCCAGGTGTAGGCGCCGCGCGGCACCGAGGTGGCGATGGTGGGGATACGGGCCTCGTGCCAGCCGATGCCGGTGTTGATGATGGTCGCGCCCGCCGCCTCGACGGCCTTGGCGAGGGTGACGACCTCGTCGTGGGTGGAGCCGCCGGGGACCAGGTCCAGCATGGACAGCCGGTAGATGATGATGAAGTCCGTGCCGACCGCCTCGCGCACCCGCCGCACGATCTCGACGGGGAAGCGCATGCGGTTCTCGTAGGAGCCGCCCCAGCGGTCGGTGCGCTGATTGGTCTGCCGCGCGATGAACTCGTTGATGAGGTAGCCCTCGGAGCCCATGATCTCCACGCCGTCGTAGCCGGCCTCCTGGGCGAGGCGGGCGGCGCGGGCGTAGTCGTCGATGGTCTGCTCGACCTCGGCGTCGGTGAGCTCGCGGGGCGGGAACCAGCTGATCGGCGCCTGGATCGGGCTCGGCGCGACCAGGCCCTCGTGGTAGGCGTACCGGCCGAAGTGCAGGATCTGCATCGCGATCCGGCCGCCCTCGCGGTGCACGGCCTCGGTGATGGTCCGGTGCTGCTCGGCCTCCGCCTCGGTGGTGAGCTTGGCGCCGCCGTCGTACGGGCGTCCCGCCTCGTTGGGCGCGATGCCACCGGTGACGATCAGGCCGACACCGCCACGCGCGCGTGCCGCGTAGAACGCCGCCATCCGCTCGAAGCCGCGCTCGGCCTCCTCCAGGCCCACATGCATGGAGCCCATCAGGACGCGGTTGGGCAGCGTGGTGAAGCCCAGGTCCAGCGGGCTCAGCAGGTGCGGGTAACGGCTCATGGCAGGCCTCCGTGCGCGGTGTCGTCCCTCCTGTTGTAGAGGACCGCACACGGTTTATGCAACTAGTTGCAGAACCAGGCCAGGGGTGATGTGCCGCAGGTCACCTGCTCTCCAGCAGAACGTGCAGTTCCCGTTCCTGGTCCCCGGAGGCCGAGGAGAGGTCCCGCACCGTGAACAGGGAGTCGAGGGTGGAGCGCAGCCGCTCGATGGCCCAGTAGCCGCCCTGCGCGTCGGCCTCGACGGAGGACGAGAGCCGGGGCGGGGCCGCGCACTCGTGGGCGTCGGTGACCTCGAAGGTGCCGAGCCACACCATGGGCCGGGTCTCGTGCAGCTGCTGGGGCACGTCCTCGGCGGACCGGTCGGACTCGAAGCACTGGCAGAGCACGTCGAACACGATCCGGGCGTCCTCCTTGTTGCACCCGCTGATCTCCAGGGAGACGGGTTCCTCGTGCATGCGCACACGATCCATCGTGATCGCTCCTCTCATGGCGACGGCGCGGTCGCACGAGTTCCCCCGTGCACCGCGCCACACCTTCAGAAAAGCACCACCGCCGGGCCGCGACCAGTGGCGGGCTCAGCTCTTGGTGAAGCGGTACGTCTTGCTGTCGGTCAGCACACAGAACCCGGGCGAGATCACGATCACCCGCAGGGTGCCGGTACGCCGGTCGTAGTCGATGCCCTCCGCCTCGAAGGTCCCCGAGCAGCCGCTGCGCAGCGGGAGCTGCCGGAGCGCGGTGACATGGCCGGTGACGTCCGTCGTGCCGGGCTCCGCGGAGAGGTCGATCTGGAGCAGCGGCTTGGTGATGCCGAAGAGGGTGCCGGCCGGGTCGTCGGAGGAGCACAGGAGCTGGGTCGCGGTGACGAAGTCGCAGCCCTGGACGTCGCGTACGGCGTGGTCGAGGTTGACGGTGGATGCCTGCGGGAGGTTCGCGGAGGGCGAGGTGCTCGTGTTGACGCCGGGGGTCGGGAAGACCAGCAGCCGGGTCATGGTGCCGTACTCGCCCGAGAGCATCCACTGGCCGGCGGGGGCGATGGCGACCCAGGAGTTGTTGAGCGCCTCCCCGCCGCTCAGCGTGTGGACGTACTCCGACCACGCGCCGCCCGGCGCCTGCACCCGGAACATCTTCGCGGTGCCGGAGTCGGCCTGGTACGGCTCGATGTAGTAGCCGCCGTAGGAGGCGTCGGGGTCGCCGACGTGGTTCCAGCCGCGGCTGCTCACGGAGACGGGGATGGTGCCGATGCCGGTGTATCTGTTGGCGCTGCCCGCCGGGACCTCGACGGAGGTCAGACCCTGGCTCTCGGTGAGCGGATCGGCGCGGTCGGAGCCCACCTCGGTCCAGGTGTCGGCGGCCGAGGCGGGCGGGGCGGCGGCGAGTACGGCGGTGGTGGCGAGGGTGACGAGGCCGGTCAGAAGGGCGTGACAACGTTGCCGGGCGCGCAGGGGCATGGCGGGCTACTCCTCGGTGGGGGCGAGCGTGCTCGGCGGACAGTCTGGCGGCCCCACTGGACATGTACAAGACAACGCGGAGTTCCCGGGAAAACGGCCCTGCTACCGTCACCCGACGTTCTCCGCTGTGTCGAGAGATGGTGGAAGAGCGCGACGGACGCGTCCCCGGAGACGGTTGAGCGCGGTAGAACAGGGGAGTCGGCACGGGGGACGACGTGCCGTGTCGGACGGTCGAAGGCGGTGCGTGCGATGAGTGCAGCCGGGTCTCCCGTCGCCGAGGGCGGCGGGCCGGTGCGCGGGGCGGTGCGGCCGAGCGGGCTGCTCGACGTGCTGGGAGTCGCCTCGGTGGTCCTGGACGCCGAGGGACGCATCGTGCTGTGGAGCCCCCAGGCCGAGGAGCTCTTCGGCTACACGGCGCGTGAGGCGCTGGGGCAGTTCGCCGCCCGGATCATGGTCCACGAGCAGTATCTGGACCTGGTCGTGAAGCTGTTCGCCGATGTCATGCAGACCGGCGAGGGCTGGGCCGGGGCGTTCCCGATCCGCCGCAAGGACGGCGGCACGCGGCTCGTGGAGTTCCGCAACATGCGGCTCCTGGACGACCACGGGGACGTGTACGCACTGGGGCTCGCGGCGGACCAGACCACGCTGCGGAGCGTGGAGCGGGACGTGGCGCTGTCCACGCGGATGATCTCCCAGTCCCCCATCGGGCTCGCCGTCCTCGACACCGATCTGCGGTACGTCTCCGTCAACCCGGCACTCGAACGGCTCAACGGCGTCCCCGCCGAGGAGCACATCGGCCGGACGACGGGCGAGGTGCTGCCGGACATCGACGTGAACGCCATGGAGGGCGCGGCACGCCGGGTGCTGGAGACCGGCCGTCCGCTGGTCGACCAGCAGACCTTCGGCCGCACCCCGGCCGACCCCGACGAGGAGCACGCCTGGTCGGTCTCGCTGTACCGGCTGGAGGACGCGGTCGGCACCGTGCTCGGCGTCGCCGCCTCCGTCGTGGACATCACCGAGCAGCACCGGGCGGCCGTCGAGGCGGAGGCGGCCCGGCGGCGGCTCGCCGTCATCGCGGACGCCTCGGCCCGGATCGGCACCACCCTGGAGCTGGACCGCACGGCCCGGGAACTGGCCGACGTCGCGGTGCCGGAGCTCGCCGACGTCGCCGCCGTGGACCTGCTGGACGCGGTGGTGGCGGGCCGGCGCAGCAGCCTCGGACCGGCCGAACCCGCGGTGATCCGCGCCCTCGCCGTCCAGGCCGCCGACGACTCGGAGGCGCTCGGCGCGGCGGACCCGCCCGGGCAGGTCGCCCGGTACGGCGCCGACCGGCTGGTCACCGAGTGCGTGCGCACGGGGCAGCCGGTCATGGTCGCCGAGGTCGCGGAGACGGACCTGCCGCGGATCGCCCGCTCCCCCGAGGCGGCGGTGCTGCTGGCCCGCGCGGGCGTCCACTCGTATCTCGCCGTGCCGCTCATCGCGCGCGGCGAGGTGCTCGGCGCCCTCGATCTCAAGCGCACCCGCAATCCGCTGCCGTTCAGCGAGGACGACCTGCTGCTGGCCCGGGAGCTGGCGGCGCGCGCGGCGGTGCAGATCGACAACGCCCGCTGGTACCAGAACGCCCGCGACACCGCCCTGACCCTCCAGCGCAGTCTGCTGCCCAGCCATCCGGCGGTGACGGGCGGCCTGGAGGTCGCCTCCCGCTACCAGCCGGCCGGGGCGACCGCCGAGGTCGGCGGCGACTGGTTCGACGTGATCCCCCTGGACGGCTGCAACACCGCGCTGGTGGTGGGCGATGTGATGGGCAGCGGCATCAACGCGGCCGCGACCATGGGCCGGCTGCGCACCGCGACCAACACCCTGGCCTCCCTGGACCTGGAACCGGCCCGGCTCCTGGAGCACCTCGACCGGATCACCCAGGACCTCGACTCCTCCATCGCCACCTGTGTCTACGCCGTCCACGACCCGCATCTGCGCCAGGTCCGGATCGCCAACGCGGGGCATCTGCCGCCCGCCCGGCTCCGCGCGGGCCGCAAGCCGGAGCTCCTCGACCTGCCCACCGGGGCGCCGTTGGGCGTGGGCGGGGTCGCCTTCTCCACCACGACCGTCGACCTCGAACCCGGTGACCGCCTGGTGTTCTACACGGACGGCCTCGTCGAGACCCGCCAGCACCCCCTCGACGAACGCCTCGACGCGCTCCTGGAACTCCTCGACGGCCCCGACCGCCCTCTGGAGGAGGTGTGCGACCTCCTCCTGCGCACACTGCATCAGCCGGACAACTCCGATGACGTAGCCCTGCTCATCGCCCGTGCGCAGACGCCGAGTTGACCTTCACGGACTCACAGGAACTCGTTACCCGCTTCTTATCGGCCGCCCACCACAATCACAGCAAGGCAGGGCATCGGAATGCCGGGCGGGAGCGAGCCATGACGCACGATCCGGAGCACGAAGCGACACCGCCGCCCGAGGTACTCGTCGGGCCGGGCGAGGACACTCCGCTACGGGACCGCTGGCGCCGCCGGTCCGTCCGCGCCCGCGCGGTGACCGCGGCCGCCCTGGTCGGCGCGCTCGCCCTCGGAGGCGCCGCGGTCGCCTACGCCGCGACCTCCTCGGGCTCGGACGGCGGGGCGACACCCTCCGCCTCCGGTTCCGCGTCGCCGTCGCCGGACGGCCACGGCCCGGGCAAGGGACACGGCCACGGCTGGGCGTTCGGGCTCGGCGGCGAGGGCGTGCACGGCGAGGCGACCGTCAAGGACCGGGACACCGGCGAGTGGGTCGTACGGGTCTGGCAGCGCGGCACCGTCGAGAAGATCGACGGCGACCAGGTGACCGTCAAGAGCGAGGACGGAGCCGAATGGACGTGGACCGTGAAGGCGGACACCCCGGTCGTGCGGGACGACGGCAAGGGTTCCGGGGCCGGCGACCTCAAGCAGGACGAGACGGTCTCCCTGTCCGGCACCCGCTCCGGCGACGACACCAGGACCGCCGACCGCGCCTTCGCCGGCACCTGGGAGAAGCCGGACCCGGGCAAGTGGCGCGAGAAGCTGCCGGACCTCGGCGAGGGGTTCGGCGGGATGCCGGGCCCCGACCACCGCGCGCGGCCCGAGCCGAGCCCGTCGGGGAGCGGCGCTAAGACCTGACGCCGAGCACGACGTTGGCGTACCACTCCTCCGAGACGGCCACCCGCGCCGCGAGTCCCTCGCGGGCGAAGGCATCGACGGCCGCCGGTGCCTGCCGTTCGCTCGTCTCGACGAGCAGACAGCCGCCGGGCGCGAGCCACGCGGGCGCCTCGGCGGCGACCCTGCGCAGCACGTCAAGGCCGTCACTCCCGCCGTCCAGGGCGACGAGCGGTTCGTGCTCGCGCGCCTCCGCGGGCAGGAGGCCGACCTCGTCGGAGGGGACGTACGGCACGTTCGCCGCGAGGATGTCGATCCGACCGCGGAGTTCACCGGGCAGGGCCTCGAAGAGATCCCCGGCGTGCACGTGACCGTCGAAGGCGGCGACGTTGCGGCGGGCGCAGCGCACGGCGGCCGGGTCGATGTCGGCGGCATGCAGTACAGCGCCGGTCAGGGCGTCCGCGAGGGCGGCTCCGACGGCGCCCGACCCGCAGCACAGGTCCACCACGACCGCGGCGCCCGGGACTTGGGCCAGCGCCTGCTCGACCAGGAACTCCGTACGTCGGCGGGGCACGAACACACCGGGCTCCACCACGATCCGCAGTCCGCGGAACTCGGCCCAGCCGACGACGAGTTCGAGGGGGACGCCGGTGGCACGGCGCTCCACCATCCCCGCGAGCTCGTCCGGGGTGCGGGCCACGGCGAGGATCAACCGCGCCTCGTCCTCGGCGAAGACACAGCCGGCGGCACGCAGGGTTGCGACGACGGAGTCGTGCGAGGACGGGGTGATCGAGGAAGGAGGCATGGAAGCAGCAACCCTACCCGAGTGATCATCCTTCACATAAGAGTTGTACAATGCAACCAGAACCGTGGAGGAGAGATCCCGTGGACGCAGCCGAGGCCGTCGAGAGCATCCAGCGTGAGATGACGATCTTCGCCCGCCGGGCCCGGGCGTCGGCGGGACGTCTGCATCCGGAGCTGTCGCTGGTGTCGTACACGCTGCTCGGGCATCTGGAGGAACGCGACGGTTGCCGCGCCACCGACCTCGCCGCGCACTACGCCCTGGACAAGTCCACCGTCAGCCGACAGGTGTCGGCGCTGGAGCGCGCCCGGCTCGTGGAGCGGCGGCTCGATCCGGAGGACCATCGCGTCCAGGTGCTGCATCTGACGGAGGCCGGACGGACGATCCTCGCGCAGGTCACCGAGAGCCGCCGGGCCGCGTTTCAGGAGCGGCTGGCCCGGTGGCCCGAGGAGGATCTCGCGCGGTTCGCGGAGTACCTCGTGCGGTACAACGCCTGGCCTGCACCGCACGAGGACGCCGACGCGGATCAAAACGAGGGCTGAGGCGGGTTACGGCACCGGCACTGCCTGGCCGTCGGTGAGTCTCGCGGGCGGGCGGGCCGCGGCGAACGTGGTCCTGCGGCGCAGGCGGAAGCCGAGGGACTCGTACAGCCGGATCGCGTTGGTGTTGCCCGCGCCGGTGTGCAGGAACGGTGTCTCGCCGCGCTCCCTGATGCCGTGCGCGACGGCGCGGATCAGGCGGGTCGCCAGGCCCTCGCCGCGGACGGCGGGGTCGGTGCAGACCGCGCTGATCTCGGTCCAGCCGGGCGGGTGGAGCCGCTCCCCCGCCATGGCGACGAGCGCGCCCTCCCGGCGTATGCCCAGGTAGGTGCCCATCTCTATGGTGCGTGGCAGGAAGGGGCCCGGCCTGGTCCGTTCGATCAGGTCGAGGATCTCCGGGACGTCGGCGGGGCCGAGGAGGACCGCTTCCGGCTCGGGGGCGGTCACCAGGCCGTCGTCGACGAGCTGGACGCCGTCGATGCGCATCGTGACCTCCCAGCCGTCCGGGACCTCGCCCCGGTACCCCGGCAGCGGCACCTCGGCTCCGGGTCCCGCGAGGGCCGCGAGGTCCGCCCAGTCGTCGGCGTCCGGGTCGTCGGGCAGGGCCAGCCACGGGGAGACGTCGACCGGATAGCGCAGGACGCGGCCCCGGCGTTCGGCGAAGTGGGCGTGCGGGCCGGTGAGGGAGGCGAGGGCGGGGTTGTCGAGGATGTGCGGCGCACCCGCGCCGGCACCCTCACCCGCGCCTATGCCCTCATCCGCGCCCACACCCGTTGTCGTGCTGTCGCTCATGCCGCGACCTCGATCACGACCTTGCCGCGCGCGTGACCGTCCTCGACGGTGCGCAGGGCCTCGCCGGCCTCGGCGAGCGGGAACCTCTGGATGACATGCGGGTCCAGGTCTCCGGCGACCACCAGCCGCGCGACGGCCTCCAGGACGGCCGACGTGCGGGCGCGGGTCACGCGGGCGCCGCCCAGCTCCGCCACGACCTCGGCCGGGGCCCCGGCGGTGATCAGCTTGGCGCGGTCGGTCAGCAGGGTCGCCGCCTCGGTCAGCACCTCGCCGCCGACGAGGTCGTAGACGCCGTCGATGCCGTCCGGCGCGGCCGCCTGCGCCCGCTCGGTCCAGCCGGGACCGGACGGGACGTGGACCGCGCCCAGCGACTCGACGAAGTCCTTCTTGCCCGCGCTCGCGACGCCCACCACACGGAGTCCGTCCGCCCGGGCGATCTGGAGGGCCGCCGCGCCGACGCCGCCGCCCGCGCCGGTGACCAGCAGGGTCGCCCCGCTGGGCAGGTCGAGCTGGCGCACCCCGTCGTAGGCGGTCGCGGCGGCCACGGGCAGGGTCGCGGCGTCGGCGAAGGACAGGCCTGCGGGCTTGTGCGCGGCGAGGGCGGCGGGCAGCAGGGTGTACTCGGCGTAGCCACCGGTCAGGGTGTTGCCGAAGACCTCGTCGCCGACGGCGAACCCCTCGACGTTGTCGCCGACCGCCGCCACGACACCGGAGACCTCGCTGCCGAGGACGGCCGGGAGCGCGTGCTCACGCGTGTCGTTGGGCGGCCGGTAGCCGGTGCGCAGCTTCCAGTCGACGGGGTTCACGCCCGCGACCCGCACCGCGACCAGGATCTGACGGGGACCGGGGACGGGCCGCTCGACCTCGACGAGGGCCTGTGTCTCCGGGCCGCCGTACCGCGTGAACACGTACGCCTTGGGCATTGCTCCCACTCTCCTTCGCTCGCGCCGGGCACCACTCGGCAAGGAAGATCGGCGGACGGCTATTCCCGGGGCGGCGGAGAGTTCATACGGCCGCAATGATCGCCGTCCTGACCAGGGACGGAGCACCCAGGACGACACAGTACGGTTGAAGCATGAACGTCACCCGAGGCTTCACCGGACGCGACCGCGTCCACAACCCGGGGCTGCCACCCGGCCAGTACGACGCGGGCGACGACTGGCCCGTGCTGTCCGCGGAGGTCACGCCGGACCTGTCGCCGGCCGAGTGGACCTTCCGCGTCGACGGGCTGGTCGAGGAGCCCCGCACCTGGGACTGGGAGGAGGCGCACGCGCTGCCCGGTTCGGTGTACGAGGGCGACATCCACTGTGTGACGAGCTGGTCGAAGTTCGGGGTGCGGTTCGGGGGCGTGTCCCTGGACGCCTTCCTCGATGTGGTCCGGCCCCATGGGTCCGCGACCCATGTGGTCGCCTATTCGCACACCGGGTACAGCACCAACCTGCCGCTGGCCGATGTGACCGGCGGCAAGGCGTGGATCGCATGGGAGTTCGACGGCAAGCCGCTGGCCCCGGAACACGGGGGTCCGGCGCGACTGCTCGTGCCTCATCTGTACTTCTGGAAGAGCGCCAAGTGGGTCGCGGGCCTGCGGCTCCTCGACCACGACGAGCCGGGTTTCTGGGAGCAGAACGGCTATCACGCGCGGGGCAACCCGTGGGAGGAGCAGCGGTACTCCGGTGACTGAGCGAGCCATGGAAACCCCCTCCTTCACTCCCCCGACCCGGTTCGCCGTGCCCGGCCGGATCGCCGTGAGCAACCGGGCAGCCGCGCTGTGGCAGACCGCCACGCTCACCGAGATCCGCCGTGAGACCCCGTACGCCGCCACGTTCCGGTTCGCGGTGCCGGCCTGGGCGGGGCATCTGCCCGGTCAGCATCTGATGCTGCGGCTGACCGCCGAGGACGGCTATGCGGCCCAGCGCCACTACTCGATCGCGTCCGCGCCCGACGACTCCGGGCACATCGAGCTGACCCTGGACCATGTCGAGGGCGGCGAGGTGTCGGGCTGGTTCCACACGGTGGCGAAACCCGGTGACCAGGTCGAGGTGCGGGGCCCGCTGAGCGGCTTCTTCGCCTGGCCCGGGGACCGGCCCGCGCTGCTGATCGGGGCCGGCTCCGGGGTCGTACCGCTGATGTCGATGGTGCGGCACCACCGGGCGCGGGACCTGTCCGTGCCGCTGCGGCTGCTGGTGTCCGCGCGCAGCCCGGAAGAGCTCATCTACGCGGGCGAGTTCGGCGCCGAGACCACGCCGGTGTTCACGCGGAGCGCGCCGGAGGGTGTGGCGGTGGGACGTATGTCGGCCGCACATGTGGCGCCGCTCCTGGCCGAGCAGCCTGCCGGTGGGTGGGAGGCCTATGTGTGCGGCTCCAACGCCTTCGCCGAGCACGCTTCGCGGCTGCTCGTCGAGGCGGGGCAGCCCGTGGACCGGATCCGGATCGAGCGCTTCGGCTGAGAAGCGGGGACCTCTGCCCGCGCGCGCCCCGTGTCCCCGCCCCGCGTATCTGCCGCCGTACCTGCCCCAGCGGCACGTGTACCGCACCCATGTGGGTACTCGCCCAGTCCTGAGAGGGCGAGGAGGTCTGGATGCGAACCCGGGTGCGCGGCTGGCGCTGGCGCTGGCGGGAGAACCCGCTGCGGCGCCGGTCCGACGTCGTCGAGGCGTGGACGGCGCTGGTCGTGGCCGTTCTGCTGCTGGTGGGGGCGCCGCTCGCCGGGGTGTTCGCCGCCAGCTGGGCCCATTCCGAGGCCCAGGCGACCGCCGCGGCCCAGCGCGCCGACCGGCACCGGGTGCGCGCGGAGGTCGTCGGCGCGACTCCGGACCGGACACCGACAGTGCGGAGCGGACGGGCGCACGCCTACACCACGGCGGTCCGCTGGACCCAGCCCGGTGAGGGCGCCCGGACCGCCGAGGCGCGCGTCCCCGCCGGTACCCGCCACGGCGATGTCGTCGAGGTGTGGTTCGACTCCCGGGGCCGGAACGTCGCCCCGCCGCCGAATTCCCTGTCCGTCTGGCAGTACACCGTCACCATGGGCGTCTGCGGCACGGGCGGCGCGGCCGGCGTGATCCTCCTCGGGCGCTGCGTCGCACGTCAGGTCTCGACGCGTCACCGGCTCGCGGAGTGGGAGGAGGAGTGGACGCGCACGGAGCCGGTGTGGACGCGACGAAGGTGGGCGTGAGACCCGTCCCCGCACCTCCGGTGACGGCCGTCCCGGCGCCTCCGCAAGGGCCTGGCCAGTCGTCCGGCCTCACACGTACGGTGTGATCATCCGAGCTGTTCCTCTCCGAAGGCGGTCCTGCATGGCCCTGTTCGACCTCCCCCTCGACGAGCTCCACGAGTACCGCAGCGAGTCCGCCGAGCCCGAGGACTTCGACGCGTTCTGGTCCAAGACCCTCCAGGAGGCCCGCGCGCACGACCTGGACGCCCGCTTCGAACCGGTCGACACGGGTCTGACCACGGTCGAGGTGTACGACGTGACGTTCGCGGGGTTCGGCGGTCACCCGGTGAAGGGCTGGCTGACGCTGCCCGCCGGGGCCGCCGAACCGGCGCCGCTGGTCGTGGAGTTCCTCGGATACGGCGGCGGGCGCGGACTGCCGCACGAGCATCTGCTGTGGGCGTCCACGGGCCGGGCGCACTTCGTGATGGACACCCGCGGCCAGGGCAGCGCCTGGGGCGGGGGCGGCGGCACGGCGGATCCGGTGGGCGGGGCGCCCGCCTACCCCGGGTTCATGACCCGTGGCCTCGACGCGCCCGACAACTACTACTACCGCCGGGTGTTCACGGACGCGGTGCGCGCCGTCGAGGCGGCCCGCTCGCACCCCGCGGTCGATGCCTCCCGCACGGTCGCGCTCGGCACCAGCCAGGGCGGCGGCATCACGATCGCCGTCGGCGGACTGGTCCCGGACCTGGTCGCGATCGCGCCGGACGTGCCGTTCCTGTGCGACTTCCCCCGCGCGGCGGTTCTGACGGACCGTCACCCGTACCGCGAGATCGGCCTGTTCCTCAAGACGCACCGCGGCCGCACCGAGGACGCCCTGCGCACCCTGTCGTACTTCGACGGCGTCCACTTCGCCGCCCGAGGCCGGGCCCCGGCCCTCTTCTCGGCGGCCCTGGAGGACCAGACCTGCCCGCCGTCGACGGTGTTCGCGGCGTTCAACGCCTGGGCGCACGACGACAAGAGGATCGAGGTCTACGACTTCAACGACCATGAGGGCGGCGGCCCCTACCAGGAGGCGGCGAAGGTGCGCTGGCTGCGCTCGTACGCCTGAGGTACCGGCACTTCCCTCCAGTCCGACCAGTCGGTACGTTCATGGGGCCCGGGCCGCAGCGTCGCGGCCCGGGGTTCCGGCGTACGACGGAGGCGGACCATGTCCGAGCACGAACCCCGTGTGGATGGCCACTGCGACGAGCGGTTCGCGGCGGTGCGCAGCGCGTTCGAGGAGAACTTCCGGGACCGCGATGAGCTGGGGGCGGCGGTCGCCGTCACGGTCGGCGGGCGGACCGTCGTGGATCTGTGGGGCGGCTGGGCGGACGCCGGGCGCACGCGCGCGTGGGAGCGGGACACCCTGGTCAACGTGTGGTCGACCTCGAAGGGGCCCGTCGCCCTGTGCGCGCACATCCTCGCCGACCGGGGGCTGCTGGACTTCGACGCGCCGGTGGCCGCGTACTGGCCCGAGTTCGCCGCGGCGGGCAAGGAGAAGGTGCTCGTACGGCATCTGCTCTCGCACCGAGCCGGGCTGTCCGGGCTGCGGGAGCCGCACTCGCTGGAGCAGCTCTACGACTGGGAGTTGACGACCCGTCGGCTCGCCGCGACGGAGCCCTGGTGGGAGCCGGGGTCGCGGTCGGGGTATCACGCGCTGACGTACGGGTTCCTGGTCGGCGAGGTGGTGCGACGGGTGTCCGGGCTGCTGCCGGGCGCCTTCCTGGAGCGCGAGGTGACCGGGCCGCTCGGCATCGACTTCACCATCGGGCTGCCGGAGAAGGAGTGGGGGCGGGCGGCCGAGCTGGTCCATCCGTCGGCTGCGGCGAGCAGTGAACAGGCCGCGGTCTTCAGCCAGTTGGCGCCTCTCGCGCTGGCCGCGCTGGCCAATCCGCTCGCGGGAGCCGGCGAGGCCAACACCCCGGAGTGGCGGGCGGCGGAGATCCCCGCCGCCAACGGTCACGGCACCGCGCGGGCGGTGGCCCAGCTGTACGCCGTGTTCGCGGGGCGGGGTTCCCACGACGGGCGGAGCGTCCTGTCGCCGGAGGCGGCCGAGCGGGTGCGCGAGGGGCAGGGCAGCTGCCGTGACCTGGTGCTGGGCGCCGGGTTCGAGAGCGAGACCGAGATCGCGCTCGGCCTGTGGCTGAGCGGCCCGAACGGCTCGTACGGGCCCAATCGGCGGGCCTTCGGGCACGACGGGTTCGGCGGGTCCTGCGGCCTTGCCGACCCCGAGGCGGGGGTGTCGCTCGGGTACGTCATGAACCGCATGGGGCCCCATATCGCCGACGACCCGCGGAAGATGGCGCTGGTCGACGCGCTCTACAGCGCGCTGTGAGAGCGGGCCCGTCCCTCACGTCGGCGGCCGGCGGAAGCGCAGTTGTACGGCGGAGCCCGCGGGGGTGAGGTCCTCGGTGACCAGGTCCGTCAACTGCCGTACAACCCACATGCCGTGGCCGCTCGGGGCGCGGGGCCCGGGCGGCAGATGGCCGGGGAAGGGCGGGCGGGGCGCCGAGGCCTGCGCCCCTTCGTCCTGGACCTCGCAGATCACGTACTCGGCGGTGCTGCGCAGCCGTACGACGCCCCGGCCGCCGCCGTAGCGCAGGGCGTTGGCGACGGTCTCGTGCACCGCCGTCACCAGGTCGTGGGTCCGCTGGTCGGGCAGACCGGCGCGACGGGCGTACGCGGTGAGGCCCTGGCGCACGGCCGCCGAGCCGCCGCGGGCGAAGGGGATGTCGTCCGGCCCCGCGGTCAGCCGGTCGGGGCGCCGCTCGTCGCACTCGGCGCAGAAGTCCGCCGGGTCGGCGAAGTCGGCTTCCCCGTCGGCGAGTTCGGGGTGGGTGCGGGCCGCGGCACGGACGACGTCGGCGGGCAGTGCGCGGGTGTCGTACGGGCAGAGGATCCAGTGGGCCGAGTCGGCGAAGGCGACGTTGAGGAGGGACTCGTAGCGCATCCACTCCCGGGTCTCGAAGGCGCTGCGGTCCTGCCAGACGGGTTCGCCGATGACGCGCACCCGCCGCTCGGTGCCGTGGCGCTCGCAGTAGTCGTGGTAGCGGCCCAGGGTGCGGGACGGGTAGTCGTACCAGTCGCGGGCGTCCACGAACTCGACGTCCCGGGACCGGTGCGCGAGCGCCTCGTCCAGCAGGGCGATGTTGTGCTCGCTCACCACCGCGAGGACGGCGTCCCCGGCGTCCAGGCCGTCGGTGACGTAGCCGGCCGTGCCGGCGAGGAACTCGGCGTCCGAGCCGTAGCGGAGGGCCTGGTGCACGAAGCCGGTGCGGGTCATGCCACCTCTCCGTTCGATTCGAAGTGCAGGCCGGGCACGCGGTCCCAGCCGGTCACCCGCATCACCCGCTGGATGTGCGGGGCGACCCCCGACAGGACGAGGGTGCTGCCCGCGGCGGACAGGGCGAGCGCGGAGAAGACCAGCAGGCGCAGCGCGCCGACGTCGATGAAGTGCAGCTCACTCAGGTCGAGCCGGGTGCGGACACCGTTGGCGGGGCGGGCCCGTTCGGCGTGCAGGGCGCGGGCAACGGCGGTGACGTTGGTGTCGTCGATCTCTCCGGCGAAGGCGAGACCGGGCGGTGCGAAGGTGCGGGTGATGGAGAGCAGGTCGTCGCGCCATATGTGGTCGGCGCCCACCCGGCCGTGGTGGAGTCCGGCGAGCGGGGCGAGTTCGGACTCGTCGAAGACCCGGCTGTCGTACTGGCAGATGCCGAGCACGGGCAGGGCGGCGAAGACCGGGTCGAGCAGGAGCTCGCTGTCGTGCAGCGTCTTGAGCCCCTTGCCGGCCTGGGCGCGGAGGATCTCCGCGCACACCCGCAGGCCGAGGTAGCCGTCGCCGACCGCGCGGCGCGTCTCGCGGCGGATCATCTCGTCCAGGTCCCACAGTCCCTCGGGGGCGGCGAGGTGGGGGTCGACGCACAGCCGGCCGGTCGCGATCTCCACGTCGACGCGGCAGCCGTACGCCTCCAGGAAGGACAGGGCGACGCCCGCCGGGATGTCGGCGGGCGGCAGCAGCAGCCCGCGGTGGCCGCTGGCCAGGCCGTCGAGGAGGAACGCGGCGAGGACGGTCTCGCGCTCCTCGTCCGTGTCGTAGCCGAGGAGGAGATGGTCACCGTGGCGCATCTGTCCCACGGTCGTCACAGTTGGTACGACGGCCATCGCACGCCTCCCTCAGCAGGGTGGGACCGCATCCACGCTACGCCGGAACCGGGCCTCCCGTGAGGGGTTAGGGTGACCTACCGTCGGGTTCCGGTGAGGGGGGACGATGGCGGCCTCTGTGCAGGGCGGAAGGATCGGCAACCTTCCCGCCGAGGCGAACGAGTTCATCGGCCGAAGGCTCGAACTCGCGGAGATCGCGGGGCTGTTGGGCAGTGTGCGACTGGTGACGCTGACGGGGCCCGGCGGTGTCGGGAAGTCCAGGCTGGCGCTCCGCGCCGCTCATGCCGCCAAGTCGGCCTACCGCGGCGGGACCTGGCTGGTGGAGCTGTCGGACCTCAGGAATCCCGACCTGCTGACCAACACGGTGGCGCAGGCGACGCGGCTGGCCGAGCAGACGCTGAGACCACTCCTGGAGGCGCTGTGCGAGCATCTCGCCGGGGCGCCGCTGCTGCTCGTACTGGACACCTGCGAGCATGTGCTGGACGAGTGCGCGCACGTCGTGCAGGAACTCCTCGCCCACATCCCCGAGTTGCGGGTGCTGGCGACCAGCCGGCAGGCGCTGGGGGTGCCGGGCGAGCATCTGCTGACGGTGGCGCCGCTGCCGCTGGGCGAACGGGACGACGCGGTGGAGCTGTTCGCCGCCCGGGCCTCCGCCGCGGTGCCGTCGTTCACGCTCACCGACGCGAACCGGGCGCATGTGGCCGCGGTGTGCGCCCGCCTCGACGGGATACCGCTGGCCCTGGAGCTGGCCGCGGTGCGGCTGCGGGGCCTGGCGCTCGACCGGCTCCTGGAGGGGCTGGACTCCCGGTTCGACCTGCTCGTCTCGTCCGCCCGGCCGCGCCTGGCCCGGCATCAGACGCTGCGTACGGCCATCGGCTGGAGCCATGAGCTGTGCACCCCGCTGGAGCGCCTGCTGTGGGCGCGGCTCTCGGTGTTCGCGGGCGGCTGGGACGTCGAGGCCGCCGAATTCGTGTGCCACGGCGGGCCGTTGAGCGCCGAGGACGTGCTCGCGCTGCTCGCCTCGCTCACCGAGAAGTCGATCGTGACGCGCGACGGGGAAGGCGTGGCGGGCCGTTACCGCATGCTCGACACGGTCCGCTCGTTCGGCGCCGAGTGGCTCGCGAGGCTCGGCGAGGAGGCGGCGGTCCGGCGCCGCCACCGGGACTACTTCCGGTGGATCGCCCGGCAGGGCGAGGCGGAGTGGCTCGGCCCTGGCCAGCGGATGTGGGCCGAGCGGCTGACCGCGGAGCACGCGAACCTGCGCCTGGCGATCGAGGAGTGCCTGGCGGCGCCCGAGCCGGAGACCGCGCTCGAACTCACCGGCAGCCTCTGGTACTTCTGGTTCGCCTGCGGGGTCGCGGAGGAGGGGCGGGGGTATCTGGAGCGGGCGCTGCGACGGGTTCACGAGAGGGGTGGATCGGGGGGTGGCGGACCCGGAGGGCATGTTCGCGGCGGCGGCGATGCCGAGGGCGGCAGTCCCGAGCACTCCCTCGCCGTCTGGGCGCACCGGCTCGTGACCGTCGTACCGGATGATCTGGAGGCCGCGGAGTCGGTGAGCGCCGCCTATGTGTGGCTGGCCGAGGAGCGGCATCTCCCTGTCCCCGCGCTGCCGTTGACGGGGGCGAGTCTGGCCGTGAGGGGTGAGTCGGCGCGGTCGGCGCTGCTGTACGGGGGCGGGCGGCAGGCTCCGGCCGGGGACGGCGGTGCCGAGTTCTTCCAGTTGATGACGCTCGCGCTCCAGGCGTATCTCCTGGCGGGGCAGGCCGCGTTCGAGCGGTGCGCCTCGGTCGCGGAGCGGCTGCGGCAGGACTGTGCCAAGCGGGGCGAGTTGTGGATGCGGGCCTGGGGCGACTTCTTCGTGTCGCTGGCCGGGATCGGGCTCGGCCACGCGGACGAGGCGCTGTGGTCGGCCCGTGCGGCGCTGACCGCGAAGTGGCGGGTGCACGACCGGCTGGGCGCCGCCGCGGTCGCCGATCTTCTGGTCGCCGCGCACGCCGCACGGGGTGACGACGAACTGGCGGCACGTCTGCTGGGCATCAGCCGCCGCCTGTGGCGCACGGCCGGGCTGCCGCAGCTCGGCAGACCCGACACCACCGTCTTCCACCGGGAGTACGAACGCCGGTTGCGCGCCTCCCTGGGCGACACCCGGTTCGCTGAAACGGTGCGTGAGGGCGAGGAGTTGGGGGCGGAGGCGGCGATCGGTCTGGCCCTCGGAGGGTTCGGCATGGAGGACGACGTCTGAGGACGGCGTTTGACCTTCGCGAGGTGACAGCGCGGGCGGGAACCCTCAGTGCGGCAGCCGCGCCACCACCATGCGGACGCGCGGACTGCCGTCGCCCCGCCGTCCGAACTCGGGCAGCGCCACGAGCTCCACCCCGAACCCGGCCCGCTCCAGCTCCCGCCGCACATCGCCCAGCCGGAAGGCGCGGTAGTACATGACGAACGGCGGGCGCCACACCGCGTTGCGCACCCGCATGACCACGTCGAAGCCCAGCAGCATCCAGTAGCCGAGGGATCCGGGGCGGGGCGGCGCGATGACGGGGAAGGCGAAACGGCCGCCGGGCCGCAGGACGGAACGTACCTGGCCGAACAGTCCGGGCAGCTCTCCCGGCAGGAAGTGCCCGAACGCCCCGAAGCTCACCACCAGGTCGAAGACCGGGCCGAACGGCAGGGCCCTGGCGTCCGCGCGGACCCAGTCGACGCGCGGCCCGTCGGGCCTGACCCGCTCCCGGGCGACATCGAGCATCCCGGCGCTGAAATCGACCCCGGTGACACTCTCCCGGCACAGCCGCGCGAGCACCCCGACCCCCGCGCCGGTCCCGCAGCACAGGTCGAGGCCGGTGTCGAAAGGTCCCGTAACGTCCAGTGCCCGTGCGACGGCGTCGAGGACGGAGTCAGGGGTCCGGAAGGGCGTGTGGTCGAACTTGGGGGCGAGGAGGTCGTAGCCGCGCTCCACGGAGGACAGGGCCTGGACGGCGAGTTCGCGGAGGCTCGGGCCTTCTGGGCTGAACATCGCGTCAGCTTAGGTGAGCGCCCCGCTTCAGGTGAGCACCCCCATGGACACACCGCGGGCTGGGGCATACCGTGGTCCACACCTACTCAACTAATTGACTATGAGGTGAGCCCGGATGCGCGCTTTCCGCGAGGCCGTCGAGGCGTGGGACTTCGACGCCGTCGAGGCACTGCTGGCCGACGACGTCGTCTTCACCAGCCCGGTCGTCTTCAAGCCCTACCCGGGCAAGGCGATCACGGCGGCGATCCTTCGGGGTGTCTCCCGGGTCTTCGAGGACTTCCGGTACGAGCGTGAGCTGGCCGGCGCGGACGGCCGCGACCATGCCCTGGTGTTCGCGGCCCGGGTGGGCGACCGCGCGCTGACGGGCTGCGACTTCATCCACGTCAACGAGGAGGGCCTGATCGACCAACTCACGGTCATGGTCCGGCCGTTGTCGGGCGCCCAGGCCCTCGCGGAGGCCATGGGCGCCCAGTTCGAGCGGATCGCGAAGGAGGCGGAGGCCGGATCGGCCTCCTGAGATCACGCCACGGTGAGGACGAGAGCGCCTGTGTACGTCGTCCCGGCGGCCAGTGGCGTCTCCGTACCGTCGACCGTCAGCGTCACCGTCTTCCCGCGCGGCGCCTTCACCGCCGCGTCGGAGGCGAGCGTCAGCGAGGTCAGGTACGAGGTGCCGGTGACCGTCCAGGTGGAGCCGCTGTCGAGGGTGACGACGACCCCGTTGTTGACGGCGGCCTGTGCGGTGTTGGTCACGATGCCCAGCTCGTAGAAGTTGGACGCGTCGATCGTGGACACCCGGTGCTGGGTGCGCGACGCGGTGATGACGCCCTCGACCGAGGAGTCCGCGAAGGTGAGGACCATGTTCTTGCCCTTGCGCATGCCGTTGTAGAAGTCCCCCTTCAGCTTGATGGAGGTGAAGGTCGCGGCCCCGTCGGCGGTGTGGGCGGCGGTGACGTCGAAGGCGGAGTCCTTCGTCGGGTCGCCCGTGGGCTCGGTGTAGACACCCTGGTTGAGCATCTTGCCGTCGACGCGCACCGGGCCCGGGTCGTCCAGCTCGATCATCTGGAGGATGATCCCGTCGCCCGGGTTGAGCCGGGTGCCGCCCGAGCCGTCGACCGAGATGGCGGTCTGCTGGCCCTTGTTGAGGAAGGTGGCCCGCTCGGAGTTGACGACGGTGCCGCCGTCGAGGGTGAGCGTGCCGGCGCCGAAGAACATGTAGCCGAAGTGCCCGGAGTTCACGACCGTGCTGCGGACCGGCAGGGCCTTCAACTCGGCGTCGGTCAGCCCGAGTTCGAGTTCGGTGTTCAGCGCGGCCACAGCCTCCCGGGTGCTGGCGCCGTAGTGCACGACGGCGGCCGGTCCCGCGATGATGGTCGCGTAGCTGCCGACGTCGAAGCGGGAGCCGAGGACTCGGACGACGGCGTCCCCGATGGCGTACGTCCCGTAGCCGTACTCCCCCGTGTTCCCGACGTGGCTGTTGACCGCGGTCAGCTTGAGCCCGCTGCCGCCCTCCACCGACAGGGCGCCCCAAGTCTCCGAGAACACGGTCGAGTTCAGATAGGTGGCCCTGCTGCTCTTGCCGATGAGGTTGGTGGCGCGGACGTTGCCGTCGAGGCCGAGCATCCACGGCACGGACTGCATGTACGGGGTCTCGACGGTGGCGACGTAGTCGGAGGGCAGGACGCCGTTGCGGGCGCGCAGTACGGAGTTCTTGACGACGACATTGGCACCGTCGTTGGCGATGACGGCCGTGCGGACCACGCCCTTGGTGCCGATCCGGGCGCCGTCCAGCACGAGCTTGGTCGCCGAGCCGTCCCCGACGACCGCGGCGCCGTACCCGGCGAAGTCGCAACGCCCGTTCCCCGTCAGGGAGATGGCGGGGTTCTCCAGCGTGTACGTGGCGTCCTGGACGAACACGCCGTCGAAGCACTCGCCGGTGGAGGTGATCGCGACGTTGCGGGCGGCGGCGTCGGTGACCTTGCCGCCGCGTACAGCGGTCAGTACGGACTTGTCCCGGTCGACGCCGTCGGCGTCCACGTACAGCGCCTGCCGGAAGGGGAAGGTGAGCGTCTCGTAGGTCACCGCGTTGGCCTCGGCGACCGTCAGTACGACATCACCCCGGTAGGTGCCGGCCTGGATCAGCGTGGCGGTACCGCCCGTCTCGGTGAGGAGCTGGCCGGTCTCCACACCGCCCACGGTGAGGGAGAGGCTGTAGCCGTCGGGGGCGGCGATGGTGCCGCCCTCGGCGATCGACAGCTCGCTCAGGCGGGTGGTCTCGGTGAGCTCGTACGTCTCTCCGGAGCCGACCGTGATCCGCTTGCCGGAGGTCGTGGTGCCGGCGGTGGCGGTGGCGGCCGGCAGCAGGACGGCGCCGGCCGTGGCGGTTCCGGCGATCAGGACCGAGCGTCGGGTCATCAGCGTCATTGCGTGCCTTCCCAGGGGTGGAGTGCGCCGTCGCGCAGTGTGAGCGGCCCGCCGTCGGAGACACCTCACGACGGCCGGGGCTTCGGGCACCTTCCGGTGCGCACGAGGAGTGAATCAGCCGTGTCCACCAGGCAATAGGGGCCGTGCGGAGGCATTTCGGAACCCGATGCCTCGGATCGCACGGCCCACTTCATGGCGGTCACACAGGGTGGTGACAGCCATCGGTCATGCGGCCACGTGGGCTGTGCGGGCCCTGGCTACGCGGGCGCGATCATGCCCGCCGACAGGTCGATGTCCGCTCCGCACAGCCCCGGCATGGCCAGCATCGCCACCAGCGCCCGGGCCACCTCGTGCTCCTCGACGAGCCTGCCGAGGGCGGCCCGGGAGGCGAAGTCCCGCTCGGCCTCCTCGACGGTGCAGCCCGTGAGTTCGGCCGTGAGACGGAAGTTGCGGTCCATGCGCGGCCCCCGGACCGGGCCCGGGGAAAGGGAGTTGACCGCGACACCGAGGGGGCCGACCTCGCCCGCGAGGGTCCTGGTGAGGCCGAGCAGTGCCATCTTGGAGGCGGTGTACGGGGTGCGGTGGAGCAACGGCCGTTTCCCGCTCACCGAGGCCACGTTGACGACATCGCCCCGGCCCGCCGCGGTCATCGGCGGCAGGAAGGCCCGGCACATGAGGTAGACCCCGCGCACATTGGCGGCGAACACGTCGTCCCACTCGTCCGGTTCGATGTCGGTGAGCGGCTTGACCGGGCCCGCGACCCCCGCGTTGTTGACGAGCAACGACACGTCCTCGTCTGCGAGTTCGGCGGCCAGCGAGCGCACGGACTCCGGGTCCGAGACATCGCAGACGCCCGTACGGGCCTCCCCGCCCTCCTTGACCACCCGTGCCGCCGCGTCCGCGAGCGCCCGCTGGTCACGCCCGACCAGGACGACCCGGGCCCCGGAGTCCGCGAGGGCGAGCGCGAACGCCCGCCCCAGCGGTCCTCCCCCGCCCGTGACGAGGGCCGTGCGCCCGCGCAGGCTCACGCGGTGTTCCAGGGCAGCTCGTCACCGGCGGCCTTCGCGGCCCGTACGTCGCCGGAGCGCGCGTGTCCCTCGAACAGCTCGACCCGGGAGGCCCGCCCGCACAGCCGGCCCAGCAGGGCCTGCGACGCGGTGTCGGTGACCTCCTGGTACGTCACCGTCTTGAGGTACTTCCCCACCCAGAGGCCGCCGGTGTAGCGGGCGGCGCCGCGCGTGGGCAGCACATGGTTGGTGCCGATCACCTTGTCCCCGAAGGAGACGCAGGTGCCCTCGCCGAGGAACAGGGCGCCGTACTGGGTCATCTTCTCCAGGGCGAGGCGCGGCTCGGCGGTCAGCACCTCGACGTGCTCGAAGGCGAACTCGTCGGCGAGGGCGTACATCTCGTCGAGGGAGTCGACGACGTGCACCTGTCCGTGGTCCCGCCAGGCGGGTTCGGCGAAGTCACGCGTAGGCATGCCGGGCAGCAGGCGCTCGACCTCGGCGATCGTCTTCTCGGCGACCTCGCGGGAGGTCGTGATCAGGACGGCCGGGGAGTCGGGGCCGTGCTCGGCCTGGGAGAGCAGGTCGACCGCGCAGACGAACGGATCGGCGTCGTCGTCGGCCAGGACGAGGATCTCGGTCGGCCCGGCGAACAGGTCGATGCCGATCTCGCCGAACAGCTGACGCTTGGCCTCGGCGACATAGGCGTTGCCGGGCCCGGCGATCAGGTTCACGGGCCGCATCGCGTCCGTGCCGACGGCCATCGCGGCGACCGCCTGGACACCGCCCAGCAGCCAGATCTCGTCGGCGCCCGCGAGGTGCATGGCGGCGACCGTCGCGGCCGGGATCTCCCCGTGGATCGGCGGCGTGCAGGCGACCACGCGCGGCACGCCCGCGACCTTGGCGGTGACGATGGTCATGTGGGCGGAGGCGGTCAGCGGATAGCGTCCGCCGGGGATGTAGGCGCCCGCGGCCTGCACGGGAATGTGCTTCTGTCCGAGCCGGGCCCCCGGCAGGGTCTCGACCTCGAACTCCCCCAGGGAGTCGAGCTGTTGACGGGCGAAGTACCGCACCTGCTCCTGGACGAACCGGATGTCGTCGATGACCTGGTGCGGCACCGACGCGACGATCTTCTCGACCTCCTCGTCGGAGAGCCGGAAGGAGGCGGGGCTCCAGTTGTCGAACTTCTCGGAGTACGCACGCACGGCCGCGTCGCCGCGCTCGCGGATGTCCGCGATGACACCGGTCACGGTCTCGCGCACCTGACCGAGGGAGGCGGTCACCTCGGCCCTGGGTACGGCGTGCTTCAGGATCTCTGCCACAACTGCGGCCTTTCTCACGGGAGTTCTTCGGAGAGCGGAGGTTCAGACGGGGGGCGCCACGAACAGCACGTCGGGGTCGTTGAACTGCTCCTTGGCGACCGACTCGCTCATCGGGTCGGCGGTGCCCCACTGGTCCTGGGTGATCGGGTCGTCGACGTCATGGCGCCCGGGGTGCCACAGGTCCTCTTCGAGGACGGCCAGTTCGGTCGTGTACTCGACCGTGTTGCCGTGCGGGTCATGGAAGTAGGCGAAGGTGTTGTCGCCCGCGAGATGCCGGCCAGGCCCCCAGGTCAGCCGGGTCCCGGCACGCAGCGCCCGGCCGGTGCCGCGCATGTACTCCTCGACGCCCCGCATCTCGAACGAGGCGTGGTGCAGGGAGACATGGGGGCCGCGCGCGATGGCGAAGGAGTGGTGGAGCGGGCTGCACCGAAGGAAGTACATGAGGTCGCCCATGTGCGTGGAGTAGAGGGTGTCGGTGAGCCGGAAGCCGAGGTGGTGGACGTAGAAGTCCCGCAGCCCTTCCGGGTCCTGGGAGTTGACCACGCAGTGCGAGAGCCGTACGGGGATGGCCTCCCGCTCCTCGATCCTGCGGTGGACGCGGGTCTCCACGTCGGCGGACACCTCGACGACCCGCCCGTCCGGGTCGAAGAAGCGAAGGCCGTACCCACCGCCCGGCGTGTCCAACACCCGGGGTTCATGGACGAGTTGGACCCCGGACCGGCCGAGCCGCACCGCCAGTTCGTCCACCGCCGCGGGCGACACGGCCCCGAAGGCGACCAGGTCCATCCGCTTCCGCTCGTCCTGGCGGATCCGGACGATGTACTGCTCGGGGCTGCCCTCGGCGGCGAAGAAGGCGAGGCCGCTGTCGTTGGCGACCTCGGTCAGTCCCCAGGTGGTGCCGTAGAAGGCGCGCTGTCGCTCGAAGTCCGGTACGGCCAGGTCGACATGGCGCAGATGGGTGATGGGCTGGAAGCTCATGCGTGGCTCCTGACGGTGTTGCGCTGGTGGCCGAGGCCGGTGATCTCCGCCTCGACGACGTCGCCCGGCTTGAGGAAGACGCCCCAGTGCGCGCCGTTGCCGGCCGGGGAGCCGGTGAGCAGCAGGTCGCCGGGGCGCAGGGTGGTGGTCGTGGAGACGTACGCGATGAGCCGCGGGATGTCGAAGATCATGTCCTTGGTCGACTCGTCCTGCCGGACGACTCCGTTGTGGCGCAGGGTGATCCGCAGGTCGTCCGGGTCGCCGACGAAGGGCGCCGGGACGAGGAAGGGGCCGGTCGGCAGGAAGGTGTCGGCGTTCTTGGCGGTGAACCAGTCGGTGCCGATGGCCTTCAGGTCGGGCCGGTAGAGGCGGTCGCGGGTGGTGAGGTCGTTGCAGATCGTGTAGCCGGCGACGTACGACATGGCCTCGTCCGCCGGGATGTTCCGCCCCGACTTCCCTATGACCAGGGCGAGTTCGAGCTCCCAGTCGTGCTGCTCGCCGAGTTCGGGGAGCACGATGTCGTCGTAGGGGCCGCACATCGCGCGCGCCGAGCCGAGGAAGACGTACGGCACTCCGCCGCGGATCCGTTCGTCCATCATCCGCTCGGCGTCGGCGCGGGCCTCCTCGGGGGTCGCGCCGTGCACGCTCTCCTTCTCGGCGGCGACCAGATCGACCACGTGCTTGCGGTAGTTGGCGCCGCTCTGGAGGATCTGGCCCGGCTCGACGGGCGCGAGGACCTCCAGGCCGGCCAGGTCGTGCCAGGTGCCGTCGCGCAGGGTGCCGAGCCGGGGCAGCCAGTGGTCCCAGGCCTCCACCAGGGCCCGTACGGACGGGACTTGGTCGGAGAGGTCGCGCACCCGGGTCCCGGTGACCAGTCCGGGGAAGGGCCCGGAGTCGTGCCGGAACGTGCCGAGCGCGAAGGGTCCGGCGTGGGTGGGGACGGTGTCGGGCACGGGTGCTCTCCTCGCGGGGGTGGGGCGGCCGCTCTCCTCACAGGGGCGGGGGCGGCTCGCCTTCGACGCTAGGCAGCGCGGACGCCGGGCGGAAATGGCCATCCGCGATGCCTGCCATCGCCGGGCCCCGCCGCGCGTGAGCACGCCTCCATCGCCGTACGGGATGCATGACGTCCCCCTTGCCGATGCCTCGATCCGTTGACCGCGCCACCGCCTCCGACCAGGCTCGGAGCACCCCCAAGCGAGGAGACCGACGTGGTGGTCGAGCATGCCCGGCTGACGGTCGCGGCCGGCCGGGAGACGGAGTTCCAGGAGGTCTTCGGCACGGCGCGGCAGGTGCTGGCCGAGGCCGACGGGTTCCGGTGGGCCGAACTGCTGCGCTGCGAGGAGCGGCCGCAGGCGTTCGTGCTGCTGGTCGGCTGGGAGTCCGTCGAGGCCCACACGGTGGGCTTCCGGGAGTCCGAGCGGTTCCAGCGGTGGCGCGCGCTGGTCGGCCCGTTCTTCGCGGCGCCGCCGGACGTCGAGCACTACCACGAAGTCGGTCCGCGCTGACCCCGCCCTTTCCTACGTTCGCAAGGATCCCCATGCCCGTACACAAGGTGCTCGTCGTCGGCGGCGGCATCACCGGAAGCGTGCTGTCGCTCGCGCTCGCCCAGCGCGGCGCCGACGTCGAGCTCGTCGAGATCTCCCCCCAGTGGTTCGGGGTGGGCCATGGCATCACCCTCCAGGGCAACGCGCTCAAGGCGCTGCGCTCGGTGGGGGTGCTGGAGCGGGTGCTGGAGCGGGCGGTGCCGTTCGACATCATGCGGCTGCGGCACGCCGACGGCGGACTGATCGTCCAGCTGGACACCCCGCACACCGGTGGCCCCGACCTGCCCTCGACGGCCGGTGCGCTGCGCGCCGATCTCCAGGGCGCGCTGTGCGACGCGGTCTACGCGCACGGGGTGTCCGTACGCCTGGGGCTCACCGTCGATCGTCTGGACCAGACGTCCGAGCAGGTGGACGTCACCTTCTCCGACGGTTCCACCGGCCGCTACGACCTGGTGGTGGGCGCGGACGGCATCAACAGCCACACGCGGGGCCTGATAGGCATCGGGACCAGGCCCCGGCCCGTGGGCATGTCGATCTTCCGGGTGGTGGCCGAGCGCCCCGCCGAGATGGACTGCGCCGAGGTCTACTACGGCGGCCCCCGCTTCAAGGCCGGCTACAGCCCGATCTCCCCCGACCAGTGCTACGCCTACCTCCTGGACGAGAACCTCGACGCCTCCCTCATCGGCCCGCGCGCCTCGCTGGCCCTGATGCGCGAGCGCGGCGCGGGCTACGGCGGCACCTGGGGCAAGGTCATCGCCGCGCTGCCGGACGACACGGCGGTGGACTACCGCTGGATCGAGGCGGTCCTGGTCGACGAGCCCTGGCACCGGGGCCGCGCCATGGTCATCGGCGACGCGGCGCACGCCTGTCCGCCGCTGATCGCCCAGGGCGCCGCGATGTGCATGGAGGACGCGGTGCTGCTGGCGGAGCTGGTCACCGGGGACGAGCCGGTGGAGAAGGCGCTGGAGCACTTCATGTCCCGGCGGCTGCCGCGCGTGCGGATGGTGCTGGAGAACTCCCTCCGGCTGGCCGAGTGGGAGATCCACCCGGGCACCCCGGGCGCCGACCCAGCGCGGATCATGTCGGAGACGCTCCAGTCGCTCACGGCGGCCGCATGAGCGCCCCCGTCGTCGACTTCCACGGGCATCTCGCCGTCCCGGCCGCCGACGCGCTGATCCACGGCCACCCCGGTCTGGCCGAGGAGCTGGCGGCGGAACAGCGCTCCCACTCCCCCGAGTCCCTGGCGCTCAATCGATCCCAACTCCAGCGACTCGCACCGAAGTTGACGGACGTCCGGGCACGCCTCGCCGACCTCGACGCGATGGGCGTCGACATCCAGGTCGTCGGCCCGATGCCCATGCACCACTACTGGGCCGACCCCGACCTCGCCCTCCGCCTGGCCCGCACGGTCAACGAGGCCGTCGCCGCGCACTGCGCCGAGGCCCCCGACCGGCTGTACGGACTCGGCACGGTCCCGCTCCAGCACCCCGATCTCGCGGTCGCCCTCCTGGACCGGGCGGTAACCGAACACGGCCTGTACGGCATCAGCGTCTCCACCACCGTCGACGGCCGTGAACTCGCCGACCCCGCGCACGACGCGGTGTGGCACAAGGCCGAGGAACTGGGCGCGGTCGTCTTCGTGCACCCGTGGGGCTGCTCGCTCGGCGACCGGCTCGCGACCCACTACCTGGGCAACACGGTCGGCCAGCCGGTCGAGACGACGGTCGCCCTCTCGCACCTCATCTTCACCGGTGTCCTGGACCGCTTCCCCCGGCTGAAGCTGGTGGCCGCGCACGGCGGCGGCTATCTGCCGACCTACATCGGCCGCTCCGATCACGCGTGGCGGGTACGGCCGGACGCGCGCGGCTGTGCCGAGCCGCCGAGCGCGTATCTGCGCCGGATGTGGTTCGACGCGCTGGTGTACACCCCGCGCGCCCTGCGCCACCTCGTCGAGGAGGTGGGCGCCGACCGGGTGGTCCTCGGCACCGACCACCCCTTCGACATGGGCGTCGACGACCCGGTGGCCCGTCTGGACGCCGCCGGGCTCTCCCCGGCCGACCGTGCCGCCGTCGCCGGGGGCAACGCCCTCGACCTGCTGCTGAAAGGACGTACGCGATGACCCTGGGGCCCATCGAGGAAGAGCTGGCCAAGGCCCGTGCCGCCTACCGGAACTGGGGGCGCTGGGGCGAGGACGACGTGCTCGGCACGCTCAACTACCTCGACGACGCGATACGGGCCCACGCGGCCGGCCTGGTCCGGCGCGGGCGGTCCTTCTCCCTCGCGCTGGAGTTCAACGAGGACGGTCCGCAGCGCGGTTTCCGCGGCCGGATCAACCCGGTGCACTACATGAAGGACACCGGTTCCGACGCGGCGGCGGGCACCCAGGGCTTCCCGCACGGCTTCGGCGGCGCGGACGACCACATCGTGATGCCGCTCCAAGCCTCCACGCAGTGGGACGGGTTGGGGCACATCTACGACAACAAGCAGGCCTGGAACGGCCGTTCGTGCACGATCGTCAACGGCGACGGCGACTCCGTCACCGGTATCGAGCACATGCGGGACTCCTTCACCGGGCGCGGGGTGCTGCTCGACGTGGGCCGCGCGGTCGGCGACGAGAACGGCGAACTCCCCGACGGCTTCCCCATCCTGGAGGAGCATCTGCGCGCCACGATCGAGGCGCAGGGCGCCACCTCGACGGTCCGGCGCGGCGACATGGTGCTCGTGCGCACCGGTCAGATCGGCCGGGTCCGGCGCCAGGGCGGCTGGGGCACGTACGCCGCCGGTGACGCGCCCGGACTGTCCTTCACGACCCTCGGCTGGCTGCACCGCACCGAGATCGCCGCGATCGCCTCCGACACCTGGGGTCTTGAGGTCCGCCCGTACGAGTTCGCCGAGCCGGCGATGTCCCCGCTGCACCAGATCGCGATCCCCAACATGGGCCTCCCGCTGGGCGAGATGTGGGACCTGGAGTCGCTGGCCGAGGACTGCGCGGCCGACGGAGTCTATGAGTTCCTGCTGGTCGCGGCCCCGCTCCCGGTCACCGGGGCGGTGGGCGCGCCCGTCAACCCGATCGCAGTGAAGTGAGGACGCCCGTGTTCACCGGCACACTCCGCCACCCCGGCGACCCCGGCTTCGAGGAGGCCTGCTTCGGCCGCGTCTTCAACGCCCGCCGCCCCTCGGACCGTACGCCGGCCGCCGTACTGGAGGCGGTGTGCGAACAGGACGTCGTCGAGGGCGTACGCCTGGCCCTGGAGCGCGGCTGGCAGGTCGCCGTGCGCTCCGGCGGGCACAGCTGGGCCGCCTGGTCGGTGCGCGAGGACGCCCTGCTGATCGATCTCGGGGGCTTCCGCGAGATGGCGTACGACGAGACGACCGGGCTCGTGACGGCGACACCCAGCGTCAAGGGGGGTGACGAACTCAACCCGTATCTCGGTGAGTTCGGGCGCTTCTTCAACGGCGGGCACTGCCCCTCCGTCGGTATCGGCGGCTTTCTGCTCCAGGGCGGTCAGGGCTGGAACGCGCGCGGCTGGGGCTGGGCGGCGGAGAACATCGTCGCGATCGACGTCGTCACCGCCGAGGGCGAGCTGGTGCGCGCGGACGAGACACACAACAGCGACCTGTACTGGGCGGCGCGGGGCGCGGGGCCGGGCTTCTTCGGTGTCGTCACCCGCTTCCACCTGCGCACCCGCCCCCTGCCCAGGCACCTCGGCCACACCGTGCACGCCTATCCCCTCGCACTCTTCGACGAGGTCATGACCTGGCTGCACGGCATGCACCACACGGTCTCGGACCTGGTGGAGATCGTCGCCCTCACCCAGACACCGCCCGGCCTCGACGAACCCGTCCTCCTGGTCACCGGTGTGTCGATGACGGACACCCCGGAGCAGGCGGCCGAGGCGCTCGCGCCCCTGCACGCCAACCCGTACGCCGACCAGGCGCTCTTCCGTGTCGAGGCGCAACCGACCACGCTCGCCGAGCAGTTGGCCAACCAGCGCACCGCCAACCCGGAGGGCCACCGCTATCTGGTCGACAACGCCTGGCTGACCGGACCCGCCGAACAGGTCGTCCCGGCGATCCGCGAGGCGTTCACCGGGCACCCCACCCGGCAGACCTTCACGATCTGGTTCTCCATGGCGCCGCTGCGCGAACTCCCGGACATGGCCTTCTCGTTGCAGTCGGAGATCTACTGCGCCACGTACGTCGTGCACGACGATCCGTCGCGCGACGCCGAGTTGCGCGCCTGGCTCGACGGGGCGATGGCGGCCATGCGGCCGGTGACCGCGGGCCAGTACCTGGGCGACTCCGACTTCACCGTGCGGCAGCTGCGGTTCATGGGCGACGAGCAGTGGCGGCGGCTCCAGGGGATCCGGGCCGTACGCGACCCGAAGGGGCTCTTCGCGGGCTATCTGAGCGCGGGGACCGTCACCAACACCAACCACTGGGAGCAGTGAGAGATGCGTTTCGCGACATACGAGTTCGAGGGCGTGGAGCGCGCCGGAGTGGTGCGGGACGGGATCGTGCATCCGCTGCCCGTGAGCGTGCTGGAGCTCATCGAGGAAGAGTCGCTGCACACCGTAGGAGCGGAAGCCCTGGAGCGGCCCAGCGAGTTGACGGTAGATCAGGTCAGGCTGCTGCCTCCGCTCAAGCCGCCGTCGATCCGGGACTTCGTCGGCTTCGAGGCGCACATCGAGGGCGTGGCCAAGTCGCTGGACGGTCTGGAGCAGGTGCCCGAGGAGTGGTACCGGGCGCCCAACTTCTACTTCACCAACCCGCACGCCGCCTACGGCGCCCATGACGACGTACCGGTCCCGGCGGGCTGCTCGGTGCTCGACTTCGAGTGCGAGGTCGGGGCGGTGATCGGCCGCGGCGGCCGGGACCTCACCCCGGAGCAGGCCCGGCAGCACATCGTCGGCTACCTCGTCTTCAACGACTGGTCGGCGCGGGATCTGCAGAAGCCGGAGAAGAACCTCGGGCTCGGCTTCTCCAAGGGCAAGGACTTCGCCAACACGCTCGGCCCCTACCTGGTCACCGCCGACGAGGTGGAGGACCGACGGGACGCGGACGGCTTCCTCGACCTGGAGATGACGGTCACCCTCAACGGGGAGCTCATCGGCCGGGACACCCTCGCCAACATGTCCTGGACGTTCGACGAGATGGTCGCCTACGCCGCCCGTGACACCTGGGTACGCCCCGGGGACGTCCTCGGCTCGGGCACCTGCGGCTGGGGCGCGCTCGCGGAGTTCTGGGGACGGCTCGGGGAGCGCACACCGCCGCCCCTGAAGCCCGGCGACGAGGTGACCCTGAGTGTGGAGCGCCTGGGCACGCTCAGCAACCGGATCATCTCGGGGCGCACGGACGCCTATCTGCCGCGGGCCCGGAAGCGCGGTCGGACACCACGCCCCTGAGCTGCCGGTATCGGTCGGTCGGATGACTGTTATCGGATCCCTGTGAGTTCACCCCCGGGCTCTTCCTCCGCCGGAAAGCGGTCGTTACGCTCCGGTTTCACCGAGCTTCAAAGACGCGGCCGGAAAGGGGACACTCGTGGGTCTCGGAGCGATCGATCTCAATCTTCTGGTGGCGCTGGAAGCACTTCTGGAGGAGAAGAACGTCACCCATGCGGGTGTGCGGCTGTCCACCAGCCAGTCCGCCATGAGCGGCTCGCTCGCGAGGCTCAGGCGGCACTTCAACGACGAGCTGCTGGTCCGCGTGGGCCGGGAGTACGAGCTGACCCCGCTGGCCGAGCGGCTGCTGCCCGTGGTGCAGGCCTCCCTGCACAAGGCGGAGGAGGCCCTGTCGCTGACCCGGCACTTCGATCCGGCCCGCAGTCGGCAGCGGTTCTCCGTCGTGATGTCCGACTACGTCATGACGGTCCTGGTGGAGCCGCTGCTGCGGGTCATCGCCGAGGAGGCGCCGGGCGTCCGGATCGACTTCCACCCGATCGTGATCGGGCAGCTGGAGACGGAGACGCATCTGCGCTGCCAGGACCTGATGATCGTGCCGCTCGGCTATCAGCTGCCGGGGGTGAGCGAGGCCGTCATGCACGACCGCTTCGTCTGCCTGGTCGACCCGGACAACCCGCGCCTGACCGACGGCCGCCTCACGCTCCAGGATCTGGCGGAGATGCCGCACGCGGCCTGCGCGATCGGCAAGCACACCCCCGCCGACCTCCAGCTGGAGACCCTCGGCATCACCCCGAAGGTGCAGGTCAGCACCCCGGGGTTCAGCGTCCTGCCGTTCCTGGTGAGCGGCACCGACCTGGTGGCCCTCGTGCCCGAACGGCTCGCCCGCCGGTACGAGGGCTTCGCGCGCTGTGCCGTCGTCGAGGCACCCTTCCCGGACGTGCCGCTGGTGGAGGCCATGTACTGGCACCACAACCGGCACTCCGACCCCGCGCACCGGTGGCTGCGGGAGACGGTACGGAAGGTCGGCACCGCCCTCGGGCAGGAGATCGCCGACGCGGATGACAGCCATGCCGAACAACCGTTTCCGGAGCTGAGCGCGGCTTCCTAGCGTGGGCGGGGAGACATCCCCGTACCGAGTGGAGGAGCCGTGAGCCGTACGCGTCTGGCGGGCCGTACCGTCGTCGTCACCGGAGCCGCGCAGGGCCAGGGAGCCGCGGAGGTCGCGTTCGCCGCCCGCGAAGGCGCGTCGGTGGTGGCGACCGACGTCCTGGACGAGCCGGGCGAGAAGCTGGCCGCGGCCCTGCGGGCCGACGGCCTCGACGTGCGCTACCGGCACCTGGACGTGTCCTCCCCTGACGACTGGGCCGCGCTGGCGGGCGACCTGGAGGTCGTGCACGGGCTCGTCAACAACGCCGGCATCCCGATGCGGGCCCGGCTGTGCGAGGTCGAACTCGCCGACTGGGAGCGGGCGTTCGCGGTCAACACGACCGGCGCGCTGCTCGGCATCCAGGCCCTGACCCCGCTGATGCCGCAGGGCTCCGCCATCGTCAACGTGGGCTCGGTCGCGGGCCTCACCGCCCATCACGCCGTCGCCTACACGGCCAGCAAGTGGGCGCTGCGCGGCCTGTCGAAGGTGGCGGCGATGGAGCTGGCCCCGCTCGGCATCCGCACGAACGTGGTCCACCCCGGGTACATCGAGACGCCTCTGATGGCGACCGCGAACCCGGTGTTCGTCCAGGCCCATGTGTCGCTGACACCCCAGGGCCGGGCGGGCACGGTCGACGAGGTCGCTCCGCTGGTGGTGTACCTGCTGTCCGAGGAGTCGTCGTACGTGAACGGCGCCGAGATCACGGTGGACGGCGGGTACGCGGCACACGGCGGGGTGAAGGCGATCACCAACGCGCTCGACGCTCCGCGCTAGCCGGAGAACGGCGAAGGCCGGGACCTTTCTCAGGTCCCGGCCTCCGTGGTGTGCGGTGTCCGTCGACTATGCCGTTGCCGGCTCCGCCACCGCCTCGACCGTCGAGCGGGCGGTGTTCTTGCGGACCAGCAGCAGGGTGACCACGGCGCCCAGCAGGGAGGCGCAGCCGCAGATCACCACGCCGACGGCCATGCCGTGGGCGAGGGCGTCCTGGGCGGCGGCCCGGGCGCTGTCGCTGCCGGCGTTGACGACGGCGAGGGGACCGGCCGCCGCCTCCATCCCGGCGTCCGCGCCGCTGAGCTTGCCGACCAGCGCCGAGGAGGCGAGGCTCATCGCGACCGTGCTGATCACGGCCGGGCCGAGACCCTGGCCGAATTCACGGACCAGGCTGGTGGCACCGCTCGCCATGCCGGTCATGTTGATCGGTACGGCGTTGACGGCGGCGGAGGTCAGCGAGGACACCACGCAGATGAAGCCGACGCCGAGCAGCAGCACCGGGCCGATGAAGGCGGACAGCGACGTGGTGGTGATGGGCAGGGCGGCGATCCAGAACTGTCCCGCGGCCATCGGGAGCAGGCCGCCGACCAGCAGCCAGCGCGGCTCCACGCGGGTGAGCATCTTGCTGAGGACGGGTGCCAGCAGCAGCGGGATCAGCTGGAGGATCACGAACGGCATGCCCGCCTTGAGGGCGCTGAGGTGCATCACGGCGCCGAGGCGGATCGAGACGCAGTACGCGGTGCCGATGAAGCCGAACATGCCGGCCAGCGCGACGACGGCCGCCGCGGCGAACGACGGGATCCTCAGCAGGTCGAGGTTGAACATCGGCGACGCGGCGCGCTTCTCCGCGATGACGAAGGCGACCAGGGCGATCGCCGCGAGGGACAGGGTGCCGACGATCGCCGGGCTGCTCCAGCCGCGCTCGCCGCCCTCGATGATGCCCCACAGCAGGGCCGTGAGGCCGACGGCGATGGTGATCTGGCCGGGCCAGTCCAGGGTGCGGCCCTCGGGCGCCTTGGAGTCGGTGACCAGCACCATGCTGGAGACACCGACGACGAGGCCCAGGATTACCGGCGGCACGAACGCCCAGCGGAAGTCGGCGACGGTGGCCAGCACACCGGAGGACAGCGGTCCGACGGCCGAGGCGAGGGAGATGCTCAGCGCCCACGTGGACACGGCCTTCGCGCGGTCCTTCTCCTCCGGCGTGGCGGCCGCGATGACGGCCAGGGAGCTCGGGAAGAGCGCCGCGGCGCCGATGCCGGCCAGGGCCTGGCCGATCCACAGCATCTCGATGTTCTGGGAGAGCGCGTTGATGAGCTCACCGAGGGCAAGGACGAATCCGCCGAGGACCAGAAGCCGCTTGCGCCCGAAGAGGTCGCCGACCACACCGAAATTCAGCTCAAGAATGGCGGTGGGCAGAATGAACGCGGAAGTGACCCAGGCGACCTGGGAGCCGGAGGCCCCGAATGCGGCCTGTATTTCCCCGTTGATGGGAGAGGGCACGGTAATACACAGCTGCGCGGCGGCAACGGCCAGACAGCAGGCTATGAGTGTTCCCCTGTCGAGTCTTTTCAGCACGCTTGTCATTCCGTACTCCGTCGCTCTATGAGTTCGATGAGATTGCCCTCTGGGTCGGTGACCCAGGCCATGCGCACACCGGGTTCGGGGGACGGTCCGGGTGCGACGGCCTCGCCCGCTCCGAGGGCCACCAGGGCCGCGTGGAGGGGGTCGAGTTCAGGTGTGGTGACCGCGAAGTGGCCGTATCCCTCGGTGAGGGCGGCGGTCAGCGGGTCGGGGGCGCGCAGCCCTGGCGCGGAGCCGAGGCGGGCGAGCAGTTCGATGCGCCATCCGTCCGGATGCTCCAGGATGACGCCGGTGAGTCCGGGGCCGTCGAGTCGGAACTCGAAGACGGTCTTGAGTCCGAACGCGGCCTTGTACCAGGCGGTTTGGGACGGCAGATCCCGTACGTTGACGCCGACGTGGTCGAATCGTGTGGCCACCGGCGCTCAGCCCGCCATCGCGCTGTCGCCGCCGTCGACCATGAGGTTGGCGCCGTTGACGAAGGCGGCCTCGTCGGAGCAGAGGAAGGCCGCGGCCCGCGCGATGTCCTCGGGCTCGCCGACCCGTCCGACCGGGATCCGTGCCTCCAGCTGGGCTTTCGGGCCGTCCGGGTCGTCGAGGAAGGATGCGGTGGCCGAGGTCCGGGTCATGCCCGGGGCGATGGTGTTGACGCGGATGCGGTGCGGGGCGCCCGCCGCGCACAGGTGCTTGCTCATCGCCAGCACCCCGCCCTTGGCGGCGCCGTGCGGCACCATCGGCATGAAGGGGGCGCCGCGCACCGCGGCCACGGAGGCGACGTTGAGGACGGCGCCGCCGCCCCGTGCGATCAGGTGCGGCCAAGCTGCCTGGGTGCAGAAATAGGGGATGTCGAGCTCGTTCTTGATGGTGAAGTACCAGTCCTCGGCGGGCATGGTCTCGAACGGCCCGTTCCGCAGCGCGGAGGCGTTGTTGTAGAGGATGTCGATCCCGCCGAAGGCCTCGATCCCGGCGTCGATCCACTCCCGTGCGCCGGCCTCGGTGGAGAGGTCGACGGGCGCGAGGGAACGCATGACTCCGCCGGCCTTCTCGACCATTTCCACGGTTTCGGCAGCGCTGTCCTCGTCAATGTCACAGCCGAATACCAGCGCGCCATCGGCCGCGAATACCTGGGCGGCCGAGCGGCCGATTCCGGCTCCCGTCCCACTGATGAAGGCGATTTTCCCCGCCAGTCGACCCATGATTGTCCAAGCCCCTTGTTCCGTCCCGCCGAAGTGCGGTGGTGGCAGCGTAGGGAGGGGTTTTGGCCAGAACAAGAAATGCGTCGGCGAATCGCCATCGGGGGTTCGTATGGCTGGTATGCGGCGCGGCCGGCCGGCCGGTCGGCCGCGCCGGTGACCGGACGGGTCACCCCACGTCGAGCACGGCCTTCCCCCACAGCCGGCGCTCGCTCAGCGCCGCCACGGCGTCCGCGACCTTGTCCCACGGCCCCCGCCAGCCGACCGGCACCCTCAGCTTCCCGGCGGCGACCAGGGCGAGCAGTCGGTCCAGCTGGGCGCGGCGGTCGGTGAGTCCGCCGCCGTTGTAGACCGAGACGACCGACCGGGGCGCCGGGCTGCCCAAGGTGGAGCCGACCGGCAGCACCGCGTCCCCGCCCGATGCCCAGCCGACGCTCTGGAGGTTGCCCCCGGACGTCAACAGGCGGTAGGCGGCGACGAGTTGGGTACCGCCCACGTTGTCGATGACGATGTCGACCGGGTCGGTCACCTCCTGCGGGCCGGCCACCACCTCGTCGGCCCCGAGCTCCCCCACCCATCGGCGCCCGTCCGCGGAACCGGCCACCCCGATGACGTACGCCCCACCGAGCGCCGCGAGTTGCACCGCGAAGCCGCCCACCCCGCCGGACGCCCCGGTCACCAGGACCCGGCGGCCGAGGAGCGGTCCCGCCTGCTCCAGCGCGCGCAGGGCGGTGCCCGCGGCGACGGGGAGGGTGGCGGCCTCGCCCAGGTCGACGCCGTCCGGGACCACGGCCAGGTCGGCCACGTCCAGGGCGCGCAGCGCGGCGAAGCCACCGCCCTCCCCGAACCCCACGACCCGGCTTCCCGCTTCGGGCCCCGCGCCGTTCGCCGCGGCCCGCACCACGACCCCGGCCGAGTCGAAGCCGATCACCTGCCCGGGTGCGCCGTGCTCGGCGAAGTACAGCTCGGCGGCGTTGAGGGAGGTATGCCGCACCTCCACGAGCACCTGGCCCGGCCCGGGTTCCGGGTCGGGCGCGTCGCCCGGACGCAGTCGTCCGGGTACCTCCTGGTCCACGATCAGTGCACGCATCGCTTGCCCCTCTCGTCAGCGTCGGAACGCTTCGCCATCGGTCGCACGCCGACGCAAACCCCGGCCGATCCGGACTTCTTCCCCCCGCTCCGCGCCCGTTCAGGGTTGGATGACGTCATGACCACCGACGAGCACGCGCGGTTCATGCGGGCCAACCAGGCGAACTGGGACGCCCGCACCCCCGTCCACCTCGCCAGCCGCTTCTACGGTCTCGACCAGGATCTCGACCCCGCCCGCTGGTTCGCCGGCTTCGAGTGGGAGGACCTGGGCGAGCTGACCGGCCGCGATGTGCTCCACCTCCAGTGCCATCTGGGCACCGAGAAGATCGCCTTCGCCCGGCGCGGGGCCCGGGCGACCGGCCTCGACTTCTCCGCGGCCTCGGTGGCGGCCGCGCGGGACATCGCGGCGAAGGCGGACCTGGACGTCGACTACGTACAGGCCAATGTCTACGACGCCGTAGAGGCGCTCGGCGGGCGGCAGTTCGACGTCGTCTACACCGGGAAGGGCGCACTGTGCTACCTGCCCGATCTGGAGCGGTGGGCGGGTGTGGTCGCCCAACTCCTGCGGCCGGGCGGGCGGTTCTACCTCGTCGAGTTCCATCCGCTGCTCAACTCACTGGGCCCGAAGCCCGCTCCGGGCGAGGGTCCGGAACTGCTCCTCCGGCATGACTACCTCGGTGGGGGCGGCCCGGTGCACCGTGACGCGACGCACACGTACACCGACGGGCCGGCCGTCGAGGACGCCACCGACAGTTACGAGTGGATGCACGGAATAGACGAGGTCATCAACGCGTCGACGGGGGCAGGACTGGCCACCCGGCGGCTCCGGGAGAGCGACGAGCTCCCCTGGCCGCGCTGGCCGCAGATGGTCCGCACGGCGTCCGGCTGGTGGCGGCTCCCCGAGCCGCGGATCCCGCTTCTCTACGGACTCCTCGCCACACGCTGAACGACCGTGGTACCGTCCCGTTAGCACCTGTGTACGCCCAGTCCTGGGCGCCGGTGCCAGTTCATCTTCGGATCGCCGGTCGTCGTACCGGCTCTCTCATCACCTCGCCGTCGGTGTTCGTCGCCGTACCCGAGGTGTTGTCTCCCGCCGCGCGAAGGCCTTCTGAGCGCCTTCCCGATCTTCGCGGCCATCCCCTTCCTTCCGCATGTCCCATGCCTTGTGTCCTCGAAAGGACCCACCACCATGACCACCACACTCGAACCCCCCGTCCAGCAGCAGCTCCCGGTCCGCGCGGCCACCGGTGTCCTCGACATCGACGCGGGCGGGAAGGGCCTGCTGCGCGCCGAGAGCATGCTGCCCCTGCCGTCCGACCTCCAGGTCTCCCCCGCGCTGATCCGCACGTACGGTCTGCGCAAGGGCGACGTCGTCGACGGCGTACGCGGCACCCAGCGCGCCCTCACCGAGGTCGCCCGGGTCAACGGCCGCACCCCCGACGAACTGCGCGGCCGCCGTCACTTCCGCGACCTGACACCGCTGCACCCGCGTGAGCGGATCCGCCTGGAACACCCGGCGTCCGGTCTGACCGGCCGCGTCGCCGATCTCATCGCCCCCGTGGGCAAGGGGCAGCGCGGTCTGATCGTCGCCCCGCCCAAGACCGGCAAGACGGTCCTCCTCCAGCAGATCGCGGCGGCCGTCGCCGGGAACCATCCCGAGGCCCGGCTGATGGTGGTGCTGCTCGACGAGCGCCCCGAGGAGGTCACCGAGATGCGGCGCTCCGTGCGCGGCGAGGTGTACGCCTCCACGTTCGACCGCACGCCCAAGCAGCACATCGCGCTCGCGGACCTCGTGATCGAACGGGCCAAGCGGCTCGTCGAGGCCGGCGAGGACGTCGTGATCCTGCTCGACTCCCTGACCCGGCTGTGCCGGGCCCACAACAACGCGGCCGCCGCCGGTGGCCGCACCCTGAGCGGCGGCGTGGACGCGACCGCGCTCATCGGCCCCAAGCGCTTCTTCGGCGCCGCCCGGCTGGCCGAGGAGGGCGGCTCGCTCACCATCCTCGCCACCGCCCTGGTGGAGACCGGTTCCCGGGCCGACGACTTCTTCTTCGAGGAGCTCAAGAGCACCGGCAACATGGAGCTCCGCCTCGACCGCGAACTCGCCTCCCGCCGCGTCTTCCCGGCCGTCGCCATCACCCCCTCGGGCACCCGCCGCGAGGAACTCCTGCTGACCCCGGCCGAGTTGACCGCCGTACGAGGCCTGCGCCGCGCTCTTCAGAACGGCGACAGCCAGAGCAACCTGGAGACCCTCCTCCAGCGCATGCGCGAGACCCCGGACAACGCGACGTTCCTGCGCCGGATCCAGCCGACGCTGCCCGCCGGCTAGCCGAGCCGCAGCGTCGACCACTCCTCCTCGTCGAGGGTGAGCAGGCGGTCGAGTTCGGCCCGATCGGGTGCCGTGGGCATGTCGCCGCCGGTCGCGAGGGCCGCGGCGGCCATCAGATGGCCCAGGCGCAGCGCGACCGCCGTGTCCCTGCCTTCGAGATGGGCCGCGAGATATCCGGCCGCGAACGCGTCGCCCGCGCCCACGCGTTCGACGATCCGCGAGTCGGGTGCGGCCACGAACACATCCCCACCGTCGGCGGTGTACGCCGTCGCCCCGTGCTCGGCGTCCTTCACGACGATGATGGGGGCGGGTGCCAGCAGATCGCGGATCTCCTCCGGTTTGGCGGTGCCCCAGAGGGTCTCCGCCTCGTCCCGGCCGACGAAGACGATGTCGGCGCGCCGGGCCGGTTCCAGCAGGGCGGTCGCCGGGTCCCGGTGGCGCCACAGGGCCGGCCGGTGGTTGACGTCGAAGGAGACGGTCGCGCCGGGGACAGCGCGGCGGACGACGAGCTCCGCGACCAGTTCCGCGCAACTGTCCGACAGGGCCGCCGTGATACCGCTGACGTGCAGCAGCCGGGCCCGGCACACCTGCGCGAGGTCCGGTCCCATGCGGGTGGCCGCCGAGCCCCTGCGGTAGTAGTAGGTGCCGGTTCCCGCCGGGCCGGTGTCCTTGAAGTACACGCCGGTGGGCCGGTCGGGGTCGGTCTCGACACCGCCGATGTCGACGCCCCGGCCCCTGAGTTCGGCCAGGACGCGGCGGCCCAGCGGGTCGTCCCCGACGCGGCTCACCCACGCCGCGCGGTGCCCGAGGGAGGCGAGCCCGCAGGCCACGTTGGACTCGGCGCCGCCCACCTCCAGGCGCAGCGAGTGCTGACGTTCCAGGGGCTCCTCGTCAGGCGGGACCAGGACGGCCATGGACTCCCCGACGCAGACGACCTCGGCATCCCTCACGTGTCCAGCACCCGGTGCAGGAACTGCTGGGTACGCGCCTCGGCCGGAGCGCCGAACACCTGCTCCGGCGGGCCCTGTTCGAGGACGACCCCGCCGTCCATGAAGACGACCCGGTCGGCGGTGTCGCGCGCGAAGCGCATCTCATGCGTCACCACGACCATCGTCATGCCCTCCTCGGCGAGCGAGCGCATGACACCGGTGACCTCGCCGACCAGCTCCGGGTCGAGCGCGGACGTCGGCTCGTCGAAGAACATGATCGCCGGGTCCATGGCGAGGGCCCGGGCGATGGCGACGCGCTGCTGCTGACCGCCGGAGAGCTGCGCCGGGTAGGAGTCCGCCTTGTCGGCGAGTCCGACCCTGGCCAGCACCTCGCGTCCGCGCTTCTCCGCCTCCGCCTTGCCCAGCCCCCGTACTTTCAGCAGCGCCAGAGTGACGTTGCCGAGCGCGGTCTTGTGCGGGAAGAGGTTGAACTGCTGGAAGACCATGCCGACATGCCCGAAGATCTCGGGTGCGCGCTTGCGGTCGTGCAGGGGGACGTCGTTCACCCACACCTCTCCACTGTCGGCGCGCTCCAGGTCGCACATGATGCGCAGCAGCGTGGACTTGCCGGAGCCGCTGGCGCCGATGAGGACGACGACCTCGCCGGGTGCCACGTCGATGTCGACGCCCTTGAGGACCTCCAGGTCCCCGAAGCGCTTGTGCACGCCGGTCAGGGAGACGCTCGCGGTCCGCCGGTCGGTGAGGGTGCTGGTCATACGGGAACAGCCTTTCGCTCCATCCGCCGTACCAGGACCGACAGCGGGTAACAGATGACGAAGTAGAGGACGGCGACGGCGAGATACGAGGTCGCCGGGTCGCCGACGCGGTCGATGACGGCCTGTCCCTGGCGGAGGAGTTCGACGTAGCCGATGACGACGGCGATCGAGGTGTCCTTGATCAGGGAGAGGTACTGGCCGACCAGCGGGGGCAGCACGATCGCCCGGGTCTGCGGCAGGATCACCGCGGTGAAGGTCCGCACCCGGCCCAGCCCCAGCACGCGCGAGGCCTCCCACTGGCCGCGCGGCACGGCCTCGATGCCGGCCCGGAAGATCTCCGCGATGTAGGCGCCCTGGTAGAGGGTGAGGGCGAGCAGGGCGGCGCCGAAGACGCTGATGTCGAACCCGGTCAGATAGGCCGCGCCGAAGTAGATGAAGAGCATCTGGATCAGCAGCGGGGTGCCCCGGAACACCTCCAGGTAAGCGCGGGCGAGCTGGGCCAGGACAGGGATCCGGCTGGTGCGCACGGCCGCCACGAGCAGCCCCGCCAGGGTGCCGGTGGCGATGGCCGCGAAGGACAGCAGGACCGTCGCCCACAGCCCGGAGAGGTACAGGTCGCGGTTGTCCGAGAGGACCGACCAGTCCATCAGGCCTCCTTACGGCGGGGAAGGGCCGGCAGCAGCCGTCGTACGGCGTCCAGGGGCCGGGGTCGTACGGCGGTGGGGCGCAGCGGCGGTTTGAAGGCGACCCGTCCGACGAGCCCGGCCGCGAGCACGACCAGGTTGGTCAGGATCAGATAGAGCACCGCGGCGATGCCGAAGACCTGGACGGTCAGCAGGGTTCGGGAGTTGATGACCATGGCCGTGCCGGTCAGCTCGGGCACCGAGATCGCCGACAGCAGCGAGGAGCCCAGGATGATCTGGACGAGCTGGTTGACCACGGCCGGGTAGACGTTGCGCAGCGCCTGCGGGAGCACCACGTGGGCGAAGGCGCGTCCCGGGCTCAGGGCCAGGACGCGGGCCGCCTCGCGCTGTCCGCGCGGTACGGCCTGGATGCCCGCGCGGAAGATCTCGGTGAGGTAGGCGCCCACGTTGACGCCGAGGGCGAAGACGCCCGCCTGGACCGGGCTCAGCCGGAGGCCGGCGGACGGCAGGGCGAAGTAAGCGACGAACATCTGGAGCAGGACGGGGGTGCTGCGGATGACCTCGACGTAGACGGCGGCCGGCGCCCGCAGGACCGCGTGACGCGATCCGCGGGCGAGGGCACCGAGCAGGCCGAGGGCGCATGCCAGGACGAAGGCGGCCAGCGACAGGCGCAGCGTCAGCCAGGCCGCGTCGACGTAGGTGGTCCAGTCCCTCAGGGCGTACGTCCAGTCGGTGAGCATGGGTACTCCTCAACGGGGCGTTCAGTACGAGGGGTTGAGCGGGAAGGTGCGGCTCGTGCCGAACCACTTCTTGTAGAGGGCGTCGGCCTGGCCCGAGGTGTTGAACTCGCGCAGCCAGGTGTCGACCCACTGGAGCCAGGTGGAGTCACCGAGCGGGACGCCGATGCCGTTGTACTCCAGCGGTACGACGGAGTCCTTGGTGACCTTCAGCGAAGGGTCCAGCTTCGCCTGGTAGTTGAGGAAGTTGGAGTCCTCGACCATGGCGTCGGCCTGGCCCTGCTTGACCGCGAGGACGGCCGCGGAGGAGGTGTCGTACTCCTGGATCTTCGCCTGCGGGTTGCCGGCCTTGACCGCGTCGCCGTTGGTGGAGCCCTTGGTGACGGCGACCGTCTTGCCGGTGAGGTCCTTGAGGGTCGAGATGCCGCTGGACTTCTTCACCAGCAGCACCTCGCCCGCGACGATGTAGGGGTCGCTGAAGGAGACCTGCTTGGCCCGCTCGGCGGTGGTGGTGAAGTTGCAGACCACCGCGTCGACCTTCTTGGTCTGAAGGTTCGGGATGCGGTTGGCGGAGGTCGTGTCGACGATCTTCACCTTGACGCCGAGGGCCGTGGCCATGGCGGTGGCGACATCGACGTCGAAGCCCTGGGGCTTGTTGTCCTTGCTCGTCGATCCGAAGGGCGGGAACGTCAGACAGCTGGCGACGTTGAGCGTGCCGCGCTTGATGACCTGCTGGAGTGTCGAGGACTGCGAGGTACCGGTGGCGGACGTACCACTGGCGGAGCTGCACGCGGCCAGGGATGCGGCGGCGGTCACACTGGCACAAATCACCATCAATGAGCGGGTACGGTGACGGAATCTCATGGTGGAGCACCCTTCGGGGACGCACAGGGAGAGGCGAGGAGAGGGAGAAGGAGGGGAGACAGGCGATCGCCGTCGATCACAGACCATGGGTTCTGCATGAGGTTCTGCATTGCAAAACAACGTTTCGTAATGCGATGCGTTGCGCAGAAGCTAGCCCCGGCTCCCGACAGCCGTCAACGGTCGATTTCAATATGTGACACTGCGTTTTGCAATGCAGCACGCTAGGATGCGCGCATGACCACCGCCGACGACTCCGCGTCCCGCCGCAACGCCTCGTCCTCCCTGCGTCGCGCCCTCGGCATCCTGATGCACCTCGCCGAGGACCGCGGCCATCCGCACGGCGTCACGCTCACCGACCTCTCCACCGGCCTCGACCTGAGCAAGAGCACCGTGCTGCGGCTGGTCGCCCCGCTCAAGGACGTACGGCTGGTCGACCAGGATCCCGAGTCGGGCCGCTACCGCCTGGGGCCGCAGAACGCCCTGCTCGGCCAGGCCTATCTGGAGCGGCGCGACACCCGGCAGATCGCCTCCCCGGTGCTGCACCGGCTCGCCGAGGAGAGCGGCGAGACGGTCCATCTGGTGACCTTCGATCCGCCGGAGATCGTCTACATCGACAAGGTCGAGAGCCCGCGGGCGGTGCGCATGCACTCCCGGATCGGCGGCCGCCTCCCGGCGTACTGCACGGCCACCGGCAAGGTGTTCCTCGCCCACTCGGGGGACGACGTCGTCGAGAGCGTGATCGCCTCGGGGCTGCCGGCCCGCACTCCGGCGACCATCACCTCCCCCGACCGGCTGCGCGCCGAGCTCGATCTCATCCGCGGCCGCGGCTACGCCGTGGACGACGTGGAGAACGAGCAGGACATCCGGTGTGTGGCCGCCCCCGTCCACGACCACGGCGGCGCGGTGACCACGGCCGTCAGCATCTCGGGCCCCGCGGCCCGCGTCACCCGTGAGCGCCTGCCCGAACTGGGCGCCCTGCTCCTGTCGGCCACCCGCACCCTCAGCTCCGACCTGGGCGGAAGGACCCCCTGACGCGGAGGCCGGTCCCTTACGGCATCCGGGTGCTCGCGCCCACCCCTCGGCCGGGGCAGCGCGGCTGAGGGCGGGTCCGTTCCTACGTTTGCGGTATGACCATCGGATTTACCTCCCGGGCCGCCGTGTCGACCTGCGCCCTGTGCACGGCGGGCTTGCTGGCGCTCGCCCCCGTCGCCGCGGCCGCGCACCCGGCCTCCGACCCCGACGCACCCGGCGGCCCGCACGCCTCGGCACCACGCCCCGCGCTGCTGTACCGATCCGGCACCCAGGTACGGCCGCACAGGGGCACCCCCGGGGTCCCGGACGTCTCCGCGCTGTCCTGGGTCGTGGCCGACGCGGCGAGCGGGGAGGTGCTCGCGGCGCACGACGCACATCGCAAACTGCCGCCCGCCAGCACCCTCAAGACCCTGTTCGCGCTGACCGTGCTGCCCCTGCTGCCCGGAGGCATCCGGCACCGGGTCGGCGACGACGAGCTGGCCGACGTCGGCGCCGGGAGCAGCCTCGTCGGAGTCCGGGAGGAACGCACGTACCGGGTCGCCGACCTGTGGCGCGGGGTCTTCCTCAACTCCGGGAACGACGCCGTGCACGTCCTGGCCCGGCTCAGCGGCGGCTGGCGGTTCACGGCCACGCGGATGCAGGCCAAGGCCCGCTCGCTGGGCGCGCTCGACACCCACGTCCGGTCCCCCGACGGATACGACACACCGGGTCAGGTCTCCTCCGCGTACGACCTCGCCGTGTTCGGGTGGGCGGGGCTGCGCAATCCCGACTTCGCGCGGTACTGCGGCACGGTCGAGGCGAAGTTCCCCGGTGGCGGCGGATGGTCGTACGACATCCAGAACACCAACCGGCTGCTCACCGGCGCCGACGGCGTGGAGCCGTACGACGGGCTGATCGGGGTCAAAAACGGCTACACCAGCAACGCGGGCAACACGCTCGTCGCCGCCGCCGAGCGGGGTGGCCGCAAGCTCGTCGTCACCGTGATGAACCCTCAGGCGAGCGGTGGTTTCGCCGTGTACGAGGAGGCGCGGGAGCTGCTGGACTGGGGGTTCGGCGCGGCGGGGCGGGTGGATCCGGTGGGTTCGCTGGACGCGTTGCGCGTGAAGCCGAGGCCGGGGCCCGACGCGGTGCCGGTCGCCGCCCCCGCTACCGGTGACGCCGGCTCCGGGTCCGGCTGGGCGGTGACGGGGGCGATCGTCGGTGCCGCCGGGCTCGGTGCGGGGGCCGTCGCCCTGGTCCTGCGGGCCAAGACGGGGCGGCCGCCCCGGGGTTGACCGGCCGGCAGCCACAGCAGCAGACCGAGGGTGATCCAGGTGTACGTGTTGCTGCCGAGGAATCCGTCGACGCCGGACGCGTCGTGGAACCACAGCCACACCACGCTCGTGCACAGCACCGCGTACAGGGCGCCCGCCACGCGCGCGTGCCCGGCGCGGACCAGCACGGCGAAGGCGGGCAGCAGCCACACCAGGTGGTGCACCCAGGTGATCGGGCTGACCAGGCACGCGGTCAGCCCGGTCAGGGCGAACGCGGCCGGCCAGTCCCCCGCCGCCGTGGCCCGGCGGGCCCGTACGGCCCAGACGGCCAGCACCAGCAGCACCAGGGCCGCCCACAGCGAGCGGTCCGGCTCGCCGAGACGGGCCAGGATCCCTTGCAGCGACTGGTTCGAGACATAGTCCAGGCGTCCCACCCGCGTCGTGTCCCACAGCGCCTCGGTCCAGTAGAAGCGCGAGGCGTCGGGGTCCACCAGGGCGGCCAGTACGGTCGCGCCCACGGCCACCGACGTGGCGACGGCGGCCGCCCGCCGTCTCCCGGCGATCAGCAGCAGCACGATGAACAGCGCCGGCGTGAGTTTGATCGCCGCCGCCAGCCCGATCCCCACCCCCGCCCGGCGCCCCCGCCCCGTCGCGAGCAGCCAGCCGTCGGTCAACACCGATGCCAGCAGCAGAAGGTTGACCTGGCCGAAGCTGAACGTGTCCCGCAGCGGCTCGAACAGGGCGAGCGCGCAGGCGCCCAGCGCACAGCCGTACCAGCCGTGCCGCCGCCAGGCCCGTCCGGTCAGCAGGCGCACGATCACCGCAAGGGCGGCCAGGTTCAGCAGCAGGGCGGCGCCGATCGCGACGGGCAGCGAGACCAGGGCCATCGGCAGCATGGCGAGGGCGGCGAAGGGCGGGTAGGTGAAGCCGTACGTCGTGCCGGGCACCCGGTAGTCGTAGACGCGTCCGCCGTGGTGGACCCAGCTGTCGACACTGCCGTAGTAGACGCGCAGGTCGAACCAGTCGCGCAGCAGCGGCACGGTGGCTGTGAAGGCGGTGACGGCGGCGGCGAGCGCCAGGACCAGCAGGAGCCGGCCGCGGTCGGTGCGGGGCGGGTTCATGCCGTGTGCCCCCACGCCGGTGCCTGCGCGGCCTGGTGGGCCTGCCAGAGGACGACGACCGCCAGCACCCCGCCGGAGACGGCCAGGACCAGCTGCCCGGTGTCCGCGGGGCCGCCGCTGGGCAGGGTGGCGAGCGCGAGGACGCCCGTCACGGCCGCCACCCGGTGCCGTACCGAGGCGGTGGGGGCGGCCGCCGCTATGAGGAACAGTCCCCACAGGGCGTACCAGGGACGGATCGCCGGTCCGAACGCGGCCACGGCGGCGAGACTGAGTCCGAGCGCGTACACGGGGCGTGGGCGCAGCCGCCACCATATGGCCGCGATCAGGGCCGAGGTGAGCGCGAGGCCGAGCAGATGCCAGGCGGGCACGGCCAGGGGCGCGAGATCGCTGCCGAGCCGTTCGAGAAGGGCACCCGTGGCACGGCCGAGGAGGCTGGTGAGGGCCCAGTTCTGCGGGGAGACGGGGGTGTTGAGGGCGCCTATCCAGCCGTATCCCGTCCCGGCGACGGCGGTCGCGGCGACCGTGGTGGCAGCGGCGGCGAGCACGGTGGTCAGCACGGCCTTGGCGGCCCGGTACCCGCCCCGCACCTGAAGGACGACCACCGCCGCGAGTCCGAGCACGGCGGGCGCCTTGACCAGCGCGGCGAGCATGACGAGTACGGCGCCCAGAGCGGGCCACCGGCCCAGCGCCGCGACCAGTCCGACGCCGAGCAGCCCGAGCATGATGGCGTCGTTGTGGGCCCCGGCGACCAGGTGCAGCAGCACGAGCGGATTGAGGGCGCCGAGCCAGAGCGCGGCGGCCGGGTCGGCGCCGCTGTGCCGGGCGAGCCGGGGCAGTGCGGCCGCCATCAGGGCCACCCCGAACAGGGCGATCAGACGCATGCCGAAGAGCCCGGCGGGGAGTTCACCGCGGGTGAGTCCGGCCAGCGCGGAGGCGACGGCGAGGAAGACCGGGCCGTACGGGGCCGCCGTGTGCCGCCAGAGGGGGGCGACCTCGTCGGCGAGCGGGCCTCCGAGCTGGGCGGGGCCGTGCGCGTACACGTCGATGTGGGCGTCGACCATGGCGCCCTGGGCGAGGTAGCTGTAGACGTCGCGGCTGAAGAGGGGCGGGGCGAGCAGGAGGGGGGCCGCCCAGATGACGAGAACCCCCAGCAGGGCGCGTGGGCTCGGCGGTTCGGTACTGCGGACGAGCCGTCCCAGAAGCAGCCAGGCGGCTATGAGAAGGACGACACCGAAGTAGACCCCTACCAGGCCCAGCGCGACGCGGACATTGGCGGGGGCCAGGAGTTCGCGGACGGGCAGGGCGCCGGCGGTGTCACCGCCCAGCGCCAGGACGGCGGTTCCGGCCAGGCCGAGAACCTGACAGCGGCGGAGATCGACGGGGAAAGCCATGGCCAACACTCGGGAAGCGTGTCAACGCCGGGTGGCGGGAAATCGACGCGGGGCCCTCCGGTGGGAAGCCGACGTGTGACCGAGCGGTGAGATCAACGCCTCAGAAGACCGACAGCCCCGTCAGCGTCGTGAACCGGTCCAGCGCCGCCACGCCCGCCACCGAGTTGCCGCGTTCGTCGAGCCCGGGGCTCCACACGCACAGCGTGCACCGCCCCGGCACCACCGCGATGATCCCGCCGCCCACCCCGCTCTTGCCCGGGAGACCGACCCGGTAGGCGAAGTCCCCGGCCGCGTCGTACGTCCCGCAGGTCAGCATCACCGCGTTGACCTGCTTGGCCTGGCTGCGGGTGAGGAGGCGGGTGCCGTCGGCGCGGATGCCGTGGCGGGCGAGGAAGGAGGTGGCGAGGGCCAGGTCGGCGCAGGAGGCCAGGAGGGAGCACTGGCGGAAGTACTGGTCGAGGAGGACCGGGACCGGGTTGTCGATGTTGCCGTAGGACGCCATGAAATGGGCGAGGGCGGCGTTGCGGTCGCCGTGGGCGGACTCGGAGGCGGCGACCTCCTTGTCGAAGTCCAGAGAGAGATTGCCGCTCTCGACGCGCAGGAAGGAGAGCAGTTCTCCGGCCGCGTCTCCGGTACGGGTCTGGAGGCGGTCGGTGACGACGAGCGCGCCCGCGTTGATGAACGGGTTGCGCGGGATGCCGCTCTCGTACTCCAGCTGGACCAGGGAGTTGAAGGGGTTGCCGGAGGGTTCGCGGCCCACGTGCTCCCAGAGCGCGTCGCCCTCGCGGGCCAGGTCGAGGGCGAGGGTGAAGACCTTGGTGATGGACTGGGTGGAGAACGGCTGCCGCCAGTCCCCCACGCCGTACACCGTGCCGTCCAGCTCCGCGACAGCCATGCCGAAGCGGCGCGGGTCGCAGGCGGCGAGCGCCGGGATGTAGTCGGCGGGCCGGCCACGCCCCGGGGTGCGCTCGATCTCCTCGGCGATGCGTGCCAGGACCGGCTCGAAGGTCATGGACGAACTCATGATCACCATTGTGCCTCCGGGCCGGTCGGGACGCGCATCAGCGGATCAGGTCGGCAAGTGGGGCGGGTCAGGCGAGCGCCTGGCCGGTGCCCGCGACGACCTCGGGCCGCAGCAGGTCGGCGAGGGTCTCGGCGGGCAGCAGCCCCTTCTCCAGGACGAGTTCGGCGACACCGCGGCCGGTGACGAGGGCCTCCTTGGCGATGTCGGTGGCGGCCGTGTACCCGATGTGCGGGTTGAGGGCGGTCACCAGGCCGATGGAGTTCTCGACGGTCGCGCGCAGCACCTCGGTGTTGGCGGTGATGCCGTCCACGCAGCGCTCGGCGAGCGTGAGGCAGGCGGCGCGCAGATGCGTGAGGGACTCCGACAGGGAGTGCAGGATGATCGGCTCGAACGCGTTGAGCTGAAGCTGCCCCGCCTCCGCCGCCATCGTGATCGTCACGTCATTGCCGATGACTTCGAAGGCGACCTGGTTGACCACCTCGGGGATCACCGGGTTCACCTTGCCCGGCATGATCGACGAACCGGCCTGTACAGGCGGCAGGTTGATCTCCCCGAGCCCCGCACGCGGCCCGGACGACAGCAGCCGCAGATCATTGCAGCTCTTGCTGAGCTTCACGGCGACCCGCTTGAGCACACCCGACATCTGGACGAACGCCCCGCAGTCCTGCGTGGCCTCCACCAGGTTGGCGGCGGTGACCAGCGGCAGCCCGGTGATCTCGGCGAGATGACGACGAGCCGCCTCGGCATACCCGACGGGAGCGTTGAGCCCGGTCCCGATGGCCGTGGCACCCAGGTTGATCTCATGGATCAACTGCACGGCCTCGTCAAGACGGTTGCGATCCTCGTCAATCATGACGGCGAACGCCGAGAACTCTTGACCGAGCGTCATCGGCACCGCGTCCTGCAACTGTGTACGGCCCATCTTGAGCACATCACGGAACTCGACCGCCTTACGGCCGAACGAGTCCTGCAGTACAGCCATCGCCTTGAGCAGTCCACGCACCGCGAAGACCGTCGCCACCTTGACCGCGGTCGGGTAGACGTCATTGGTGGACTGCCCCAAGTTGACGTCCTCATTGGGGTGCAGGTGCTGATACTCCCCCTTGGCGTACCCCAGCAGCTCCAACGCCCGGTTCGCGACAACCTCGTTGGCATTCATGTTGGTCGAGGTACCGGCCCCACCCTGAATGACATCGACCACGAACTGATCGTGCAGCTTCCCGTCCCGGATCTCCCGGCAGGCCTCGACAATGGCGGCGGCCTTCCGCGGCTCCAGCAGCCCGAGCTCCTCATTGGCGAGAGCGGCGGCCTCCTTCACGGCGGCAAGAGCGTCGATGAGGTGGGGATAGGCGGAGATGGGAGTCCCGGTGATGGGAAAGTTCTCGACGGCACGCAGGGTGTGAACACCCCAGTAGGCGTCGACGGGAACATCCCGGTCACCAAGCAGATCATGCTCACGACGGGTGACGACGGTGGTCATGGGTTTCGGTGCCTCTTTCAGATGGGGGCGAGGTGAATGCTGTTAGGGGCGCGGGGAACTGCGCGACCAGCCACAACCGGTCCGCAGTCGCAATTCATCGAGCGCGGCACATCCTTAGGCGCAGGCCGAGACAACAACAGGCTCCAGCGACCGAACAGGCCGAACCGCACCGACCGGCACGCCACCCCCGAGCAACGCCTCACCGGCGAACTCCGCGAGCAACCCCTCGTCGACGCCCGCCCGAGCAAGCGCAGCCGCGGCCACAGGAATCCGCGCCCGATTGGCCCCATCCGCGATCTTCACGGCAACGGCCCGACCATCCGGAAGCGCGGCAACCTGAACCCCCTCGAACCCGTCCTTGGACAGCAACCCCGGCACGGCCCGCATCAGCGCGGCGACATCCCGCCTCGCCCCGGACGCCATCTCCGGAAACTCACGCATCGCCTCGGCGACCCGCGCCTCCGGCGTACCGGGCACCGCGGAGGCGATCCGCGAGACGGCACGGGCGAGCCCGTTCAAGGACACGGAGAACAAGGGCGCCCCGCACCCGTCCACGGTCACCCGCGCGATCCGCTGCCCCGTGAGGTCCTCGACGATCTCGGCGATCGCCTGCTGAAGCGGGTGCGACGGATCGAGGTACCCCTCGAGCGGCCACCCGTTCAGCACGCATGTGTAGAGCATCGCCGCGTGCTTGCCGGAGCAGTTCTGGGCGAGCCGCGAGGGCCCACGTCCCGCCCGCACCCACTCGTCCCGCACGGCAGGGTCGAACGGCATGTCGGGAACGTTGCGCAGGGCGTCCTCGGAGACCCCGGCCAGTTCGAGAATCCGCCGCGTCCCGGCGAGGTGCCGTTCCTCGCCGGAATGGCTCGCGGCAGCCAGCGAGAGCAGTTCCCCGTCGAGCGGCAGCCCCGCCCGCACCATGGCGACCGCCTGCACCGGCTTCAGCGCAGAGCGCGGATAGAACGCCGCCTCGATGTCACCGAGCTGGAACTGGACCCGTCCGTCCGAACCGAGCACGACGACGGAACCGTAGTGGATGCCCTCCACGACCCCGCCGCGTATGAGGTGGGCGACGGGAGCGTGGAGGGGCTCGCGGATCAGGGGTGGGTCCGCGACGGGACTGCTGTACATCACGTCCTGTTTCTAGAGGTGCGCCACGCGGATCACGCGTCGGCGGCGGTGGATTCGGTCGAGGATGAGGCGGCGGCGCGGGCGACCCGGCCGCGGACGGCGTACCAGCCGCCGACGAGCGCCCCCACGATCAGCGGCAGACACAGCACGGTGGTGCGTCCGACGCCGCCGTCGGCGTACATGAGGACCAGGACGGAGGCGAGGAAGGCCAGCGTCACGAGTTCGGTCCAGGGGGAGCCCGGGAGGCGGTAACCGGGGCGGGTCAGTTCGCCCTTCTCGGTCTTCTGCCAGAAGACCAGGTGACAGATCATGATCATGCCCCAGGTGGACAGGATCCCGATCGCGGCGAAGTTGAGCACGATCTCGAACGCGTCGGCGGGGACCACGAAGTTGAGGCCGACGCCGAGGACACAGATACCGCTCGTGAGCAGAATGCCGCCGTACGGGACCTGGCTGCGGCTCATGACGCCGGTGAACTTCGGCGCGGAGCCGGACTTGGCCATGGAGCGCAGGATGCGGCCGGTGGAGTACAGGCCGGAGTTGAGCGAGGACATGGCCGCGGTGAGGACGACGAGGTTCATGACGCCGCCGGCCGCCGGAATGCCGATGTTGGAGAGGACGGTCACGAAGGGGCTCTGGCCGCCGGTGTACTTGTTCCAGGGCAGCAGCATGGAGAGCAGGACGACCGAGCCGACGTAGAAGAGGCCGACGCGCCACATGATCGAGTTGATCGCCTTCGGCAGGATCTTCTCGGGGTTCTCGGTCTCACCGGCCGCGACGCCCACCAGCTCCACCGAGGCGTAGGCGAAGACGACGCCCTGGAGGATCAGCAGCATGGGCAGCAGGCCGTTGGGGAAGATGCCGCCGTTGTCGGTGATCAGGGCCGGGCCCGGGGTGGTGTCGCCGACCTCGTGCTGGGTGGCCAGCAGGAAGATGCCGATCAGCATGAACGCCACGAGCGCGCCCACCTTGATGATGGCGAACCAGAACTCCAGCTCGCCGAACATCTTCACCGAGATGAGGTTCACGGTGAGGACGACGGCGAGCGCGATGAGCGCGATCACCCACTGCGGGATGTCGGAGAACATGCCCCAGTAGTGGGTGTAGACGGCCACCGCGGTGATGTCGGCGATGCCGGTGGTGGCCCAGTTGAGGAAGTACATCCAGCCCGCTACGTACGCGCCCTTCTCGCCGAGGAACTCCCGGGCGTACGACACGAAGGCGCCGGAGGACGGGCGGTACAGGACGAGCTCGCCGAGGGCGCGGACCACCAGGAAGGCGAAGACGCCGCAGACCGCGTAGGCGAGGAACAACGAGGGGCCGGCGTCGGCGAGGCGGCCGCCCGCGCCGAGGAAGAGGCCGGTGCCGATGGCGCCGCCGATGGCGATCATGTTGACGTGCCGGGACTTCAGCGACTTGCTGTAGCCCTCGTCTCCGGCGTCGACATGGCCGGAACGTTTCTGCACGCCGTCGTGCAGGCTCTGCTCGCTCACGCCTGGGGTTCGCCTTCCGTGGGGGTGTCCGTGCCCGGGGCCTTGCCATGATCATGACTGTTGCCATGGCCACCATGGCCCGGGGAACGCACGATGTCGGTGAGGGTGGTCTCGACGCGGTCGAGGTGGTGGGACATGGCCTCCACCGCGTCGAGTTCGGAACCGTCGATCAGCGCCTCGACGATCTCCCGGTGCTCCCGGTTGGACTGCTCCCGGCGGCCGCCCAGTTCGTTGAGGAACGCCGACTGACGCGCCAGTGCGTCACGGATCTCCTCGATGACCCGGCGGAACACCGGGTTCTGGGCGGCCTCGGCCACGGCGAGATGGAAGAGGGTGTCCATCGCGACCCACGCGGTGGTGTCCGTCTCCCGCTCCATGCGGTCCAGGAGATGGGCCAGGTGGTCGAGGTTCTCCGGGGTGCGGCGCAGGGCCGCGTACCCGGCGACGGGGATCTCGACGTGGCGGCGGACTTCCAGCAGGTCGCTGGCCGCGTAGTCGCCGAAGGTGGGGTCCTCCACCGCGTTGGCGACGACGAAGGTGCCCTTGCCGGTCTTGGAGACGGTCAGGCCCATGGTCTGGAGCGCCCTGAGGGCCTCGCGCAGGACGGGCCGGCTGACCTCCAGGGTGCGGCAGAGCTCGGCCTCGGAGGGGAGCTTCTCGCCGATGGCGTACTCCCCACTCTCGATGGCGCCTCGCAGGTAGGCCAGCACCGCTTCCATGGCGCTGACCCGACGCGGGGGCTGTCCGGCTGTCCGGCTGTCTGACAGGTTCACGGGAGAGATACTCCGGGCGGCGGGAGGCCCCTGTCAAGGCATGCGAATGGAGATTTTCACGGGGTGTGAGACATGAAAGCCGCCTCACACCCCCGGCGGGCCGGGTCAGCCGCTCAGCGCGCCCGTGGCCAGCAAGCCGAACAGCAGCACGCCCACGACGATCCGGTAGATCACGAACGCGTTGAAGGAGTGCTTGGCCACGAACTTCAGCAGCCAGGCGATGGAGGCGTAGGCCACGACGAAGGACACGGCCGTGCCGACGGCCAGCGGGGCCACGCCCGCGCCGCTGCCGAGGGCGTCCTTGAGTTCGTAGATGCCGGCGCCGGTCAGGGCGGGGATGCCGAGGAAGAACGACAGACGGGTGGCGGCGACGCGGTCGAGGTCGAGCATCAGCGCCGTCGACATGGTGGCACCGGAGCGGGAGAAGCCGGGGAAGAGCAGGGCGAGGATCTGGGAGCTGCCCACGAGCATCGCGTCCTTGAGCGTGGTGTCGTCCTCCCCTCGCTTGTGCCGGCCCATCTGGTCCGCCGCCCACATCACACCGCTGCCGACGATCAGGGAGCCCGCGACCACCCACAGGGAAGCGAGCGGGCCCTCGATGAGGGGCTTCGCGGCGAGGCCCACGGCGACGATCGGGATGGTCGCGTAGATCACCCACCAGGCGAACTTGTAGTCGTGGTGGTACCGCTCCTCCTTGTCACGCAGTCCACGCCCCCACGCGGAGACGATCCGCACGATGTCCTTGAAGAAGTACACGAGCACGGCGGCGATCGCGCCGACCTGGATGACGGCCGAGAATCCGACGACGGCGTCGTCGTCGACGGGGATGTTCATGAGCCCCTCGGCGATCTTCAGATGGCCGGTGGAGGAGACGGGCAGGAACTCGGTCACCCCCTCGACGGCTCCGAGGACGACGGCCTGACCGACGCTGATGGCGCTCATGGGTTCCAGTTCTTCCGGCGGGGCGGGCGGGACACGGCGGGCACAGTTCTACACCGCCTGGGCAAGCTCCACGCCCACGAACGCCGCCCCCAGACCGGCGACCAGGCTCGCGCCGACATTGGCGAGGGCGTACAGCCCGGCTCCTGTCTCGGTCAGCCGCAGGGTCTCGTACGAGAAGGTCGAGTACGTGGTCAGGGCGCCGCACAGTCCGGTGCCCAGCAGGAGCTGGAGGTGGTGGGAACCGGCGGCGCCGGTCAGCAGGCCGAGGATGAGACACCCGGTGACGTTGACGGCGAAGGTGCCCCAGGGGAAGACCGAGTCGTGGCGGGACTGGATCGCGCGGTCGGTGAGATAGCGGAGCGGGGCGCCGACCATGGCGCCCGTGACGACCAGCAGCCAGTTCACAACGAGCTCTTACCTTTCGTGTCCGATTCGCCGGATTTCCCGTCGCGGCCGACGTACCTGATGACCTCGCAGTCGTCGAGGATGACCAGGCCTTCGGTGACGAGTTCGTCGAGCTGCGGCAGGAACGCCCGTACGCGCTCCTCGGTGTCGACGATGATGATCGCGACCGGCAGGTCCTCGCTCAGGGACAGCAGCCGGGAGGTGTGGATCCGGGAGGAGGCGCCGAAGCCCTCGACGCCCCGGAAGACGCTGGCGCCGGCGAGGCCCGCCCGGTGGGCGCGGTGCACGATCTCGCTGTACAGGGGCTTGTGATGCCAGGTGTCGTTCTCGCCGATGAACACGGTCACCCGCAGGGCGCCGCCGGTCAGCCTCGTCATGGCCGCCTCCGCTTCAGGGCGCGGCGGGTCGCCGTGGCGGCGAGCCACACCGCGGTGAGGGCCGCGAACAGGGTCGCGGCGAGATAGGCCAGGCCCGTGCCGGGGTGGCCGGAGTCGATGAGTTTCTGGATGTCGACGGCGTAGGTCGAGAAGGTGGTGAAGCCGCCGAGGACGCCGGTGCCGAAGAAGGGGCGGACCAGGCGGTGGGCGGCCCACGCGTCGGTGATGAGCACCATGAACACGCCTATGACCGCGCAGCCGACGACGTTGGTCCAGAAGGTCGCCCAGGGGAATCCGCCGGGCTGGAGGGGCCACCAGAGGGAGAGCGCGTAACGGGCGGTGGCCCCGAGAGCGCCGCCGAGCGCGACCACGGCGACGACAGGGCCTTGGCCGCGCAGGACCGACCGCCGGGGGGTGGTGACGCGGAGGGTGTCGGTCTCCGGGGCTGTCATGGTCGTACGTCTCCTGCCTGGACGGCCTGATCACGGCCGTCAACAGGGTAACGCCGGGGTCACTTGGGGGCGGGCGGCTCGCACAGGGCCACGCCCCGCTCCCACAGGCTCCCCAGGACCAGGTGACCGGCGGCCTCGCAGACGCTGGTGACCATGCGGAAGCCGGAGCGGCGGCGGGCGAGGTGGTGGACGGTGGCGCCGTGGTCGTCGACAGCCAGGACGCCGATCGTGCCGGTGGGGCGGAAGGGCGCGTGCACGGCCGCCTGGGCGGCGGCACGGCGGACGGCGGGGGCGGCGCGGTGCAGGAGGTCGAGCGGGGGGACGCGGGGGCCGGCCAGGGACACCCAGATCGGTCCGTCGGGGCGGGCGCGCCAGATGTTGTCGGGCATGCCGGGGAGGTTCTCGACGAAGGGCTCGGAGCGGCCCGCCTTCGGGCCGGTGAGCCAATGGCGGGTGAGGCGGTACGCGCCGGTCTCGGCCACGACCAGGAAGGACTCGTCGCCGCTCGGGGCGAGGCCGTTGGCGAACTGGAGTCCGTCCAGGAGGACTTCGGGTGTCTCGCTGCCGGGGGCGAGGCGCAACAGGCGGCCCGTACCGGTGTGTTCGACGAGGTCGCCGATCCACTGGTCGAGGGGGTAACGGCGGCTGGAGACGGTGAAGTACACGCTGCCGTCGGAGAGGGCGACCGTGTTGCTGCAGAACCGCAGCCGCTCCCCCGCCACCGAGTCGGCGAGGATGCGGACGACTCCGGTGGTCAAGTCGACGCGCAGCAGCCCGAGTTCGGCGTCGCACACCAACAGGGTGTCGTCGGCGAGGAGTTCGAGGCCGAGCGGGCGGCCACCGGTCTCGGCGAGGACCTCGACACGGGCCGCGGCCGGGTCGGCCAGTCCGTCGAGGCGGAGGATGCGGCCGTCCTCCACCCCGGTCAGGACACGGCCCCGGCTGTCGGCGACGACGTCCTCCGGTCCTCGGGCGCCGATCGCGACGTATCTGCGCGGGACCAGCACCTGTGCACGCTCCACGGAGACATCCGCCCTTCGTCGCCTGAGGGTCCGTCAACGACCCCGGAAGTTCTTACCAGCCCTTCTCGAACATCCGCGCCACTTCGGCTATGCGGACTTCGTCACGCCGGTAGTACGTGTGCCGCCGGATCCGCTTGGCGCGCAACAGGCCGATGTCCGCGAGGAGTTCGAGGTGGGTGTCGGCGACCTGGCGGCATACCCCGAGCTTGGCGGCCACGGCCTCCGCGGTGACGCCGTCCTCGGTGAGGTCCCCGCGACGGTGCGACGGGAAGTGCGCGACCGGATCCTTCAGCCACTCCAGGATGTCCAGCCGTCGCTCACTGACAGGAGTCCTCAGCATTGTCGTCCCCCTCCGGTCGACCTCCTCGTACCGCGTGTTCCCACTGTCCCGCAGTTGAGGCCACCGTGTACGGACTTCACATGGCTTGTCCGATACCGAACGGACATGCGGAGAACGTCTGTGTACTTCTGCGGACGATCGCACATGGCCAGCGGCGGCGACAGAGCCGGTGCCGGTGCCGGGCGACCGTCTGAGACCTCAGGCCGTACGGCCCAGCGCGCCCTCGATCGCCGCTTCCAGCTGCTCTCCGACCCGGTCGAGGGGTTCGGCGCTGCGCCGGGCCCGGCACATGGCGGTCGCGCCTTCCACGGCGGCCACGGCGAGAGTCGCCAGCCCCGCCGCCTGCTCCGGCGAGACCCCCTCCGCCCGCAGCGCGTCGGCGAGCAGCCGCTCCCAGTCCTCGAACGCCTCGGCGGCGGCCGCCAGCGCCGGCGAGGCCTCGTCGACCGGCGGCTCCTCCACGGCGACGGCCAGCACGGGGCACCCGGCGCGGAAGTCGCTGTCGACGACGATGCCGCGCCACAGGGCGAGGAAGGCGCGCAGTCCGGCGACCGGGCCCGCCTCCAGTTCCTTGCGCAGCACGCGCGCGACCGCTCCGCCCGCGTACCGCACCGCCTCGGTCGCGACCTGCTGCTTGCCCTCGGGGAAGTAGTGGTAGGTCGAGCCGAGCGGCGCCTTGGCGTGTTTGGCCAGCTCCCTGATGCTCGCGGCGTTGAGACCACGCCTGCTGATCAGATCGGCCGCACCGGCCACGATGCGCTCACGCGACGGCGCGCTGGGTTTGGCCAAGGCCGCACTCCCCTCTCGAACACGCTGAACCACTCCGAACCGCTCCGAATCACCCTGAGCCGCTCTGAACCACTCTGGATATAACGCTCGTCATAGTCTAGCGTGAGCTTGCGTTATAACACTCGTCATAGATCATGCATCTCGACCGCCCGAGGAGTTCCGCATGCCGATGATCCGGCTCACCGCCCCGTCCGGCTCCCTCACCGAGGAGGGCCGCAAGACCGTCCAGCGCGACCTGGCCGCCGTCCTGCTGCGCTGGGAAGGGGCGCCCGACACCGCGTTCTTCCGCGCCCAGGCGTGGAGCTACCTCGTCGAGCTGCCCGAGGGCGCGCAGACCACCGCCGAGGACGACGCACCCCGGTTCCTCGTGGAGGTGACGGTCCCGCAGGGCGCGGTGTCCGAGCGGCGCAAGGCCGGGCTGGTCCAGGACGCCACCAAGACGGTGCTCGACGCCGCCGGGCTCACCGACGACGACGCCCTGCGGGTGTGGGTGCTGGTGCACGAGCAGGCCGACGGCACCTGGGGCGCGGGCGGCTCCGTCATCCGCTACGCCGACCTGGTGGCGCTCGCGAAGGGGCAGCGGGCCGATGCGTGAACTGACCTACGTCGCCCGGCGCACCGTCGAATGGCGGGAGGCGCCCGACCCCAAGCTCCGGTCCGGCCAGGAGGCGATCGTCGCTCCGGTGGCCGCCACTTCGTGTGACGTCGACTCCGCGATCCTCGCCGGGCACGGCTTCATCGACCCGCCGTTCGCCCTCGGGCACGAGTGCGTGGCCCGGGTCGTCGAGACCGGGGACGCGGTGACGTCGATGTCCCCCGGCGATCTGGTGGTCGTCCCGTGGTCCATCAACTGCGGTTCCTGCGACAGCTGTCGGGCCGGTCTCACCGCCCACTGCTCGGCCGTACCGCACATGGCCATGTACGGCGCCCCGATCGGCGGCGACTGGGGCGGCCTCTTCTCCGACCTGGTCCGCGTCCCCTGGGCGGACGCCATGCTCGTGCCCCTGCCCGGCGATCTGGACCCCGTCGCCATGGCCTCGGCCAGCGACAACTGGTCCCTGTCCTGGCGCCTGGTCGCACCCCACCTCAAGGCGAGGCCAGGCGCCCGTGTGCTGGTGGTCGCGCGCGGCAGCATCGGCCTGTACGTCTGCGACATCGCCCGCGCGCTGGGGGCCTCCGACGTCCTCTACGTCGATCCCGACCCGGAGCACCGCGCGCTCGCCGAGAGCTACGGCGCCCGCACGGCCGAGGCGATCGAGCCCGTCCGGCACGGCTTCGACCTCGCCGTCGAGGCCACCGGCCGCGTCGACCAGCTCGCCCTCGCCGTCAAGTCCCTGGCCCCGGAAGGAATGTGCGAGTCCGCGGGCAACCACTTCCGCCCCGGCGAACTGCCCCTGCTCGACATGTACCTCACCGGCGTCACCCTGCGCATCGCCCGCGACAACGTCCGCAACCACATCCCCGACGCCCTCGCCCTCGCCCGCTCAGGGAACGTGGACCCGGCACGCGTCGTCTCCGACGTCTTCGACTGGGAGCAACTCCCGGACGCCCTCCCCGAGAAGCACCTCAAGCCCGTCTTCGTGCGCACCGACGCCTGAGCACGCCCCGACCGAGAAACCCGATGAACGCGACACCCACCGCAACCCCCACCCACCCCGTTCCCGCACCACCGGCAGGAGAGCGACTGGACGACCAGCGCGCCGCGATCACCGAACTCGGCGATGAGCTACGGGCCTTGGTGGACGCCGTCGTGCGCACCGAGACCCCGCCCGACGTGCTGCGCCTCGTCACCGACGAAGTCCGGTTGCTCACCGGGCAGTTGACCGGTCACCGACGCGTACGGGCGGAGATCCCGGCCGTCGACGAGTTCCCCGGCGGGGTCCGGATGTACAGCCCCGTCACCGGGCCCGGCAGCCCGCTCGCCCCGCCGATGCGGGTGACACCCGGCGACGGCGGGATGATCGGCCGCTGCACCCTGGGCATCGCCCACGAGGGTCCGCCCGGCTATGGGCACGGCGGCATGAGCGCGATGCTGCTGGACGAGGTGATGGGGTGGGCCTGTGCCGGGGCCGGGCTCCCCGGCATGACGGTCTCGCTTCAGGTGCGGTATCGGCGACCCGTGCCGCTGGAGACACCCCTGCGGGTGCATGCCCGGGTCACCGGCACCGAGGGCCGCAAGATATTCCTGGAGGGCTCGATCAGCACCGAGGAGGACACCGTGGTCACTGCGGAGGCCGTCTTCGTCACGCCCGATCCGGACCGGACCCGTGCCCTGTTCCCGGAGCTGAGGGCCGAGTGACCGCCAGCCGGTGACCACCGCGCCGCGGCGGATCCACTCGCCTTCGCCCCGCTCACCGGGGCCATCTCCTTCGCCTGACCCCGTACGACGCACGAGGGGCCCGGCCGCGCGAACGCGGCCGGGCCCCTCGGCACAGGCGGGACTACCGGACTAGCGGTGGCTGAACCACGCCATCGCCGGCTGCGCCTTGTTGTCGTAGTCGAACAGGGCCTGGTTCTCCCAGCCGTTGCCGGAGGACGAGTCGGTCGGGTCCCAGCCGTTGCCGGTGACCGCGGTCCAGGTCGACTCCCAGTAGAAGACGCCGAGGCCGCGGCCGTTCGGGACGGCCTCCACGATGCTCGCGACGTCGTTCATCCAGCGGGTCTGGCCGGCCGTGGTGGCGGGGTAGCCGGAGACCAGCTCGCTGGAGAGGTCGATGATGTTCTCGTAGGAGTCGTCGCTGTCCAGACGGAAGGGGTACGCCGTCTCGGCGACGAACACCGGCTTGCTGTAGCGGGAGGCCGCGTCGTCCAGGGTCGTCTGGAAGTCGGCGAGCGAACCGTGCCAGTAGCCGTAGTAGGACAGGCCGATGACGTCGAAGTTCACGCCGTTCGCGACCGCGTTGTCGAACCACCAGCGGGTGCCCGTCAGGTCACCGCCCTTGGCGAGGTGCAGCGCCACCTGGGTCGAGGAGCTGACCGCCTTCACCGCGCTGTAGCCGGAGTTGAGCAGACCGGCGAGCTGGGACCAGTTGTCGGTGGAGCCCGCCGACCACAGCATGCCGGCGTTGATCTCGTTGCCGACCTGGACCATGTCGGCCGTGGTGCCCTGCGCCTTCAGCGCGTTGAGGACGTCGTACGTGTGGTTGTAGACGTCCGTCTTCAACTGACTGTAGGTGTGGCCGGACCATGCGGACGGCACGGTCTGCGCACCCGGGTCGGCCCACGTGTCGGAGTAGTGGAAGTCGACCAGCAGCTTCATGCCCTGCGCCTTGATGCGCTTGGCCATCGCCAGGACCTGCGTCTTGCCGTTGTAGCCGTCGGCCGCGTTGACCCAGACCTTGACGCGCGCGTAGTTCTGTCCGGCGGACTTGAGGATCGCGAGCGCGTCGCCGGTCGTGCCCGAACTGGTCTTGTAGGTGCCGCCCTTGGCCTCGCTCTTGGCGAGCGAGGAGACGTCGGAGCCCTTGATGGACGTGCTCGTCGAGCCCGACGCGAAGGTCAGGTCGTCGACGTTGATCCAGTTGCCCGCGTTGGCATCGGAGTTGATGCTGATCGTGCACTGGTTGTTCGTCACCGCGATGGAGGTGACGATGCGTATCCAGCCGCTGGCGGAGACCGGCAGGTCGGTGCGCTGCTCGGAACTGCCGCAGTTCTTCAGGGAGATGTACGCGGAGTTCTGGCCGCCGCCGGAGCGGACCCAGGCGGTGAGGGTGTAGTTCCCGTTGGTCAGCCCGGACAGGTACTGGTACGTCTCCACCTTGTAGGCGGCGGACGAGTAGTGGCTGAGGCGGTAACTGCCGCTGTGGCCACCGGACTCGGTGTACGAGGCGGCGGTCGTGCCGTACTCGGACCAGCCGGTGGGGGCAGCCGAGCCGGCGCCGTCCGATTCGAAACCGCCGTTGGTGAGCGTGCTGGCCGCCTGGGCGGTCTGCGCGGGCAGGGCGGTCAGGGAGAGCCCCGCGATGAGCGGAAGGAGCAGGGCTCGCAGGGTGCGTCTGGGATGGAACATCTTCGTCCGTCGTCCCTTCGACAAATGGGTTGGGGGTGCCTTCGCCGGGGACGACGAAGGAGCCCCTCCACCCGCGGCTCGCGGCTCGCACGGGCGGAGGGGAGTCGGGTGGGCCCCGCACGCGGGGCCTCGGCTCAGCCGTCGAGTCGTACGACCCGCACGGCGCCCGCGGGGAGTTCGAGGTGCCCCGCGGCTCGCTCGCCGGTCAGCAACTCGGTGCCGGCGGTCTCCAGCGCCACCTTGGCGTCACCGGCGGTGTGGTTGATGGCGAAGAGGAAGGTGCCGGACTCGCCGGTCCGGCGGACGACCTCGACATCACGCGGCAGGTCGACACGCGGCGCGACCTGCGCGTCCTCGATCGCCCAGCCGAGCAGCGCGTCCAGACCCTCAGCGCCGAGGCGCGTGGAGACGTACCACGCGGTGCCCTCGCCGAGCCGGTGCCGGGTGACCGCCGGGTGGCCCGCGGTCAGACCGTCGGCGTAGGTCCACACGGTCTCGGCGCCGCGCGGGACGACGAACTCGGTCCACACGTCGCCGTTGAGCTCGGAGCCGTCGGGGCCGGTGATGCGCACGTTCTCGCCCTGGAGCAGCGGCGAGAACTCCTCGACGGTCAGGCCGAGTACGTCCCGCAGCGCGCCCGGGTAGGCGCCCTCGTGCACGGCGTCGTGCTCGTCGACGATCCCGGAGAAGAAGGAGACGACGACGGTGCCGCCGTTCTCCACGTACTCCTTGAGGTTGTTCCCGGCCGCCTCGGTCATCAGGTAGAGGGCGGGCACGACGACAAGGGGGTACTTCGACAGGTCGCTCTCGGGGTGCGCGAAGTCGACCGTGAGGTGCCGGTCGTACAGCGCCTCGTAGAACGCGTCGGCGCGCTCGCGCGGGTCGTGGTCCTCGCTGGGGCGCCAGGCGAGGTTCTGCGCCCACCACGAGTGCCAGTCCCACAGCACGGCCACGTCGGCCTCGGTACGGGTGCCGCGGATCGTGCTCAACGAGTCGAGGGACGCGCCGAGTTCGACGACCTCGCGCCACACGCGCGTGTCGGTGCCGCCGTGCGGGAGCATCGCCGAGTGGAACTTCTCGGCGCCGCGCCGGGACTGCCGCCACTGGAAGAACATGGCGCCCTCGGAGCCGCGGGCCACGTGGGCGAGGGAGTTGCGGGCCATCTGGCCGGGGGCCTTCGCGGGGTTGCGGGCCTGCCAGTTGACGCCCGAGGTGGAGTGCTCCAGGAGGATCCAGGGCGCTCCCCCGCCGACCGAGCGGGTGAGGTCGGCGGCCATCGCCAGGTTCACATGGGTGCGGCGGCCGTCGGTGATCAGGTAGTGGTCGTTGGTGACGATGTCGACCTCGCGGCCCCAGGCCCAGTAGTCGACGGAGTCGCACTGGCTGAGGGCGGTCATGAAGTTGGTCGTCACCGGGATCCCGGGCGCCAGGCGGTGCAGGATGTCCCGCTCCATGACGAAGTTCTCGCGCATGGTGGCGTCGGCGAACCGCTTGTAGTCCAGCGCCTGGCCGGGGTTGCCGACCGTGGGGGTCAGGCGGGGCGGGTTGATGTCGTCGAAGGCCGCGTAGCGCTGGCCCCAGAAGGCGGTGCCCCAGGCCTCGTTGACGCCTTCGACCGTCTCGTACTCCGACTCCAGCCAGCGCCGGAAGTGGGCGGCGCAGGAGTCGCAGTAGCACTGGGACACAGGGACGCCGTACTCGTTGTGCACGTGCCACATCGCCAGTGCCGGGTGGTCGCCGTAGCGCTCGGCGAGCCGGGTGGTGATGTTGGCGGCGGCGGCGCGGTAGTCGGCGTTGCTGTGACAGATGGCGCCGCGTGAGCCGAACTCGTAGCGCACGCCCTCCTGCGAGACGGGCAGCGCGTCGGGGTGGGCCCGGTAGAACCAGACCGGCGGCACCACGGTGGGGGTGCCGAGGTCGACGCGGATGCCGTTCTCGTGCAAGAGGTCGAACAGACGGTCGAGCCAACCGAAATCGTACACTCCGGATGAAGGCTCCAGGAGTGCCCAGGAGAAGATCCCGACACTCACCATGGTGACGCCGGCCTCGCGCATCAGCCGGACGTCTTCCTGCCAGACGCTTTCCGGCCACTGCTCGGGGTTGTAGTCCCCGCCGAAGGCGAGCCTGGTGAGGCCCGTGGGGGTGGCTTCCGGCATGGATTTCTCCCGTTGTGGTGGATCGGTTGGGAACGTGCACACAGCCGATCAGCGGTGCGAGGCCAAGATAACCGCACGGCAACAACCATTGACAAGTGTCCGGGATGTTTCTCTACTGTGAACGCTCACAGACGCATGGCAGGCCTTCCGCAGCAGGCGGGGGCCCAGGTCAGGGGAGAGATCCATGCCCATCACGAAGCGCAGCAGGCTCAGTCGAGTGGCAGCTTCCACCATCGCCGTTGCCCTCGGCGCCACCGCACTCGCCGCTTGCGGCTCGTCCGACGGGGACAGCGAGGCCGATTCCGGTCCCGTCTCGCTCACGTACTGGACCTGGACGCCGGGCATGGACAAGGTCGTCGACCTCTGGAACAAGGGCCAGGGCAAGAAGGACCAGATCACCGTCACGGTGAAGAAGCAGGCCTCCGGCGACACGCTGGTCACCAAGATCCTGACCGCGCACAAGGCCGGCAAGGCGCCCGACCTGGTCCAGGCCGAGTACCAGGCGCTGCCTACGCTGGTCAGCAATGACGCCCTCGCCGACATCGCGGACAAGGTGGGCGACGCGAAGAGCAAGTTCGCCGAGGGTGTCTGGCAGCAGACCTCGCTGGGCACCGACGCCGTCTACGCGGTCCCGCAGGACATCGGCCCGATGATGTTCTACTACCGCGAGGACCTCTTCAAGAAGTACGGCCTGACCGTCCCCACCACCTGGGACGAGTTCGCCGAGACGGCCCGCGCGCTGAAGAAGAAGTCCCCCGAAACGGACCTCACCACCTTCTCCGCCAACGACTCCGGCCTCTTCGCGGGCCTGGCCCAGCAGGCCGGCGCCCAGTGGTGGACCACCTCCGGCGACAAGTGGAAGGTCGGCATCAACGACGCGGCCACCAAGAAGGTCGCCGACTTCTGGGGCGGCCTCGTCAAGGAGGGCGCCGTCGACAACCAGCCGATGTACACCCCGGCCTGGAACAAGGCGCTCAACACCGGCAAGCAAATCGCCTGGGTCTCCGCCGTGTGGGCGCCGGGCACGCTGACCACGGCCGCGCCGGACACCAAGGGCAAGTGGGCCATGGCCCCGCTCCCCCAGTGGACCGCGGGCGAGAACAAGACCGGCAGCTGGGGCGGCTCCTCCACCGCCGTCACCACGGACTCCAAGCACCAGGAGGCCGCCGCCAAGTTCGCCGCCTGGCTGAACACGGACGACGCGGCCCTGACGGCACTGGCCAAGGAGAGCGGCATCTACCCGGCCGCCACCAACGCCCAGACCTCGGGTGCCTTCGCCACCTCGCCCGACTACTTCTCGAACCAGGCGGACTTCTACACCAAGGCCGCCGAGATCGCGAAGACCACGGCGCCCTCCGCCTGGGGCCCGAACGTGAACGTCGCCTACACGGCCTTCAACGACGCGTTCGGCGCCGCCGCCAAGAACAAGTCGGACTTCGGCGCCGCCCTGGACAAGATGCAGGACGCCACCGTCGCCGACCTCAAGAAGCAGGGCTTCGGGGTCTCCGAGTGACGAGCGCACGCCGGAAGTCGTACGGGGTCAAGGGGGCCCCGTACGCCTTCCTCATCCCCGCCACCGTCCTCTTCTCGCTCTTCTTCGCGCTGCCCATCGGGTACGCGGTCTGGCTCAGTTTCCGCAAGGTGCACGTCTCCGGGCTCGGCCTGGGCAAGGGCGCCCGCGAGGAGGTCTGGGCCGGCCTGTCGAACTACACCGACGCCCTCACCGACAGCGAGCTGATCCACGGCGCGCTGCGGGTCCTCGGGTACGGCTGCATCGTCGTCCCGGTGATGCTGGGCCTCGCCCTGCTGTTCGCGCTGATGCTCGACTCGGACAAGGTGCGCTTCACCTCGTTCACCCGGCTCGCGATCTTCCTGCCGTACGCCATCCCCGGCGTCGTGGCGGCCATGCTGTGGGGCTTCCTGTACCTGCCGGACGTCAGCCCCTTCTACTACGTGCTGGAGAAGCTGGGCCTGCCGCAGCCGGACCTGCTGGACGGCGGTCCGCTGTATCTCGCCCTGTCGAACATCGCGGTCTGGGGCGGCACCGGCTTCAACATGATCGTCATCTACACCTCGCTCCAGGCCATCCCGGTCGAGGTGTACGAGGCGGCGAAGCTGGACGGCGCGACCCCGACGCAGATCGCCCTGAGGATCAAGATCCCGATGGTGGCGCCCTCGCTGGTGCTGACCTTCTTCTTCTCGATCATCGCCACGCTCCAGGTGTACAACGAGCCGACCACCCTCAAGCCGCTCACCAACTCGGTGTCCACGACGTGGAGCCCGTTGATGAAGGTGTACCGGGACGCGTTCGGCACCAACGACATCTACGCGGCGGCCGCCCAGGCCGTGATCATCGCGCTCGCCACACTGCTGCTGTCCTTCGGGTTCCTGCGGGCCGCGAACCGTCGCCAGAAGCAGGAGGCAGCACGATGAGTACTCTTGCCGTCCGCAAGACCGGCCCGGCCGCGGGCACCACGCCGGGCACCGCCCAGGGCCCGCCGCGCCGCCGCCGCTTCGGGCTCGTCCCGACGGTGACGCTGCTGATCGGCGCCCTGTACACGCTGCTTCCGGTGGCGTGGGTGGTGGTCGCGTCCACCAAGTCCGGCACGGAGCTGTTCTCCACCTTCACCTTCCTGCCGGGCACGGGCTTCGCCGACAACCTCAAGGACCTCAACGCCTACCGCGACGGCGTCTACTGGGAGTGGATGGGCAACTCGGCCTTCTACGCCGGTGTGGGCGCCCTGCTGTCGACGATCGTGTCGGCGTTCAGCGGTTACGCGCTGGCGATCTACCGCTTCCGCGGCCGCGAGACGATGTTCAACATCCTGCTCGCGGGCGTGCTGATGCCGCCGATCATCCTCGCCGTCCCGCAGTACCTGCTGCTGGCCCAGGCGGACCTCACGGACTCCTACCTGTCGGTGCTGCTCCCGCAGATCCTCTCGCCGTACGGCGTCTACCTCGCCCGTATCTACGCCCAGGCCGCCGTGCCCGCCGACGTGGTGGAGGCCGGCCGGATGGACGGCGCGAGCGAGTGGCGGATCTTCACCCGGGTCGCGCTGCCGATGATGGTGCCCGGCATGGTGACGGTGTTCCTCTTCCAGTTCGTGGCGATCTGGAACAACTTCCTTCTCCCGTACATCATGCTGAGCGACGACGAGAAGTTCCCGATCACGCTCGGTCTGTACACACTCCTCGAACAGGGCGCCAACACCCCGGCCCTGTACACCCTGGTGATCACCGGCGCCTTCCTCGCGGTGTTCCCGCTGATCGCGCTCTTCCTGGTCATCCAGCGGTTCTGGAGCCTCGATCTGCTCTCCGGAGCCGTAAAGTCATGACCATGAGCAATACGGGGGGCCGACGGAAACCGCCGACGATCCACGACGTGGCGCGTGAGGCCGGAGTCTCGCGCGGCACGGTCTCACGGGTCCTCAACGGCGGGCACTACGTCAGCCCGGCGGCCCAGGACGCGGTCAACGCCGCGATCAAGAAGACGGGTTACGTCGTCAACCGGCACGCCCGCTCACTGATCACCGGCCGTTCGGACTCCATCGGCTTCCTGCTGACGGAGCCTCAGGAGCGGTTCTTCGAGGACCCCAACTTCAATGTCCTGCTGCGGGGCTGCACCCAGGCGCTGGCCGCGCACGACATCCCGCTGCTGCTGATGCTGGCGGGCACCCAGGACGAACGGCGGCGCATAACGCGGTACATCACCGCCGGCCATGTCGACGGGGTGCTGCTGGTCTCCAGCCACTCCGGGGATCCGGTCGCCGAGGAACTGCGCGAGGCGGGTGTGCCGCTCGTCGCGTGCGGCAAACCGATCGGCCTTGGCTCCAAGGTGAGTTACGTGGCGGCCGACGACCGGGACGGCGCCCGGGACATGGTGCGCCATCTGCTGTCGCTGGGCCGCCGCCGGGTCGGTGTGGTGACCGGTCCGCTGGACACCCCGGGTGGTGTGGAGCGGCTCGCGGGTTACCGGGAGGTGCTCTTCGAGGCGGGCATCGCATACGACGAGCAGCTCGTCGTCTCCGGTGACTACAGCCGCGCCAGCGGTGAGGCCGGCGCCGAGCGGCTGCTCGCGCAGTCCCCGGACATGGACGCGGTGTTCGTCGCCTCCGACCTGATGGCGCAGGGTGTGCTGTCGGCACTGGAGCGAGCGGGACGGCGGGTGCCGCAGGACGTCGCGGTCGGCGGTTTCGACGACTCCCCCGCCGCGCTGGCCGCCCGGCCCGAACTCACCACCATCCGCCAGCCCTGGGACCGCATCAGCACCGAGATGGTCCGCGTGCTCCTGGCCCAGATAGGCGGCGAGGACCCGGCCGCGGTGATCCTCCCGACGGAGCTGGTCAAGCGCGAGTCGACGTAACGAGACGGCTCTTCTCAGGGGCGCCCCGCTCGGCCACCGGCCGGCGGTGCGCCCTTCGCCGTACGCCGACCCGGTGGCCGCGCAGCGAGTGGTCAGGATCGGAGAAGCCCCGCCCCGCTCCCCCGGCCTACGGTGAAACCACCGACACCGGAACCCACGGAGGAGACCCCGATGACCGCCGGACTGAAGACCATCATCTACCCCGTCAAGGACATCGCCCGGGCAAAGGCCCTGTTCAGCGCGCTGCTGGAGACCGAGCCGTACGCGGACGAGCCCTACTACGTCGGCTTCAAGGACGCCGGCCAGGACGTGGGCCTCGACCCGAACGGCCACTCCCGGGGCATGACCGGGCCGGTCCCCTACTGGCACGTCACCGACATCCGGGCCCGTCTCGCCGCGCTGCTCGACGCGGGTGCCGAGCTGCTCCAGGACGTCACGGACGTCGGTGGCGGCAAGCTGATCGCCTCCGTGAAGGACGCGGACGGCAATCTGGTCGGAATCACCCAGGACAGCTGAGCATCCGCTCCCGACGACCGGATGTCGATGCACGCGCATTAACATTCAGGTATGGCAGTGAACGCGGCCGGCGCCCGGCTCGAAGAACAGTGGCGGGACATCCTCTCGGTCCACGCCCGCACGATGTGCGAGATCGACCGGGTGCTGCACCCGCACGGGCTGGGCGCGAGCGACTTCGAGGTGCTCGACCTCCTCGCCGCCGAGGCGCCCGCGGAGGGCGATCTGTGCCGGGTGCAGAACCTGGTCGGCCGGGTCCATCTCAGTCAAAGCGCGCTCTCCCGGCTCATCGGCCGGCTGGAGAAGGACGGCCTCGTGGAGCGCTCGGTGTGCGTGGAGGACCGGCGCGGGGTGTGGGTGACGCTCACCCGCAAGGGGCGCGAGCTGCACGCGGAGGTGCTGCCGGTGCAGCGGGACGCGCTGGAGCGGATGCTGGGCGACTGAGCGTCCCCCTTGCCGGCGCGGATCCCGTCCGTCACTTCTTGGCGCGGATAAGGAAGACGGGGTGGTCGGCGGGGTCTGGAAGCGCGGTGAGCACCCCGGAGACCGTCGGCATCCCGCCGTACTTGTCGCGGTAGGCCGCCATCAGGGCCGGGCGCTCGGCCTCGGGGACCTCGTCCACCTCGATCTCCTCGGTACGCCCCCGGACGGTCAGCCTCCCCTCGGGCGCCGCCCGCAGATTGAGGGCCCAGTCACTGAGGCCGCGGTAGGAGACGAGGTAGCGCTCACCCTCGTACTCCAGGACCGCGACGGGCACCGTCCGCCACTGTCCGCTCCGGCGTCCGCGCACCGACAGCCGCGACACGACCGACCTGCCGAAGATCGGGGCAAGGCGGTTGCCGATGTTGCGCTGCATCCAGGGTGGCTTGAGGTAGGTACGCGACGTCATCGGCTCATCACCTCCTGGAGGACGCCGATGTGCAGGTGCGCGAGCTGCCAGCGGTCCGCCGGTCGCACCGCGACGAGCGTGACACGGAAGCGCCCGGACTTGTCCTCTCCGTTGAGGCTGGTCTCCTGGGCGAGGACCCCGACGACGACCGCGGCGCCGCCGTACTCGCGCACCCGCGGATCCTCCACCGTGAACTCGTGGTTCTCCAGGCCCTTGCGGAACCGCTCCAGCCACTGCTTGTCGAGTACTGCTGTCTGTGCCGCCATGGATGACCCCCTGGTCATGGCCTGTCGGACGATCGCAGAATGCTAGGGTAGCTCTAAATTTAGGGTCGCCCCATACAGGAGTGGGTTTTGAGCCTCCGGGAGCTGAAGAAGCGGCAGACGCGCGAGCGGATCGCCGAGACCGCGTGGCGGCTGTTCACCGAGCGTGGCTTCGACCGGGTCACGGTCGTCGAGGTCGCCCGTGCCGCGCAGGTCTCCGAGGCCACGGTCTTCAACTACTTCCCGGCCAAGGAGGACCTCTTCTCCTCCCGCTTCGAGGCGTTCGGGGAGGGACTCGTCGAGGCCGTGCGCACCCGTCCGCCCGGCGAGTCCGCGCTGGCCGCCTTCCGGAGGCGCCTTCTGGAATCCGGCGGGCTGCTCGCCCTGGTCGAGGCGGGGGACGCCGACGCGCTCGTCCAGCTCCGCGCGGTCAACCGGCTGATCGCCGACAGCCCCGCCCTGCGGGCCCGAGAGCAGCGCGCCCTCGCCACCTGCGCCGACGCGCTCGCCGAGACGCTCGGCGGGGACATCGGCGCCCGGGTGGTGGCGGACGCGCTGTTCGGCGTGCACCGCGCCCTGATCGAGCTCGTACGCCACCGGATCCTGGCGGACGACGACCCCGCCTCGCTCGCCGCCGACGTACGCCGGCTCGCCACCGAGGCGTTCTCGCTCCTTGAAGGCGGGATGCGGGACTACGGCATCACTGCCGCAGCAACTCCCGTACGGCGCTGAAGGCGGCCTCCGCCGTCGCCGGGTCCGCGCCCGGGCGGGCCAGGGCGCTCATCGGGATCGGGGGCACCGAGGGCAGCCCCCCGTACGGGGTCAGTCCGTCGGGGGCGGGGCCGACCGCGGCGAGGAGCGCGACGCCCTGGCCGGTGCGGGCGATGTCCAGGACGCCCGCGAGATAGCCGGCGTCACCCACGACCGAGGCGGGCACGCCGTGCGCGGCGAGGGTCGCGATGGCCCGGCGGCGGATCGCGCACGGGTCCTCGATGGCGACCAGCGGGACGGGAGCGGGCGCGACCGGCGGCTCCCAGCCGGGGACCGCGTGCCAGGTCAGCGGGAGTCCGCCGACCGGAGTGCCCTCGGTGGCGGCGGCCTCGGTGACGTACACCGCGACATCGACGCTGCCGCGTTCCACGGCCTCGACGAGACGGGCGGAACGGTCGATGCGGAAGCGGACCCGGCAGCCGGGGCGCACCTGCTGGACGGCGGCGGTGAGCCGGGGCAGGAACTGGTCGGCGGCGTGCTCGGTGGAGCCCACGGTGACGGTGTCGCCGTCCGGGCCGAGCAGGGTGCGTACGGCCTCGTCGTGGACGGCGAGGATCCGGCGCGCCTGTTCCAGCAGCAGCCGCCCCTCGGTGGTGAACCGGGTGCCGCGTCCCTCCCGTTCGACCACCGGGCGCCCCAACGCCTTCTCCAGCCTGCGGACATGCTGGCTGACCGCGGACTGGCTGAGGGAGAGGGCCTGCGCGGCACGGTGGAAGCCGCCGCAGTCGGCCACCGCGGTCAGGCTGCGCAGGGCCACGATGTCGAGGACGGTTCGGGACATGCCGCGACAGTAACCGCTCGACGCGATCGATCGCGATCCCTGATCGGTTTCGATGCGGAATCATCGTTGGACGCGGTCGCTCACCGGCGGTCATGATGGGCGCATGCTGCACACGACCGCTTCCGCTGCCCTTCTGACGCAGCGCCGAGTCATCGACTTCGGCGTGGCGTGCAGCGCGCGCTGTCGCTGACCTCTGCCGCCCCTCGCTCCGGGTCGTCCGCGGCTTCAATCTGACTGACACGTGACAGCCGTTCCGGCTTGTCCTTTTCCCTGGCTTTCCGCTGCCCTGAAACGGGAGTTACCCCCTCATGCCCTCTTCCTTCTCCTGGGACGAACCCGAAGGTCTGGCCGCGCGCGGCACGTTGATCGTGCTGGCCGGGCGCGGTGAGCACGGTGGTGTGTACGAGCGGTTCGGCCGCCGGCTCGCCTTCGACGCCTACCGGGTCCGTGCCCTCGGCGATCCGGCCGCCGATCCGTCGGTGCTCGACGAGGCGGCCAAGCTCCTCGCCGACGAGTCGCTGCCCGGCCCGAAGGTGCTGGTCGGCTCGGACACCGGCGCCCGGTACGCGGCCCACCTGGCCGAGGACGCCGACGCGCTGATCCTCGTGGGCCTGCCCACCTCCCCCTGGACGTCCGGGAGTTGGGAGGAGGAGATCGAGGCCCGCACCGCCTGCCCCACCCACCAGGGCCGCCTCACCGCCGACCCGGACTTCCGGCGCGGCGCGCTGAACTCGGCCCCGGCCCTGCCCGCCCTGCGCCTCGACCAGGTGAACGTCCCGGTGCTGGCCCTGCACGGGACCGACGACACGGTGAGCCCGCTGGAGGCGGCGCGCGAGGCCTACGCCGGCTCGGACGTACGGCTGGTCACCTTCGACGGCGGCCGCCACGACGTCCTCAACGACGCCCTGCACCGCACGGCCGCCGCCACGGTCGTGCTCTTCCTGGAGCGGCTGCGGCTGTCCCCGTCGCTGCCCGTGATCGCGGAGGAGCCGGCATGAGCGTCACGACCACGGTGAGCGAGCTGCGTGACCTGCTGGACTCGGACCGTCCGCCGGTCGTGCTCGACGTCCGCTGGGCGCTGGGCGATCCGCACGGCCGCGAGCACTACGCCGAGGGGCACATCCCCGGTGCGGTCTACGTCGACCTGGACCGCGAGTTGGCCGCACCGCCGAGCGCGGAAGGCGGTCGGCATCCACTGCCGTCGCTCGACGATCTGCAAGCCGCGGCCCGCAGGTGGGGTATCCATGAGGGCCAACCGGTCGTCGTCCACGACGACTTGGGCAACACCGCCGCCGCTCGGGCCTGGTGGCTGCTGCGCCACGCCGGTGTCACCGAGGTGACGCTGCTCGACGGGGCGCTCGGCGCCTGGCGCGCGGCCGGGCTGCCGCTGGAGCCGGGGCTCCCTCCCGAGCCGGAGCCCGGGGACATCGTCCTGACGGACGGCGGACTCGGGATCACGGACGCCGACGGCGCCGCCGAACTCGCCGCCTCCGGGCTGCTGTTGGACGCGCGGGCCGCCGAGCGGTACCGGGGCGAGGTGGAGCCCGTCGATCCCCGGGCGGGCCACATCCCGGGGGCGGTGTCGGCGCCGACCGGCGAGAACCTCGCGGCGGACGGGACGTTCCTTCCGGCCGATGTGCTGCGCAAACGGTTCGAGGAGAAGGGCGCCGGGTCGGCGAAGCGGATCGGCGTCTACTGCGGCTCCGGCGTCACCGCCGCCCACCAGATCGCCGCGCTGGAGATCGCCGGCTTCGAAGCCGTCCTCTTCCCGGGCTCCTGGTCCGCCTGGTCCTCGGACCCGTCCCGCCCGGCCGCGAAGGGAGACCAGCCATGACGACCTCGCTCGACGCGGCGGTCCTGACCAAGCAGACGCCCACCCGTGTCACCATCCGAGGCACAGCGGCCAAGAAGGGCAGCGGCCTCTCCGTCCCGCGTTCCGTACGCCGGGCCGCGGGCCCCGTGGGCCTGGTGCTCCTGTGGTTCCTGACCTCGGCCACCGGACTCCTCCCGGAGTCCGTCCTGGCCTCCCCCGTCGACGTGCTCAAGCAGGCGGTCGAGCTCACCAAGAACGGTGAACTCCCCAGCGCCATCGCCGCGTCGGGCCGCCGCGCCGCCACCGGGTTCCTGATCGGCGCCACCGTCGCCCTCACCCTGTCCCTGCTGGCCGGACTGTTCCGGCTCGGCGAGGACGTCATCGACTCCTCGATGGGCATGTTCCGGGCGATCCCGTGGGTGGGCCTGATCCCGCTGTTCATCGTCTGGTTCGGCATCGAGGAGACCCCGAAGATCGCGCTGGTCGCACTCGGCGTGACGTATCCGCTGTACTTCAACATCTACGGCGGCATCCGGTCCACCGACGCCCAACTCGTCGAGGCCGCACGGATGATGGGACTCGGCCGGCTCGGGCTCATCACGTACGTGATCCTTCCGAGCGCGCTGCCCGGGGCACTCGTGGGGCTCCGGTACGCGCTGTCCACCGCGTGGCTCGCGCTGGTCTTCGCCGAGCAGATCAACGCGGACGCGGGGCTCGGCTATCTGATGAGCAACGCCCAGCAGTACTTCCGCACGGACGTCATCGTGCTCTGCCTCGTGGTGTACGCACTGCTCGGCCTGGCCTGCGACTTCGCCGTACGGATCCTGTCGCGCCGGCTGCTGACGTGGCGGGCCAACTTCGAGGGCGAGGCGTAGAGATGCCCAACAGCGTGGAGATACGGGGCCTTTCGCGGGCCTTCGACGGCAACACCGTCCTGCACGAACTCGATCTGGACATCCGGGAGGGCGAGTTCGTGGCCCTGCTCGGGCACAGCGGCTGCGGCAAGTCGACGCTGCTGAGGATCCTCGCCGGGCTGGACGAGGAGATCGGCGGTGAGGTGACGGTGCCCGCCCGCCGCAGTGCGGCCTTTCAGTCGCCGCGGCTGCTGCCGTGGTTGAAGGTGTGGCGCAATGTCGTGCTCGGTCTGCCGGGCCGCCCCGACAAGGCGCTGGCGCTCAAGGCGCTCGACGAGGTCGGCATCGAGGACCGGGCGACCGTCTGGCCGAAGACGCTCTCCGGCGGCCAGGCCCAACGCGTCTCGCTCGCCCGCGCTCTCGTCCGCGAGCCCGAACTGCTGCTCCTGGACGAGCCGTTCGGCGCGCTCGACGCGCTCACCCGGGGCAGGGTGCAGCAGCTGGTGGCCGAGCTGTGGCGGCGGCACGGCTGCGCGATCCTCCTGGTCACCCATGACGTGGAGGAGGCGCTGCTGCTCGCGGACCGGGTTCTGGTGATGGACGAGGGGCGTATCGCGCATGAGCTGACCGTCGATCTGCCCCGCCCGCGTGACCTGACCGCCCCCGAGTTCGTGACCCTGCGCGCCCGCCTTCTGAACTGGCTGGGCGTGGCCCACACCCCCACCCACGCCCCTGCCGACACCGACACCCACACTCTGGAAGGAATCCCCTCGTGATCCGCAGAATCGCAGCCGCCGCACTGAGCCTGTCCTCCCTGCTGGCGCTGACCGCCTGCGGCGCGGACTCCTCGGCCGAGACCTCCTCCTCGGGGCAGGTCACGCTCACCATCGGGGACCAGGCCAAGACGCTCCAGACGATCGTCGCCGCGTCGGATGCCCTGAAGGGCGCCAAGTACAAGGTGAAGTGGGCCGAGTTCGAGGGCGCGGCCCCGCTCTACCAGGCCGTGCAGGCGGGGGCCGCCGACACCGGGTACTCCGCCGATCTGCCGGCGCTCCAGGCGCTCAGCGGTGGTGTGCGGATCAAGAACGTGGCCGCGCTGAAGAACGACGGCACGCATGTCGGCATCGTCGTCCGCGAGGGCTCGGGCATCGACAGTGTGAAGGACCTCAAGGGCCAGAAGGTCGTGGTGTCCTCGGCGAAGGGCAGCGTCTCGGAGTATCTGCTCGCCAACGCGCTGAAGCAGAACGGCCTCAGCTACCAGGACGTCCAGGTCCAGTACCTGCTGCCGACCGACGCGCAGGCCGCGTTCGCCTCGGGGAAGATCAAGGCCTGGGCGATCTTCGGGGTCTACCAGGCGGTGGCCCTGGAGCAGGGCGGCAAGCTCCTCGTCGACGGTGCCGACGGCCGTGTGAGTGGCATCGGGTTCGTCAACGCCTCCGAGAAGACCCTCGCCGACTCGAAGAAGAAGGCCGCGCTCTCGGACTTCCTGAAGCGTCTCGGTACGGCCCTGAAGTGGACCAGCAGCCACCAGGACGCCTACGCGAAGGCCATCGAGGAGCGCAACGGCGCCGATGCCTCGGTGGCGAAGACGCTGGCCTCGGCGGCGTACGGCGAAGTCCTCCCCATCACCGACGACGTGAACACGACCGTTCAGGGCGTCGCCGACCTCATGAACGGCATCGGTGTCCTGGACCCGAACGTCGACGTGGCGAAGTCGGCCGACACGTCCCTTCTCAAGTGACCTTCTGCACAAGGGAGTTGCCCATGCCTGTCGAGTTCATCAGCGCCGTCCACACCGACGCCGGGGCATCCGGTCCCGCGGCCTCAAGCCGGACCGGCCTCGACACCGCCCACCTGCGCAGGTACGCCCGCGCCCTGGACGACGGCGGCTTCGACCACACCCTGGTCGCCTATCACTCGGCGTCCCCAGACGCCTTCCAGATCGCCCAGTTCGTCGCCACCCACACCGAGCGCGTCCGCCCGATCCTCGCCCACCGGCCGGGCGTCATCTTCCCGACCCACGCCGCCCGCGCCCTGGCGACCCTCGACCAGATCAGCGACGGCCGACTGACCCTGCACATCATCTCCGGAGGCAGCGACGAGGAGCAGCGCCGGGAGGGCGACTACCTCGACAAGGCGGAGCGGTACGAGCGTTCGGACGAGTACATCCAGATCCTGAGGAAGGTGTGGCAGGCCGACGGGCCCGTCTCGCACGAGGGCAAGTACTTCCGCTTCGAGGGCTACTACTCGGACGTGAAGCCGGTCAACGGGCTGGTCCCCATCTCGGTCGGCGGCTCCTCGCAGGACGCGTACCGGGTCGGCGGCCAGCAAGGCGACATCTTCGGTCTCTGGGGCGAGCCGCTCAAGGAGACGGCCGAGCAGATCGCCGCCGTGAACGCGGTCGCCGATGCCGCCGGGCGCCCCCGTCCCCGTATCTGGGTGTCGTTCCGCCCGATCATCGCGCCCACCGAGGAACTGGCCTGGGAGAAGGCGAACCGCACCCTCGGCGTGCTCAAGGACCAGGCGCGCAACACCGAGTTGCTGCGCCACTACCGCACCTCCGGCCGCCCGGCCAACGTCGGCTCGCAGCGCCTGCTCGACATCGCCGAGCGCGGCGAGGTCCACGACCGCTGCCTGTGGACCGCGCCCGCGGTCGCCACCAATGCCGCCGGTGCCTCGACCGCGCTGGTCGGCACACCGGAGACGGTGGCGAAGGCGCTCCTCGACTACGTCGACATCGGCTGTGACCTGCTGTCGATCCGCGGCTACGACCCGCTCAACGACGCCATCGACTACGCCCGTCACATCCTGCCGCTGGTCCGGCAGGAACTCGCCCACCGCGCCACCACCACCCACGCAGCCTGATGGAGACCCCGTGTTGTTCCGCCGTACCCTGCGCTCGTCCGCCGCCCTGCTCGCCCTTCTTCTGCCGTTCGCCGCGGCCTGCGGAGGCGACGCCGAGGCCGACTCCCCCGCCGACGTCACCCTCAGAGTCGGTGCCACCGGCTGGAAGGTTGAGGAGGCCGTACTGAAGTACGCGGGCCTCGACGACACCCCCTACAAGGTGAAGTGGAGCCTGTTCCAGGGCGGTGACCAGCAGCTCCAGGCCATCCGGGCCGGGGCGTTGGACCTCGCGTCCTCCAGCGAGATCCCGCCGGTCTTCGCCGCCGCCGACGGAGCCCCGAACTTCAAGGTCGTCGCCGTGCAGCGCGGCGCCACGCTCAACCAGGAGGTCGTCGTCCCCAAGGGTTCGAAGGTCACCGACATCGCTGGCCTCAAGGGCAAGAAGGTGGGCTACGTCCAGAACACCACCGCCCACTACTTCCTCTACGAGCTGCTGAAGCAGGCGGGCCTGAAGTGGTCGGACATCGATGCCAAGCCCCTGCTCCCCAACGACGGTCTGGCCGCCCTCAACGGCGGCGGCATCGACGCCTTCGCCTCCTACGGCACCTCGATCATCACCGCCCACCAGCAGGGCGCGACGACCGTCGGCTCGGGCAAGGACATCCTGTCCGGCAACTTCCTCTGGTCGGCCCGCGACAGTGTGCTGAAGAGCCCGGAGGAGAAAGCGGCGGCGGCCGATCTGATCGCCCGGATCACCAAGGCATACGCCTACGTCCGTGACGGTCACCTGGACGGCTTCGCGAAGGTCACCGCCGACGCCACCCACCAGCCCCTCGCCCAGGCGAAGAAGGACCTCGCCGCCGCCCAGGCCCAGCGCCCCACCCGGGCCAGGACCGTCGGCGACGACACCATCGCCTCGCAGCAGAAGGTGGCCGACGTGTTCACCGAACTCGGCGCGCTGAAGACGACCTTGGACGTGAAGTCGTTCTGGACCACCGATCTCAACGCCGATCTGGAGAAGGCCCTGTGACCGACACCGTCGCCGCGCTCGCCGCACTCGCCGCCGACCACGACCGGTCGGGGGCCTTCCCCGCCGAGTCCCTGCGGCTCGCCCACGAGGCCGGGCTGCTCACCGCGACCATCGGGAAGCGGTACGGCGGCCAGGGCGCCGGCGTCGAGGAGACCGCGCGCATCCTGCACCGCCTTGGGCGGGGCGACCCCTCCGTCGCCCTGATCGCGGCCATGACGCTCACCAGCCATGCCCGGCAGGCCGCCGAGCCGCACTGGCCCGAGGAGCTGTACGCGCGCGTGGCCAAGGAGTCGTTCGTCCGTCCCGTGCTCGTCAACCACGCGCGCGTGGAACCAGAGCTGGGCTCCCCGGCGCGGGGCGGGCTCCCCGCCACCCGGGCCCGGCGCACCGCCGGCGGCTGGGCGATCAGCGGCACCAAGCGGTTCGTGACCGGCGCGGAGGGCCTCGACTGGTTCCTGGTGTGGGCGACGACCGACGAGGCCGAGCCGCGCGTGGGCACGTTCCTGGTGCCCGGTGGCTCGCCCGGCATCGAGATCGCCGGGAACTGGGACCAGTTGGGGCTGCGGGCGAGCGGCAGTCACGACGTGACGTTCCACGACGTGGAGGTCCCCTACGAGCAGGTCATCGGTCTCGGCCCGCACGGTCCCGCGGCCGAGCAGGACAACCGGGCGGGCGCGGCTCTGCATCTCCCCCTTGCCGCCCTCTACTTGGGTGTCGCCCGGGCCGCGCAGGCGTTCTTCCACTCGTTCGCCCACACGCGCGTGCCCGCCAACCTCGGTCGTCCGGTGGCCCGTACGGAACGTTTCCGGCGGACCGCCGGGGAGATCGAGGTGCTGCTCGCCGCCGCGGAGCAGCTGGTGTTCGACGGTGCCGCCAAGCTCGACGACGGCGACCCGTCGTACACGCCTGAGCAGGCCCTGGGCGCGCGTGTCCTGGCCGACCGGCACGGGGTGCGGGCCGTGGAGCTGGCCGTACGGCTGCTGGGCAACCCCGGGCTGGCCCGGGGCAACCCGCTGGAGCGGCACTTCCGGGACATCCAGTGCGCGCCCGTGCACGCGCCGCAGGCGGACATCTCCCTGCTCGCCATCGGCACGACGGCACTCGACGCATCCGCACCGCTCGACGCACCGAAGGCACTCGACCTGTGACCGCCGCTCCGGAGACCACCCTGTCCGCCCGGCTCCTGGGCCTGCTCGCCCGGGACCTGCCACCCGACCGGCTCGGCACCGACCCGGCGACCCTCGCCGCCCACGCCACCGACCGGTCCGGGGCGCGGCCCGACGGTGAGCCCCTCGCCGTCGTGCACGCCCGGCGCACGGAGGACGTGACCGTCACCCTCCGGCACGCGAACGCGCTGCGGGTGCCGGTGGTGCCGCGCGGGGCGGGTACCGGTCTGTCCGGCGGGGCGACCGCGGGCGAGGGCTCCCTCGTCCTGGACCTCTCCGGGATGAATCGCGTCCTGGAGCTCTCGGCGGACGACCAGCTCGCCGTCGTCGAACCCGGGGTGATCACCGCCGAGTTGGACCGGGCGGCCGGGGCGCACGGTCTGCGGTACGCGCCCGATCCGGCGAGCGCGGCCCTGTCCACCATCGGCGGGAACATCGCGACCAACGCGGGTGGGCTGCGGTGCGCGAAGTACGGGGTGACCCGGGACAGTGTGCTCGGCCTGGAGGCGGTGCTGGCCGACGGGACGGTGGTGCGTACCGGCCGCCGTACGGTCAAGGGGGTCACCGGGTACGACCTGACCGCGCTGCTGACCGGTTCGGAGGGGACCCTCGCGGTGATCACCTCGGCCACGGTGCGGCTGCGGCCGGTTCCGGTGGCCACGGCCACGCTCGCCGCGTACTTCGCCTCCTTCGAGGCGGCCGCCGAGGCGTCGTACGCCATCGGCCGGGCCGGGGTCGAGCCCGCGCTGGCGGAGCTGGTCGACGGGCCGGTGCTGGAGGCCGTCGATCCGGCGCTGCGGGAGCGTGGGGCGGCGCTGCTGGTGGTGCAGTGCGACGGCGCGGGTGCGGCGGCGGAGGCGGACGCCGTCGCGCGGCTCCTGGAACCTCTGGCCGTCAGCGTCGAGACGACCCGGGATCCGGCGGAGGCGGAGGCGCTTCTCGCGGCCCGGCGCGGTGCCCTGCCCGCCCTGGAGCGGCTGGGCCGGCCGCTGATCGAGGACATCGCGGTGCCCCGCTCCCGGCTGGCCGAGGCCGTGCGGGAGATCCGGGGGATCGCCGTCCGCCATGATGTGCCGGTGTTCGTCCTCGCGCACGCCGCGGACGGCAATCTGCACCCGATCATCGTCGTCGACCCGTCCCTGGACCGGCTGCCGGACGCCGCCTGGGAGGCGGCGGGTGAGATCTTCGCGCTGGCGCTGCGGCTGGGCGGGACGCTGACCGGTGAGCACGGGGTGGGCACGTTGAAGCGGCAGTGGGTCGCGGAGGAACTCGGGCCCGCCGTACATGGATTGCAGCGGCGGCTGAAGGAGGTGTTCGATCCTCGCGGGATCCTCAATCCTGGGAAAAGCCTGTGAGGAGGCGGGAGAGAGGGAGGCGTATCCGGTCGTTCGCGGTGCCATGCTGAACAAAAATCGCCGCGCAGTGACGGAGAGAAGAACGCCTTGGCCGTGGAAGAGGTTCGGGCCGCCGAGTTCAGCTCGTACTCGACGCGTTCCCTGGACGAGACCCTCGACGCGATCGCGGCCCACTACTACGACGTGCGCCTCGATGTCGCGGGTCCCATGGAGGACTTCGTCACCTCCATGAACATCGTGGACCTGGGCTCGCTCACGGTCGGTGACGTCACCTTCGGCACGCGAGTGCGGATGGCCTTCGGGGAACCCGGCTACTACCACATCGGGGTGCCGCTGACCGGCGGCTTCGCTGTCCGGCAGGGCCGCGAAGAGGCCTTTCAGGGTTCCACGCGGCGTGCGGTCTTCTTCGATCCGGAGCGGTACATCCGGGTCGAGGAGTGGACCGAGGACTGTCACACCCTCACCGTGAAGATCGACAAGCTCGCTCTGCACCGGCAGTTGGAGGCACTGCTGGGCAGACCCCTCACGCGGGCGCCCCGGTTCGAGCCGTACATGGACGTCTCCCAGGGCCCGGGCCTCAGTTGGGCGAACCTGGCCCGGTGGAGTCTGCTGGAGAAGGACGTCTCGCACGGTCTGCTGCGCCAGCCGCTCATCCGCGGCCGCCTCGAACAGACGCTGCTGGACGGGGTGTTGCTGGCCGCGGACCATTCGTACCGCGAGGAACTCGCCGCTCCGGCACCGCCGATGCGGCCCGTCTCGGTCAAGCGGGTCATGGACGTCGTCGAGGAGCGGCCCGCCGAGCCCTACGACGCGACCCGGCTCGCGCGGATCGCCCAGGTCAGTGTGCGCAGCCTTCAGGAGGCGTTCCGCAAGCACGTGGGGATGCCGCCGATGATGTATGTCAACGAGGTGCGTCTGGACCGGGTGCGCGCGCAGTTGCGGGCCTCGGCGCCGGGGACGACGACCGTGGCGGACGTGGCCCATCAGTGGGGGTTCGTGCATCTCGGCCGGTTCGCGCGGCGCTACCGGGAGCGGTTCGGGGAGACGCCCTCGCAGACCCTGCGGGCGGCGGCGCCCGAGGGCATCCGCCGCGATCCGCCGCGTTTTGCGGACAGTCGTTGCGCATCCCGGAGCGACAGAAGCGCCGAGCGGCCCTATCTTCAGGGCACGGCGATCGTTGACGTCCGGCGATGAGCGGAGTCGGCGCCGCTCATTCAGGATGTCGGCGTGACGCCGGGTGCGGGAGCGGGAGACCGCCCGTACCCCGGGGGCCCGGTCGCTCCCCCTCCGTACGACACGGTGACCGGGCCCGCCCCGGTCAGCCGTGCGTCCGGCCCAGCAGGGTCCGCACCCCCTCCGAGGTGAGCGTCAGCGGGTGCTCGGAGGCGGCGTCTATCGTCAGCGCCAGATCGTCCATCGGCCACTCCGAGGCGAGCGCGCCCAGCGGCACCACCCGGTAGCGGGAGACATAGGGCAGCAGTCCGGCCAGTTCGGTCTCCGAGGTGAACACGGGCACCACCGGTGCTCCGCCGGGCTGCTCGATCACGGGGAGCGCCACCGCGTTGGGGTCGGCGGCGTCCTCCTCGCTGGCGTCGTCGGGGACGGGGACGAGGACGTCGCTGCTCGCGAGCGTGTCCAGCGCCGCCGTGTCCTCGGTGTTCTCGGCCAGGGCGTCCAGTGCCCGCCGGGCCGGTGTGGCGGAGTTGTCGTTCGCGGGTGTCTGCATGGGAATCCCCTGGTTGCGGCGGTCGTGCGATCGGCCCGGGGCACGGTCGGCCCGGGAGCGGTCCTGCTCGCGTACCCGATCCGGACGGGAGCATTCCTGGATGCGTGCTGTGAGGGCTCAGGGAATGAGCGGGATGTGGTCCGAGGGCAGTCCCAGCGCGTCGCAGCCGACCCGGCGGAACAGGGGCTCGGCCATGCTCGGCCCGACGTGGGTCCAGTAGGTGGCCGCGTCGCGGAAGTAGCGCTGCATGCGCTCGCCGTCGCGCGCGTGCCGGGAGCCTGCCGTGCGGAAGAGGATGTTCTGGAGCGCGTCCCAGGCCATCCGGCCGGCGTTCAGGAACATCAGCGCGAGCCGGTTGTCCTCCGCCATGCTGAACGGGGCCTCCCCCGCGACATTGCGGCGGCATGTCTCCATCCAGTCGGCGGCGGTGTGCCGCAGCGCCGCCTCGGCGGTGCGGATCATGCCGAGCGCCTCGCCCAAGTGGCGCTGGTAGTCGTGGAGTTCGGCGCGTGTGCGGTCCGGTTCCAGGATCAGGGGGCGGGTGGGCAGGATGCGGGCGTACTCGTCGGCGGCGGCGTATCCGGTGCCGATCATGATGGCGGCCAGTTCGCCGTGGTAGAAGCTCGGGGCGCGATGGGCGTACATCGGGTTGCCGTGCAGCTTGGAGCCGACGCTGCCGCCCTCGACGGGCAGGTCGATCAGGCTCGCCTCGCAGGTGAGGTACGCGGGTATGCGGGCCTGTTCCATGTGGACGCTGTTGGAGCCGCTGCCGCGCAGGCCGAGGACGCCGTGCCAGTCGTCGAGGACCGTCCACACCGAGCGCGGGGCGACGAACAGGAGCGGGGGTCCGGGCGGGTCGCCGGGCTTTGCGGGGGCGCGCAGGGTCTGCCCGAGGTAGTGCGTGGAGTACGGGGAGCCGGAGGAGTAGGGCCAGGTGCCGTCGAGGACGACATGACCGTCCCCGTCGTGCTGGGCGATCCCGACGGGCGCGACCGTGGAGGCCGCCCGGAAGTCGCCGTCGGCGCCGAAGATCTCGTCCTGGGCGCGCTCCTCGAAGAACCCGGCGACCTGGAGGACATGGGCCGAGGTGAGGGACAGGGCCCAGCCGGTGGAGGGGCAGCCGCGGGCGATCTCGGTGACCACGCGGTAGAAGACGGGCAGGCCGAACTCGAAGCCGCCGTACCGGCGCGGCTGGAGCATCCGGTAGAAGCCGGCGCGCAGGAAGTCGTCGTGGGTGGACTTCGGATAGTGGGTCAGCCGTTCGGTCTCCGGCTGCCGTTCGAGGAGCACGGGCCGCAGCTGCACGGCCCGCTCGATGACGTCTTCTCCGGTGAGTCCGGGTTCGGGAGCGGCGATCACGGTGCCTCCTGACGTGTGGGGACGCCTGTACGTGTCACGTGTCGCGATACGGGTGATTCAACACGGCGACCGCCGCCCCTGTACCCACCGGATAACGCCAACTACTTCAGATACGGACCATCCGTTCCGATCTTGCCGGGACCGCCCAGCACGTACACCCGCAGATTGCCCTTGCCCGGCGCGGACACCGAGAGCGTCCCGTTGGTGACGGTCTTGACGTCACCGGTGACGGCGTCCTTGTAGGTGCCGTTCGGGATGCCGCTGTACGTCGCGTCGCCGGTGACCGTGACGAGCGCGAAGCTGTCGGTGCCGCCGCTGGTGTAGCGGCGCTTGAAGGCCATCGAGCCGCTGATGCCGTCGGTGGAGTACTGGCCCATCTGGAGGGCCGGGACCGCCCGGCGGATCTGGTTGAGCCGCTGGAGGTGCTTCACCAGCGGCTGGGCGAGGGTTGTGGCGACCTGGCCGGACGCCGAGTCCGCGGTGCCGAACTCCGAGGCGGTGACGGTGCCTTGGAGGTTGTCGCCGTAGTACGCGCGGCCCGTGGAGGCGAGCGGGCAGGTGGGGCCGCAGTCGATCTGCTTGCCCTTCTGGAACTCGGTCTCCGAGCCGTAGTACAGGGTCGGGATGCCGCGGAAGGTCCACATCAGGGACATGTTCTCGGCCCAGGCGTCGGTGCCGCCGGTGTAGCGGGTGCTGGACTTGTTGGGGCCGTAGTCGTGGCTGTCGACGTAGACGACGTTGTACGTGGCGTCGTTGACGCTGTCGTCGGAGTCCCTGCCGTTGCTGTAGGCGTTCTGCGCGTCGCTGAAGTTCATGTGCATGCGCATGTCGATGATGTTCATGCCGCTGAACTGGCTGCGGTCCGGGGTGTGGTAGTTGTTGCCGCTGAGGAAGGCGTTGGTGGACGTCGGCTGGTTTCCGGTGCCGAGGTTGTTCTCGTAATTGAACTGCTCGATGGCCGCCGTCTCGTCGTCGGCGCTGTACTCCTTGCGCTCCTTCCAGGTGAAGAACTGCGCGGAGTGGTTCACCGAGCCGCGGTTCCACTTGTCGTTGACGAAGGCGCCGACCTCACCGAAGACGAAGAAGTTCTGGGCGGCGGTCGTCCCGAACCTCTGGGTCACCCGGTCGTAGATCGCGGGCAGGAAGCGCCGGTTCCAGGTGACGCGCGGGATGTGTACGGCCGTATCGATCCGGAAGCCGTCCACGCCCATGTCGATGTACTTGTTGTAGGCGCCGATGAGGTAGTTCTGCACGGGCGTCGACTCGGTGTCGAAGTCGGCCAGATCCTCGTGCAGCCAGCAGGAACGGGAGTCCTCGCCCTCCCAGTTGCCGATCCAGCACTGGTGGTAGTACGCCTTCGGGAACATGCCCGAAGTGGGGCTCGGCCACTGGCAGTTGTAGAGCGTGTAGCCCTCGGCGCTCTTGCCGCCGGTCGGCTTGCCCCAGTTGACGCAGGTGTTGCCGGTGGGTTCGGCGGTCGACCACAGGTCGCCGTTGTAGTAGGACTTCCCGGACTTGGTCTCCACGGTCAGGCCGTCGTACTCGAAGCCCTCGTTCTTCTCGTCGTAGTACCAGCTCCACTGCGCGTCGCGGACGCCGTACACGGTGGGCGTGTACAGCCCCTTGGCACCCCACCTGGAGCTGTGGTTGTAGACGACGTCCTGGTAGATCTTCATGCCCTTGGCGTGGGCCGCGTTGATGAGGTCCTGGTAGGTGGCGCCGGCGGACTCCAGGCGGGGGTCGACCTTGTAGAAGTCGTAGCCGTGATAGCCGTGGTAGTCGTAGTCGGAGCGGTTGAGGACGACCGGGGTGATCCAGACCGCGGAGAAGCCGAGCGCCTTGATGTAGTCGAGCTTCTCGACCAGACCCTTGAAGTCACCCCGGAACATAGGGTCGTTGTTGGCCGCGTTGCCGGACTTGGTGTGCTGGCTGCCGCCGCGGTCGTTGGAGCTGTCGCCGTCGTAGAAACGGGCGGTGAGGACGAAGTAGATGGGGTCCTTGCGGGGGTCGGTGCCGAGCGGGGTGCCGTCGGCGGGGCCCGGGGCCTCCTCGCCGGTGGTGGCGGTCGCCGCGGCGGAGGCGGCGGAGGTGTTTCCGGCGGCGTCGACGGCCTTCACGGTGTACGTGTAGGCGGTGTTCTCCTCAAGTCCCGTGTCGGAGTACACGGTTGAGCCGACATCGACGACGACCGTGCCCTTCGTGCCGCCGGTGCGCGTGACCTGATACTTCGTCACGCCCGTGTCATCGGTGGCGCCGTCCCAACTCACCACGATCGACGTGTTGGTGGCGCTCGCGGTGACCTTGGCGGGTGCGGTCGGCGCCTCGGTGTCGGGCTCCTCGGCGGCGCACGGGTCGGTGGCGCTCGTGGTGACCGTCCGGTCCTTCACGGTCGTGGTGCCGGTCGGGATGGTGTAGTCGGAGCTGTTGTTGTTGTCCCAGACGCCGTTGCCGTTGTTGAAGGCCGCCTTGAGGGAGGTGGCGGTGCCGATGTCGAGGGTCTTCTTCCACCAGCCGGCGCAGGCGGACTCCATGCCGACGCCGGGAACGGCCGTCCAGGAACCGCCCGTTGGCGCGTAGTGGATGTTGGCGGTGGTCCAGCCGGAGGTGGCGGTCGAGTAGTAGACGGTGGCCTGGTTCCCGCTGCCCGTGCCGGTGTCGGCGCACGGGTCGCTGTGGGCGATCACTCCGTCCTTGACCGTGAGGGTGCCGGTGCCCAGGGCGTAGTTGTTGCCGCCGTTGTTGTCCCAGGTGCCGCTGCCGTTGTTGAAGGTCGCCTGGAGACCGGTGGCCGAGCCGAGGTCGACGGTCTTCTTCACCCAGTCCGTGCAGGCGCTCTCCATCTGCGTGCCGGGGACGGTCGTCCAGGAACCGCCGTCGGGGGCGTAGTGCAGATAGGTGGACGACCAGTTCTTGGTCTTCGTGTAGTAGAAGACGGTCGCCGTGTTGGCCGTGTCGGCGGCCACCGGTCGCATGGGGGTCTGCGGGGCGGTTCCCGGTGCGGTGGACAGCAGTCCGAGGAGCCCGGTCGCCGCCACGAACGCCACGAGGGGGCGTCTTGGCAGGCGCGGGGGTGCGGATCTCATGGGCGACTCCAATACGGGCCGGAAGCCCGGCTCCTGCAAGAAGAACCGGCAACTTCCTGAAACTTCTTGCGGCTTCGCGGAAGCTACAGGGACATGACAGCCACGTAAAGGGTTCTCACAGGGAGTTCGTCACGGAGAGGCGAAGATCAGAAGGAGGGCGACGAGGGCTGGAGCCGCTGTCCCCGAGGAGTGAAGGTGAACGACTCGCGGAACGGTCCGTCACCGAAGCGCACGGCCCACAGGAGGGGTTCCGGGTACGTCGGCGGCCATGAGGGGGCGTCCGCGTCCGGGTTTCCGTTCCAGAGGTGGAAGAAGACGATCGGCCGCTCGGGGTCCTCGCCGATATAGCCGAGCGTCTTGCCGTAGCGCGGGTTGGTTCCGCCCAGGAGGACAGAGGGCGGACCGAACTCCGCCGTCACGTCCGCCCACACCCGGTCCTCCGCGGCCCACTGGCGGACCCTGCCGAGAAGGGCCTCGTGGGCGCGGGCGTCGAGGACCCGGTCGGGCTGGAGCCAGCCGCGCCGGTGGGCGAACTCGGTGTGCACCGACGCCATGCCGAACTGGTCGCCGCCCCGGATCAGTTCGCGATACACCCCCTGGGCTCCCGTGGCAGTGCACGCGCCGCGTTCCCGCAGCACTTCCGCCGCCTCACGCCAGGCGTCGGGCTGCCCTTCCGCGAACAGCAGGTGGTCGTACAGCAGGATCAGCGCCCCCTCGTCGCCGTACATGCCGGGCCTACGGAGGGAGTCGTTCAGCAGCCGGACAAGATACGCGTGGATCTCGTCGGCGCTCACGACGGCTCGCGGAGGGACCATCCCTGTCTCACTTCCCCGCTTCGAGGAGTTCCGCGACCGTCGTCACCCTGATCAGGGGGCGGTAGAGATCCATGACGTACAGCGCCTTGGCGTGGGAGTCGTCGTCCGCGCCCGCGCAGGCGTCGGCGACGACCACGACCTCGGCCCCGGCGTCGGCCGCGGCGAGCGCCGTGGACAGGACGCAGCAGTCCGTGCTGACGCCGGCGAGGACCAGGCGGCCCTCCGGGCCTACGAGGGAGGCGAGTTCGGGCGTCCACTTGCCGAAGGTCGGGGCGTCCAGCACGTGGTGCGCGGCGGCGGCGAAGTCGTCCGTCAGCTGCCAGAGGGGGGCGTCCGGGGGCTGGAGGGCGAAGGGCCACTGCTCGTAGTACGCCGTCCAGGCGCCGGTGGGTTCGGCGGGGGCCAGGAAGCGGGTGAAGGTGACCCGGTCGTCGAAGGCCGGCAGCAGACGTCGTACGCCTTCCGCCGCCTCCGTGAATCGGGGCGTGGCCCAGGGGCTGTCCGGGTCGGCGAAGACGCGCTGCATGTCGATGACCGCCAGGCGACCTGTCGTCATACGGCGGGGACCTCCGCCTGGCTCGGGGCCTGGGCCTCCTGATCCCTGACCTGCCCACGGCGCAGGGCGAGGGTGCCCAGGAAGCCGAGTGCCAGTGCCGCGAGGACGCCGAGGTTGGCGTAGGCCCAGGAGCCGGACCTGCCGCCGAGGGCCAGGGGGTCGAGGAGGTAGCCCTGCCAGTCCAGCCAGCTCGCGGCCGAGTTGGTGACGAGGCCCCAGCCGAGTGCGGTGGCGGCGAGGGTGAGGAGGAGCGGGGTGAGGGGGACGTCGCCGTAGCGGCCGCGGGGGCGGTAGAGGTCGCCCTCGTCGTAGTCGCGGCGGCGCAGGAGCAGGTCGGCGAGCATGATGCCGCACCAGGCGGCGATGGGGACGCCGAGGGTGGTGAGGAAGCCCATGAACTGGCCGAGGAAGTCGTCGGCGAAGAAGACGATGTAGATGGAGCCGGCGATCATCAGAGCGCCGTCGACGAGCGCGGCCAGGTAGCGGGGGATCCTGATTCCCGCCGACAGCAGGGCCAGTCCTGATGAGTAGATGTCCAGGACCGCGCCGCCCACCAGGCCGAGTACCGCCACGACGGCGAACGGGACCAGGAACCAGGTGGGGAGGATGGTCGTGAGCGCGCCGATGGGGTCTGCTGCGACGGCCTCGTTGAGGGTGCTGGAAGAACCTGCCAGCAGCAGGCCGAAGACCAGGAGGAACAGCGGGGCCACCGAAGCTCCGAACGTGGTCCAGCCGATCACGCCCCCGCTCGACGACGTGCGGGGCAGATAACGGGAGTAGTCCGCCGCCGCGTTGACCCAGCCGAGGCCGAAGCCGGTCATCATGAAGACCAGCGCGCCGATGAACTCCTGCGCGGAACCGGCCGGGACGGCGCTGACCGTGCTCCAGTGGATGTGGTCGGCGACGAGGCCGATGTAGACGACCGTGAGTACGCCGGTGACCACGGTGATCAGCGTCTGGAGCCGCATGATCAGGTCGAAGCCCATGACACCGCCGACGACGGTGAGTCCGGCGACCACGATCAGGGCGATGACCTGGGTGCCGGTGCCGCCGCCCCAGCCGAGCCGGTCGAAGACGGTCGCGGTGGCCATCGTGGCGAGGGCGCACAGCACGGTCTCCCAGCCGACGGTGAGCACCCAGGAGATCACCGACGGGAGGCGGTTGCCGCGGACTCCGTAGGCGGCGCGGCTCAGGACCATCGTCGGTGCGGAGCCGCGCTTGCCCGCCACGGCCACGAAGCCGCAGAGCAGGAAGGAGAAGACGATGCCGATGACGCCGGCGGTCAGCGCCTGCCAGAACGAGATGCCGAACCCGAGGACGAAGGCGCCGTAACTCAGCCCCAGGACGGAGACGTTGGCGCCGAACCAGGGCCAGAACAGGGTCCTCGGGGTGCCCTTGCGCTCGGCGTCGCCGATCACGTCGAGGCCGTGCGTCTCCACCTGGAGCTGTCTGGCTCTGCTGTCGAGGGAGTCCTGGGCGTCGCTCATCGTCGTCGTCCTCCCTGTCCGTACGTGTCGAGGTGACGCTAAGTGGGTGGCACCGGGGCGTCAAGCACCCCGGTGCCCCGCGTCACCTCGCCCAGAAGGGCAGCGGCGGGCAGGTGTTGGCGCAGGTGTAGCCGCCGGGCATGAGCAGACCCGCGTCGTCCTCGTTGTTGTCGCCGCCCGCGAACCAGACCTCGGGGACCCAGCCCCAGCGGCCGTTGTCCGCCATGGTGCTCCCCCACCAGTAGTTCTCGGCGGAGCCGGAGCGGAAGGTCTCGCCCCGCATCTCGGTGACGAACCAGTTCGCGGCGCCGCCCTGCTCCAGGTGGCCCACGACCGCGGCACCGGGCGAGCGGGTCGCGTACACCGGGACATGGCCCTGGGTGAGGTTGCAGAACCTGACCTCCGTACGCGGCCACAGGCGGCCGCTCAGCGGATCGGTCAGGTCCCTGGTCGTGGGGCTGTGACAGGGGACGTTGTCGGTGGCCTGAGCGGCGGGGGCGACCAGGCCCGCGAGTCCTGCGAGTGCCAGGGCCGCCGTGACGAGTCCGCGCTTCATGTGGATCATGCAACCGGAACGACCGCCTCAGGGATTGGTCACGAGGGGTCGGGTGGCCGACCGGTCACCAGGGTCAGGCGTCCGCCGCCTTCTTGATCGCCTCGCGGATACGGGCGTAGGTGCCGCAGCGGCAGACGTTCTCGATGCCGTCGATGTCGGCGTCCGTGGGCGTGGACGTCCTCTTCAGCAGGGCCGCGGCGGCCATGATCTGGCCGGGCTGGCAGAAGCCGCACTGGGCGACGTCGCAGTCGAGCCAGGCCTGCTGGACGGGGTGCAGGGTGTCCCCGTCGGCGAGGCCCTCGATGGTGGTGACCTTCCGCTCCGCGCACTCGGCGACGGGGACCACGCAGGGCTGTATCTCCTCACCGTCGAGATGGCTCGTGCAGGCGCGGCAGACGCCGACCCCGCAGCCGTACTTCGGTCCGGTGACGTGCAGCAGGTCGCGCAGCACCCACAAGAGGGGCATGTCGGCGGGGGCCTCGACGGTGACGGGCTTGCCGTTGAGGACGAAGGAGTAGGTCGGCATCTGCACCTTCTTGAGGATTTCGGGGCTGCTGGGAGATGTCGGGGCTGCTGAGAGGTCTCAGGGGTCTCAGAAGTCGAACGGGAAGCGGCGCGGCTTGGTCCCCGTAGCGCGGGCGTAGGCGTTGGCGACGGCACCCGCGGCCGCCGGGACGCCGAGTTCGCCGGCCCCGCCCGGCTCGCCGCCGGTGGGCAGGATGTGCGCCTCGAAGTGGAGCGGGGCGTGCCGCTGCCTGGCGTAGCGGAAGTCCGCGTAACTGGCCTCGCGGACGGCGCCCTTGTCGATGTGGAGGCCTGCCTGGAGGATCGTGGAGACCCCGTCCATCGCCGCGCCCATGAGCTGCGCCTCCAGACCGCGCGGGTTGACGGCGGTGCCGACGTCGGCGGCCATCACCACCTTGGTCACCCGGGGCTTCTTCGGGTCGGCGGCGTCGATCTCGACGAGACAGGCCACACAGGATCCGTACTCCTCGTGGACGGCCACCCCCTGGCCGTGCCCCTCGGGCATGGCCCGGCCCCAGTGTCCGGCGGCCGCGGCCTTGTCGAGCACGGCTTTGACGGCCTTGCTCCGGAGTGTCGTACGACGGAAGGCGACCGGATCCTTTCCGAGGCCCCGGGCGATCTCGTCGACGACGATCTCCTCGGCGGCCCGCACGGTCCCGGAGTCCACGGACCGCCAGGCGCCGAGGGGCATCGCCAGCTCCACCGAGCCCGAATCCCCGGACAGCGGACCGAAGTTGTAGAGGCCGCTGTCGCTGGGCAGCGGGGAGGAGGCGCGGAAGGCGGCGGTCCTGACGCCGCTGTAGGACTCGCTCACCGAGGCCGTCGCGTGGGCGAAGGCCACGACTCTGCCCTCGTTGTGGCTGGCCCGGATCCGGTGGTGGGAGGCCGGGCGCATCCGGCCGTGCCGGATGTCGTCCGCGCGGCTCCACATCAGTTTCACCGGGCGCCTTGCCGCCTTCGATATGAGCGCCGCCTCGATGGCCGCGTCGTAGTTGAGCCGGCGTCCGAACGAGCCGCCGCCGCGCACCACATGGACCTTCACCGCGGATCCCGGCAGCCCGACCGCCTCGGCGATGCTCTCCCGTGCCTCCATGGGCGTCTGGGAGGAGAACCAGATCTCGGCACGGCGGGCCTTCACGTCCGCGACGGCGGTCAGCACCTCCATCGGAGCGTGGCTGACGAACGCGAACTCGAACCGGGCCTCGATCTGCGCCGATCCGCGCGGCGGTCTGCCGAGCGCCGGGACGGCGGCCTTCAGCCGGGACCGGATCTCGGCGTCGGAGACTCCGGCGAGCGGCCCCGGCTTCCAGGTGATCTTCAGGGCGTCGCGGCCCTTGAAGGCGTGGTGGAAGGTGTCCGCGACGACGGCGACTCCCCCGGGAATCCTGACCACTTCGAGCACCCCGGGCAGGGCACGGGCCGCCCGGTCGTCGAGCGAGCCGACCTTCCCGCCGAGCGTGGGCGGCCGCGCCACCACGGTCGGCTTCGCCCCGGCCGCCGCCAGGTCCCCGGCGTACTGGACCCGGCCGGTGACGATGTCCCGGGCGTCGATCCGGGTCGTCGGCTTCCCGATCACCCGGTGCCGGGACGCCGGTTTGGGCTTGCTCGACACACGCGGCCGGCGTACCCGGGCGGCGGTCTCGGTCAGCGAGCCGAAGGTGGCGGTGCGTCCGTCCGGTGCGACGACCAGGGTGTCGCGGGTGCGCAGGGTGCGTGCGGGCAGGCGCCAGCGCTGTGCGGCGGCGGTGATCAGACGGGCGCGGGCCGTGGCGGCCAGGTTGCGCGCGGGGTCGTAGAGCGAACTGACCGAGTTGGAACCGCCGGTGTACTGGTTCCCCTGGCTGCGGGCGGGGGCGAGCGGGATACGGACGTCGTCGAGCCGGGCGTCCAGCTCCTCGGCGATCATCATGGCGACCGCGGTGGTGACGCCCTGGCCGACCTCGACACGGGGCAGCCGTACGACGACCTTGTTCTCCCGTGTGACCTCCAGGACCAGCATCTCGTCGTCGGTGCCGGTGACGACGACGTCGGAGTGGGTGCCGGTGGCCCCTTCCGCCTCCGAGGTGTCGCAGCCGAGCGGGGCGGCGACGGTGAGGGTGGACGCGGCGAGTGTGTAGACCATGAACCTGCGGCGGGACAGCTCTGCCAACGCGCTCTCCTCTGTGGGCAGTCTGTGTGCGACTGGTGTGTGACTGATAGGAGGGTGCTGAGCGGCGTGCGGTTGCGTGGGCCTGCGGGGTGCCTCGTGTCAGGCCCCGGCTCCGCCGTCCACAGGGACGATCGCGCCGGTCACCATCGAGGCGCGGTCGCTGAGGAGCCAGGCGGCGGCCTCGGCGACCTCGTGGGGCCGGGCCATGCGGCCGATCGGGGTGGCCGCGTTGTTGGCCGCGATGATGCCCGGGGTCGCCGCCTCCCACGCGTCGATCATCTCCGTGGCGGTGCCGCCGGGGGTGATGCCGTTGACGCGGATGCCCTGGGGTGCCCAGGTCACGGCGGCGGACTCGGTGATGCTGTTGAGGGCGCGCTTCATGGCGCCGTAGGCGGGGAGGACGGGGTTCGCGCGGCGGCTGCCGATGCTGGAGGTGTTGACGATCGCCCCGCCTCCGCCCCGTCGCATGAGCGCGGCCTCGGCGTTCATGGCGGTCCAGTGCGCGCGGAAGTTCACCGCGAACTGCTCCTCGATGTCCTCCTCGCTCGTCGCGTCGAGCGGACCGGGCCGCTGGATCGTCGCACCGTTGTTGAAGGCCCCGTCGAGCCGGCCGTGCAGCTCCTCGACACGGTCGATCGCGGCCCGGATGCTCGCGCGGTCGGCGAGGTCGAGGGGGACGGCGTCGGCGACGCCCCCGTCGGCGCGGATGTCGGAGACGACGCGGTCGAGAGCGCCGGTGCCGCGCGCGGCGAGCACGACGGCGGCGCCCTCGCGTGCGAAGAGCCGGGCCGCGGCGGCGCCGATGCCACGACTGGCGCCAGTGATGAACACGACCTTGCCGGTGAGCAGGCCGATCGGGTGGGTGTCGGTGTTGTTCGTCATGGCTCGCAGCCTGCGCGGCCCCGGGATCCGGATACAGGCACAGGTGGTACCAGGATGTGCCGCCGCGCGGCGTGCAGACTCGGGGTATGGACAAGCAGGAGCTCGCCGCGTTCCTCCGCGGCCGCCGTGAGCGGCTGCGGCCGCAGGACGTCGGTCTCCCCTCGGGTCCGCGACGCCGGACCCCGGGTCTTCGCCGTGAGGAGGTCGCGGTTCTCGCGCACATCTCCACGGAGTACTACGTCCGCCTTGAGCAGGCCAGGGCGCCGCGCCCATCGGGCGAGGTCCTCGCCGGGATCGCGGGCGCCCTGCGGCTCACCGACGCCGAGTCCGACCATCTGCACGTGCTGGCGGGCACCGCGCCCCGCCGTACCGGACTGCATCGCCGTGACGTCCGCCCCAGCGTCCTCGCGCTCCTCGACCGGCTGCCGCAGACCGCCGGCTTCGTCATCTCCGCGGCGTTCGAGGTGCTCGCGTGGAACGACCTCGCGGCCGCGCTCATGGAGGACTTCGGCCGGCTCGCCCCGGAGGACCGCAATCTCGCGCGGCGGGCGTTCCTCGGGCCCGCGGACACCGACGCACCGCTGTACGGGGTCTCGGACCTGGCGGATTTCCGGCACAGCGTCGTCATGGAGCTCCGGTCCGCCCTGGCCCGCTACCCGGCGGATCCCGAGGTGACCGGCCTCGTCGACGAACTCCGTGACTGCGCCCCCGAGTTCGCCCGGCTCTGGGAGCGGCACGACGTACAGGCCGCGCCGATGCTCACGAAGACCTTCCGGCACCCGGTCGTCGGTGAGATCACCGTCGCCTGCGACAAGCTGACGCTCACGGACCGCGACCAGCACCTCGTGCTCTACAGCGCGCCGGTGGGATCCCCCGACGCCGAGGCCCTGGCACTTCTCAATGTGCTGGGCGCTGAGGCCGGCGACTATCGGCGGCGGTAGCGGTACAGGGCACACGCCCATCGGCGTACGGCCATCGGCCCGGGGCCGGACCGCTCACCGGCGCCGCCACGGCAGTACCGCCGGATCGGTCTCCGCCGCCTCCGCGCGGTGCAGCGCGTCGCTCACCGCCTCCCCGATCTCCGCGAGTTGCGTCACCTGCTCCGGTGTGAGCGCGTCGAAGACGGCCCGCCGCACCGCCTCCACATGTCCGGGCGCGGCCGCCGACAGCACCGCGAAGCCCTCCTCGGTCAGCACCGCGAGCTGGCCGCGGCCGTCGGAGGGGTCGTCGCGCCGGGCGACGAGGCCGGACTCGCGCAGCCGGTTCACCGCGTGGGTGAGCCGGCTGCGGGTGATCTTGAGGCGCTGGGCGAGGTCGGACATGCCGAGAGTGTGGTCGGGTGCCGAGGAGAGGTGGACCAGCAGGCTGTAGTCGGCGTGCGTCATCCCGGCGTCGCGTCTCAGCTGACGGTTCAGATGGTCGTTGAGCAGCGTGGAGAAGTCGATGTAGGCCAGCCAGGCCCGTCGTTCCTCGGCGTTGAGCCAGCGTGGCGTCGTGGACATGGGCACCACCCTACCGAGCATTAACTTGAATCTTCAACCATAACGTGCGGGGCGTGCGAGGGGCGCCGACCCGGGCGACCGGACGACGCCTCGGCCGGACGACGCCCCGGCCGGACGCCCGGCGGCTGCTGAGCCGCGTCACTCCGAGGTCTCGGGCCGTCCCGGCGCCGCCCAGTGGGTGTGGAAGGTGCCGGGGCGGTCCGTGCGCCGGTAGGTGTGGGCGCCGAAGTAGTCGCGCTGGCCCTGGAGCAGCGCGGCGGGGAGGCGGTCGGCGCGCAGGGTGTCGTAGTGGGCGAGGGCGGCCGAGATCGCGGGGACCGGGATGCCGCGGCGGGCCGCCGAGGCCACCGTCTCGCGCCACGGCACCTGCGCGTCGGTGATCTCCATCGCGAACTCCATCTCGCCGAGCAGGCTGACCAGGTCACGGTCGGCGGCGTAGGCGGCGCGGATCCGGTCGAGGAAGGCGGCGCGGATGATGCAGCCGCCGCGCCAGATCCGGGCGACGGTGCCGAGGTCGATCTTCCAGCCGTACTCGGCGGCCGCGTCCTGGATCATCGTCCAGCCCTGGTCGTAGGCGACGACCTTCGAGGCGTACAGCGCGTGCTCGACCTGTGAGGTGAAGCGTTCGGCCTCGGTGCGGCTGAGCGGGGGTGTGGTGCCGCCGGGCAGTCCGCGGTAGGCGGCGCGCAGTTCGCGCTGGCCGGAGGCGGCGCGGGCGAAGGTCGCCTGGGCGACGGCGGTGACGGGCGAGGCCAGGTCGAGGGCGGTCTGCACGGTCCAGCGGCCCGTCCCCTTCTGGCCCGCGGCGTCCGCGACGATGTCGACGAAGGGCGCCCCGGTGGCCGGGTCGGTGTGGGCGAGGACCTCGGCGGTGATCTCGATCAGGTAGGAGCCGAGCCGGCCCTCGTTCCAGGTGCGGAAGACGTCCGCGATCTCGGCCGGGGTGTATCCGGCGACCTGGCGCAGCAGGTCGTACGCCTCCGCGATGAGCTGCATGTCGGCGTACTCGATGCCGTTGTGGACCATCTTCACGAAGTGCCCGGCGCCGTCGGTCCCGATGTGCGCGGCGCACGGCTCGCCGTCGACCTTCGCGCTGACGCGCTCGAACAGCGGGCCGAGCAGGGCGTACGACTCCTCGGAACCGCCCACCATGATGGACGGTCCGTGCAGCGCGCCCTCCTCGCCGCCGGAGATGCCGGTGCCGACGAAGTGGATGCCGCGGGCGCGCAGGGCTGCCTCGCGGCGCCGGGTGTCGGCGAAGTGGGCGTTGCCGCCGTCGACGATCATGTCGCCGGGCTCCAGGAGCGGGGCGAACTCCTCGACGACCGCGTCGGTGGCCGCGCCCGCCTGGACCATGATGATCAGCCGGCGGGGGCGTTCGAGCGCGGCGACGAACTCCTCGGCCGACCCGGCCGCGACGAACGTGCCCTCGTGGCCGAACTCCTCGACGAGCGCGCGGGTGCGGGCGCCGGACCGGTTGTGGACGGCGACGGCGACTCCGTGGCGGGCGAAGTTGCGCGCCAGGTTGCGGCCCATCACGCCCAGTCCGGTGACGCCGATGGCTGCGCTTGCGTTCATGAGGTCCGTCCCTTGGATCGATGGCGTGGTTCCGGGGCGCGCGGCCCCGTGTCCGCTGATACGCGTGGGAGGCCCGGTCTTCTCGATGCCGACTGACGGAGAGCCGCGCATGACCGCCATCCGCGCCGTGGGACGGGGGTCTGTCTGCTGGTCACGGCGCTGGACCTGCTGGCGGCCCGCACGCTGCGCCACTCGCAGCGGGCCCTTGGTCCCACCCCGTTCGAAGGGTCAAACAACCATGGGGTTAGCATATGAGCGCCACCCAGCTCGATCGAGAGATAGATCTGTGACTGTCAATGAGGACTCGTTCACCAATTGGAAGACCCGTGAGGAGATCGCGGAGTCGATGATCCCGATCATCGGGAAGCTGCACCGTGAGCGGGACGTCACCGTCCTGCTGCACAGCCGCTCCCTGGTGAACAAGTCGGTGGTCAGCATCCTCAAGACCCACCGCTTCGCCCGGCAGATCGCCGGCGAGGAGCTGTCGGTCGTCGAGACGCTGCCCTTCCTTCAGGCGCTCACCACCCTCGACCTGGGCCCGTCCCAGATCGACATCGGCATGCTCGCCGCGACCTACCGCGCCGACGACCGGGGCCTGTCCGTCGAGGCCTTCACCGCCGAGGCGGTCGCCGGTGCCACCGGCGCCAACAAGATCGAGCGCGGCGAGGGCCGCGACGTCGTCCTGTACGGCTTCGGCCGCATCGGCCGGCTCGTCGCCCGCCTCCTGATCGAGAAGTCCGGTTCCGGCAACGGTCTGCGCCTGCGCGCGATCGTCGTGCGCGGGGGCGGCGATCAGGACATCGTGAAGCGCGCGTCCCTCCTGCGCCGCGACTCGATCCACGGTCAGTTCCAGGGCACGATCACCGTCGACGAGGCGAACGACACCATCGTCGCCAACGGCAACGCGATCAAGGTCATCTACGCGAACGACCCGTCGGAGATCGACTACACCGCGTACGGCATCAAGAACGCCATCCTCATCGACAACACCGGCAAGTGGCGCGACCGCGAGGGCCTGTCCCAGCACCTGCGTCCCGGCGTCGACAAGGTCGTCCTGACGGCCCCCGGCAAGGGCGATGTCCCGAACATCGTGCACGGCGTCAACCACGACACCGTCAAACCGGACGAGCAGATCCTGTCCTGCGCGTCCTGCACCACCAACGCGATCGTGCCGCCGCTGAAGGCGATGGACGACGAGTACGGCGTGCTGCGCGGCCATGTGGAGACGGTCCACTCGTTCACCAACGACCAGAACCTGCTGGACAATTACCACAAGGCCGACCGCCGTGGCCGTTCGGCGCCGCTCAACATGGTGATCACGGAGACGGGTGCCGCCTCGGCCGTCGCCAAGGCGCTGCCCGACCTCAAGGCGCCGATCACCGGCAGCTCGATCCGCGTGCCCGTGCCGGACGTGTCCATCGCGATCCTCAGCCTGCGCCTGGGCCGTGAGACGTCCCGCGAGGAGGTCCTCGACTACCTCCGCGAGGTGTCGCTGACCTCGCCGCTCAAGCGCCAGATCGACTTCACGACGGCGCCCGACGCGGTCTCCAGCGACTTCATCGGCTCGCGCCACGCGTCGATCGTCGACGCCGGCGCGACCAAGGTCGACGGCGACAACGCGATCCTCTACCTCTGGTACGACAACGAGTTCGGCTACTCGTGCCAGGTCATCCGGGTCGTGCAGCATGTCTCCGGGGTGGAGTACCCGACGTTCCCGGCGACGGCGGTCTGATCCCCTTCCTCGTCAACTCCTCGTGAAAGCGGCTCCGGTGTTCCCGGGGCCGCTTCGCGTTTCCCAACCCGTTTCCCAACTACCGTGCGCAGCGAAGCCGTTGACCGGGTCTGTCCTCGACAGCAGAATGAGCGCGCGTGTCTGAGAGCGCTCTCAGATGTCCGTTCTTCAGCCTTCGAGGAGACCCATGACCGGCAGCCAGGGCCGCCCGGCGTTCGCCCGCCGCACACTCATCGGGACCGGGCTCGGTGCCGCGGTCCTCCTCGCGGCCGGTTCCGGCACCGCCCGCGCGGCGGACCGGGCCCCTGCCTCCGGACCGCGCCGGGCCTCCGGCTTCCTCGCCGCCGCCATGGACGCCTACCCGGACCACGGCACGATCCGGCTCGCCCAGAGCTACACCGATCAGGCGGGCCTGTTCAGCACGGCGTTCACCTACGACAACGCGCTCGCGATCCTGGCACTGCTGGCCTGCGGCACAGCGGAAGGCAGATCCCGGGCGACGGCACTCGGGGACGCGCTGCTCTTCGCGCAGGCCAACGACCCCGACCACACCGACGGCCGCCTGCGTCAGGCCTACAACGTGGGGCCGTACACCTTCTACGACGGCACGCTCCAGCCCGACGGGTTCGTGCGGGCGGACGGAAAGGCCAACATCGGCTGGCAGTTCGGGTTCACGGGGACCGCGGTGGGCGACATGGCCTGGGCGGGCATCGCCCTCGCCGCCCTCGCCCGCCGGACCGGGGAGCGCCGCTTCCTCGCGGGTGCCGTGCGGATCGGCGAGTGGATCGACAGGACCGGCAGGACCGACGAGCCGCTCGGTGGCTTCAAGTTCGGCGTCAACGGGGCGAACGAGAAGCTGCCGTTCACCTCGACCGAGCACAACACCGACCTGGTGGGCCTGTTCGGGCAGCTCGCCCGGCTGACCGGGGAGACGGTGTGGCGTGAACGGCGGGTGGTGGCCGGGGAGTTCGTGCGGCGGATGTGGGAGCCGGACGGCGGCTTCTTCTACACCGGCACCAATGACGGTGTGACGGTCAACAGGTCACCGATCCCCGAGGACACGCAGACCTGGACGCATCTGGCGCTCAGCTCACCCACGTATGAACGCTCATTGGACTGGTGCGCCACCGAACTCGCGGTGCTGGACACCCCCGACCGCCCCAACAGCACGATCCCGGCGGGCCAGTCGTACGAGGGCGTCACCTTCAGCTCCGCGAGTCTGCTGGCGAACGAGGGCGCACCGATCGCCGACGGCCAGCCCAAGCCCGACCGCAACGGCGTGTGGTTCGAGGGCACGGCCCACTTGGCCCTCGCCCTGCGTCACCGGGGCGCCTCGGGCGACGAGAAGCGTGCCCGGCGTCTGATCGCCTCGATCGAGCGGGCGCAGGATCTGCTGGGCGCCGACCAGACGCTGGGCGGCGAGGCGGCGCCCGCCCGGTCCGGGGTGGTCTCGGCGAGCAGCCCGCTCGACACGGGATTCGGGTTCGGCTACTACCCGTACCGGCACACCGGTGCCACGGCTTGGTACCTGCTGGCGGCGGCGAGGTCGAACCCGCTGTACGCGTAGGCGTTCAGTCCCCGGCCGTCACCAGCCCGGCGATATGGGCGGTGACGGTGTCGAGGATGTCGGTCCAGGCCGCCTCGTCGCCGAGTACCAGGTAGTTGAGGGTCAGCCCGTCGGTCATGGCGGCGAGGTAGCGGGCCAACGCCGAGACGGGGACCCGGAGTTCGAAGTCGATGTTCTGGCGCAGCTGCTCGATGAGCTCGGCGTACAGCTCGCCGTAGAGCTCGTACTGCCGTCGCGCCAGATGCTCGAACCCCGGCTCGCGCAGGGCGTACTGGGTGAGTTCGTAGGTCAGCATGTGCTCGTCGGGCTGGGCGCACACATGGTCCCAGTACGCCTGGAAGCCGGCCCGGACGGTCTCCTCCAGGGTCTCCCGGGGCTTGAGGGCCTCCTTCACGATGGTCACGTAGTGGTCGGTGATGGTGGTGATGACGGACTCGATCAGGGCCTGCTTGGAGTCGAAGCAGTAGTGGAAGACGCTCAGGGACACGCCCGCCTCGGCGGCGATGGACCGGGTCGTGGTCTTGGCCACGCCGTCCCGGGCCATCGCCCTGATCGCCGCTTCCGTCAGCTGCCGACGCCGTTCGGCCGACGGCATCCGTGCCATGGTGAGCCTCTCGTGCGCGTCAGACTGCTCGTCAGGCGCTGTTCACGCCGACCTCGTAGAGCGAGTATCCCCAGTCGGTGCCGCGGTCGAGGCCGTGGACACGGACGTAACGGGCCGGTGTGCCGGTGAACTTGGCCGTGTCGAGCCCGCCGTCGCCGGAGGTCGTGGACCACACGGTCTGCCAGTTGCTGCCGTCCGTGGAGAGCTCGATCCGGTACGACTTCCCGTACGCGCGCTCCCAGTCCAGCGTGACGCGCGAGACCAGGTTGGTGGCGCCGAGGTCGACCTGCCACCACTGGTCGTCGCTCCAGTCGCTGGCCCAGCGGGTGCCGTCGTCACCGTCCACGGCCCGGCCGGGCTGATAGCTGGTGAACGGATTGGACTCGCTCGAACTGGCCGTGGCCGTACGCCCCTTGGCGAGGTTGACCCCGGCCTGGTGCTGCTCGGACGCGCCCCAGGTGTCGAGGTAGGACTCGGCGCCGCGGAACAGGTCGTCGACGACGTCCTGACCGCCGACGAGCCGGATGTCCTCGATCCAGTCGGGGATCAGACCGACGTTGGCGCCGCCGTCGGTGTTGAAGTCGAACGTGCGCGAGCCGACGGTCTGCTTGTCGATGACGGAGCCGCCGTCGACGCTCTTGAAGGGGTACGTCACCTTGTTGGCGGCGTCGGCTCCGCGCGGGGCGGGGTGATCGCCGATGCCGTTGAAGTCGGTGCCGTAGCCGTAGCCCACGTCGTACTTCTCCCGCAGCGCGTCGGTCCGCTCGGCCTCCGCGCTGAACCCCTCGGAGCCGTGCATGTACTGGGCGACGAACCCGCCGAGCGAGTAGACGCGCTCGGTCCAGTTGAGGTCCATCCAGCTGTGCGAGGAGAGGACGCCCGGGTAGTCGGCGGCCTCGAACATGTCGAGCACCTGACCCGTGGCCTTGACGCTCATGTGGTCGATCTCCAGCATCATCTTGCGCTGCATCATGCCCTTGACGGCGTACTCGCCGAGCTGGGTGAGCCCGCGGACGTTGCACTGCGCGTCGTCGTCGTACGTCGGCACCTCGGTCCCGGCGGGCAGATCGGACTCGGCCTCCGACGCGGCCGTACCGATGGGGTTGTCGTGCTGCGGCCCGGTGCACTTCTCGGTCTGCCAGAAGGTGCCGGTCGACAGGAACTGCCCGACGTTGATGGCGGTGCCGAGCCCGCCCTCGTCGAAGCGGACACCGCACAGGGCGTTGTCGAACTTGTGGCACAGGAACATGCTGCGCACACCGAGGCCGTAGAGTTCGTCGAGCCCCTTGTCGATGTCCTCCTTGCTGCACTGCGCGATGTCGAGGATCTGCTTGCACCCGAAGGGCTCGGAGGTCTCGACGCCGAGAATGACGGCCAGCTTGCCCTGCTGGATGACCTGTCGCGCCTGCGCGCTGTCGGTGACGATCCGGAACCAGCCCTTGCCGGTGCCGCCGTACATCGCGTCGATGTAGTCCTGGAGCTGGTACGTCAGCTTCGCCTGGAGCCGGATCGAGGTCATCTCGTCACAACTGCGGTCCTTGAAGGGGTAGACGGAGCAGATCATCCCGTTGGTGACGAGGTCGTTGACGAGCACCCGCTGCCCACCGCGCCAGGCGCGCTCGATCCAGGCGTAGTAGTTCGCCTGGTGGGTCATCGAGTCGTACGCCGGCCAGTCCTTGAAGGTCGGCCAGCCGACCGGGTCGTGCTTGCCGTCGCCGCCGTGGGTGATGTAGTCGAAGATCGCGAGGGTGCCGTCGGGGTAGTGCTCGGGGCAGTCCTTCAGCGCGTCGGCGACACCGGCGGTGGAGAAGACCTTGCCGCAGATGAGACGGCCGCCGAAGGCCTCGTTGGAGAAGATGTGGTTGTGCGCGTCCACGAACCCGCGTACTTCACCGGCGGAGTTGGTGCCGGTGAAGGGCTCTCCGGTCACATTGATCTGCGAGTCGGGGTTGGGCCGGGCGGTCGGATTCCACCAGTCGCTCGCCGCCGCCGAACTGGGGGCGGGGCCGAGGAACAGGCCGACCAGGAGAAGGAGCAGCGATACGACGGTGACGTCTTTGCGTCTGCGGTGGGGACATCGAGTCATGGTCGGTACCACGCTCCTCGGTCGGCGGCATGCGGGTTGTCATGACCGGCGCAATCTGTGCGACGAGGATCGCTACTGCGGGGTAGCGAGTCAATAGTCCGGGACGCTTGACCTGATGGGGGAGGTCCGGGAACTCGCCCATGCCGGCTGCCGTGAGTGACTAACCTGGTGGACGGGGCTGTTCGAGCAAGGAGTTCATGACGGGGTGGATGCGTGACCAAACCGCGGCGGGTGTTTCTGAGCCATACGTCCGAGCTGCGGAGGCATCCGGAGAAGCGGTCGTTCGTGGAGGCCGCGGTGGAGGCCGTGCTCAGGGCCGAGCACCTGCCCAGCGACATGGAGTACTTCACCGCCCGGGAGGGCAATCCCGCCGACTACTGCCGTATGCAGGTCAAGAAGGCACACTTATACGTCGGGATCATCGGATTCCGTTACGGCTCGCCCGTTCCTGACCTGGAGCAGATCCAGTCCTACACCGAGCTGGAGTTCGAGACCGCCACTGAACTGGGCATGGATCGCCTGGTGTTCCTCCTGTCGGAGCAGCACGTCGTCGGGCTGCCGCCGGTGGCCGGCTGGGACGCGTACAAGATCCGGCAGGAGGCCTTCCGGGAGCGTCTGCTGAACTGCGGGATCACCGTGAGCGAGGTGCACAGCCCCGACCACCTCGCCTTCAAACTGCTCGACGCGCTGCACCAGCTGGGAGGCGGCGCCCCCGTACACGCTCCCCGGGTACCGGTGAGCCTGGATTCGCAGGCCTGGAAGCAGCTCAAGGATCTGCTGCACCGGGTGGATCCGGAGGGCTGGAGCAAAGAGGCCTATCGCTGGTCATTCGGCGTGAACGGAAAGGCGGGGCTGGCCGCGGCGCCGTTCGACGCGCCCTCCGGGGACCTGTACGACTGGGCGCTGGACCTCGACGCCCGCGAACAGGACAGTGCCGCACTGCCCAAGGTGGTGGCGTTCGCCCACGCGCTGGCCTCGGGGTTCAGCACCGCCAAGGGCGCGGCACGGCAACGGGGGTTCGCGCTGAACACCTGGGTGCGCGAGGTGCGGGAGCGACTCGGGCTGCCGGAACCGCCATCCGCGAGCGAGATCAACCGGCTCCGGATCTCGATGCTGGTCCGGCTGGAGCAGGACCCCCGCGAACCCTGTCAACTCCTGGCAGAAGTCCTGCTCCACCCGTCGCTCGATCCCTCCCTCTGGCAGCGCGTCCAGCCACCGGAGAACGCGACCGGCCCCCTCAGAGTGACCATGAACGGCGCACGTGATCTGGTGCGGCAATGTCTGGACAGCTTCCTGGAGGAAGCCCGGGCCTTCTGTGATCAGGCGGTCGGCCACGCGCAGCCGCCCCATCTGGAACGCGTCGAGTTCGAGGTCACCGAAGCGTTGCTGGAGACCGAGTTCGACCAGTGGGTGTGCGGTGACGACCCCTATCTGTCGCAGCGGCTCGGCGAGCAGTACGAAGTGATCGTCCGGTGTCCGAGCGCCCGGGACCTCCCGAACTCCCCTTCCCTCTGGTACAGCCGCTGGGCCTGGCTGGCCCGCTGCGGCGGCACCGCGGGCGAGGCCACCAGCTGGCTCGGTGACCTGAGCATCGAAGAACTGCGCCGTCACGTCTCCCGCTGGGCGAAGTACGAGCATCCGGCCTGTGTCGCCATCACGGCGAACGACGCCGGGCCCGCCCGGCACGCGGCGCTGCGTTCCGGAATCCCGGTCATCGTCTGGCAGCGCTCCGGTGACCCGCGCGACGCGACGTCCCCCGGGCTCCAGGAGCTCCTGCCCATCGCGGACGTCACCGAACTTCCCCGGGCCGTCAAGGAACTCCGCGCCGACCCCGACCTCCCGCCCGCCGCACAGACCGGCGTGGTCCTGCTCTGGGACGATCCCGACCATCCCCTCGCGACCGTCCCTCTGACCGACGCGAGCTTCATCTGATGACTCACCCCGCACCCGAAACGCCCACGACCGGAGGCGCCGTGAACGACTGGTGGATCTACAAGGGCGAGGGCTCGGCCATCGAAAGGCTCGGCCGGCTCGCCGCACACCAGCCGCCCTGGCGGGTCTTCGACGGCGTCATCGACCACGGCTACGCCGTCCCGTCGCTGAGCGAGCCGGACCGGGAGCGGGGCGCCGGCTACATCGCCGACGCCCCCGAGATCGAGCTCGTCAACACCGCGCTGTATCTGCGCCGCCCGCTGCTCGTCACGGGGGTTCCCGGCGTGGGCAAGTCCACGCTGGCCCACAGCATCGCCGAGGACCTGGACCTCGGCCCGGTCCTGCGGTGGCCCGTCACCAGCCGAACCACCCTGCGGGACGGTCTGTACCGCTACGACGCGTTGCGCCGGCTGGAGGACGCCAATCTGCGTCGGCTGGGGAAACGTCGCGGGGCCGGCACCGGAGCGAGTGACAGCATCGGCCGCTATCTCCAACTCGGGCCTCTCGGCACGGCGTTCCTCCCGTCCACGCAACCGCGCGTGCTGCTCATCGACGAGATCGACAAGGGCGACATCGATCTGCCGGGCGATCTCCTGACGGTCCTGGACGAGGGGCGCTTCGACATTCCGGAGCTCATCCGGATGTCCGAGTCCGCGCCGAAGGTGCTCGTGAGCACGGACGACGACCAAGCGCGCAAGGCTTGGATCACGGACGGCAGGGTGCGCTGTCAGGCCTTTCCGGTCGTCGTCCTCACCAGCAACGGCGAGCGGGAGTTCCCACCCGCCTTTCTGCGCCGGTGCATTCGGCTCAACCTGCCGCTGCCCGACAAGGGAAAACTGCACCGCATCCTCGTACAACGCATCGGTCAGGAGGCGGCCGACGCTGCCCAGGCGCCGAACGGCGTCATCGACACCTTCCTCAAGCGGCGCAGCAACGGTGAACTGGCGACGGACCAACTGCTGAACGCGGTCCAGCTACGGCTGGCCGGCGCCTGGACGGCTCCCTCGGACCTCGAGGACCTGGCCGACGCGACCATGCACCAGTTGAGCGGGCCCGGCGCCCAGTGATCTCGGACCTCCTCCCGCTGCTGGCCCAGGGCGGCGTGGACGATCCCACACCCGAGGAACTGGCGGACATCCTGTGGCTCGCTCAGCGGGTGCTGCCCCAAGGCCCTGCTCCGGGGCCCACCGACGCCCCGACGGCCCCGGAGGTCGCGCCGCCGGACCTGCCGGGGGAGGAAACCGGACACACCCCGCGGTCCACGGAGCCCTCCCAGGACGCGGCGGAAGTCGTCACGGACGACGAGGCCCTGGACCTCCATGTCACCGGCGGCGAGTGCGACACGTCCGGCGACGCCCCGACCGGCACGCCCGTCCAGGTACCGGCCGCCGCGTCCCTGCCCCACGCTCTGGCGCTGGCCCGGGCGTTGAAGCCGCTCGCCCGCAAGGTTCCGTCCCGGACCGCGTTCGCACTCGACGAAGAGGCCACCGTCGCCCGGCTGGTCGACGAGGATCTCCTGATCCCGGTCCTGCGTCCCGAACCCTCCCGGTGGCTCGGTCTGACCCTGGTGGTCGACCGCGGCCCGTCCATGAGCCTGTGGGAGGACGAGGTCCATGAATTCCAGCAGGAGGTGACCCGGCTGGGAGCCTTCCGTCATCTGCGGCGCTGGAATCTGCTGCCCGCCGCCGACGGCACCGCCGTGGAACTCCGGCCGCACCCTGTGTCGGACCGTCCGGCACGGCCGCCCAGGGAGGTGCTGGACCCCGCGGGTGATCAGCTGATCCTGGTGCTCAGCGACACCGTCGGCGCGATGTGGCGCACCGGCGCGGCGCACCGGTTGCTGGCCGACTGGGCCCGCCACTCCCAGGTGGCCCTGGCCCATCTGCTCCCGAGTTCCCTCTGGAACCGCGTCGGGACGGCAGCCGCGCCGACCCCGTTGCACATCCCCCGGCCGGGACTGCCCAACGCCCGCTGGAAGGTCGTACGCCCGGAGCGGACGTCCGCGCACCCGGCGGCCGGTGGCATCCCGGTCCCGGTCGTCGAGCTCGACCCGGTGCCGGTGCGGGCCTGGGCGGAGATGACGGCGGGCAGCGGCCGCTGGACCACGTCGGCGGCCCTGTTCCTGTCCGACACTCCCAGGGGAGTGCGCGGCCGCCCCACCGGAGCACCGGTCACCGTGTCGGCGGAGGAGGCGATCCGCCGTTTCCGCGCCTCGTCCACTCCCCTGGCCTGGCGGCTGGCCGGGCTGCTGTCCGCACACTCCCCGGTGACCGTTCCGCTGGCCCGGCTGGTGCAGCGGGCCTTGCTGCGGGACTCGTCCCGGGGCGACCTGGCCGCGGTCTTCCTCGGCGGACTTCTCCGCCGTGCCGACGCGACCCCGGCGGACAGCCCGCTGCACTTCGAGTTCGCGACGGAGGTCCGCGAGGCCCTTCTCGCCGCGCAGTTCCGCGAGGACGCGGAAGCGGTCCAGGAACTGGTCCGGACCCAGCTCACCGCGTACCTCAGACCTCGCTACGGCAGCACCCGCACGGTCCGCGGGGCCGCTGTCGGGGCGGCACAAGAAAGGTTGTCGGTGCCGGTCGAGGGCGATCCGTATGCCAGGGCTTCGCGCGAGGACGTGGCCCGGATGGGGGCCACCGTGTCCGCCACGCCGGGCGCGGGGGAATCGCCCGACACTTCGCCGACGGTGTTCCTCAGCTACGCCGGACCGGACCGGGTGTGGGCCGAGTGGGTGGGCTGGCAGCTGGAGCGAGCCGGGTACGTGGTCGAGCTGGATCGTAAGACTCTGCGGTCCGGGGGCGACTTCGTCCGATGGATGGACGAGGCGCTCCGGCGGGCGAGCGTGGTGGTGGCGTTGGTCTCGCGGTCCTACGTCTCGTCCGAACCCCGAGCCGAGGCGCCCTGGCGGGACGGCGTACTCCCACTCGTGATCGAGCCCTTGACCCACACCGGCCCGGACCTGCCACTGCCCTACCCGGGCACGTCATTGCACGGCCTTGAAGAGTCCGACGCCGTGGCCATCCTTCTCCAGGCTGTCGGGGCGTTGGCGCGGCCCGCCCGCAGGCCCACCGCCGACGGGCCGCGTCCCTCGGTGGCACCCACGCCCAGGCTGCCCGGCGCCTCCGGCGGGCCGCGTGTGTGGAACATCCGACGGCGCAATCCCGACTTCGTCGGCCGCGATGATCTGCTCGACCGGGTCCGCGACATCCTGATCACCCGACGACGGGCCAGGATTCAAGCCCTGCACGGCTTGGGCGGGATCGGAAAGAGTCAGGTCGCGGTGGAGTACGCTCACCGTTTCGCCAGCCAGTACGACATCATCTGGTGGGTCGAGGCCGAACAAGCGAACCAACTCCCGGTGAGCTACGCGGAGTTGGCCGAGCGGCTGGAAATCGGGCGCCCGGACGCGGGCATCCAGCCCAACAGTCAGGCCTTGCTCCAACACCTCAGCACGACGGAGCGCTGGCTCATCATCCTGGACGGCGCGGAGGATCCCCAGGCCTTGGCCCCGTGGCTCCCCGAAGGGCCGGGCCATGTACTGGTCACCTCCCGCGACCCTTCCTGGCAACGGCTGGTCCCCGGAGTCGACGTGGACACGTTCTCCCGGGCCGATTCCGTGCGCTTGCTGACCAGCCGCACTCCCACGCTCACAGAGGAACAGGCGGGAGCCCTGGCCGAGGATCTCGGCGACCTTCCGCTGGCACTGGCCCAGGCCGCGGGAGTCATCGAAACGGGTATCCCCGTTGAGCGGTATCGCGCGCTCCTCGCAACCATGACCGCGCGCATCCTCGGGGAAGGCAAGCCGCACGGCTATCCGGCGTCCGTGTCGGCAACGGTGAACATCGTCGCCGACCGACTGGAGGAGGAGAACCCCGCCGCCTCGGGCCTCCTGCTGCTAGGCGCCTACTTCGCGCCCGAGCCGATCCCCGTGGCCTGGCTGACGCCCGCCCGCGACAGCTTGACGACGACCTCATTCGCCCCGGACGACCTCCTGCGGACGAATGGTGCTCTGTACGCGCTCGCCCGGTACGGCGCGGCCACCGTCACCGGCGACCGATTCCAGATCCACCGCTTGACCCAAGCCGTCCTCCGCGAGCGGACCAGCGGGGCACAGGCCGCCGCGCTGCGCCAGGGCGTCGCCCTCCTCCTCGCCGCCGCCGACCCCGGTGATCCTCACCTCCCCGAGAACTGGGCCCAATGGGCGTCGCTGACCTCGCATCTGACCGGACGTCCGGACGCCCACAGCGACGACGACGTGCTCCGTGAGCCCCTCTTCCGTTCGGTGCGCTATCTCCTCCAGAGCGGCCAGGCGGACGCGGCGCTCGCCATGGCCGGCGACTTCCGCGCAAGGCGAGTCGACACCTTCGGGGAAGACGATCCCGACAGCTTGACGTGGACCGACCTTCTCGTCGAGGCGACGGCGCAGACCGGGGCCTACACGGACGCCCGCCGTCTGGCCGAGGACGTCTTCGCACGCCGCCGCCGCGTCCTCGGGGAGGACCACCCCGACACCCTCACGTCCACGGACAACCTGGCCGGCACCCTGCACCTGCTCGGTGACCACACCGAGGCCCACCGGCTGCACGAACTCACCCTCCGCCGCCGCCGGACGGTGCTGGGTGAGGACCACCCCGACACCCTCACCTCCGCGAGCAACCTGGCGGCCGCCCTCAGCGAGCTCGGTCACCGGAGCGAGGCGCATCGGCTGGCCGAGGACGTCCTCGCACACCGCCGCCGCGTCCTGGGCGACGACCATCCCGACACCCTCACGTCCGAGCATGGCCTCGTCAGCAGTCTGAGTGCGCTCGGTGACCTCGCCCAGGCACACGGGCTGGCCGAGGACGTCCTCGCCCGCCGCCGCCGCGTCCTCGGGGAAGACCACCCCGACACCCTCGCCTCCTTGGACGTCCTCGGCCACACTCTGAGCGATCTCGGCCGGCACGCCGAGGCGCGCGCGGTCGCTGAGGACCTTCTTGTACGCCGTCGTCGCGTCCTCGGCGACGATCACCCGGCGACGCTGTCCGCCGCCCGTCATCTGGCCGTCGCGCTCTACAGCCTGCACTCCTACTCGGATGCCGAGCCTCTGCTCCAGGACACGCTCGCCCGCAGTCGCCGGGTCCTCGGTGAGGCGCATCCGAGCACCGTGAACACCATCAGGTTCCTCGCCTCGGTGCTGACGGCGATGGGCAAGCGGTTCCAGGCTCAGAAGCTCCTGACTCCACTGGGCAGACGCGCCGGTTCACACAAGCGCCGCTGACCTCGACTCCTCGTCCCCCGCCCCCCGTCCCCCGTCCCCCGTCCCCCGGAAGGGGGTTCCGTGCCCAGCCACCGACACCGCACTGTCCGAGTGCTGACACACCAACCATCCCCCTCGTACTCGCGGCAGCCCTTCACGACGGCCCGTCGCGGACTTCGACCCCGCCACGACCGACTACCGGGTCCGGACCGCCGATCCGGCCCGGGCCGTGGTCACGGCGACGCCACGCGACCCGTACGCGGACGGCACACCGGATTTCGGCACGCCGGTCGCGCGGGGCGTCCCGCTGACGGCAAAGTCCGGGGAGTAGCTTGACGCACTCCGACGATCTGCGAAGGAAGTGACTGGATCATGCCCGAGCCGGCTGTGGTCGTCACCGGAGCCACCGGACGTCTCGGCGGGCGTGTCGCCCGTCGGCTGGCCGAGGAGGGCGTGCCGCAACGGCTGTTGGTGCGCAGTCCCGAGCGGGCGCCGCGGCTGCCCGGCGCCACGGCCGTCCGTGGCAGTTACGACGATCACGACGCCGTCGTGCACGGCCTCACCGGCGCGGAGACGCTCCTCATGGTCTCCGCGTCGGAGAGCGTCGACCGGCTCGCCCATCACAAGGCCTTCGTGGACGCCGCCGTCGAGGCGGGCGTACGGCATGTCGTGTACGTCTCCTTCTTCGGCGCGGCCCCCGACGCGACGTTCACGCTCGCCCGGGACCACTTCCACACGGAGGAGCACATCCGGGCCAGCGGGCTGGCGTGCACGTTCCTGCGGGACAACCTCTACGCCGAGTTCGTGCCCGACCTGGCCGGCGCGGACGGTGTCATCCGTGGTCCGGCCGGGCAGGGGCGGGCCGCTTTCGTCTCCCAGGACGACATCGCGGACGCCGCCGCCGCGGTCCTGGCCCGGCCGGGCGAGCACGCCGGTGCCACGTACGACCTGACGGGGCCCGAGTCGCTGTCGCTGGCGGAGGCGGCGGCCGTTCTGACCGAGGTGCGGGGCCGTACGGTCACCTACCACCCCGAGACGGTCGAGGAGGCGTACGCCTCGCGTGCCTCCTACGGCGCCCCGCCGTGGCAGCTCGACGCCTGGGTGTCGACGTACACGGCCATCGCGGCGGGCGAGCTGGACGGTGTGAGCGACGCGGTGGCCCGGCTGACCGGCCACCCCGCCACTCCGCTCGCCGATGTCATCCGTGGCATGACGGGAGGCTGAGATGGCCGAGGCGACGGTGGCCGAGGTGATGGCCGCGCTGGCAGGCCTGGAGGACGCGAAGACGCGAGCGGTCAACGAGCGGCACGGTGACGATCACGGGGTGAACCTCGGGAAGCTGCGCGCGCTCGCGAAGCGGCTGCGGGCCCAGCAGGAACTCGCCGTGCAGCTCTGGGAGACGGGGGACAGCGCGGCCCGGCTGCTGGCGCTGCTGATCTGCCGCCCGAAGGCGTTCAGCCGTGACGAGCTGGACGTCATGCTGCGTGCGGCACGCACCCCCAAGGTGCACGACTGGCTCGTGAACTACGTCGTGAAGAAGAGCCCGCACGCGGAGGAACTGCGACTGGCGTGGTCCGCCGATGCGGATCCCGTCGTCGCGAGCGCGGGGTGGGCCCTGACCACCGAACGCGTGGCCAAGAAGCCTCAGGGACTCGACCTCGCCGGGCTGCTCGACGTCATCGAGGCGGAGATGAAGGAGGCCCCGGACCGCCTCCAATGGGCGATGAACCACTGCCTGGCCCAGATCGGCATCGACCACGCCGAGCACCGCGCTCGTGCCATCGGCATCGGTGAGCGCCTGGGAGTGCTCAAGGACTATCCGACGCCCCCGGGTTGCACGTCTCCGTTCGCACCCGTCTGGATCAGCGAGATGGTGCGGCGGCAGCGCTAGCCGCCATGGATGCGCGGACCACGGAGCGGGGTACGGCCCGGGGTACGGCCGCCCGCGTCCCGGCACGTGAGACGGCACCGCCTTCCCGCCCAGGCCACACCAGTACGGCATTGACGTACGTCAATTCGGCTCCGTAGCATCGCGATCGGCATTGAGTGTCAGCGTCAAGCCCTGGCTCGCTGACCGGCAACCCTCCCGCGCGGTGGGGTGCTCCAGGTGAAAGCCCGGCGGGATCATCGACGATTCCCGCAAGCGCGTGGCCCCGGGAACGGGGCCGGAGATGAGGGGGGACCGGTATGCGGCAGTACGTCGATCCGGCTGTCTCCTTCGGCGACGCCACCGCGTTCTCCCGGCTCTCGCGCCGGCGCCACATCGATCTGAAGCGCTCGACCAGCTGCCTCTGTCCGGCCTGACGAGTCCGCCCGCCGTCAGCTGACGTCCGTCACCGGCCGCGGTGCGCCCCTGCTCCCCTTCTCCCTTCCTTTCCCCACACCTTTCCGCGCCACCGGCCCTCTCGGTGCCGTCCTTCACCCGGGCATGGCCGTGCCTCGTACGGCACCCCCATGTCTGGTGACACGAGTAGGAGAAACCCCTCCGTGACAGCTCTCCCGGTTTTCAGAACCCCCCGATGGGCGGCGCTCACCGCCCTGCTCACCACCAGCGTGCTGCTGACCGCCTGCGGGTCGGGCACCGACGACTCCGGCGCCGGCGGTGGCAAGCCGAAGTCCGGCGGCACCCTGACCTTCGCGGTGGGTTCGGACGCCGGCTGCGTGGATCCGCAGCAGGTCGCCAGCAACGACACCATCTACTCGGTACGTCAGACCGTGGACTCCCTGACCGACCAGGACCCCAAGACCGGCAAGATCGTGCCGTGGCTGGCGAAGAGCTGGGACATCAGCGCCGACACCAAGACGTTCACCTTCCATCTCCGGTCCGGCGTCACTTTCAGCGACGGGTCCGAGCTGACCGCGCAGGTGGTGAAGGACAACTTCGACGCGGTACCGAAGCTCGGCGCCCTCGCGACGCTGGCCCAGGGCTACTTGAGCGGAGTCGAGAGCACCACCGTGGTCGACCCGCTCACCGTTAAGGTGACCTTCAAGGAGCCCAACGCCCAGTTCCTGCAAGCCACTTCGACGCACTCGCTGGGCATCGAGTCATCGGCGAGCGTGAAGAAGACCCCGCAGCAGAAGTGCAGTGACGGGATCGTCGGCTCCGGGCCCTTCGTTCTGAAGCAGTACGTGCAGAACCAGTCGATCACGCTGGCCAAGCGCACCGGCTACGCCTGGGGCTCCTCGCGGTGGTCCAAGACAGGCGAGGCCTACCTGGACAAGCTGGTGTTCAAGGTCGTACCGGAGGCGGGCGTTCGGGCCGGCAGTCTCCAGTCCGGGCAGGTGGACGCGATCGCCAGCGTCGGCAAGGCCAACGAGGCGGCGCTCAAGGGCGGCCAGGTCACCCTTCAGCGGCGCGCCAACCCCGGTGTGGTGTTCGGCCTCGGGCTCAACAACTCGCGGCCGGTCCTCAAGGACGCCAAGGTGCGCCAGGCGATCCTGTTCGCCATCGACCGCGAGCAGATCGCCGACACCGTCTTCCCGACCGGCACCCAGGCGGCCACCAGCATCCTCGCCCACACCACACCCGACTACACGGACCTCTCCTCGGACCTGGCCTTCGACGCGGCCAAGGCGAAGTCCCTGCTGGACTCCGCCGGTTGGAAGCCCGGCAGCGACGGCATCCGCACGAAGGACGGCAAGAAGCTCGCCCTGACCGTCACCTGGATCCCCAACTCGGCCACCAACCAGCCCGCGTTGGAGCTGATACAGCAGCAACTCAAGGACGTGGGCGTCGAGATCACGCTCCAGCAGGTCCAGGTCACCCAGCTGGCGCCGAAGTTGCAGTCCGGCGACTACGACGCGGCCTGGGGCAACGTCACCCGTGCCGACCCGGACATCCTGCGCAGCTCCTTCTCCACCAAGCTGGCCAACTTCTACCGCGTACCGGCGGGCAGCCTCGACACCACGCTGACCGCGCAGGCCGCGACCACGGACGCCGGGAAGCGTGAGCGACTGGTCGGCGTGGCACAGGAGCTGATCGTCCAGAACGCCTACTACGCGCCGGTGGTGGAGCTCCAGACCCAGCTGGGTGTCTCGACCAAGGTGCACGACCTGAACTTCGACGCCTCCAGCCGGATCCAGCTGCACGACACCTGGATCGGCTAGCCGTGCGCCGCTATGTGATCAAACGGCTCGCCCAGGCGGTGGGGGTGCTCTGGGCGGCCTACACGGTGTCGTTCCTGGTCCTCGACTATCTGCCGGGCGACCCGGTCACCGCGATGGCCAGTGCCGGACTGGACTCGGGCCAGGTCGATCCGAAACAGCTCGCCGCCCTGCGCCACGAGTACGGCTTCGACAAGCCGGTCCTGGTGCAGTACGCCGACTATCTCGGCCGGGCGGTGCGCGGGGACTTCGGCGACTCGGTGTCCACCGGCCGCCCGGTCACCTCGACGCTGGCCGACGCGCTGCCCCAGACCCTCCAGCTGACCAGCGCGGCGCTGCTGCTCGCGGTGGTCCTCGGCGGGGGTCTGGCGGTGCTGGCGACCTACACCTCCCGGCGCTGGCTGCGGCAGCTGCTGCTGTCGCTGCCCCCGCTGGGGGTGTCGGTGCCGACGTTCTGGGTGGGGCTGCTGCTGGTGGAGACGTTCTCCTTCCGGTTGCGCTGGTTCCCGGCGTTCGGCAACGACGGGCTGAAGGGGCTGGTGCTGCCCGCCCTGACGCTGGCGGTGCCGACCGGGGCGCAGGTCGCCCAGGTGCTCGCCAAGAGTCTGCTCACCGCGCTGGACCAGGCGTATGTGGAGACCGCGCGCGCCAAGGGGGCCGGCCGCTGGCGGGTGCATCTGCGGCACGCGCTGCGCAACGCCTCGCTGCCCGCGCTGACGGTCGTGGGGCTGCTGGTCGGGCAGCTGGTCGCCGGTTCGGTGGTCGTCGAGACGGTGTTCTCGCGCGACGGTCTGGGCCGGGTCACCGCGGCGGCGGTCACCGCGCAGGACATCCCGCTGGTCCAGGGGGTGGTGGTGTTCGGTGCGCTGATCTTCGTGGTGACGAACCTGGTCATCGACCTCGTCTATCCGCTGCTCGACCCGCGGATCGTGGTCGCCTCGGACAGGAAGGCGAGCTTCGCATGAGTCAGAGCCTTGTCGACGACCAGGCCGAGGCCGCCCTCGGCCTGGCCCGGCCGGTCGAGACGGAACCCACCGAGGCTCCGGGCCGCCGGTCCGGCACCCGGGAGGTACTGCGGTTCCTGCTGCGCCGCCCCGGTCTGCTGCTGTCGGCCGCCGTCCTGGTCCTGGTGGTGCTGGCCTCGTTCTGGCCGGACCTGTTCACCTCCCAGGACCCGCTGAAGGGGGTGCCGTCCGAGAACTTCCGCGGCCCGAGCGGCAGTCACTGGTTCGGCACGGACGAACTGGGCCGCGACGTCTTCTCCCGCGTGGTCCACGGCGCCCAGCTCTCCCTCAAGGCGACCCTGATCGCGGTCCTGGTCGCGTTCGTGGTGGGCGGTCTGCTCGGGGTGGTCGCCGGTTTCGTGGGCCGCTGGGTGGACGACGTGCTGATGCGCTTCGTCGACGTCCTCCTCGCCATCCCCGCGCTGTTCCTGTCCCTGGCCCTCGTCACCGCGCTCGGATACGGCACGGTGAAGGTGGCGGTCGCCGTCGGTATCGCCAGCGTCGCCTCCTTCGCCCGGGTGGCCCGCGCAGAGGTGCTGCGGGTGCGGCAGGCGGTGTTCGTGGAGGCGTCGCGCGCCAGCGGGGCCCGCTGGTACTCGGTGCTGGGACGGCACGTCCTGCCCAACGCCGCCGGGCCGGTGATCGTCCTGGCCACGCTGGACTTCGGCGCCTCGATCCTGGCCGTGTCGGCGCTCAGCTTCCTCGGCTACGGCGCGCCGCCGCCCGCCCCGGAATGGGGGACGTTGATCTCCGACGGCCGCAACTACCTCGCCAACGCCTGGTGGTTGACCGCGCTGCCCGGCCTGGCGATCGCCGCGACCGTGCTGGCCACCAACCGCATCGCGCGGGCGCTGGACGGCGAATGGTCACGGCGATGACGACGACACAGGAACTCGAGAACGGCGACGACGTGACCACACCCCTGCTGGAGATCCGCGGCCTGTCCGTGTCGTACCGCACCCGCGGCGGCACGGTCCCGGCGGTACGCGGCGTGGACCTCGACGTCCGGCCGGGTCAGGTCACCGCCGTGGTGGGCGAGTCCGGCTCCGGCAAGAGCACGACCGCCCACGCCGTCACCCGGCTGCTGGCGGCGAACGGCACCATCGACGCGGGCACGGTCCGCTTCGGACGGCACGACCTCGCCACCCTGTCGGAGGCGGAGCTGCGCACCGTGCGCGGCGCGCAGATCGGCCTGGTCCCGCAGGATCCGACGGTCTCGCTCAACCCGGTCAAGCGGATCGGCGAACAGGTCGCCGAGGTGCTGCGCATCCACGGCCTCGCGACCCGCCGTACGGCCGCCGCCGAGGCGATCGACGTCCTGGACCGGGCCGGGCTGCCCGACGCGGCGGTCCGCGCCCGGCAGTACCCGCACGAACTGTCGGGCGGTATGCGGCAGCGCGCCCTGATCGCCGTCGCCATCGCCGCGAAACCCCGCCTCATCATCGCCGACGAGCCGACCAGCGCCCTCGACGTCACCGTGCAGCGTGTCATCCTCGACCATCTCCAGCACCTCACCGAGGAGTTGGGCACGGCGATCCTGCTCGTCACCCACGATCTGGGGGTGGCCGCCGACCGCTCGCAGCGCCTGGTGGTCATGGAGCAGGGCAGGGTGGTGGAGGCGGGCGAGACCCGTACCGTCCTGGCCGACCCCCAACACGAGTACACCCGACGGTTGTTGGCCAGCGCCCCGAGCCTCACCACAGCCCGTCCCCGCACTCCGGCCTCCCCCGCGCCGGACAGCGCCCCGCTGCTCGAAGTCCGCAACCTGGTCAAGGAGTTCAGGCTCCCGCGCGCCAACGGCGAAGCCCGTACCCTGCGCGCGGTCGACGACGTCAGCCTCACCCTGCGGCGCGGGCAGACCCTCGCCCTGGTCGGCGAATCCGGCTCGGGCAAGTCCACCACCGCCCGCCTGGTCCTCCGCCTCACCGACCCGACCTCCGGACAGGTCCTGTTCGACGGCACCGACGTCACCACCGCCAAGGGCGCCCGGGCCAGAGAGCTGCGCCGCCGCGCCCAGCTCATCTACCAGAACCCGTACGCCTCCCTCGACCCGCGCTTCTCCATCGGAGAGGTGATCACCGAGCCGCTGCGGGCGTTCACGGTGGGCGACCGCACCACCCGCCTCGACCGCGCCCGCGAACTCCTCGACCGGGTCGCACTGCCCGCCGCGACCCTGGAGCGCCGGCCGGCGGAGCTGTCGGGCGGCCAGCGCCAGCGCGTGGCCATCGCCCGTGCCCTCGCCCTCTCCCCCGACCTGGTGGTGTGCGACGAGCCCGTCTCCGCGCTCGACGTGTCGGTGCAGGCCCAAGTACTCGATCTGCTGGCCGAGTTGCAGGCGGACACCGGGGTGGCGTACCTGTTCATCTCCCACGACCTGGCCGTCGTACGCCAGATCGCCCATCAGGTCGCCGTCATGCGGTCCGGACAGGTCGTCGAGACGGGCCCGCCCGAGGAGTTGTTCGCCGCTCCCCGCCACGCGTACACCCGCGAGCTGCTCGCGGCGATCCCCGGCGGCAGCGTCGCGGAGACCGTCACGAGCCGAGGACCCGCATGAGCACTCCCTCCCTCACCTCACTGGCCTTCCTCACCCCCGGCAACTTCGCCGACGACGACCCCTACCCGGGCCTGGAGGAGACCCTCGGGCTCTTCGAGTACGGCGAACGGCTCGGCTACGACGGCGCCTGGATCCGGCAGCGCCACCTCGAACACGGGGTCGGCTCGGCGGCCGTGTTCCTGGCCGCGGCCGGTCAGCGCACCGAGCGGATCGAGCTCGGCACCGCGGTCATCCCCATCGGCTACGAGAACCCGTTCCGGCTGGCCGAGGACCTCGCCCTGGCCGACGTACTCTCGCGTGGCCGCCTCCAGATCGGTTTCAGCACCGGGATGCCGCACGCCGACCTGCTCGGCGACCTGGTGCACGACGGGGACTGGCGGGGCTTCGACCTGTCGTACGGCAGGATCGCCCGCGTCGTCGACAACCTGCGCGGCGACTTCCTCGGCGCCCCCGACGCGGTCATCCACTCGCCGGGCAATGTCCAGCGTCCTCGTCTGCAACCGCACAACCCCGGCCTGGCGCACCGCATTTGGTACGGCGGCGGCAGTCTGCGCTCGGTCCGCTGGGCCGCCGAGAACGGCCTCGGTCTGCTGTCCGGCAACATCGTCACCGGCGAGGGCACCGACGACTTCGGCACGGCCCAGCTGAACCTCCTGTCCGCGTACCGTGGCGCCCTCTCCGGCGACCGTCCGGCCCGCGTGGCCCTGGGCCGGGTGATCGTCCCGCTCGACAGCGCCGACGCGGCGACCCGGGCCCGCTACCGCGCCTACGCGGCCGCCCGTCACGACCGCACCCTCTCGCCCCAGGGCCCCAAGCGCACCCTGTTCGCCCCGGACGTCGTCGGGACCGCGGAGCAGATCCTGGAGCAGCTGACCGCCGACCCGGTCCTCGCCGAGGTGTCCGAGCTGCGTCTGGAGCTTCCGTACGAGTTCCACCGGGAGGAGTACGAGCAGATACTGCACGACGTACGGCACCTGGTGGCACCGGAGTTGGGCTGGCGGCCCGCGCTGGAGGCGGTTCGATGAGTGTCCGGCTGGAGGTGCGCACGACGGAGCCGTTCGCCGGCGGCCACCGTTTCGAGGGCGGTGGGGCGTACGAGGTCGTGACCGCGACCGCGCACTACTCCGTGGACCCGAAGACGCCCGGGATCCCCGACCTGGACCTCGCCCCGCTCGACAGCGACGGCAGGGTCCGTTTCCGCGGTGACGTCGAGATCCTGCGGCCGGTCGACGGCGGGCGCCGTCGGCTGTTCTTCGACTGGGGCAACCGGGGCAACAAGCGGGCCGTGCAGTACTTCTGCGACGCCCCGCACACCAACCGGCCCCGCACACTCGCCGACGCCGGGAACGGCTATCTGCTGCGCCGTGGGTACACGGTCGTCTTCGGCGCCTGGCAGGGCGATCTGCTGCCCGGTGACGGACGGCTGCTGCTGGATCTGCCGGTGGCACGGCGGGACGGCCAGCCCGTACGGGGCCTGACGACGGCCGAGTTCATCGTCGAGGAGCCCACCGCCTCCCTGCCGCTGTCCCGGTGGTCGAGCACCCGCTCCTCTCCGGTGAGCGAGCGGGGCGTGCACAGCGCGCGCCTCACCCGGCGGCGGTACGCGCACAGCACGCCGGACGAACTCCCCGCCGGGACGTGGCGGTTCGCCCGGTTGCAGGGCGGCGGCAACGATCTCAGAGGCGTGTCCACGGCCCTCGTACCGAGCCGGTACGACCTGCACCTCGACGACGGTTTCCGGCCCGGCTGGATCTACGAACTCACCTACGAGGCCGAGGGACCGCTCGTCCTGGGGCTGGGCCTGGCGGCGGTCCGCGATCTGGTGAGCCATCTGCGCCACGACCCCACCGCACCGGTCGGGCCCGTCAACTACGCCTATGGCTGGGGGCGTTCGCAGACCGGACGCGCGATCCGTGACTTCATCCACCTCGGATTCAACGAGGACCTCGAAGGCCGCCGAGTCTTCGACGGGCTGCTCCCGCACGTCTCCGGGGCCGGCCGGCTGGGCATCGAGCGGTTCACCAATCTGACGGTCCCGGGCGGCCAGCAGTACGAGGACCACCTGAGTCCGGCCGACGCGTTCCCCTTCGCCTACGCCGAGACGGTGGACCATCTCACCGGCGAGCGCGACGCGATCATGAAGCGGCCGAGTGATCCCAAGGTGCTGCACACGCAGACGTCGACCGAGTACTGGCAGCGCCGGGGCTCGCTCGTCCACACCACGACGGACGGCCGGGATCTGGGGTTCCCGCCGAACGTACGGGGTTATCTGTGGTCGTCGAGCCAGCATGTGGCCGATCCGCTGGCGGGCGCCCCCGGGAAGGGGATCTGCAACCACCCGGAGAACGTCGTCGCCACCTCCGCCCTCTTCCGCGCCACCCTGGAGGCGCTGGACGCCTGGGTGAGCGAGGGCGTGGAACCGCCGCCGAGCGCGGTGCCCACGGTCGCCGACGGGACGCTGGTGACGGGCGACGCGTGGGCGCGGCAGTTCCCGGCCGTACCGTCCGCGCTGCGTCCGCAGGGGCCCAACGAGCTGTACGCGGTGGACCGTTCGGTCGTGCCGCCGGTCGCAGACCGCGCGCGGCGCTACACGGTGCTGGTCCCGGCCGTCGACCCGGACGGCAACGAGACCGCGGGCGTCCGCGCGCCCATGGTCGCCGTCCCGCTCGCCACCCACACCGGCTGGAACACCCGCGCCCCCGGTCAGGGGCACGGCGCGCTGCACGAGTTCAGCGGGTCCACGTTCCCCTTCGCCGCGACGGAGGACGAACGCCTGATCACCGGCGACCCCCGGCCCAGCGTCCAGAAGCGCCACCGGGACTCGGCCGGGTACACCGCCGCGATCAGGGCCGCCGCCGAGGATCTCGTGGCACGGCGGTTCCTGCTGGCCGAGGACGTCGAGCGGGTGGTGGCGGCGTCGGCGAACTGGTCGTCCCCGCGCCACCGCTTCGACCTGCCGTGATCAGCCCGTCGGCGCCTCGCGGCGGCAGTACAGGAAGAGGTGCGGCTCGGGCCCGGCCGCCGGGTGGTCCGGGGCGAAGGTGACGTCGTGCCGGGCCAGCACCGTCAGCCCCGCCGCCTCCACCATCGCGACGACGCCGTCCTCGGCGAAGCTCGTGGCACGGACCGGCTGCCCCATGAACGCCACCTCGGCGTCCTCCACGTCGGCGGGCACGGTGGCCAGCACGAGATGCCCGCCGGGTCGCAGGGCGAGGGTCAGCCGACGCATCACGGCTCGCTGTTCGGCGCGGGTCATCTGGAGCAGCGGGAAGATCACGCACACGCCGTCGAACGCGTCCTGCTCCAGCGGGAGTTGCCGGATGTCGGCGTGGCGGAACTCGGCCTCGGGGACCTGGCGGGAGGCGAGTTCGACCATGACGGGTGAGACGTCGACACCCAGCACCGAGTGCCCGGCCGCGACGAGCGCGGCCGCGGTGGGCCGTCCGGTGCCGCTGCCCACGTCGAGGGTCCGGGCGGCGGGCGGGAGCCGCTCGATCAGCCAGTCCAACGCGGCCAGGTGCGCGGGCGCGTGGGCGAACGCCTTCTCGTAGTCGGCGCCCAGCGTGTCGAACAGCACGGCGGCGGGCGGCTGTTGGTCCTCGTGGGTCACGTGACTGTCCTTCCCCTGGCCGACCCGCATCGTCGCATCCGCCGTGCGCGCGCCACAACGGCCGGACCCTACGCGTCCCGGCGGGCCGGACGGGGGAGAATGGGGGCCGTAACGAGGCCGTACCAACTCGACCTTTGCGGAGGAGCGGGGAAATGCAGAACGCGCGAGCGGGACAGGTCGCCGGACCCGAGGACCTCATCGATGTGGCCCGCCTGGTCACGGCGTACTACGCGCTGCACCCCGATCCGGCCGAGCCGGGGCAACGGGTGGCGTTCGGCACGTCGGGACACCGTGGCTCGTCCCTCGCGACGGCGTTCAACGAGGACCACATCGCCGCCACCAGCCAGGCCATCTGCGAGTACCGCGCCGCCCAGGGCACCGACGGCCCCCTCTTCCTCGGCGCCGACACCCACGCCCTGTCCGAGCCCGCGCGGATCACGGCCCTTGAGGTGTTCGCCGCCAACGACGTGACCGTCCTGATCGACCAGACCGACGGCTACACGCCCACCCCGGCCGTCTCGCACGCCATCCTCGCCCACAACCGCAACCGCGGCTCAGGCTTCGCCGACGGCGTGGTGGTCACCCCCTCGCACAACCCGCCCGCCGACGGCGGCTTCAAGTACAACCCGCCGAGCGGCGGCCCCGCCGGTTCGGACGCGACCTCCTGGATCCAGGACCGCGCCAACGAGATCATCACCGGCGGCCTGAAGGACGTACGGCGCATCCCGTACACCCGCGCCCTGGCCGCGCCCGGCACCGGCCGGTACGACTTCCTCGGCACCTATGTGGCCGATCTGCCGAACGTGCTGGACCTGGACGTGATCCGGGCCGCCGGCGTCCGCATCGGCGCCGACCCGCTCGGCGGCGCCTCCGTCGCCTACTGGGGCCGGATCGCCGAACAGCACGAGCTCGACCTCACGGTGGTGAACCCGCTCACCGATCCCACCTGGCGTTTCATGACGCTGGACTGGGACGGCAAGATCCGCATGGACTGCTCCTCGCCGTACGCCATGGCCTCGCTCATCGAGCAGCGGGACCGGTTCGGCATCGCCACGGGCAACGACGCCGATGCCGACCGGCACGGCATCGTCACGCCGGACGGCGGGCTGATGAACCCCAACCACTATCTGGCCGTGGCGATCGGGTATCTCTTCTCGTACCGGGAGCAGTGGCCCGAGAGCGCCGGGATCGGCAAGACCCTGGTGTCGTCCGGCATGATCGACCGGGTCGCGGCCGACCTCGGCCGGACGCTGGTCGAAGTACCCGTCGGATTCAAGTGGTTCGTGGACGGCCTGTCCGACGGCACGCTCGGCTTCGGCGGCGAGGAGTCGGCGGGCGCGTCCTTCCTGCGGCGGGACGGCTCGGTGTGGACCACCGACAAGGACGGCATCATCCTGGCCCTGCTCGCCGCCGAGATCACGGCCGTCACCGGCGACACACCCTCGGTGCACTACGGGCGGCTCACCGACCGCTACGGCGACCCCGCCTACGCGCGCGTCGACGCCCCGGCCTCCCGCGAGGAGAAGGCCCTGCTCGCCAAGCTCTCCCCCAGCCAGGTCACCGCCGACACCCTCGCCGGCGACCCGGTCACCCAGGTCCTCACCGAGGCCCCCGGCAACGGCGCCGCCCTCGGCGGCATCAAGGTCGGCACCGCCAACGCCTGGTTCGCGGCCCGCCCTTCGGGCACCGAGGACGTCTACAAGATCTACGGGGAGTCCTTCCTCGGTCCGGACCATCTGCGGCAGGTCCAGGAAGAGGCCAGGTCGGTGGTGCTGGCGGCACTGGGGGAAACCGACTAAAGAGCAAGGTACCGACGGAAAGCACGCGCACTTGTGTCGTATTGCGGTCACACCCTGCGCACATCTGCGCAGGGGCGACACACAGACTGCACACACCCCGTCGAAAGCCTCGCTAGCTTTGCTCGCGGCTCGCTCCCTCGCACGCAAGTGAACACAGGAAGACCGCAGATGGACTACTGCTCCACGTGCCGCCGGCATCTCAACGGCGCCCTGGTGTGCCCCGGGTGCGGCGCCTACGCCCCGGACATCGCGCCCCTCGCCGTCGGGACCCCCGCACCGCCCGCCCGGACGGACGGCGCGGCGTGGCAGCCCCCGTCCCACACCTGGCACGACGCGGCCTCCGTCACCGAGGAAGCCGACGAGACGCCCGAGGGGCATCCGTACGACGATGTCGAGGCCCCGCAGTCCGTGGCGGTCACGCCGACGGGCCGGGCGGCGCGCCGGCGCCAGCGGGAGCGCTGGAAGAAGACCCAGCGCCGGGCCCTGGTGGCCACCGCGGTCGCGTTCGTCGGCGGCGGTCTGACCGTCGCCTCGATGGAGCGCCAGTCCACGGACCGCACCCAGGCGGCCGCCGCTCCGGACAACGAGGCCATGGGCGTCGCCGAGGAGCAGGCCACCGACACCGTTCCGCTGTCCTCGACGGCGACCGGGAAGGACACCTCGAAGGGCACCCCGTCGACCGCCCGCCCGGCCGCGACGAACGCCCCGCACGAGCAGTCCGCCGCCATACCCCAGGCCACGCCGACGAGCCAGGCGGTCCAGCAGGACAGCGTCACCACGCAGCTGTCGTCGACGGTGACCGGCGTCGGGACCAAGACCGCCGACACGGTCTCCGATGCCACGGACGCGGCGACGGAGACGGTGGCCACGGCAACGCCTTCCGCCGGTGAGAGCACCGACACGTCGGGCACGGACACGTCGTCGGGCACGGACACCTCCGCGACGACTCCCTCGACGTCGGACGCCTCCTCGCCCTCGGGGCTGTGCCTGCTCGGGCTGGTGTGCATCAGCTGATGAGGGCCTTCGGCTGATTCAGGCCTTCGACGCCTGCCACTCCGTCGCGTAGTCGTCGAAGATCTGCCGCAGATGGTGGCCGATCTTGAGGTAGTCGAGGTCGTCGAGGTTCGCGAGCGACACGCGCACCGACCACTCCGGGCCGTCGAAGCCGCCGCCGTTGAGCAGCACCACATGGGTCTGCTCGGCGAGGCGGAACAGCGGGTCCACCGGCTCGTAGTTCTTCCGCAGGAACGCCGCGAAGTCGGTGCCGTGGACGCGCTCGGCCTCGGCGAGCAGGTCGAGTTCGACGTAGTAGCCGGCCCGCCTGGGGTCGTCGGCGATCTTCATGCGGGCGCCTTCGAGGAGGAGGTCGAGGCGCTGCTGGACGATGGAGCGGACCTTGTGCTTGTAGACCTGGCCCTCGTCCAGCAGGTCGAAGAGGGAGAAGATCACCATCATGACCTGCTGCGGGAGCGAGAGGCCCGCCGTGTGGTTCAGGGCGACCTGGCGGGAGTCGGCGACCAGCCGGTCGATGAACTTGATCTTCTCGGGTTCGAGGGTGAGGGTGCCGTACCGCTTGCTCAGGCGGTCCTTCTCCGACTGCGGCAGGTTCGCGAGCATGTCGTCGATGACGTTGTCGTCGTGCAGGCCGATCACACCGAGCCGCCAGCCCGTGGCGCCGTAGTGCTTGGAGTACGAGTACACGAGCAGGGTGTTGCGGGGCAGGTCGGCGGCGATGGAGCGGAAGTTCTCGACGAAGGTGCCGTAGACGTCGTCGGTGACGATGAGGAGGTTCGGGTTCTTCGTCGCGACGATGTCCCGGATCTGGTTCGCGACGCGGTCGCTGAGCGCCAGTGACGGCGGGTTGGACGGGTTGACCAGGCAGACCAGCTTGATCGAGGGGTCCTCCAGTTTGGCGACCTCCTCCGTCGGATAGCGCCACTCGCGCACCCCGACCTCGGTGAACAGACTGGCGTTGACGTGCACGACGTCGAACTCGTACGTGTCGAGTTCGGGGATCTCGATGTACGGCGTGAAGACCGGGACCATGAGCGCGATGCGGTCGCCCTTCTTCAACAGCCCGTTCTTCGTCAGGGAGTCGAAGATGTAGCACATGGCCGCCGTGCCGCCCTCGGTGGCGAACAGGCTCAGGTGGTTGTTCTCCGGGGGCCGCTTGTCGAACATCTCGTCGCCGACGTACGCGCGGACGACCTCCTCCGCGTGCGTCAGCATGCGGTCGGGGACCGGGTAGTTGTCGGCGGTGATGGAGTCCGTCAGTTCGTGGACGAACGCGTCCTTGTCGAAGCCGAAGCGCTCCAGGGCGTAGTCGACGCACTTCTCCAGCAGCTGGATCCCGGGCAGGTCCGGGTGCTGGCGCACGAACGCCTCGAACCGCTCCCCCGCGCCCTGCCGTTCGGGCATGCCGCCCAGGTTGTCGGCGGTCCACACCCGCCGGGACTCCGCCAGGGCGAAGTAGCCGAGCGCGTAGAACGCCTCGCGCGGGCCGGTCGCCACCCAGTTGGGGTTGCCGCGGCCCGCGTTGAGCATCTGCACACTGGACTTGTCCTTCTGGCCGGGCTTGTCCTCCTGCGTGGCCTTGGCCAGCTGGATGAACCTGTCCTTCAGCTCGAACGGGGACAGCTGGGCGAGGGACTGGATCTCCTCGCGGGAGAAGGTCGTCTTCGGCATGGCGGATCCTTAGAGACGGTGACGCTCAGTGGTGGACGAGGACGATGACCGCGCCCCAGATAGTCAGGAGCACGTTGCCGACGGCGTACGGGATGGTGTAACCGAGCGTCGGGATCTGCGACTTGGAGGATTCGTTGATCGCGCCGATGGCCGCGGTGGTGGTCTGGCCGCCGGCGAGGACACCCATGAGGATCGGGAAGCGGATCTTCTGGACGTAGTGGCCGAAGAGGAAGCCCACGATCAGCGGGATGACGGTGGCCACCGCGCCCCACAGCAGCAGGCCCCAGCCCGCGTCCGACAGACCGGAGGTGAAGCTCGGACCGGCGTTGATCCCCACGACGGCCACGAACAGGCACAGCCCGAGCGTGTCCATGAACCACTGGGCGCCGGGCGGCACATTGCCGTACGTCGGGTACTTGCCGCGGATCCAGCCGAAGACCAGGCCCATGATGAGCGCGCCGCCCGAGGTGGACAGGCTGATCGGCACCCCGGAGACGGTCAGCGCGGGGATGCCGATGCAGCCGCCCAGGAAGATGCCGAGGCCCACCCAGATCATGTCGGTGGCGAAGCTGGTCGGCACCGGCTTGCCGATCTCGTGCGCGGCGGGGTCGACGAGGCGCTTGGGGCCGGTGAGGATCAGGGTGTCGCCGCGCTCCAGCTGGGTGGAGAGCCGGTAGGGGAACTCGGAGCCGGCGCGGTACAGCTTGTCGACGTACACGCCGACCATGAACGGCTCGCGCCTCAACTCACTGATCGTCTTGCCCAGTTGGGCCTTCTCGGAGGCCACGACATGCAGTGACTCGGTCTGGTAGCCGAGGAGTTCGACGTCGTCGGTCTCGGCCCCGATGTGGGTGCGGGCGTCGAACGCGACGAGGTCGTGGCGCAGGGCGGAGACGGCGAGGACGTCGTTCTCGCGCAACGTCGTCCGCTGGTCGTGGTCGAGGATCTTGCCGTCCCGGCGGACCTGGGTGATGTAGACGCGGCGGCCGAGTTCCTTCTGCTGGTTCTCGAAGTCGTCGATGCTCCGGCCCACCACGTCGGGCCGCTGCACGGTGTAGGCCCGCAGCACGACCTCGTAGTAGCCCTCCCCCAGGTCGGGGTTCTCGTCCGGGGAGTCCAACTCCTTGGCCAGCGCGGCGCTTTCGGCGGCCAGGTCCTTGCCGTAGAGCCGGGGCAGGACGCTGGCGAGCAGCAGTGCGCACAGGATGGTGCCGAGCGGGTACGTCACCGCGTACGCGACCGGCACCAGGTTCTCCTCGGTCTTCAACTGGGCCGCGGTGAAGCCGGGGAGGGAGCCGATGGCGTCCTGGGCGACACCGATGACGGCGGACTGGGTGAGCGCGCCGCCGAGGAGGCCCGCGGAGAGGCCGGGGCCGTAGCCGAGCATCGCGGCGAAGCCCCAGCAGACCAGCAGGCCGGTCACACAGACCACGACGGCGTTGAGGACCTGGGGCAGGCCGTCCTTTCTCAGGCCGCGGAAGAACTGCGGGCCGACCCGGTAGCCGAGGGCGAACAGGAACATGATGAAGAACAGGGCCTTCACCGTGTCGTCGATCTCGACCTTGAACTGGGCGCCGAGGAAGAGTCCCACGATCAGACAGCCGGTGACGGCGCCGAGCGCGATGGCCTTGTAGCGGATCCTCCCGACCAGGAACCCGAAGGCGACGGTGATGAACACCAGGAGTTCCGGGTGCGGTTGGAAGATGTTCCGGTTGAGGAAGTCGATCATGTTCGGCTCCCTTTCTCAGGCACCGAGGATGCCGACGAGGATCGGTCCGGTCAGCGGCAGCAGGAAGTTGGAGAGGGTGTAGGTGATCGTGTAGCCGAGCAGCGGCACCGTCGACTGCGCGACCTGGCTGATCGCGGTGATGGCCGGGGTGGAGCACTGCTGTCCCGCGATGGCGCCGATCAGCAGCGGTTTCTCGATCTTCAGCAGCTTGAGGCCGACGATCAGGGAGATGGTCGCCGGGATCAGCACCATGCCGATGCCGGCGAACGGCAGCAGGGCGCCGTACTCCTTGATGAGCGGCCAGGCCTGCGGGCCGGAGGTCAGTCCCGTGCAGGCGATGAAGACGGCCAGGCCCATGTCCTTGAGGGTGGTCGCGGCCTGGGTCGGGAAGGCGCCGAAGGTCTGCCGCAGGGAGCGGAACCAGCCGAAGAGCAGCCCGGAGATCAGACAGCCGCCGCCGGTGCCGAGGGAGAGCGGGATGTCCCCGGCGTGGACGATGATCTGGCCGAGCAGGGAACCGGCGACGATGCCGAAGCCGATGTAGATGAAGTCGGCGGCGTCGTTCTTGACCACCGCGCCGATCTTCTTCACCAGCCGGTCCAGGCCCGAGCGGGCGCCGACCAGGGTGAGCACGTCCCCGCGCGCCAGGACGGTCTCGCCCGACGCCGGCATGTGCTGCTCATTGCGGACGACTTCGGTGATGTACACCCCGGAGGCGGTGAACTCCGGGTGCTCGGAGCGCATCTCGTCGATGGTCAGCCCGGCCGTGACCTTCTCGGTGACCGCGACCTGCTTGGTGGCCAGCGGGGTCTCCACACCCGGGATCCCGGGTGTCTCCGGGCCGAGGTGCCGGCCCACGTCGATCACGGCGGCGCGGCGGCCGACCACGAGGACCAGGTCGGACAGGGTCAGCTCCAGATCCGACCGGACGCTGAGCGCCGTACTGCCCCGTTTGACCGCCTCGACGGTGACGAGCCCGCCGTCCAGGGACTCCAGGTCCCCCACCCGCATCCCGTCGGCGAGGGTCACCAGATAGGTACGGCTGACCATGCCGGGCAGGCCGGGCAGTTCGTCGTTCTCCAGCGAGCCCTTGCCGCCGCGCATCGTCTGCCACAGTTCGCGGGAGGCGTCCCGGAGGTTGATGCGCAGCAGCATCGGCATGATCTGGCTGCTGTAGAGGACGATCGTGACCAGGCCGAAGAGGTAGCAGACCGTGTAGGCGGTGGCCACGTTGCCCTGGTACTCCTCGATCTGGGCCGCCGTCAGACCGCTGAGCTTGCCGATCGACTCGGTCGCCGTACCGACCACCGCGGACTCCGTGGCGGCTCCGGCGAGGATGCCGGACGCGGTGCCGACATCGAGGTCGAAGGCCTTGGCCAGCCCGTACGCGATCGAGATGACACACACCAGCTCGATCAGACACAGCACGCCGAACCTCAGACCCTTGCGGTTGAGGTTGGCGAAGAACTGCGGGCCCGCCATATAGCCGAGGGAGAAGATGAAGATCGCGAAGAACACCGTCTTCACGTCGTCGGCCACTTCCGCCTTCGTCCAGGCGCCCAGCAGCAGCGCGACGATCAGCGTGCCCGCGATCCCGCCGAGCGTGATGGGTCCCACCCGCAGCTTTCCGACCAGGTAACCGGCCGCCAGACAGAGGAACAGCGCCAGCTCGGGATGATCCTTGATGACGCCCATACCACCTCGGTTCTCGCTCGCCCCCACGCCGGGTCAGCACGATCCTCGACGCGAGCACCGCAGGTCACCAGGCGGAAGAAGCCGTTCGGGTGAGGGCGCGCGTTCACCCGTACGGCGTTGATGCGGTCGTGGGGCAGGAGTGCCGGGGCGAGGGTGGCACTGCCCCACTCCACCGTGCCGCCGTCCAGGGAGACCGACATGCCCGCGAACACCGAGACCAAGCCGGCGGAGCCGGGCATCGCCGAGGCCAACCGGGCGGTGCTGGAGCGGTTCCCCTTCGACGACGAGACGGACCTCGAGAACGCCCGGCGCGGATTCCTGGGCACCGCGCAAGAGAGCGTGGTCCGCGACGCCGAGGGCCGTGCCGTCTGGGACCTCGAAGCGTACGGATTCCTTCGCCAGGACTGCCCCGACACCGCCAACCCCAGCCTGTGGCGGCAGAGCCGGCTCTGCTCCGACCACGGCCTGTTCGAGGTCGTCGAGGGCATCTACCAGGTCCGCGGCTTCGACCTGTCGAACATGACCCTCGTCGAGGGCGAACGCGGCATCCTCGTCATCGATCCGCTGATCTCCGCCGAGACGGCCGCCGCGGGCCTCGCCCTGTACCGCGCCCACCGCGGCGACCGCCCGGTGACAGGCGTGCTCTACACCCACAGCCACGTCGACCACTTCGGCGGCGTACGCGGTGTGGTGAGCGACGAGGACATCGCGGCCGGCGTGCCGGTCCTCGCCCCGGAGGGCTTCCTGGAGCACGCCGTCAGCGAGAACGTCTACGCCGGTACGGCCATGAGCCGGCGCGCCGCCTACATGTACGGCGCGGTACTGCCCAAGGGCGAACGCGGCCAGATCGGCACCGGCCTCGGCCAGACGACCTCCACCGGGGCGATCGGTCTGATCCCGCCGACCCTGGACATCACCCGCACCGGCCAGACGGAGACCGTCGACGGCATCCGCATGGTCTTCCAGCTCACCCCCGGCACCGAGGCGCCCGCCGAGCTGAACATCCACTTCCCCGACCACGCTGCGCTGTGCATGGCGGAGAACGCCACCCACAACCTGCACAATCTGCTGACCCTGCGCGGCGCCCAGGTCCGCGACCCGCGCGTATGGGCCCGCTATCTCACCGAGGCGATCGACCTCTTCGCGGACTCCAGCGACGTCGCCTTCGCCTCGCACCACTGGCCGGTGTGGGGTCGCGCACACCTCGTGGCCTTCCTCGCCGAACAGCGCGACCTGTACGCCTACCTCCACGACCAGACCCTGCGCATGCTCAACCAGGGCCTTACGTCGCTGGAGATCGCCGAACGGATGGAGGTGCCGCCGGCGCTGGAGCGGGCCTGGCACACCCACGGCTACTACGGCTCGGTCAACCACAACACCAAGGCCGTCTACCAGCGTTACCTGGGCTGGTTCGACGGCAACCCGGCCCACCTGTGGGAACACCCGCCGGTCGAGTCCGCCCGCCGGTACGTCGAGTTCATGGGCGGGGCGGGCGAAGTCCTGCGCCACGCCCGGCAGTCGTTCGCCGAGGGCGACTACCGCTGGGTGGCCCAGGTGGTCCACCACGTGGTCTTCGCCGACCCCGACAACGACGAGGCCCGCGCCCTCCAGGCCGACGCCCTCGAACAGCTCGGCTACGGCAGCGAGAACGGCCCCTGGCGGAACTTCTTCCTCATGGGCGCCCTGGAGCTGCGGCACGGCGCGGTCGGCACGCCCACCGCCACCGCCTCCCTGGACCTGCTCGCGGCACTCACCCTTGAGCAGCTGTTCGACGCCCTCGCCGTCCGCGTGGACGGCCCGCGCAGCTGGGACGCGGACATCGCCGTGCGCTTCAACCTGCCCGACCGCGCGCCCGTGACCCTGCGCCTCCACAACGGCGTACTCACCCACGTCACCGGCACCGGCCCCGCCGCGGCCGACCCCGAACTCGAGATCACCCTCACCGAGACGGACCTGCGCACCGTCCTCCTCGGCGCCGTCACCCCGACCGACCTCGCGGCGAGAGACGGCGTCAAGGTCAGCGGCGACCCCGGCCGGCTCACCGAACTGCTCGGCCATCTCGCCGCACCGGACCCGCACTTCGCCATCGTCACACCGTGAGCCCGATCAACGTCCGCGCTCGCACACGAGACCGGCCGACGTAGAGGCCGCACTCACACTCCACCGCTGAACTATGGTGTCCCACCACATGTGCGCCTGACCTGTGGATTTCTACGGTGTGCCCACGTACCCGTCCCCACAGCACACGAGGAAGTGGCGCTCATGGCCTCCGCAGCATCCGCTCCGCCCACGCCCACCGCACCGGGCAACCTGAAGCGCATCGTCGCCGCCAGCCTCATCGGCACAACCATCGAGTGGTACGACTTCTTCCTCTACGGCTCCGCCGCCGCCCTCGTCTTCAACAAGCTGTTCTTCCCCGACTCCGACCCGCTCGTCGGCACCCTCCTCTCCTTCCTGACGTACGCCGTGGGATTCGCCGCCCGCCCCATCGGCGCCCTTGTCTTCGGGCACTTCGGCGACCGGCTGGGCCGCAAGAAGCTGCTGGTGCTGAGCCTGCTGCTGATGGGCGGGGCGACGTTCGCGATCGGCCTGCTGCCGACGCACGCGACGGTCGGCTCGGCCGCGCCCGTGCTGCTGACCGTGCTGCGCCTGGTGCAGGGCTTCGCGCTCGGCGGCGAGTGGGGCGGGGCGGTGCTGCTGGTGTCGGAGCACGGGGACGCGCGGCGGCGCGGGTTCTGGGCCTCGTGGCCGCAGACCGGCGCGCCCGCCGGGCAGCTGCTGGCCACCGGTGTGCTGTCGCTGCTCACCGCCGTCCTCTCGGACGCCGCGTTCACCAGCTGGGGCTGGCGGATCCCGTTCCTGCTCTCCGGTGTGCTGGTGATGGTCGGTCTGTGGATACGTCTGTCTGTCGATGAATCGCCCGTCTTCAAGCAGGCCCTCGCCCACGCCGAGGCCCGCAAGGCCGAGCAGGGGGCCGGCGCGGAGAAGCTCCCGCTGGTGTCCGTGCTGCGCCACCACTGGCGGGACGTGCTCATCGCGATGGGCGCGCGCATGGCCGAGAACATCAGCTACTACGTCATCACCGCGTTCATCCTCGTCTACGCCGTCACGGCGGCCGGCGTCTCCAAGCAGACCGCTCTCAACGCCGTACTGATCGCCTCGGCCGTGCATTTCGCGGTGATCCCGCTGTGGGGCGCCCTGTCGGACCGGATCGGGCGGCGGCCGGTGTATCTGCTGGGCGCGGCCGGCATCGGGCTGTGGATGTTCCCGTTCTTCTCCCTCATCGACACGGGCGACTTCGGCAACCTGATCCTCGCCATCACCGTGGGTCTGGTGCTGCACGGGGCGATGTACGCGCCGCAGGCCGCGTTCTTCTCCGAGATGTTCGCGACCCGGATGCGCTACTCCGGCGCCTCCATCGGCGCCCAGTTCGCCTCGGTCGCGGCGGGCGCGCCCGCACCTCTCATCGCGACCGCGCTGCTGGACGACTACGGCAGCTCGACCCCGATCGCGCTGTACGTCATCGCCGCCGCCGTCGTGACGCTCATCGCGGTGGGAGTGGCCAAGGAGACCCGCGACCGGGATCTCGCCGACGTGGAGTCCGCGACCGGCACCGAGCCGGTGCGGGCCGCCACCGCGGACGCCCGCAGCGTCTGATCCGCCTCCGAGCCGGCCCCCGTACGCCGAAGCGTGCGGGGGTCAGTGCTGTGCCCGCGCCGACAACCGGTGCAGTCGCAGGGCGAGTTGGATCTCCAGGGTGCGGGCCGGGCTCTGCCAGTCGTCGCCGAGGAGGCGGCCGACGCGCTCCAGGCGCTGGGCGACCGTGTTGACGTGGACGTGCAGGGCGTCCTTGGTGCGGGCCGGGCTCATGCCGCAGGCGAAGTACTCGTCGAGGGTGCGCAAAAGGTCGGTACCGCGCCGTTCGTCGTAGGTGACGACCTGGCCGATGGTGCGGTCGACGAAGCCGGTGATGTCCCGGTCGCCGGCCAGGAGCAGGCCGAGGAAGCCGAAGTCCTCGGCGGCGGCGCCGTCGCCGGAGCGGCCGAGGAGGCCCAGGGCGTCCAGGCAGCGCCGGCCCTCCTCGTAGGCGGCGGCGACGGTGTCCGGGTGGGCGGCGAGGTTCTCGACGGGGCCGGACGCGCCGACGGTGACGGCCTCGTGGACGGCCGTGCCGAGGTGGCGGGCGGTGCGGCGGGCCAGGGCGGTCGCGGTGTCGCCGGGTTTGAGGGGCAGCAGCAGGACGGTGCCGCCGTCGCGGGCGGCGGCCAGTCCGTGCCGGGTGGCGGCGAGGTGGGAGGCGGCGGACCACAGGCGTCTGCGGGCGTCCGCCTCCTGATCGGCGTCGGCCGCGGCGGCGTCGAGGCGGGCGGCCAGCACGACGTGGGTGGCGTCGAGGTCGGCGTGCAGCCGGGAGGCGCGTTCGCGCAGCAGGCGCGGGTCGCGGTCGCGGGCGTCGAGCAGGTCGTCGAGGAGTTCTCCGCGGACGCGCTGTTCGGCCTCTGCCGCCGAGCGTCTGGCGAGCAGCAGCAGTGAGGTGACCATCGCGGCGCGCTCCAGGGTGCGCTGGTCGACGGGGTCGAGTCCGGGGTGGCCGTGCAGGACGAGCGCGCCGAGGAGTTCGCCTCCGGCGGCCACGGCCGCGATCCAGTCGTCCCGGTGCCGTACCGCGTGTCCTTCGGCCCGGGAGGTCTCCAGGGCCTCGGTCGGGGTGGCGGCGGCGTCGGTGAACTCGACCTTGCCGTCGAGGACTTCGGCGACGGCGGCGGCCACGTCGTGCACCCCGCCGCCGCGCAGCACCAGTTCGGCGAGCCGGTCGTGGACGTCGGAGGCGCGCTCGATGACGCCGCTGCGGTCGCGGATGATCTCGTTGGCCCGTTCCAGCCCGGCGAGGGCGGAGCGGGTCTCGGTGAGCAGGTTCGCGGTGTCGATGGCGGCCGCGGCGAGTGCGGCGAAGGAGCCGAGCAGGGCGATCTGCTCCCTCTCGAAGACCCGGGCGCGCCGGTCGGCGGCGAACAGCACGCCGATGACGTGGTGTCCGAGCATCAGCGGTACGCCGAGGATGGCGACCAGGCCCTCGTCCCGTACTCCGTTGTCGATGGCGCGGGTGTGCTGGAAGCGTTCGTCCTGGAAGTAGTCGTCGGTGACGTAGGGCCGGGCTGTCTGGGCGACGAGGCCGCCGAGCCCCTCCCCCATGCCGAGCCGCAGCTGCTGGAAGCGGGCGGCGACCGAGCCCTCGGTCACCCGCATGTAGGTGTCGCCGCGGGCCGGGTCGTTGAGGCTGAGGTAGGCGACGTCCGTGCCGAGCAGCGAGCGGGCGCGCTGGACGATCGCCTGGAGCACGGCGTCCAGGTCGCGCAGCCCCGCGAGGTCGTGCGCGGTCTCGAAGAGCGCGGACAGCTCGGCCTCGCGCCGGCGCCGTCCCTCCAGCTCCGAGCGCACGCGCAGCGCGACCAGTTTGGCCTGTTCCAGCGCGGCGATCCGCTCGGCCGGCCGGCCTTCGGCGCGGGCGACCAGCACCGGCTGCTCGTAGGCGTCGGCGGACGCGCCCCTGGCCAGCAGCTCCAGGAACGGTGCCTCGGCGCTGCCGGCGGGGCGCTCGGCGGACTGCACGTGATCGCGGGACATGCTCACAGGATTCCTCATCGCACGGTCGCCTCGTCAGCCCTGTGGACAACCCACGGGGACCCGGCTCAGTGCGCCGTCCAGCCCCCGTCCATCACGAGGGACGTGCCGGTCACGAAGGACGACTGGGGGCCGCACAGGTATGCCACGGCTTCCGCGACCTCCTCGGGTTCGATGAGCCGCTTGAGGGCGCTGTCCTGGAGCAGCACCTCGGCGAGGACGCGTTCCTCGGGGATGCCGTGCGCGCGTGCCTGGTCGGCGATCTGCTTCTCGACCAGGGGGGTGCGCACATAGGCGGGGTTCACGCAGTTCGAGGTGACGCCGTGGGGCGCGCCCTCCAGCGCGGCCGTCTTGGAGAGGCCTTCCAGGCCGTGTTTGGCGGCCACATAGGCCGATTTGAAGGCGGAGGCGCGTAGCCCGTGCACCGAGGAGACGTTGACGATCCGGCCCCATCCCTGCCCGTACATGTGGGGCAGGGCGCCTCGGATGAGCCGGAACGGGGCTTCCAGCATCACGGTGAGCACGGTGTGGAAGACGTCGGGCGGAAATTCGTCGAGGGGGCGCACGAGCTGGAGCCCGGCGTTGTTGACCAGCACGTCGGTGCCGGCGGCGGCGAGTTCGGCGGCGTCCAGGTCGGTGAGGTCGAGGACGTGCGGTTCGACGGCGCCGGCGAGGTTGCGGGCCTCGTCGGCGAGTTCCTCGAGGCCCTCGGCGTCCCGGTCCACCGCTCTGACCTTGGCCCCGGCGGCCGCGAGCCGCAGCGCACAGGCGCGGCCGATGCCACCGGCGGCGCCGGTGACGAGGGCGGTGCGGCCGCCGAGGTCGAGCGAGGGGGCGGCGGGGGGTGCCGGGAGGGCGCTGGGCGGGGTCATGGCTCGACCCTAGGCAGCGCTTCTCCTTCACCCCATGTGGTCAGAGCCCATACTTCAGTGGGATCCAGTGGGGTCGAACCATGTGGGGGCGTCCGCCAGGGCCTGCTTGATCCGGAACTTCCCGAACTCGTTGAGATCCGGGAGCGCGTCCACGTCGAACCAGGCCACGTCGAGGGATTCGTCGTCGTTGACCTTGGCCTCGCCGCCGACGGCCCGGCAGCGCACGGTGATGTCCATGTACTGGCAGACGTCGCCGTTGGGGTAGGTGATCGGCTCCAGCGCCTGTACGAGGACGACGCGCTCGGCGACGCAGTGCACCGCCGTTTCCTCGAACACCTCCCGCACGGCGCAGGCCGCGGGCTGTTCTCCCGGCTCCGGGATGCCTCCGATCAGCGACCACCGACGGCTGTCGGAGCGACGGTTCAGCAGCACTCTGCCCTCGTCGTCGAAGACGACGGCGGCGACTCCGGGGAGCCACAGGAGCTGATGACCGACGGATTCACGGAGGGTGCGGATGAACTCGGGAGTAGCCATGACGCCGACCCTAACCGGCCGCCCCCGCCCGCCGGTTGCGGACACCGGCGCCGATCGCCCAGCCCAGTCCACCGGCCGCGACCAGTACAAGGAGCATCTCCGGCAGGATGCCGAGCTTGGTGGCCGGCGTCTCGGAGGACCGCAGCGGCACCTCCTGGACGAGCGAGTCGGCGACGAACATGCCGGTCTTCTGGGTGATCTTCCCGTCCGGCATGATGATCGCGCTGACACCGCTGGTCACCGGAACCGTGACGGTACGGCTGTGCTCGACGGCGCGGACCCGGGACATGGCGAGCTGCTGGTACGTCATCTCGCTGCGGTCGAAGGTCGCGTTGTTGCTGGGCACGGAGATCAGCTGGGCGCCGTCGGTGACCTCGGAGCGCACGGCCCAGTCGAAGGCCGCCTCGTAGCAGGTGACCAGGCCGACCTTTGCGCCGGCCATGGTGAACACGCCGGGCTCGGTGCCGCGGCTGAAGTCCTGGCGGACCATGGAGGTCCAGTCGCTGTTGATGGCCCCGATGAGGGAGCGCAGCGGGAGGTACTCGCCGAACGGCTGGATCTGCCGCTTGTCGTAGGTGTCGGTCGGTCCCTTGACCGGGTCCCACAGGATCTGCTCGTTGTAGAGCTTGCCGTCCCGCTCGACGACACCGCCGACCGAGATGGGCACGCCGATCGCCTTGGCGGCTGCGTCGATGACGGCGCGCGCGTCCTCGTTGGCGAACGGGTCGACGTCGGAGGAGTTCTCGGGCCACAGCACGAAGTCGGGCTTGGCGACCTTGCCGGCCTTGACCTGGGCGGCCAGCCGCTCGGTCTCGCGCGCGTGGTAGTCGAGCACGGCCCGGCGCTGCTCGTTGAAGCCGAGGCCGGCGCGGGGCACGTTGCCCTGGATGACGGCGACGGTCACGGTGCCGTTCTCGGCCTTGTCGCTGACCAGCGGGCGGGCGGCGAAGGCCCCGACGACCGGGACGGCCACGCTCAGCAGGGCGGCCACGGCGGCGGACCGTCGCAGCTGACCGCCCCGGCGCTTCTCCACCAGCAGGCGGACCAGTTCGTACAGCCCGAAACCGCACAGGACGACCGCGAAGCCGAGCACCGGGGTCCCGCCCACGGCGGCGAGCGGCAGGAAGACGCCGTCGGCCTGGCCGAAGGCGATCTTGCCCCAGGGGAAGCCGTGGAACGGCACGCGTGCGCGTGCGGCCTCGCCGGCGATCCACAGGGCGGCCGACCAGAGCGGTGCGCCGGGCAGCTTCGAGACCGTCGCGATGCCCGCGCCGACCAGGGCGACGAAGATCGCCTCGATGACCACCAGGGCCAGCCAGGGCCCGGGACCGACCTCCACGCCGGTCCACACCAGCAGGGGCAGCAGGAAGCCGAGGCCGAAGAGGTAGCCGAGGCCCAGGCCCGCCTTCCAGCTGCGGCCGCGCAGCACCCAGCCGAAGACGGCGAAGGCCGGCAGCGCGAGCCACCACAGGGTGCGCGGCGGGAAGCTGACGTAGAGCAGCACTCCGGAGAGGGCGGCGGCGAGAGCCGGGACGAAGCGCACGAGGCGGCCCGCGCGGGAGGCGGGCGCGGTCGGCTGCTGCTGGTCCGACTCGTCCACGGATGTTGCGGTGACGGTCACTCCGGGAGTGTACGGCGGGTGACCTTGGCACCGACAGCGCGGTCCGTATGGCAGCACGGGCCCGGGGCACCGCTCGCACCGCATCCTTCCTGCGCAACTCGTCCACAAACCGTCCATCAGCCGTTACCGTGTGCCGGAGCCTTTGTCGTACCGCCGGTCAGGCGGCTGTACGACGAGGGCCCGGCACAGGTCGCGGGGGCGACCGGTTCGGGGGGTCGGGTGGGTTCCACGGGCATGAGGTCTGCGGCCGGTCAGGCGGAGGACGGCGACAGACGAAACGTTTCTGATGCGACCGGCGTGGTGGTGCTCGGGGCCTGCGCGACCTGGTCCCTGATCACGGCGGCCGTGCACGACGGCCGTCCCGAGGGTGTGCTGCTCGCCGTCCTCGCGGTGGCCGCCGGCTATGCGGCGGGCCGGATCTGCGGGGCGATCCTGCCGGTCGCGGCGTTCTGCGCGGCGGCGCTCGCGGGGGTCGCTCTCACCGCGGCCGTGCCACGGCTCTCCGCAGGCCCTGAGATCGTCGCCCCGCTCGGCCACGCCGGTGCCACCGCCGCCGTACTGGCCCTGTCCACGGGTGCCGCGTGCTGCGCCGCCTGGGCCGTGCGGGCACCGCTCCGGCGGCTGGTGCTGCGGCTGCTGGCCGCCGGGATCGTGGTGACCGCCGCCGTCCTGGGTTCGGCCGGCGGCTGCGTCGCCGCCGCCGCGGTGGTGCTCTGCTCGCTCGCCGCGGGCCGGATGCGCGAGCACCGCGGCACGGGTTTCGCGGGGCTGGTCCTGGCGGCGGCCCTGGCGACCGGGCTGACCTGGGCGGTCGCCGGGAGCGCGGTACCGGAGGGGCTCGCCGCGTCGCTGGAGGGCCAGCTCACCCTGCACCGGATCGAGCTGTGGCACGACGCCCTGCACATGGCGCGCCAGGACGCCGCGCTGGGAGTCGGCCCGGGGCGCTTCGGCGAGCTGAGCACGACGGCCGCCCAGACCCTTCAGTCGGACGCCAAACCGCACTCGGCACCGTTGCAGCAGGCGGCCGAACAGGGCGTCGTGGGCGTCGCCCTCCTCGCCGCGGCCTTCTGCTGGCTGCTCTACACGCTGTGGCGTTCCCCGCGCTCCACCCCGGTCGCGCTCACCGCGGGCGCGGCCCTGACGGCGCTCGCGGCGCTCGCCGCGGTCGGCAACGCGCTCAGCTTCACGACGGTGTCGGTGGGCGCCGGACTGCTGGCGGGGCTGGCCACGGCCCGCCCGCTGGCGGACGAGTCACCGCTGCCGGATCCGGACGACGTACGCCCGCGGAACGACCGACCGGATCCGTGACCTCAGTGCGCCGTGCCGGGGGCCCGCGAGTGCAGGCGGTCCCTGATGATCGCCACGGCCGCCTCGGCGTCGTCCACGGTGATGGTGAAGGTGTGCCCGTCCCACAGGCTCAGCACGATGCCCTCGCCACGGCGTACGACGACGGCGGTGCCCTTCTCGGGCCGCCAGCGATAGCCCCAGCCGCCCCATTGGCGCGGGGTGACATGCGGGTCGACCTCGGCGTCCGCCACGTTCGACAGGAGGATGCGGCGGCGCGGCAGGCCCATGTGGCCGCAGCGCACTTCGAGGGACTCCTCGTCGACCTTGAGCGCGACGTGCACGAACGCCAGGGTGAGGAAGAGGACGAGCAGGCCGGCCGCGATGCAGCCGACGACGGCCATGGCGAGCGGGGCGATGCCGGAGGTCCACGCCGAGTCGACGGCGAGTTCGATGCCGAGCGCCATGCAGGCGGCGCCGACGCACGCCAGCAGCCACTGGACGCGGTTGGTGGCACGACCCGTCCAGACATAGGGGTGCGGCGCGTTGTCGCCGTGGGGGTGGTCCCTCATGCCTACGAGATTACTCAGGTTTCGCTGCGCGGGTAGCGCGTAGCGGAGGGTGACTGGTCCGGTGGGCTGAGCCCGCCCGTTTTGTCACGCTCGGTCAGCGCGCGGGGCTGACCCGCTGGAGGATCCGGCCTTCCTCGTACGCCAGCGCCGCCGGGGGCAGCGCGCCCTCCCGTCCGCTCAGCAGCACCGTGAGGCTGCCCTCGGCGGCGGCCTGCGGGGCGGGCTGCTCGCCGATCCGGCGCAGCGCCTGGGCGGCGACGGCTCCGGCGGAGCCGTGCAGGACGAGCGGCGGACGGCCGGGGCGCTGGACGGCGGCGCGGATGCGTTCGGCGACGAGTTCGTAATGGGTGCAGCCCAGGACGACGGTCGTTACATCGTCGGGGGTCAGGGCGGCGGCCGCGGCGACCGCGGCGTCGATGGCGGCCTCGTCGGCGTGCTCGACGGCCTCGGCGAGACCGTGGCAGGGCACCTCGCTGACGGGGACGCCGTCGGCGAAGTCCTTGATGAGTCCGCGCTGATAGGGGCTGCCGGTGGTGGCCGGGGTGGCCCAGATCGCGAAGGGTCCGCCACCGGCGGCGGCCGGCTTGATCGCCGGGACGGTGCCGATGACGGGCAGCGTCGGTTCCAGGAGGGTGCGCAGGGCGGGCAGCGCGTGCACGGTCGCGGTGTTGCAGCCGACGATCAGCGTCGCGGGCCCATGAGCGGCGGCGGCCTCGGCTACGGCCAGGGCGCGCCGGGTGAGGTCCTCGGGCGTCCGCGGTCCCCAGGGCATGCCGTCGGGGTCGAGGGAGAGGACGAGATCGGCGTCGGGGCGCAGTCGCCGTACCGCGGCGGTGGCCGCCAGCAGGCCGATTCCGGAGTCCATGAGCGCGATCTTCACCCGGCCACGATAGACGATGAGCCCTTTCGGGCCGCGCCGGTGGGGCACACTGCGCGGGTGAGCGCCTTCGCGTGGACCGCCGCCGCTTCTCTCGCCGCCTGGCTGTGGCTGTTGCTCTGCCAGGGCTTCTTCTGGCGCACGGACGTCAGACTGCCCGCGCGGCGGGAACCGGACGCCTGGCCGTCCGTCTGCGTGGTCGTCCCCGCGCGCGACGAGGCCGCGGTCCTGCCCGCCAGTCTCCCGTCGCTGCTCGCCCAGGACTATCCGGGGCGGGCCGAGGTCTTCCTCGTCGACGACGGCAGTTCGGACGGTACGGGGGAACTCGCCCGGGAGTTGTCCGAGCGGTACGGCGGGCTGCCGCTGACCGTGGGCTCGCCCGGTGAACCGCCCGCGGGCTGGACCGGCAAGCTGTGGGCGGTGCGCCACGGCATCGGGCTGGCACGCGCGCGTGAGCCCGAGTACCTGCTGCTCACGGACGCGGACATCGCGCATGAGCCCGACAGTCTGCGGGAGTTGGTGGCCGCGGCACGGACCGGCGGCTTCGACGTCGTGTCGCTGATGGCCCGGCTGCGGGTGGAGAGCCTGTGGGAGCGGCTGGTCGTCCCGGCGTTCGTCTACTTCTTCGCGCAGCTGTATCCCTTCCGCCGGATCGGCCGGAAGGGGTCCCGGACGGCGGCCGCCGCGGGCGGTTGTGTCCTGCTGCGCGCGGAGACCGCCGAGCGGGCGCGGATCCCGGACGCGATCCGGCACGCCGTCATCGACGACGTGGCGCTCGCGCGCGCGGTCAAGGGCGGGGGCGGGCACATCTGGCTGGGCCTCGCCGAGCGGGTGGACAGCGTGCGTCCCTATCCACGGCTGCACGATCTGTGGCGCATGGTGTCGCGCAGCGCGTACGCGCAACTGCGGCACAGTCTCCTTCTGCTGGCCGGGACGGTGGCGGGGCTGGCGCTGGTCTATCTCCTGCCGCCGGTGGCCCTGGTGGTGGGGCTCGCCGCGGGGAGTACGGCGGTCGCGGTCCTGGGCGGGCTCGCGTGGCTGGTGATGACGGGGACGTACGTCCCGATGCTCCGCTACTACCGGCAGCCGCTGTGGCTCGCTCCGCTGCTGCCGTTCACGGCGTTCCTCTATCTGCTGATGACGGTCGACTCGGCCGTGCAGCACTACCGGGGGCGCGGTGCGGCCTGGAAGGGCCGCACCTACGCACGTCCGGACACGGTGTCCGAGGAGGGCTGAGGCTATTTGCGGCCGGGGGTCCAGTTCATGCCCCAGCCGTAGGCGTAGTCGACGGTCCGCTGTGGGCTCACTCCGCGCTCGGGCACGAGGTAGCGGGCCTCGCGCTGGACGACGAGGTCGGAGCCGGTGTTGGTGATCAGGGCGAGCGCGCACACCGTCGAGGGGACGGTGCACTCGTCCAGCGAGAAGTCGATCGCCGCGCCGTACTGGGGCTGGAGGGTGACGGTGGCGTGCAGGTCGGCGAAGGAGCGGGCGCCCTCGTAGATGGTGACGAAGACGAGGATGCGCCGGAAGTATTGCTTGTGGTCGAGGTTGATGGTCAGGTTCTCGCCGCTCGCCACCGCGCCGGTGCGGTCGTCGCCGTCGAGGTGGATGAAGGGCGGCTGGTGCAGGGCGCCGAAGGCGTTGCCGAGGGCCTGGACGACGCCCTTGCTGCCGTCGGTGAGTTCGTACAGGGCGCACAGGTCCAGGTCGAGGTCGTTGTGCATCGCGACCGGGCGGCCCAGCTTGCCGGCCCAGCCCGAGAACTGCTTGCGGACCTCCCAGTTGAGGTTCACGCGCATCGCGCCCGAGGTGCCGCCCTGCTTGGTCAGCGAGACGGACGGGGCGGACTTGGTGAGCGTGACCTTGGTCAGGCGGACCGGCTGGGCCGGGGGCGCGGGCGGTGCGGCGGGAGGCGGCGGGGGCATGGTGACGGGCGGCGCGGTCACCGGAGGCGCCACCGGCGCGGGAGGCGCCGCCTGCCGCGGAGGCGCGGCGTGCTGGGGCGGCGCGGCCTGCTGGGGCTCGTCCACCGTGATACCGAAGTCCGTGGCCAGGCCTTCGAGGCCGCTGCTGTAGCCCTGACCGACGGCGCGGAACTTCCAGTTGCCCTGGCGGCGGTAGAACTCGCCGAGCACGAAGGCGGTCTCGACGCTCGCGCCCGCGCTGTCGAAGCGGGCGACCACCGTGCCCTGGGCGGCGTCCTTGACCTCGATGTACAGGCCGGGCACCTGGCCGAACGCACCGCCGTCGGCGGAGGCGGCAAGCACCACGGTCTCGACCGCGGGCTCCACGCGCGCGAGGTCGACGAGAAGAGTGTCGGTCACCTGGCCGCCGGCGTTCCGCTTGCCCTCGTGGCGGACCGCGCCGGAGGTGTGGGCCGGCTGGTTGTAGAAGACGAAGTCGGCGTCGGAACGGACCTTTCCGCCCACCAGGATGAGCGCCGAGGCGTCCACGTCGGGGACGCCCGGCGCGGAACTCCAGCCCAATTCGACCCGCAGCGCCGCCGTCGGCACCGGCGTATTGGACCCTTTCGACATTGACATGTCCGCCCCCATCACATGAGACCGCGCCAGGCATGTCCCGGCAGCCCAATGGTTGTCTACAAGGCCAACCTATTGCCCTCGACAGCGAACTCCCATGAGGAGCACAGGAAGATCGGTGTCCAACCCCCGGTAACCCGCCCGGAACTCGGCCTTTACACGATCTGAACCTCTGTCGCCGCCCCTTTTTGCCGAGTTCGCTCGCATTGGGGATCCGGAGTCACTGCCGACACGGAAAACAACCCTCTTATCGGTCTCCCCAACCAGCACATCGTGGGCTTAACTTATGTGCCATGACCTCCCCCCGCTCCACTTATGGTGGCGGCTACTACTCCGCCTCCTTCCCGGACACCCCGATCTACGACTCCCTCGTGGCCGAGCGGGGCACCCCGCAGATCGCCCCGATCCGGGTCCCCGCCGAGTACGCCATGCCGAGCAGCAGCAACCTGCCCGCGCTGCCGTCGGCGCTGCCCGCCCTGCCGGCGGGTCCGTCCCAGCCCTCCTACGGCTATCCGCAGGCCCAGCAGCCCTCTCCGCTGCAACAGGCGCCCGCGGCGTACATCCCGCAGCAGGCCGCCGCCCCGCGCGGCTATCCCGGCCCGCAGCCGCAGCAGCCCCGTCCGGCGGCCGCGCAGGGCATGGGCTACGAGGCGATGCGCCCCGCGGCTCCCCGCCCGGCTCCGGCCCCGTACCAGGACCCGTACAACAACCAGCAGTACCGAGGCTACTGAGCCGACCCCCGCGCGGAGCCCGCGTGCCTGCTGGCACGATGGCCCCATGGGGAATGCGCAGCTGCAGTCGATTCATGTCCATCCGGTCAAGGCGTTCCGGGCTCTGGCACCCGGGGCGGCCGAGGTCGAGCCCTGGGGGCTGGCCGGGGACAGGCGCTGGGCGCTGATCGACGACGGGGGAAAGGTCGTCACGCAACGCCAGCAGCCGCGTATCGCGCTTGCCGCCGCCGAGCTTCTGCCCGGCGGCGGCGTTCGCCTGTCGGCTCCCGGCATGGCACCGCTCGAGGTCGCGGTGCCACGGCCGGTCGGCACCGTGCCGATGGAGATCTTCGGCGACAAGGTGGAGACGGTGCCCGCCGAGGACGCGGCCGTACACGCCTGGTGCAGCGCCTATCTCGGCACCGACGTACGTCTCGTGCACATGGACGATCCGGCCATGCGCAGACCCGTCGACCCCGACTACGCCCTGGAGGGCGAGACCGTCTCCTTCGCCGACGGCTATCCCCTGCTGCTCACCACGACCGCCTCGCTCGACGCCCTCAACTCCCTGATCGCGCAGGGCGATCACGCCGCCGAGGGCCCGCTGCCCATGAACCGGTTCCGGCCCAATGTCGTCGTCTCGGGCACCGAGGCCTGGGCCGAGGACGGCTGGTCCCGGGTCGCGATCGGTGACGTCGTCTTCCGTGTCGCCAAGACCTGCGGGCGCTGTGTCGTGACCACCACCGACCAGGGCAGCGCCCGGCGGGGCCGGGAACCCCTGCACACGCTGGGACGCCACCGGCGCTTGAGCGGGAAGCTGGTCTTCGGGCAGAACCTGGTGCCGCAGTCCCGTGGCACGATCCGCGTCGGCGACCCGGTCGAGATCCTCGGCTGAGGATCCGCCGAGCCGGGGGTTCACTCACCGAAGATCCACGAAAGCACCTCGACGCGGGAACCGGGCGCGGGGGCCTGCGCGTTGGGCATCGTGAGAAGTTCATGAGAGGCCCCGGTCTGGTGATTTCGCTCTCTCTTTGACCGGGCCCGCGCGTGAACGACTCCGCCAGGGGTTATCACGGAGCGGGAAGGGGGTGCGAACGGTGCGAGCGATCAGCGGACTCTGGCGCTGGCGGCACAATCCGCTGCGCCGTGCGACCGATCTGGCCGAGGCCTGGGTCGCCCTCGCGGCCCTCCTGCTCATCCTGGTCGTGACACCGGTGGCCGGCGTCATCGTCGGCCGGGTCGCCCAGGACGCGCTGCAGGATTCGGTCCGCGACCAGCGCGCCTCCCGCCACCTGGTGACGGCGACCGTGGCCCGCAAGCTGGACCGGTCCCCGCTGGACGCCGATCCCGAGGCCTCCACCGGCCGGGAGCTGCGCACCCGGGTCCTCGCCGACTGGACCGCCCCGGACGGCACCGCGCAGCACGGCTCGGTCATGGCGAACCTCAAGAACCCGGACCGGGGCGACCACTTCACGCTGTGGACGGACGCACAGGGCCACATAGTGGCCCGCCCGCTGGACTCGGCGACGGCCACGACACACGCCGTCCTCGCCGGGGTCGGCGCGGCGCTGCTCGGCGTCGGCCTCATAGAGAGCGCCCGCCGGTTGCTGGTCTGGCGCATGGTCCGTCGCCGCTACGCCCGTTGGGACCAGGCCTGGGACCGCGCGGGCCCGGACTGGGGCAGGACCGGCACCGGCAGCTGACAGCCTTCCCGCTCTGGTCAACCCACCACCCGCACGCACGCTACGGTGGACCGGCCGAACTTCTTCGGCAGCACGAACCCGCGAGCGAGCGAGCTGCAGGGACGTGCCCGTGTCGGACCTCCGACGCCGGCACCGGCGACCCGACGGCCCGCGCGCCATGAGTACCGCAAGGTGGGGGCACGGCAACGCCATGGCACAGGGCACGGTCCAGGTGACGCACACCGGAACCTCGCGGTGGCGGCGCCGCACGGGTGAGTACGCATCGCTCGCCGCCGCCCTGGAGGCCGCGGCCGACGGCGACGTCCTCACCGTCGCCCCCGGCACCTACCGGGAGAACCTCGTCGTGCAGCGGGCGGTGACCCTGCGCGGCCCCGAGGGCTCGCCCGGATCCGTGCGCATCGCGCCCGTGGACGGAGTGCCGTTGACCGTCCGTGCCTCGGCGGTGGTCCAGGACCTGCACGTGGAGGGCCAGGACGCGGCCGCGCCCGCGCTGCTGGTCGAGGAGGGCACCCCCGAGCTCACCGACATCCGCATCGTCACGCGGTCCGCCGCCGGTATCGAGGTGCGCGGCGGCGCCCGTCCGACCGTGCGGCGCTGCACCGTCGACAACCCGGCCGGGGTCGGCATCGCCGTACTCGACGACGGGGGCGGCGTGTTCGAGGAGTGCGAGGTCGTCGCGGCCGGGCAGTCCGGGGTCGCCGTCCGCGGCGGCGCCCACCCCCGTCTGGAGCGCTGCCGGGTGCACCACGCCTCCGGTACGGGCCTGTCGGTGACCGGGGAGAACTCCGCGCTGGAAGCGGTGGGTTGCGAGGTCTACGAGGTCCGGGGCAGCGGAGTCCAGATCACCAACAAGGCCACCGCACACCTCACCGACTGCGATGTGCACCGCACCAGCGGCGACGGCGTCACGCTCGACACGGACGCCGTGCTGACCCTGGCCGACTGCCGAATCCACGACATCCCCGAGAACGCGGTGGACCTGCGCTCGCGTTCCGTGCTCACCCTCACCCGCACGACGGTGCGTCAGTTCGGGCGCAACGGCCTGTCGGTGTGGGACCCGGGCACGCGCGTGGACGCCAATCAGTGCGAGATCTTCGACAGCACCGGCGACTATCCCGCGGTGTGGGTCAGCGACGGCGCGACCGCGGTCCTCGACTCCTGCCGGGTGCACGACGTGCCGGACGCGCTGTTCGTCCTCGACCGCGGCTCCCGCGCGGACGTCGTCGACAGCGATCTCTCCCAGGTCCGCAACACGGCCGTGTCGGTGAGCGACGGCGCCACCGCGCAGCTCGACGACTGCCGCATCCGGGACGCGGCGACCGGCGCCTGGTTCCGCGACCACGGCAGCGGCGGCACCCTCAACAACTGCACGGTGGACGGCACCCAGACCGGCGTGATCGTCACCAAGGGCGCCGACCCCACCATCGAGCGGTGCACGGTCGACTCCCCCGCCGAGGCCGGCTTCTATGTGTCGGCAGGCGGCCGGGGCAGCTTCCTGAACTGCCGGGTCACGGGCAGCGGCGGCTACGGCTTCCATGTGATCGACGGCAGCCGTACGACGCTGAAGAAGTGCCGCACCGAGCGGTGCGCGCGCGGCGGCTACGAGTTCGCGGACGCCGGCCCGGACACGGGGTCCGGCATCGGCCCGGTCGTCGAGGACTGCACCAGCGACGAGAGCGTGGGCCTCAGGCCTCCCGCCGCCCCGGAGACGGCCGTGCAGACGGTGAGCCAGTCCCCCGGCCTGCTCGGCGCGATCCCCGGCCAGCGCAGCACCGAGCCGGAGCCGCAGGCCGCCCCCGCCGAGCCGGAGAAGCCCTCGCGCACCTCCAAGGCCGTCATGGGCGAACTCGACGCGCTGGTGGGCCTGGAGAGCGTCAAGCGCGAGGTGCGGGCCCTCACCGACATGATCGAGGTCGGGCGGCGCCGCCAGCAGGCGGGGCTGAAGGCGGCCTCGGTCAAGCGCCACCTCGTCTTCACCGGCTCCCCCGGCACCGGCAAGACCACGGTCGCCCGCCTCTACGGCGAGATCCTCGCCGCCCTCGGGGTGCTGGAGAAGGGCCATCTCGTCGAGGTCTCCCGCGTCGACCTCGTCGGCGAGCACATCGGCTCCACCGCGATCCGCACCCAGGAGGCCTTCGACAGGGCGCGCGGCGGGGTGCTGTTCATCGACGAGGCGTACGCGCTCTCGCCCGAGGACTCCGGCCGGGACTTCGGCAAGGAGGCCATCGACACGCTGGTGAAGCTGATGGAGGACCACCGGGACGCGGTCGTGGTGATCGTCGCGGGGTACACGGCCGAGATGGAGCGGTTCCTGTCGGTCAACCCCGGTGTCGCGTCCCGTTTCTCACGGACCATCACCTTCGGCGACTACGCGCCCGACGAACTGCTGCGGATCGTCGAGCAGCAGGCCGACGAGCACGAGTACCGGCTGGCGGAGGGCGCGCCGGAGGCCCTGCTGAAGTACTTCACGGCGATCCCGAAGGGCCCCGCGTTCGGCAACGGCCGTACCGCCCGCCAGACCTTCGAGGCCATGGTGGAGCGGCACGCGAGCCGGGTGGCGCAGGTCGAGGAGCCCAGCACTGACGACCTGACCCTGCTGTACGCGGAGGACCTGCCGGACCTGCCCTGACCGGCTACCGCTGCGCCGGTACGTCCGGGCGCAGCCGGGCCAGCAGTCTGCCCCGCTCCTCGGCGAAGGCGGGGTCGGCCTGGTAGTCGGAGTGGCCCAGGACCGGTGCGGGCAGCGGGTGCCGTTCGGTGCGGCCGTACGCCAGCGGGTCCTTGAGGGGTTCGTGGTCGACCTCGGGGCCGCAGTCGCCTGGCAGCCGGACCGGGCCGCCGATGGGGTCGGTGAGCCGGTACAGATTGCGCCAGCAGGCCACGTCGTGGTGCAGGGCGCTGAGCGCCGCCGGGCCGAAGTGGGCCGGGAACCAGCGGCCGTAGAGCCGCTCGATCGGCGAGCCGTAGGTCAGCAGCGCGACGCGCCTGCGGTCGGCCGGGGTCAGCTGCCAGGCCGCCGCCGCGGCGAGGACGCTGCCCTGGGAGTGCCCGGAGATCACCAGCCGGCCGCCGGTGGCCCGCGTCCAGGTGGCCATCCGCCACGTCAGGTCGGGGACCGCGCGCTCGGCGTAGCAGGGCGGCGCGAAGGGGTGGGCGGCGCGCGGCCAGAACGTGCCGACGTCCCAGAGGATGCCGATGGTGCGGCGAGCGGAGGGGTCCTTGTAGGCGCGCCGGCCCCAGGTGACGAAGAGTATGAAGCCGACGCCGATCAGCCAGGAGCCGAGTGCCTGGGCGGTGTCGGCGGCGCCCTGCACGAAGGCGTACGAGGTCCGTGCCGCGTCGCTCGGGGTCTTCCCGGTGTCCAGGGCGCCCACCAGGGCCGCGGCGCCCAGCAGGAGGGTCGTGGCGGAGGTGACGGCGACGATCAGCGGGGCCCGGTCGGTGAGGGTGGCCAGCGCGCGGGTGGTGGCGATGCTCCGGGTGCGGGCGCGGTCCTTGGGTTCATCCGGGTAGTCGGCCGTCACGGCGGCCAGTTCGTCGCGGCGCAGCCGCCAGGTGCGGCGGCCCAGCCAGCCGCACAGCACCAGCAGCACGACGAGGAGCGGCGGGATGACGGAGGCCTGCCAGGTCAGCAGGACCGGCGGGCCGGTGAGGGAGGTTCCGGTGCCGTCGAGCCAGTCGGCGACGCGCTGCGAGACCCCGCCGGACATCACGCCGCCGAGGGCACAGGCCAGCATCGCGACGGCGGGTCCGCCCAGACCCCGCATGGCGGCGCGCGGGTCGGGGTGAGTGCGGTGCAGGAGGTGGGCCACGACGGCGAGGACGATCACGATGAGGCCCTGGACCAGGGCGATGGCGCCGAAGGTCGCGTCGCCGGGCAGCCTGCCGGTCGACTCCCAGCCGGGGCGCTCCCAGCCGGCGTAGAGCAGGGTGAGGGCGAGCAGGCCGAGCGCGGCGAGCGGCAGTCGTCGTACGAGATGCTCGTCGAGGTCCCGGTCGAGGCGGTGTTCGCTGCGGCCGCGGCGGCACACCACCCAGACGACCACGACCGCGCCGCCGGCCAGCGCCACGATCAGGAGGCGGCCCAGGGTGTCGAGCAGGGCGGGGCCGCCGGGGCGGCGGTCGAAGCGGGCGGCCGCGGAGCCGACGGCGGCGGCGACGGTGAGCAGGGCCGCGGCGGTGTGGGCGGCGCGCAGGCGGGCCACCAGGCGGCGTCCGTACCAGAAGCCGGGGCGGCCCAGGGCGGTGCGGGCGGTGTCCTCGTCGGCTTCGGACGGGTGGGTCATGGGCTGCTGGGACTCGTACGCGTTCCAGGTGCGGTGGGACAGGTACCACAGCAGGCAGATGAGGACGGTGGGCAGCAGGGCGGCGAGGGCGAGGCGGCGGCCGGGGCGGCTCCACCAGCCGCCGTCGGAGACGGTCGGCGACAGGAAGCCCAGCCAGGAGTGCCGGTTGGCGCACGCGCGCGTGCCCGCGCACTGCCAGGCGGCCAGGTCGAGGGCCACCTCGCACACGGCGGCGACCAGCAGCACGGTCAGGGTCAGGGCCGTGAGCCGCACCAGGAGTCCGTAGAGGCGGACCGTGCGGGTGCGGCCGCGCGCGGTGGGGCGCATCCAGTGGGCGAGGTTGACCACCATGAACGGCAGCAGCAACAGCCACAGCGCGCGCGTGGCGTTGCCGGAGGTGAGGTTGCACCAGACGTAGGCCTCGGGCACCGGTTCGCCCCGGCGGCCGTCGTGTCCGGTGTCGGCCCCGGCGTCCTCGGCGCGCCGGAACACCGCCGCGGTGTGGTCGCCGGTGATCCGCACGGTCCGCGGATCGTCGAGCATCTTCTCGGGCGTCGTACCGCCCACTCCATGGACCAGGAGTTCCAGGGCGGAGCCGTCCCGCCCGCCGCTTGAGACACGTTCCACTGTTCTGCACTTCCCCCGTGACGCGCTGACTGCGTGTGTCCGTGCGGGCTCAAGGATCTCCGCTGGGACGTGCGGGCACACCGCTCGTCACGGAATCTCCCCGATCCGGGTGACCGTGTCGGGAACAGAGGGGATCGAGTGACATGCGCGCGTCGTGACGGTCGGTGGCGCGACCGGTACCGTGCCGTGCGAGGATGGGACGCCCGCGCACCGGAGACAGGGAGAATGTCCTCGTCGGAGCTGGTGTGCCGGGCGTGTCGGACAGGTTGAGGCGAAAGGACCGGAGCGTACGTGAGTGAGAATCAGAACCTCCTCGCGGAGCAGCGACGCGCCCTCATCCTGGACGAGGTGCGGCGGCGCGGCGGCGTCCGGGTCAACGAGCTGACGCGCAAGCTCGGCGTGTCGGACATGACCGTGCGGCGCGATCTCGACGCGCTGGCGCGGCAGGGTGTCCTGGAGAAGGTGCACGGCGGCGCGGTCCCGGTCGTCGAGGCGAGCACGCACGAGCCGGGTTTCGAGGCCAAGTCGGGTCTGGAACTGTCCGCCAAGGAGGACATCGCGCGGGCGGCGGCCGAACTGGTCGCGCCGGGTTCCGCGATCGCTCTTTCAGGCGGTACGACGACGTTCGCGCTGGCGCATCATCTGCTCGATGTGCCGGACCTCACCGTCGTCACCAACTCGGTGCGGGTGGCCGACGTCTTCCACGCGGCGCAGCGCACCACGGGCCCCCGTCAGGGCGCGGCCACGGTGGTGCTGACCGGCGGGGTGCGCACGCCGTCGGACTCGCTGGTGGGCCCGGTGGCCGACCAGGCGATCGCGGCGCTCCACTTCGACGTGCTGTTCCTCGGGGTCCACGGGATATCGGTCGAGGCCGGTCTGTCGACACCGAATCTCGCGGAGGCCGAGACCAACCGCCGTCTGGTGCAGTCGGCGCGGCGGGTCGTGGTGGTCGCCGACCACACCAAGTGGGGCACGGTGGGCCTGAGTTCGTTCGCCGCGCTGGAGCAGGTCGACACGCTGGTGACGGACGCGGGGCTGCCCACTCCGGCGCGCGAGGAGGTCGCCGAGCATCTGCGGCGCCTGGTGGTGGCCGGTGAGCCCGGCGGCGGTACAGACAGCTGACGGGGCCTCAGTTAGGGTGTCACACCTCTGTCGTCACCTCGGGGGTGTGACCGTGGCTCACCAACTGCGCGCCGTGGGGCTGGACTTCATCGAGGTCGCTCCCGTACGCATGGTCTTCGCACGGCAGATGTCCGCCGCCCCGGAGGCCGTGTACCGGGCGCTCGCCGACGACGTACCGGGCTGGCCGGAATGGTTCTCCGCGGTCACCTTCGCCCGGCCGACCGGTGACGGCTCGACGCGCGAGATCCATCTCAGGGGCGGTGGACGCTTCCAGGAGACGATCATCGCGGCGAAGGCGCCGGAGGTGTACGCCTATCGCGTCGACAGCGCGAACACTCCCGGCGTCCACGCCTTCGCCGAGGAATGGCGGCTCACCCCGTCGGGGACGGGCACCCATGTGCGCTGGACCTTCGCCATCGACGGCACGGCCCCGCTCCGCCTCGTGGCGAAACTCGGACGCGCCGGGCTGGGGCGGGCGTTCCGCGGCGCGGTCGCTTCACTGGACCGGCGCCTGGCGGCCTGAGCAAGGCCGTCCTAACAGGGCCAGACCCCCGTCTCCAGGAACGACTCGATCGCCTCGGTGTACGGCTGGATGTCCAGGCCCTGTTCGGCCAGCCACGCGTCCGAGTAGTACTTGTCGAGGTAGCGGTCCCCCGGGTCGCACAGCAGCGTCACCACGCTCCCCCGCCGTCCCTCAGCCACCATCTCGGCGACGATCTTCAGCGCGCTCCACAGGCCGGTGCCGGTCGAGCCGCCCGCCTTGCGGCCGATGGCCTGTTCCAGTGCCCGTACGGCGGCGACGCTCGCCGCGTCGGGGACCTTCATCATGCGGTCGACGGCGCCGGGCACGAAGCTCGGTTCCATGCGGGGGCGGCCGATGCCCTCGATGCGGGAGCCGCAGTCACAGGTGACGTCCGGATCGCCGGTGGTCCAGCCCTCGAAGAAACAGGAGTTCTCCGGATCGGCGACACAGATGCGGGTGTCGCGCTGGGTGTAGTGGACGTAGCGGGCGATGGTCGCCGAGGTGCCGCCGGTGCCGGCCGTGGCGACGATCCACGCGGGGTCCGGGAATCTCTCCAACTCCAGCTGGCGGAAGATGGATTCGGCGATGTTGTTGTTGCCGCGCCAGTCCGTGGCCCGTTCCGCGTAGGTGAACTGGTCCATGTAGTGGCCGCCGGTCTCCACCGCGAGGCGGGCGGACTCCTCGTACATCTTCCGCGAGTCGTCCACGAAGTGGCACTGCCCGCCGTGGAACTCGATCAGTCGGCACTTCTCGGCGCTGGTCGTGCGCGGCATAACGGCGATGAAGGGCACGCCGATCAGCTTCGCGAAGTACGCCTCGGAGACGGCCGTCGAGCCGCTGGACGCCTCGATGACCGGGCGGCCCGGCCGGATCCAGCCATTGCACAGCCCGTAGAGGAAGAGGGAGCGGGCGAGGCGGTGCTTGAGGCTGCCGGTCGGGTGGGTCGACTCGTCCTTGAGGTACAGGTCGATGCCCCACTTCTCCGGCAGCGGGAAGCGCAGCAGGTGGGTGTCGGCCGAGCGGTTGGCGTCGGCCTGGACCTTGCGGACGGCCTCTTTCAGCCAGTCGCGGTAGGTGACGTCGCTGTGGTCGACGTCGAGGGTGGCGCCGGTCCGGATCTGCTGGGGGGTGCTCACGGCGGGGGCTCCTTAGGCTTCGCGCCGACGGCGGGTCGCGCTGTCGACGCCTCGATCATAAACACCTTCCGCACGCTTCTCACCTGCATAAACACACCTTTGAGCACCCCAAAGACCACCCTGGGGAGCGGGCTCCGCAGGGGCGTGGGGGCGCATTCGAACGAGTGCTCCGGGCTCCAGCGCCCGGCACCGTATGCGCACTGGTGCTCGACGCCAGGTGGGGGCAGACTGCACCGAACGGGACGCGCCGGTCCCGGACGGGGGCGCACACTGGATCACGTAACGAGCCGGATCATGGGCCGGCACACCGAGCGCGCGAGGGGGCGGGGAGCATGGCGGAGCCGGAGTTCACGGCCACGGGCGTGCGGATCGGGAAGCGGCTGCGTTCGCTCACCCGGGCCGGACAGGTGCGGATCAGCGACGGCAGGCTGGAGTTGCTCACCAGTTACGGCAGCGAGATCGACAGCGCGCCGGTGCAGGCGGTGCGGGCCTCCAAGCCCTGGTTCGCCGCCGACGACCGGGCCCTCGCCGATCTCAACGGCAAGCGGTATCTGCTGACCCTCGGCGATCACGACCCCGCTCCGGGCGAGCCGGGGCCGCCCGCGGCACGCCGGTTCATCGAGGCCGTACGGAAGGCCGCGGGACGTAGCGGGTGAGTCACCGCGAGTTGCGGGGCCTCGCCCCCTGAGTCACGCTGGTGGCACGTCACTCTGGGTTTACCGGCGATAACGCTGCGAACCAGCCCGCCGGGCATGGCAGCAGGCGGCCGTTTCACCAGGCGCCCTGCTGATCGATCCGAACTCCGTGTTCTTCCGGACCTCTTCAGTCGGGGAGTCGCAGCCGTGATCAGTCACCCAAGCAGGCACTGCACGGTGGAGCTCCAAGCCCTGCCGTCGCGGATCGGCCAGGTCCGCAGAATCGTCTCTGCGCAGTTGCGCTACTGGCATCTGGACCCCCTCATAGACCGGGCGGCGCTCGGTGTGACGGAGCTGTTGACCAACGTCCACCGGCACGCCCAGCCCGACAAGATGTGCACCGTGGAGATCGAGCTGGTGCTCGACCGGCTCATGGTCTCGGTGCACGACCACGACCCGCGTCTGCCGGTCGTGGCCGACATGCCCGGCAGTCTCCCGGACGAGGACCTCTCGGACGGCCTGCCGGACGACCTCTCGGACGACCTCCTGGACACCGACACGCTCGCCACCTGCGGGCGGGGTCTGGCGATGGTGGCCGCCGTCAGCGAGAGCTGGGGAGCGCGGCCGGACGGGCAGGCGGGGAAGGTCGTGTGGTTCGCGCTGTCCGCGCCCGCCGCCCCTCGTGCCGCCACCGCGCGTCCGCCGCGGCGGACCGCCGGCGACAAGAGCGGCCGGGTCTTCGCCGAGGTCGACACCCGCAGGGTCGAACATGCTCCCGCCCGGTCGGCCGTTGTCGGCTGACCGGGCGGTGACAGCTTCTCTGCCCCTCCTTGTCACTCGGTGGCGATGGCACGCAGTACGTCCAGGCGTGCCGCCCTCCTCGCCGGCCGCAGGCCCGCCAGGGCGCCCGCCGCCAGGCCCACCAGGGCCACGATCGCGAGTTGCACGGGCGGCATCGCGAAGGCGAAGGCGCTGTCGCTGGCGCCGTCGGAGGCCTTGACGAGGACCCAGCCGAGGAAGGCGCCCAGCGCGAGGCCGCCGACCGTGCCGAAGGCCGCCACCAGGACCGACTCCCAGCGGACCATGGCCCGCAGTTGGGCGCGGGTCTGGCCGACCGCCCGCAGCAGGCCCAGTTCCCGGGTGCGCTCGTGGATCGCGAGCGTCAGGGTGTTGGCGATGCCGAGGAGTGCGATGAGGACCGCCAGGGCCAGCAGGGCGTAGACGAGGGTGAGCATCATGTCGATGCCGCCGGCCGAGGACTGCGCGTACTCGTCCCGGGTCTGCACCTCGGGGTTGCCGTAGTGCTCCGCCACCTTCTCCACCGCCGCCTTGCCGGTGTCCGTGCTCACGCCGTCCTTGAACGAGACGGCGACCAGCGTGTCGGAGTCCTGGGTGCGGTGCGGTTCCCAGGCCGCGCGGGTGATGACGTACTCCCCCGCGAGTTCCGAGCGGTCGTAGACCGCGCGCACCGTGAAGGTCTCCTTCTCGCCGTCGGTGAACGTGAGTCGGGCGGTGTCGCCGGTCTTCAGTCCCTGTTCGTCCGCCGCGTTCTCGTCGAGGGCGATCCCGTCGGTGCCGAGGTCGCTCAGGGAGCCCTTGACCGTGCCGAGGTCGAAGGTGCGCTCCAGGGCGAGGGGGTCGGTGACGGTCAACGCCCGTCCCTTGCCGTCGACTTCGGCGACACCGCGGCCGAGTCCGACGGCCGTGTCGACCTCGGGCAGCTCGGCGACGGCGCCGGCGAGGCGAGGGCTCAGACCGCTGCCGCCCGCGCCGAACGAGGGGGTGCTCACCGCCACGTCGCCCGCGAAGGAGCGGGAGACCGTCTGGTCCATGGTCGCCTTGAGGGAGGCGCCGAACACCGTGAACAGGGAGACGACCGCCACGCCGATCATCAGGGCGCTCGCGGTGGCGGCCGTGCGCTTGGGGCTGCGCAGGGCGTTGCGCCGGGCGAGGCCGCCGGTGACGCCGCGCAGTCGGTCGAGGGGGCCGCCGAGAACGCGGACGGCCGTGGTGGAGGCGACCGGGCCGAGGACGACGAACGCCGCGAGGGCCAGGACCGCGCCGAGTCCCGCGAGCCACAGGGACGGCGACACGAGGACGCCGCTGATCGTCATGCCGAGGGCGAGGGCGGCGAGGCCCAGTCCGGCGACGGCGCGGACGCGGGAGGCGCCGGAGGTGTCGACGGCGGTCTCGCGCAGTGCCGCCATGGGCGCGGTGCGGCCGGCCCGTACGGCGGGCAGGAGCGCGGAGCCGAGGCAGACCACGACGCCGACCGCGAGCGGCAGCAGCATCGACAGGGCGCTGATCACCAAGTCGCCCTCGGGGAAGGGGAATCCGATGGCCGGGAACAGTGCCTGGAGGCCCGCGGCGATGCCGATGCCGCCCGCCAGACCGGCGAGCGAGGCCGTCACCGCGACCGCGGTCGCCTCGACGAGGGTCGACGCGGTGACCTGGCGGCGGGAGGCGCCGAGGGCCCGCAACAGGGCGTTCTCGCGGGTGCGTTGGGCGACGACGATCGCGAAGGTGTTGTGGATGGAGAAGGTCGCGACGAGCAGGGCGACACCGGAGAAGACGAGGAGGAAGAGCGTGAAGACGGTCAGGAACTGGCTGGAGATCATCTCCGTGTTCTCCTCGGCCGACTCCTGGCCGGTGATGGCCTCAACACCCTTGGGCAGCACGGGAGTCAGCCGGTCGACGAGCTCCCGCTGGCTCACACCGGGTCCGGCGCGCACCTGGATGGTCGACGCCTCGCCTGGGCGTGCGGTGAGGTACTTCTCGGCGTCGGCCTGGGTCATGCCGGTGAAGGTCACCTGGGCCATGCCGTCCTCGCCGCCGAAGGTGGCCAGGCCGACGATCGTCACCTGGACCGGGTCGGGGGTGCGCAGGGTCGTGGTGTCACCGATCCTCAGGTCGCCGCGCTCGGCCGTGCCGCGGTCGATGACGACCTCGCCCGGCTTCGCGGGGGCGCGGCCCTCGGCGAGCCGGTAGGCGTTGAGTTCGGGGTCGGCGATCCAGTTGCCGGCGAGGGTGGGCGGTCCCTGGCCGCCGATGGGGTCGCCGTTCGCGCCGACCAGCTGGCCCGCGCCCTGGATGCTGGGGGCGGCGGCCGCCACGCCGGGGACCTGCTCGATGGCCGTCACGAGGTCCGTGGCGACGGGCTGGCGTACGCCCTGGCTCTCCCCGGGTGTGGTGATGGCGTCGGCGCTGCGGACGACGGCGTCGGTGCCGCTGGTGGCCCTGCCGAACATGGTGTCGAAGCTGGCGCGCAGGGTGTCGCCCATGACCAGGGTGCCGGCCAGGAAGGCGACGCCGAGGAACACCGCGAGGAAGGTGCCGGCGAAGCGGCGCCTGTGGGCGCGCAGGGAGGACACGCTCAGGCGGACGGAGGCGTTCATGACGGCTCCACTCGGGGTGAGGTGGCGTCGAAGGCCTTCATGCGGTCCAGGACCTTGTCGGCGGTCGGCGCGGTCATACGGTCGACCAGGCGCCCGTCCGTGAGGAAGACGACCTCGTCGGCGTGGGCGGCGGCCACCGGGTCGTGGGTGACCATGACGACCGTGCGGGCGGTCCGGCGCACCGCGCGGCCCAGGAGGCCGAGGACCTCCTCGCCGGAGCGGGAGTCGAGGTTGCCGGTGGGCTCGTCGGCGAAGACGACGTCCGGCTGACCGGCGAACGCCCTTGCCACGGCGACGCGTTGCTGCTGGCCGCCGGAGAGTTCGGAGGGCCGGTGGTGGAGCCGGTCGCGCAGGCCGACGACGTCGACGAGGGCGTCGATCCACTCCCGGTCGCCGTTGCCGCCCGCCAGGTCGAGGGGGAGCGTGATGTTCTCCGCGACGGTCAGCGTCGGCACCAGGTTGAAGGCCTGGAACACGAAGCCCACGCGGTCGCGGCGCAGGAGGGTGAGGCGGCGGTCGTCGAGGGAGCTCAGTTCGGTGTCGCCGATGTGGGCGGTGCCCGAGGTGAGCGTGTCGAGGCCGGCCGCGCAGTGCATCAGGGTGGACTTGCCGGAGCCCGAGGGCCCCATGATCGCGGTGAAGCGGCCGGCCGGGAAGTCGACGCTCACCCCGTCCAGGGCCCTCACGCTGGTGTCACCGCTGCCGTAGACCTTGACGGCGTCGACGACCCGGGCGGCCGACCGTGTGCCCGTCGTGGCGGTGGTGGCGGTCATGCCGCACCGCCCTTGCCCGTACGGCCGAACTGCTCGTCCAGGACGGACAGCCGGCGCCAGTACTCGTCCTCGTCGATCTCGCCTGAGGCGAAGCGGCGGCCGAGCATCGCGATGGGCGAGTCGCCGGACGGGCCGCTGTCGGACATCGCACGCCACGGGCCGCGGCGGCCGCGCCACACGGTGCGGCGGAGGACGGTGACGGCGCCGACGACGACGGCCGCCCAGATCAGCGGGAAGAGAAGGATCCACGGGCCGGGCCCGCCGTCCCAGTGCGCCAGGGTCTGCATCTCGGGTCATCTCCCTAGAGGTGTGTCCGGTGTTCCGGTGTTCCGTTGATGCTTCGAGCCTGGCTCCGGGAGGGGGTCCGGGTCGTCGTACGGCCAGCGGCAATGCGCGTACCTCCCGGGGAGTACGAAGGCGCCTTCCGGCTGCTCCTCAAGCGGCTCGACTTCTGTAACCACTAGTATGTACAGTGAGCGCATGAGCACCCCGGAGCGTCTGATCGAGTCCACGCGCGAGCTGCTGTGGGAGCGCGGTTACGTGGGCACCAGCCCCAAGGCCATCCTGGAGCGCTCGGGCGCCGGGCAGGGCAGCATGTACCACCACTTCAAGGGCAAGCCCGATCTCGCGCTGGCCGCGATCCGGCGGACGGCCGAGGAGTTGCGGGCCACCGCCGAGGGAGTGCTCGGCGGCCCGGGAACGCCGTACGAGCGGATCGAGGCGTATCTGCTGCGCGAGCGCGATGTGCTGCGCGGCTGTCCGGTCGGCCGGCTGACGATGGACCCGGAGGTCATCGCGAGCGACGAGTTGCGGGCGCCGGTGGACGAGACCATCGACTGGCTGCGTGAGCGGATCGCCGGGATCGTCGAAGAGGGCAAGGAGCAGGGGCAGTTCGCGGCTTCCCTGGACGGCGAGGCGATCGCCGCGACCGTCGTCGCCACCGTGCAGGGCGGCTATGTCCTCGCCCGCGCGTCCGGCTCCCCCGCCGCCTTCGACGCGGGGGTCCGCGGGCTGCTCTCCCTTCTCAAGCCGTCTCGCTAGGAGTTCACGCACGTGCACATCACAAGGAAGCGTCCCGACACACTCCAGGGCCCGGCGGAGAACTTCACGGGCACGGTGTGGCTGGACGAGACAGCCGCGCCCGCATCCCCGTCCCGGCTGCGGATGTTCAACGTCCACTTCGCGCCGGGAGCGCACACCGCCTGGCACCGGATCGAGCCGGGCGAACGGCACTGGCACGGCGCCGGACCGCGCACGTTCATGACCCATCTCACGGTCGTGGAGGCCGCCGAGGACGGTACGACCGCGCACTGGGAGACACACGTCGACGCCGCGGAGTACCCCGCCTGAGGAGGCACGCGATGCATGCCATGCAGTACGAGTTCACGCTGCCCGCCGACTACGACATGGGTGCCGTCCGCGGCCGGGTCGCCCGCGTCGGACACCTCCTCGACGACTGGGAGGGCCTCGGGGCCAAGGCGTATCTCATCCGGGAGCGCGGGGTGCACGGGTCGCCGGTGAACCAGTACGCGCCGTTCTATCTGTGGGACACCATGGCGGGCATGAACTCCTTCCTCTGGGGCGGCCCGTTCCAGAAACCGTGCGGCGACTTCGGACGGCCGTCGGTGCGGCAGTGGACGGGTCTGGCGTACGAGGAGGGCGGCGCCGCCGGTTCGCCCGCGCGGGTCGCGGTGCGGCGCCGTCAACTCGTGCCGGACGGGGTGGAGTTGGCGGCGGTCATGGGGGACGCGGTGCGCGAGGCCGGGCGGCTCGCGGCGGAGGACGGGGCGGTGCTGGCGGCGGCCGTCGTCGACTCCAGCCGGTGGGAGGTCGTCCACGTCTCGCTCTGGGCGCGGGACGAGCCCAAGGCGGACGGCGAGGTGTTCCAGGTGCTGCATCTGTCGGCGCCGGGGCTGTCCGCGTTGCCGCGGGGGCGCCAGTGGTGAGCGCGGTCCGTACGGTGCTCGGGGACGTGGCGCCGGCGGAGCTGGGCGTGTGCGACGCGCATGACCATGTGTTCTTCGGCAGCCCGCAGTTGCCCGGGCAGGAGCTGCGGGACGTGTCCGCGGCCCGGGCGGAGCTGGCGGCGTTCCGCGCCCTGGGCGGGAACAGTGTCGTGCAGTGGACGCCGTACGGTCTCGGGCGGCGGGCCGCGGATCTGCCGCCGCTGTCCCGGGAGACCGGGGTGCGGGTGGTGGCCGCGACCGGGCTGCACCAGGCCGTCCACTACGACGAGCGGACGTTGAAGGCGCTGCGGGGCGGGCTCGCCGCGCTCTTCGTCGCCGAACTCACGCAGGGCATCGGGACGTCGGGGGTGCGCGCCGGGATCGTCAAGGTCGCGGGCGGCTTCCACGCGCTCGACGCGCACGCCCGCTGGACGATGACCGCGGCGGCCGAGGCGCACCACGCGACGGGGGCGCCGATCGCGGTCCATCTGGAGCTGGGCACCGGTGCGCTGGACGTACTCGACCTGCTGTGCGGGGAGTTGGGGGTGCCGCCGCACCGCGTGATCCTCGGCCATCTGAACCGCTCCCCCGACCTCGTCGTGCATCGCCAGGCCGCGGCGAGCGGCTGCTACCTCGCCTTCGACGGTCCGTCGCGCGCGAACCACGCCACGGACTGGCGGATGCCGGACGCCGTGCGGGCCCTGGCGGAGGCGGGGTTCGGGGACCGTCTCCTTCTCGGCGGTGACACCACGACCGCGGCGGCGCGTTCGGTGAACGGCGGTCCGGGGATGCCGTATCTGCTGCGTCGGGTGGTGCCGCGGCTGGCGGCGGACATGGGCGCTGAGCTGGTCGGACTCATCATGAGGGAGAATCCTGGGCGGGCCCTCGCCGTCGAGTGGCCCTGACCGAGCGACGAGGACTGGAGCTGAGATGGCGCTGGAGATGCGCGACCGCTGCGAACGCTGCGAGAAGGCCGAGCTGCCGACCGACGCCGCCGCCCGTATCTGCACCTACGAGTGCACCTTCTGTGTGGCGTGCAGCGAGGCCATGCACGACATCTGCCCGAACTGCGGCGGCGAACTGGTCCCGAGACCGCGCCGCGCCCTGGCGGAGGCCGGCTAGGCGACGGCGATGTCCACCGAAGGCCTCAGTTTCGCCGCCGCGGCCAGGGCTTCGTGGGCGGGGTGGGTGTCGAAGGCCGTCAACAGGGCGGTGTCGGCCGGGTGTTCGGCGGCCGGGTAGGCGATCTGCTCGTAGGCGGTCTGGAAGCGGGGGCCCCAGCGGCGGGCGCCGAGGCGGGCGGTGCGGGAGCAGTTGTCGACCATGTAGGCGACGTCGCGGGCGTGCATGTAGGGCAGCAGGGAGTCGACGGCCTCGATGACGGACTCGTTGACGATCTCGGACCAGGGGTGGCCCCGGTCGGCGAACTCGTCGATCTGGGCCGTCATCGTGGCGATGAACACGCCTGCCGTGAAGGGGTCGACGGACAGCTCCCGTCCGGCCCGGCGGGCGTGCGCCCTCGCGCTCACCGACCACATCGGGGAGCCACCGATCCGGCTCATCTCCCGTGCCCCGAGCCGCCGTTCGGCCAGGATCACGCTGCGCAGCTCCGTGCCGTCGGCGACCTCGTCGTAGATCTCTGCGACGATCTCCCGGGCGGGACCGTACGTCGCCGTGTACGCGCGGTCGAAGACGTCCCGGCTGTCGGGGTCGAGGCCCTCGCGGACCGCGCGCAGGCCGGCCCGGGAGATCGTGCGGGCGATCGGGCCGGTCACGTTCTCGCAGGAGCGTTCGTACGCCGTCACCGCGTCGTCCCCGGCGAGGCGGTAGCGGGTGAAGAGGCTCTCGACGATGCCGTGGACGGCGCCGAGCAGGATGGCGCGTTCGCCGACGATGTCGGAGAGGTACTCGCTGTCGAGCGTGGTGCGGAAGGTGTACGGCGAGCCGAGCGCGACCGACCAGCCGAGCGCGAGGTCGACGGCCCGGCCGTCGGGGTCGGCGTGGACGGCGTAACTGCTGTTGATCCCGGCGCCGTTGATCTCGGCGCCCTGCTGGTAGAGCCGTCGCACGGAGTCGCCCATGCCCTTGGGGCAGACCGCGATCACCGCGTGTCCGGGCGGGAAGTCGCCTCCGGTCGCGCGGAGATGGCCAAGCAGGAAGCCGTGTGAGAGGCCGATCGCGGCGCCCGGCTTCAGCGCGGCGAAGAGCTCCTGGTGGTGGGCGGCGAGGGCGGCGTCCGCGATCAGCAGGATCACGAGGTCGCTGTCGGCGGTGACGGCGAGCCAGTCGCCGAGGGTTCCGTCCTCCTCGGTGAAGCCGTGGGCGCGGGCGTCGGCGGCCGAGCGTGAGCCGGGGCGCAGGCCCACCGTCACCCGGATGTCCGTGCCGGCGAGGGAGTCGCGCAGGTTGAGGGCCTGGGCGCGGCCCTGCGGGCCCCAGCCGATCACGCCGACGCGGCGGATCCCGGCGAAGGCCTGCGCCAGCAGCGGGAAGAGGTGTCGGCCGCCGCGGAGGATGGTCTCGGTGCCGCCGGGGACGTCCATCGTTTCGAGGGCGAAGACACGGGAGCCGTACGTGGTGGAGGTCATGGTCGAGTTGTAGGCTCCGGGGGCATGTTGCGGCAAGCGCAACATTCGCAGCGGACTGTTGCAGGGAATGAAAGGCGCAGGTCATGCGGGACGATCATCGGGAGCTGCGGCTCTTCCTGCACCTCGCACGGACACTCAACTTCGGGCGGACCAGTCTCGACTGTCACGTCAGCGCGGCGACGCTCACGCGGACCGTGCAGCGGCTGGAGGCCGACCTCGGGCACCGGCTGTTCGACCGGGGGCCGCGCGGGGTGTCGCTGACGGCGGAGGGGCACCGGTTCCGTGAATACGCCGTCGAGGCACTGGAGTTGTGGCGCTCCTACCGGGAGGAGCATCCCGACCCGGCCGAACTCACCGGCCGTCTGGCCGTGTTCGCCACGGTGACCGCCTGCCAGGCGCTGCTGCCGGACCTGTTGGCCCCGTTCCGCGCCGCGCACCCCCAGGTCCGCCTCGACCTGCGCACCGGCGACGCGGCGGCCGCGCTGGCCCGCCTCGACGAGGGCGAGGTGGACGTGGCGGTCGCGGGGATCCCGGCGCGGCTGCCGGAACCGCTGGTGGGACGGACCGTCGCGGTCACGGAGCTGGTGGCGGTCACGGCCGCCGATCGCCCGGACCCCGGCCTCGACGGGCCGTTCGTCCTCCCCCACCGCGGGCTGGTGCGCGACGCCGCCGACCGCTGGTTCCGCGCCCGGGGCACCCTGCCCGAGGTGGCCTGTGAACCGGACGGTCACGAAGGGCTGTTGACGCTGGTCGCCCTGGGCTGCGGGACGGGCGTGGTGCCGCGTCTCGTACTGGAGCACAGTGCGGTGCGGGACCGGCTGGCGGTGATCCCGGCGGATCCGGCGCCGGAGGCGTTTCCGATCGGGTTGTGCGTACGGCGGACGGATCTGCGCCGGCCGCTGGTCGCCGCGCTGTGGAGCCTCACGGCGCCCCGAGTCACGGCTCCCTGAGATCCAGCCGCCCCACCCTGGCCACGTTCTCCCGGTCCTCCGCGTCCGCGCTGGCCTCGGCCGCGAACCACGCGTCGAGGATCTCCTTGAGCAGCGGTTCGGAGGTCAGGCGGAGGCTGAGGGCGAGGACGTTGGCGTCGTTCCAGCGGCGGGCGCCGTCGGCGGTGTAGGCGTCGGTGCACAGGGCGGCCCGTACGCCCGGGATCTTGTTGGCGGCGATGGACGCGCCCGTGCCGGTCCAGCAGCACACGACCGCCTGGTCCGCCGATCCCGCCGCGACGTCCCGGGCCGCCGCCTCCGAGCAGGCGGCCCACTGGGGGTCGGAGCCGGGTTCGAGCGCCCCGTGGGTGACCACGTGGTGGCCCCGGGCGCGCAGCTCGGCGACGAGGGCGCGGGCCACGGGTTCGTCCATGTCCGAGGAGACGGAGATCCGCATGGCCCCGAGCCTACGTGCCGGGCCCCGGGGGTCACCAGGGCAGCGGGCCCTCGGCGTCGACGTACGCGCCGGTCGGGCCGTCGGGGCCGGTCCGTGCCATGCGGACAATGATCTCGGCGCCCTGTTCGACGGTCTGGGTGCCCGTGCGGCCGTTGAGGTCCGTCGCGGTGAAGCCGGGTTCGACGGCGTTGATCCGCATCCCGGGGAACGCCTTCGCGTACTGCACGGTGATCATGTTGACGGTGGTCTTGGACGCCGGGTAGGCGACGGCCGGGTAGAAGTGCGCCGGGGAGTCCGGGTCGGAGAGCCGGGAGAGTGAGGCGAGGCCGCTGCTGACGTTGACCACGACGGGGGCCGTGGACCGCTGGAGCAGCGGGAGGAAGGCGTGGGTGACGCGGACGAGGCCGAAGACGTTGGTCTCGAACACCGTGCGCATCTCGTCGGCGGTGGTGTCCGCGGCGGTGGGGATGGCGTTGTTCTCGACGCGCACCTCGATGCCGGCGTTGTTGACCAGGACGTCGAGGCCGCCGTCGGCCTCGACGGTCTTGGCGGCGGCCTGGACGGAGGCGTCGTCGGTGACGTCGAGCTGGACGAAGCGGGCGCCGAGTTCCTCGGCGGCGCGGCGGCCGCGTTCGGCGTCCCGGGCGCCGATGTAGACGGTGTGACCCGCGGCGACGAGCTGTCGGGCGGTCTCGTGGCCGAGACCCTTGTTGGCTCCGGTGATGAGTGTGGTCGTCATGCCCCCACCTTCCGGCGGGGCCGTGCGGACAGCCAGAAGACCCTTCTTCCTGGGACTCGCAGTACCAGGCACCGCCTCGGCCGACGCGGTTCACTGGGTGCATGACGACGACGGAACTGGGGCAGGCGCTGCGGCGCTGGCGCGACCGGGTCGCCCCGGCGACGGCGGGGCTGCCGGCCGGTGGTCAGCGGCGTGCGCCGGGGCTGCGGCGCGAGGAGCTGGCCCTGCTGGCGGGGATCTCGGTCGACTACGTCACGCGTCTCGAACAGGGGCGGGCGGTCAGTCCGTCGGCGCAGGTCGTGGAGGCGCTGGCGCGGGCGCTACGGTTGTCGGGGGACGAGCGGGCGTATCTGTACCGGCAGGCCGGTCTTGTGCCACCGGGGCCGGGGACGGTGCCCTCGTACCTCACGCCCAGCGTGCAGCGGCTGCTCGACCGGCTGGTGGACACGCCGGTCGGGGTCTCCGACGCGGCGATGACCCTGCTCGTGGCCAATCCGATGTACTCGGCGTTGCTGGGGGACGCCTCGGGTCTGCGCGGTTTCGAGCGCAACGGGGTGTGGCGCAACTTCCTCGGTGCGCCGGGCCGGGTCCGGCACACTCCCGACGAGCGGCGCGCCTTCGAGGTCGGCATGGTCGCCGAGCTGCGGGCGACGGCCGCGAGGTATCCGGCTGACCCTCAACTGCGGCGCCTGATCGAGGAGTTGCGGGCGGGCAGCGAGCGGTTCTCGGAGTTGTGGGACGCGGGGGTCGTGGGGCGTCTGGAGGCCTCGCGCAAGACGATCGAGCATCCGCAGGTGGGCCTGCTCACCCTGGACTGCGATCTGCTGCGGGTCGAGGGCAACGATCTGCACATCCTCGTCTACTCGGCCGAACCGGGCACCGAGGCCGCCGAGAAGCTGGAGCTGCTGTCCGTCATCGGCACCCAGGCGCTGACCGGCCGGCACTCGCCCTCGCGTTCATCCCTCGGCTGACGCTCGCGCTCGCGTTCACCCCTCGGCAGACGCGCCCACGTCACGCGGCCGTCAGCGCCCCCAGCGGGTCGTCCAGCACCGGCTGCCACGCCAACTCGGCCGCGCCGACCAGGCTGTTGTGGTCCAGCGTGCACGCCAGGATCGGCACGCCCCCGCTCTGCCCCCACAGGCTTCGGTCGGCGACGACCGCGCGCAGCCGGTCCGGGTCGGCGTCGAGGAGGGTGCGGTGGAGGCCGCCGAGGATGATGCGGTCCGGGTTGAGGATGTTCACCAGGCCGGCGAGGCCCAGGCCGAGCCGGTCGATGAGCGCCTCGCCGGCCGTGCGGACGGCCGGGTCGTCGTAGTGGTCGCGGACGAGTTCGTTGGCCTGCTGGAGCAGGGACACCTCGGGTCCGGGCTCCCGGCCGGCCGCGTTGAGGAGGGCGAGGGGGTCGGCCTCGACGTCCAGGCAGCCCCGGCTGCCGCAGTGGCAGGGGCGGCCCTCGGGGTTGACGGTAAGGTGGCCGACCTCCAGCGCCAGGCCCGAACTGCCGGTGTGCAGACGGCCGTCGAGGACGAGCGCCCCGCCGACGCCCCGGTGCCCGGTGGCCACGCACAGCAGGTCCCGGGCGCCGCGCCCCGCGCCGTGCCGGTGCTCGGCGAGGGCGGCGAGGTTGACGTCGTTGCCCGCGAAGGCCGGTCCGGTCAGCCCGGCGGCCCGTACGCACTCCGCGAAGATCCGGCGCACGGGGGCGCCGACGGGCCAGGCCAGGTGCAGCGGGTTGAGCGCGGTGCCGTCGGGTTCGGCGACGGCCGAGGGGACGGCGAGGCCGGCGCCCACGCAGCGCAGGCCCGTGATGCGCAGCAGCTCGACGCCCGCCTCGACGACCGAGGCGAGGACCTTCGCCGGGTCGGCGTCGACGGTCTCGCAGCCGGGCGCGGTGGCGACGATCCGGCCGCCGAGGCCGACCAGCGCCGCCCGGAACCCGTCGGCGTGCACCTGCGCGGCGAGCACGACGGGCCCGTCCTCGGCGACCGCGAGCCGGTGCGAGGGCCGCCCCTGCGAACCGGCGGCCGCGCCGGGCCGGGCGTCGACGCGGATCAGCCCGAGGGCCTCCAGTTCGGCGGCGACCGCTCCGGCCGTGGCACGGGTCACGCCGAGCTCGGCGGTGAGCACGGCGCGGGTCGGGGCGCGCCCGGTGTGCACGAGCTCCAGCGCGGGCCCGAGCGCACCGCGCCCCCGGTCGAGGCGTGTCCTGGAGGTGGTTCCTTCCCCCGCCGGCCGGGGGTTCGCGTCGCCGCTCATGAGGGCGAGTCTCCCATGATCCGCTGTGCCGGGAACCTACCGGCCGCTGACTCTGAGCGTGATGTTCAGCCGTCCGGTCAGCCCCAACTCCGGCGGCGCGGTACCGGCGTACACCTTCGGCACCCCGTGGTGTGCGAGCCGCGCGGGCCCGCCGAACACGAACAGGTCGCCGCTGCGCAGCTCGACATCCGTGTACGGCCGCGTCCGCGTCTCCGTGTTCCCGAACCGGAAGACACAGCTGTCGCCGAGGCTCAGCGACACCACCGGGGCGTCCGCCGTCTCGTCGCTGTCGCGGTGCATGCCCATGCGGGCGTCACTGTCGTAGAAATTGATCAACGCGATGTCGTACGACGGTGAGGGCGCCCTCGGCCTCCCCGGCGCCCCCAGCGTTCCTGGCTCCCCTGGCTCCCCCAGCGCGTCCCGCACCGCGCTCCGGCCCAGCTCCCCCAGCCATTCCGGGAACGGTTTCACCGGGGAGCCGTCGCCGTCGACGACCGTGCGGGCGTAGCCGTACGGGTACCAATGCCAGCCGAGGCAGACCTGCCGGGCGGTCATCGTGCCGCCGCCGGGGGTGTGGACCGTGCGCAGGCCGGCCGGGGGGCGGGCCCACGCGCGGCAGGCCGTCACGAGTTCGCGCTGGTGCCGCGCGTCGAGCCAGTCCGGCACGTGGACCGCGCCGGGCGCGATCTGCGTACGGTCCCTGGGGAACAGCTCGGCGTCCATGCTCCCCATCCTGCCCTGAGCTGCGGCTCGGCTAGCCTGGACCCACGATGAACGACCGTATGACGACGCCCTGGGGCGAGCTCGCGCTGGCCCGTTTCCCCGAGGACCCGCGCAACCGGCTGCGTGCCTGGGACGCCTCGGACGAGTACCTCCTGAGGCACCTGGCCGAGCAGGGGGTCCCGCTGTCCGGCACGGTCGTGGTTCTCGGCGACCGCTGGGGCGCGCTGGTCACGGCGCTGGCCGAGCACCGGCCGACGCAGATCACCGACTCCTACCTCGCCCAGGAGGCGACCCGGGCGAACCTGGCCCGCGCCGGGGTCGAGACGGGGGCCGTACGGCTGCTCACCACCCAGGATCCGCCACCCGGCCGGATCGACGTCCTGCTGGTGCGGGTGCCGAAGAGCCTGGCCCTCCTGGAGGACCAGCTGCTGCGGCTGGCGCCCGGGGTGCACGAGGGCACGGTGGTCGTCGGGACCGGGATGGTCAAGGAGATCCACACCTCGACGCTGAAGCTGTTCGAGCGGATCCTCGGACCGACCCGCACCTCCCTCGCGGAGAAGAAGGCGCGGCTGATCTTCTGCACGCCCGAGCCGACGCCCGGGCCGAACGCGGAACCGGCCGCCAACCCGTGGCCGTACAGCTATGAGCTGCCCGACGGCATCGGCCGGGTCTCGGGACGCACCGTCGTCAACCACGCGGGTGTCTTCTGCGCCGACCGGCTCGACATCGGCACACGGTTCCTCCTTCGGCATCTGCCGCGCAGCCGTGGCGCGGAGCGCGTGGTGGACCTGGGGTGCGGCAACGGGGTCGTCGGTACGGCGATGGCGCTCGGCAATCCCGAGGCCGAGGTGCTGTTCGTGGACGAGTCGTTCCAGGCGGTGGCCTCCGCCGAGGCGACGTACAAGGCGAACGGGGTGCCGGGGCACGCCGAGTTCCGGGTCGGGGACGGGCTGGCCGGGGTGGCGGCCGGGAGTGTCGACCTCGTGCTCAACAATCCGCCGTTCCACTCCCACCAGGCGACCACCGACGCCACGGCGTGGCGGATGTTCACCGGCGCCCAGCGCGCGCTGCGGCCGGGCGGCGAGCTGTGGGTGATCGGCAACCGCCATCTGGGCTACCACGTCAAGCTGCGGCGGCTGTTCGGGAACAGTGAACTGGTCGCCAGTGACCCGAAGTTCGTGGTGCTCAGGGCCGTCAAGAAGTAGCCGCGCCGGCCACCAGCCGGATGATCCGCTCGGCGGCCCCTGCCATCGCCTCCCTTCCCACGCCCAGGTACTTGCGGGAGTCGACGGCCTCGGGGTGGGCGGTGAGGAACTGGCGTACGGCGCCGGTCATGGCGATGTTGAGGGCGGTGCCGACGTTGACCTTGGTGATGCCGCCCGCGATGGCCGCGCGCAGTTCGTCGTCCGGCACGCCCGACGAGCCGTGCAGGACGAGCGGTACGTCCAGGGTGGCGGACAGGCGTTTGAGCAGGTCGTGGTTGAGGGTGGCGGTGCGGGTGGTCATGGCGTGCGAGCTGCCGATCGCCACGGCGAGGGCGTCGACACCGGAGTCGGTCACGAAGGCGCGGGCCTCGGCGGGGTCGGTGCGGGCGCCGGGGGCGTGGGCGTCGAGCGGCGGTTCGCCGTTCTTGCCGCCGACCTGGCCCAACTCGGCCTCGATCCAGAGGCCTTGGGCGTGGCTCCAGTCGGCGGCGGCGCGGGTCGCGGCGAGGTTCTCGTCGTAGGGCAGACGGGCCGCGTCGTACATCACGGAGCTGAATCCGGCGTCCGGCGCTTGCCGGAGCAGGGTGTCGCTCTGGATGTGGTCGAGGTGCAACGCGACGGGCACGGTGGCGCGTTCGGCGGCGGCGACGGCGGCGCGGGCGAGGGGCTGGAGACGGCCGAGGCGGAACTTGACGGCGTTCTCGCTGACTTGGAGGACGACGGGGGCGGCGGCCGCCTCGGCGCCGGCGACGACCGCCTCGACGTGTTCGAGCGTGACGATGTTGAAGGCGGCCACGGCCCGATGGCCGGTGGCGGCGCGGTTGACGAGCTCGCCGGTGGTCACGAGAGGCACGGCGTCTCCTACGAACCGGCGAGGATCACGGAGCGGGTGAGGTGGCGCGGCCGGTCCGGGTCGAGGCCGCGGGCGGCGGCGACGGCCACGGCGAGCCGCTGGGCGCGGACCAGTTCGGCGAGCGGGTCGAGACCACCCGCGACCCACAGTCCGCCGGTCTGGCGCACCTGGTCGGCCAGTCCCTCGGGGGCCTCGCCGAGCATCCACGTGGCGGTGCCGTGGGTGGTGACGCTGATGGGGCCGTGCCGGTACTCCATCGCCGGATAGGCCTCGGTCCAGGACAGCGAGGCCTCGCGCATCTTCAGCCCCGCCTCGTTGGCCAGCCCGACCGTCCAGCCACGGCCCAGGAAGGTGAACTGCGCGCAGTCGACGAGCCCTTCGGGCAGGGGCGTGGCGAGTGCGGTGCGGGCGTCGGTGACGACGGCGTCGGTGTGCAGGCCGAGGTGGGCGCGGAGCAGGGTGAGCGCGGTGGTGGCGAACCGGGTCTGGACGACGGACCGTTCGTCCGCGTAGTCGAGGACGACGAGGTCGTCGGCGGCCTCGATGACGGGCGTGTGCGGGTCGGCGGTGATCGCCGTCGTCCGGGTGCGGCCCCTCAACCGGCCGAGCAGTTCCAGGACTTCGGTGGTGGTACCGGAGCGGGTGAGGGCGACGACACGGTCGTACGAGCGGCCCTGCGGGAACTCCGAGGCGGCGAAGGCGTCCGTCTCGCCCTGACCCGCGCCCTCGCGCAGCGCGGCGACGGACTGCGCCATGAAGTACGAGGTCCCGCACCCCACGATCGCGACCCGCTCCCCCCGTACCGGGAGCGCCTCGGTGTGGCGCGGCGCCTCGGCCGCCGCCCGGATCCAGCACTCGGGCTGGCTGACCAGTTCGTCCTCGACATACGTCATGTCGCGGCTCCTCCCCTTGCCATGAACACTCGCTTGCCACGCACTGCCGTGCTTGTTTCTGCAAGATATAGCGAGCTTTCGAGCAGAATCAAGCATTCGGATCGCATCGGGGTGCGCTAGGGTCACGGAGAGATCTGAGGAACGGAGGGTGCGGATGTCCCGCGACGCCCGCTGGAAGGCGCTGCTGGAGCTGCTCGTGGAGCGCGGCCGGCTGGACGTCGAGGAGGCCGCCGCCGATCTCCAGGTGTCGGCCGCCACGATCCGCCGCGACTTCGACCAGCTCGCCGAGCAGCAGATGCTCGTCCGCACCCGGGGCGGCGCGGTCGTGCACGGGGTGTCGTACGAGCTGCCGCTGCGCTACAAGACGGCCCGGCACGCCTCCGAGAAGCAGCGCATCGCGAAGGCGGTCGCGGGTCTCGTCACCCCCGGCGAGGCGGTGGGGCTGACCGGCGGCACGACCACCACCGAGGTGGCCCGCGCCCTGGCGGTGCGGGCGGATCTCGCGGCCGGGTCGCCCGCGCTCACCGTCGTCACCAACGCGCTGAACATCGCCAACGAGCTGGCCGTACGCCCCCAGTTCAAGATCGTGCTGACCGGCGGGGTGGCGCGCCCGCAGTCGTACGAGCTCATCGGACCGCTCGCCGACGGGGTGCTGAACCAGATCACCGTCGATGTCGCGGTCCTCGGTGTCGTCGCCTTCGACGTCACGCACGGCGCGGCCGCGCACGACGAGGCGGAGGCCGCGATCAACCGGCTGCTGTGCGAGCGCGCCGAGCGGGTGATCGTGGCCGCCGACTCCAGCAAGCTGGGGCAGCGCGCGTTCGCCCGGATCTGCGCGGCGGAGGCGGTGGACACGCTGGTGACGGACACCGCTGCCGGGCCGGACGCGGTGCGGCGGTTCGAGGAGGCCGGGATCCAGGTCATCACGGTCTGAGCCCGTTCACGACACCTGAAGGCCTCGGCCGACCTAGGCTGGGTTCCAGGGAGGCTGCGATGAGCGGAGCACCGACATATCTGCCGATCGCCGAGCACGGGCTGATCGGTGACCTGCGGAGCGTGGCCCTCGTGGGCACGGACGGCACGATCGACTGGTACTGCTGCCCGTCCTTCGACGCCCCGAGCGTCTTCGCGGCGATCCTCGACGCCGAGCGCGGCGGGGCCTTCGAGCTCGCGGCGTCCGTACCGGCGAAGACCAAGCAGTTCTACTTCCCCGACACCAACGTCCTGATCACCCGCTTCTTCACCGAGGACGGGGTCGGCGAGGTACAGGACTTCATGCCCGTGGACGGAGAGTCGGCCGAGGCCGAACGGCACCGGCTGATCCGGCGGGTGGTGTGCGTACGCGGCTCCATCCCCTTCCGGACGCGGGTCGCGCCACGCTTCGACTACGGCAGGAAGCCGCACACCGTGCGCAAGGTCGGCGAGGTCGCCGTCTTCGACTCCGAGGGGCTGTCGCTGGGTCTGACCGCGACGGTGGCCCTGGAGACCGACGGCCAGGACGTGCGCGCCGACTTCAAGCTCTCCGAGGGCGAGTCGGCGGTGTTCGCCCTGGACCAGGTCAGCGGGGACGTGGAGCCCCGCCGGTGCGCGCGGATCGAGGCCGAGGAGCAGTTCAACAGCACGGTCGTCTACTGGCGCCGCTGGCTGGCCGCCTCCAAGTACCGGGGCCGCTGGCGGGAGATGGTGCACCGCTCGGCCCTCACCCTCAAGCTCCTCACCTACGCCCCGACCGGCGCGATCGTGGCCGCGCCGACGACGAGCCTGCCCGAGCAGCTCGGCGGGGAGCGCAACTGGGACTACCGGTACGTGTGGGTGCGCGACGCCGCCTTCTGTGTGTACGCCCTGCTGCGGCTCGGCTTCACCGGCGAGGCCGAGGCGTTCATGAACTTCGTGACCAAGCACGTCAGTCCGGGCGACGGCAAACCCTCCGGACCCTTGCAGATCATGTACGGCGTCGACGGCCGCACCGACCTCACCGAGTACGAACTCCCGCACCTGGAAGGGCATCAGGGCTCGGCGCCGGTACGCGTCGGCAACGCGGCCGCCGACCAGCTCCAACTGGACATCTACGGCGCGCTCATCGACTCGATCTACCTCTACGACAAGTGGGCCAAGCCCATTTCCAGCGCCCAGTGGGACGATGTGTGCGCCCTGGTGGACTGGGTGTGCGAGCACTGGGACCAGCCCGACGAGGGCATCTGGGAGACCCGGGGCGGCCGCAAGAACTTCCTCTACTCGCGCCTGATGTGCTGGGTCGCGATCGAACGGGCGATCCGCATGGCCAACCGGCGCGGCCTCCCCGCCGATCTGCCCCGCTGGCTGAAGTGCCGCGACACCATCTACCGGCGGATCATGAGCCGCGGCTGGTCCGAGACCCGGCAGGCGTTCGTGCAGCACGAGGACGGGGACGTCCTGGACGCGGCCGTGCTGATGATGCCGCTCACGAAGTTCATCGCCCCGACCGACCCCAAGTGGCTCTCCACCCTGGACGCGCTCACCCAGGAACTGGTCTCCGACTCCCTCGTCTACCGCTACGACCCGCTGGCCAGCCCCGACGGACTGCGCGGCGACGAGGGCACGTTCTCCATCTGCTCCTTCTGGTACGTCGAGGCCATGGTGCACGCCGGACGCGTCGACGAGGCCCGCCTCGCCTTCGAGAAGATGCTGACGTACGCCAACCATCTGGGCCTGTACGCCGAGGAGATCAGCCACACCGGTGAGCAACAGGGCAATTTCCCGCAGGCGTTCACGCATCTCGCGCTGATCAGCGCGGCGTTCAATCTGGACCGCGCACTGGGGTGAGGGTGCGCAACGGGGGGAGTCATGGCGGGGCTTGTGCTGTCGGACGCCGAACGGGAGCTGTGGGACGCGTTTCCCGCCGGGCGGGTGGTGTCGGGCGGGACGGTGCGTGCGGAGGTGATCGCGCGGCTGTTGCTGGGTGAGCGGGAGGCGGTGCCGGGGTTCGTCGCGGCGTTGCGGTTACGGGGTGCCGTGGTGACCGGCGTGCTGGACCTGTCCGGTTGCGAGGTGCCGTACGCCGTCGCGATCACGGAGAGCGAATTCGAGGACGAGCCGCTTCTGGAGGCCGCCTCGACCAGGTCGATCGACCTGCGCGGCTCGCGGCTGCCCGGGCTCTCCCTGCGGGACGCCCATGTGGAGGGGTCGTTGCGGCTAGCGGCGGTGCGTTGCGAGGGGCCGCTGGGGCTGACCCGGGCGCGTGTCACCGGGTCGCTGGATCTGACGGGGGCCCGCCTGGCGGGGACTCCGGCACTCCATGCGGACAGCCTGCTGGTCGAGCGGGACGTGAACTGCCGGGACGCCGACGTTCGCGGGGAGATGCTGATGTGGAGCGCGCGGGTCGGGGGCACGTTCGTGCTGGAAGGCGCGCGGGTCGTGCATCCGGGCGGGGCGACGCTCAACGGCGACGGGCTGGTGGTGGAGGGTGGGTTGTTCTGCGGCGGCGGGCTCACGGCGTCCGGTGAAGGGCTTCTGTCTCAGGGCGAGTTGAGGCTTCAGGACGCCCGGATCTCCCGGTGCTGCGTGTTCACGGGGGCACGGCTGGAGAACCCGGACGGGGTCGCCCTCGGCGCGGAGAGACTCGGGGTCGAGGGCATCCTCGCCCTGGACGGAGGGTTCACGGCCAAGGGATCGGTGGCGCTGTCCGGAGCCGCGGTGCAGGGGCCGTTGCGGCTGTCGGGCGCGGTGTTCGACGCGCCCGGCGGGCGAGCCCTGGACGCCTCGCTGATCGGGGTGGGTGGCGATCTGGAGGCCTCCCCCGGCTTCACGAGCCATGGGCAGGTCGTTCTGGACGACGCCCGCGTCGACGGCTCCGTCCACCTCAACGGGGCCCGGCTGGCGAACCCTGGGCGGCGGACACTGTCGGCGCGTCGACTACAAGTCCGGGGCGGGTTGCACCTCCGGGAACTCACCTCCGAGGGCGGCGTCGATCTCATGGACGCCGGAGTGGGTGCCGGGGTGCAGTTCCACGCGGCCCGGCTGACGAACCCGTCCGGCCGAGCCCTCATCCTCTGGGGGCTGACCGCCGGGGTGGTGGATCTGTGCGAGGGCTTCATGGCGCGCGGCCGGGTGTCGCTGTCCGGCTGCCGCGTCACCGCACTCATCCTCACCAGCGCCACGATCGAGGGGACCTTGTCGGTAAGACGAGTCACCACGGGGTCGATCGACACAGACGCACGCACACGGTTCGCCGGGCCGGTGGACCTGCGGCACACCCGCGTCGACGTGCTCGCCGACGACCCCGCCTGCTGGCCGGACGACCTTCTCATGGACGGGCTCGTCTACGACAACCTGGAGGCACCGCTTCCGGTCCGGACCCGCCTCGCATGGCTGGCCCGCGAGACGAGCGGCTACCTCCCCCAGCCCTACGAACAACTCGCCGCCACCTACGCCCGCCACGGCCACGACGACGCCGCCCGCGACGTCCTGCTGGCCCGGCACCGCCGGCACCGGGCGAGTCAGTCGCCCGCCCGGCGCCTGTGGGGGTACGTCCAGGACTGGACGGTCGGCTACGGCTACCGCCCGGTCCGGGCGGCCGCCTGGCTGGCCGTACTGCTGCTCGTCGCGACCACCGCGTTCGCGGTACGGGAGCCGCCTGCCGCGAAACCCTCGGAGGCGCCACCGTTCAACTCCTTCCTGTACGGGCTCGATCTGCTGCTGCCCGTGGTGGGCTTCGGGCAGGAGGGCGCCTTCAATCCGGAGGGCTGGCAGCAGTGGCTGGCGGCCGCGCTGGTCGCGGCGGGGTGGATCCTGGCGACCACGATCGCGGCCGGGATCACCCGCATCCTGGCTCGGCGTTAGCCGTCCTCGGCGTGCCGGGCGACCAGGGAGCGGTGGATCTCGCCGGCCCGGACGGCGGTGGTGGACAGGAGGGTCGAGGTCAGGCCGTGGGTGTGTTCCGTGCCGCCCTGGAGGTAGATGCCCGCGGTGACATCGGGGGCGGTCTCCACCCGGTGGTCGCGGGTGACGCGGATGGCGTCCCCGTCGTCCCGGAGGCAGAGTTTGGCGGCCTCGCCGAGCAGGGCCGTGAAGTCGCGTGGGCGGTATCCGGTGGCGTGGACCAGGAGATCCGCCTCCATGACATGGCTCTCGCCCGTGGGGAGGTACTCGACCGCGATGTCGAGGGCACCGTCGTCGCGGGGCCGGACCTCGCGGATCCGGGAGACATTGAGGAAGCGCAGCCGTTTGTGGCCGGTGACCTGTTCCCGGTAGGCGGTCGTGTACAAGGACTCGATCAGGTCCATGTCGACGACGGAGTAGTTGGTGGAGCGGTGGTAGTCGAACAGGGACTGTTTCACCTCCGACGGTGAGGTGAAGTACACGTCCACCGCCTCCGGATCGAAGATGCGGTTGGCGAACGGGCTGTCGTCGGCCGGGGTGTAGCCGTACTTGGAGAAGACCGCGCAGACCTCGGCCTCGGGAAAGGAGCGGTGCAGATAGTCGACCGACTCGGCGGCGCTCTGCCCGGCACCCAGGACGACCGCGCGCCTCAAGGACTTCCCCTCGGCTGTGAGTTGTTCCACGCCCGGCAGCAACTGGCTGTTGTGCCAGACGCGTTCGGAGAGCTGGGCGCCCGGCGGCAGATGCGGTTCGAGGCCGACGGCCACGCTCAGGTTCCGGGCCCGGTACGTCTCCGTACCGCAGACCACGTCGAAGCAGGTGACGGCGCCCGACTCGTCCCGGACCGGGTCGACGGCGGTCACCTCCCGGTCGTAGGCGACGAGGGAGCGCACCCGGTCGGCGGCCCAGGCGAAGTACTCGTGGAACTCGACGCGCAGCGGGAACAGGGTCTTCTGGTTCAGGAAGTCGACCAGGCGGCCGCGTTCGCGCAGAAAGCACAGAAAGCTGAAGTCGCTGGTCGGGTTCCGTAACGTCACCAGGTCCTTGAGGAAGGACACCTGCATGGTGGCGTCGTCGATGAGCATGCCCCGGTGCCAGCCGAACCGTGGCTGGCGTTCCAGGAAAAGGGCGTTGAGCCTGCGCGACGGCGGAAGGGCCGCGTTGTGCTCCTCAATTGCTATGGCCAGGGCCAGATTTGACGGCCCGAAACCTATTCCGAGGATGTCGTAGGTGCGATCCGATCCCGTGAGCGGTGAGTTCACCGTGGCATCGCCTCCCTCAGGCAGCCACATGTTAGATAAGGTTAGCCTTACCTTGCAATGAGGCCGTCCGAGGGGAGAACCGCATGCGCGTCGCCATGTTCGGCTATCAGACCTGGGGGCACCGCACACTCCAGGCCCTGCTGGACTCCGACCACGAAGTCGTCCTCGTCGTCACCCACCCCAAGAGCGACCACGCCTACGAGAAGATCTGGGACGACAACGTCGCCGAACTGGCCGAGAAGAACGACGTCCCCGTCCTGCTGCGCAACCGGCCCGACGACCCCGAACTCCTCGCCGCGCTAAGGGAGTCCGCGCCGGACATCATCGTCGCCAACAACTGGCGCACCTGGCTCCCCCCAGAGGTCTTCGACCTCCCTCCGCACGGCACGCTCAACGTGCACGACTCGCTGCTGCCGGCGTACGCGGGCTTCTCGCCCCTGATCTGGGCGCTCATCAACGACGAGCCGCGGGTCGGTGTCACCGCGCACCGCATGAACGCCGAACTCGACGCGGGCGACGTCCTCGTCCAGCGCTCGGTGCCGGTCGGGCCCGCCGACACCGCGACGGACCTCTTCCACCGGACCGTCGACCTCATCGCGCCGATCGTGCGCGAGTCGCTCGATCTGATCGCCGCCGGCAAGGACGTCGGCCAGTGGGTGCCCCAGGACCGCGGCCGGGCAAGTTTCTTCCACAAAAGGGCACTTGAGGACAGCCGCATCGACTGGACCTGGCCCGCGGAGCGCCTGGAGCGGCTCGTCCGCGCCCAGTCGGACCCGTACCCCAACGCGTTCACCTTCCACCGCGAAGAGCGCCTCAGGATCGTCGAGGCCGCCGTCTCCGAGGGGTTCTACGGCGGCACACCGGGCCGGATCTTCATCCGCGAGGGCGACGGCGTGGTCGTCGTGGCCGGTGCCGACGCCCACACGGGCCGCCACCACGGACTCCTCGTACGGCGGCTGCGGACCGAGGACGGCACCGAGTACGCCGCGCACGAGTACTTCCGCACGATGGGCGGCTATCTGACGTCCCACCCGAACTCCCGCTGAGGCAAGGGCCGATCACATGTCGAGAAAACTCCTCACCACCCTTCTGACCGTCACCCTGGCCGCCGCGCTGGCCGCGTGCGGCTCCGTCGAGGACGACGACCCCGCCGCGTCCTCCTCCGACGGGGCCAAGAACGCGGGGGCCGACGCCGCGTTCCCCGTCACCGTCAAGCACAAGTTCGGCAGCACGAAGATCACGGCGGCGCCCGAGCGGGTTGTGGTGATCGGCAACGGCGGCACCGACGACATCGACGCGCTCTACGCCCTCGGTGTCACGCCCGTCGCCATCTCGAAGGACGCCCTGAGCTCCGACGGCGTCTACCCGTGGCTCAAGGACAAGATCGACACCAAGAAGACCAAACTCCTCGACACGCTCACCGCCGTCGACTACGAGGCAGTCGCCGCCCTCCAGCCGGACCTCATCCTGGCCACCTCCGACTTCACCCTGGACAAGGACTACAAGAAGCTCGCCGCCGTGGCGCCGACCATCGGCTACGAGACGGCATGGGGGCAGCAGACCTGGCAGGAGCATGTGAAGGTGGTGGGCCAGGCCGTCGGCAAGCCGGACGAGGCCGAGAAGGTCATCAAGGACACCGAGGCGAGCATCGCCGCCGTCAAGGCCGAGCATCCGGGCCTCGCGGGCAAGACCTACAGCCTGTCCATCGGCAACACCCCGGCGAAGATCTACACCATCGCCTCCGAGGACGACTTCGCCGCGAAACTGATGAGCGAGCTCGGCCTGAAACTGACCCCTTCGGTCACCAACATCAAGACGGTGAGCGGCAGTCCGACCGGTGAGCTGTCCTTCGAGCAGCTCGACAAGCTCGACGCCGACCTGGTGATCATCGCGTTCACCACGCCGGACCTGAAGAAGGCGTTCGAGGCCAGCGCGCTGGTCAAGAACATGTCCGCGGTGAAGAAGGGCAACTACCTGGTGACCGATGTCGCCACGGTCAGCCAGCTCCGCAGCCCGTCGGCACTGGGCATCCCGTGGGCGCTGGACAACCTGGAGCCGGGCTTCACCAAGCTCGACTGAGGGCGCGGGACTTGGGGGGCGTGCCGCACAGCGCGGCACGCCCCCACTCCCCTGTGCGTCATCCGTCCCGCAGCGCCGAGTCGATCTCCTCGGCCGACATGCCCTCGATCTCCAGGTGGATCGCGGCGACCTGCTCAAGACGCCCGGGCGTCTCCTCCTCGGCGGACAGCCGCTTGGCCATCCCGCCGGGCGTGAGCGTGGCGAACAGCGCCCGTACGGAGACCTCGGAACTGTCGAGCGCCTCCCGCAGCCTGCTCACGATGACCGTGGCGAGCACGGAGTCACCGCCGAGTGCGAAGAACCCGTCGTCGAGGCCGACGCGTTCGACCCGGAGGACATCGGCCCAGACGCCCGCGACAACCGTCTCCAGCGCGGTGCCGGGCGCCCGATGCTCCAACTCCTCCTCGGAGTCCCACAGTTGACGAACGGCACGCCGGTCCAGCTTGCCGTTGGAGGTCAGCGGAAGCTCCCCGGTCACCACGATCCGCGACGGGACCATGTGCGGCGGAAGCACCGACCGTGCCCACTCCCGCAACTCCTCCACGGCCGTCGTCCCATCGGCGGCCACCGCTGCCGCCAGCTGCCCTCGGGTCAGCCCCGCCACCGACCGGCGTACGGCCGGATGTCCGGTGAGCGCCGCCTCCACCTCGCCCAGCTCGATCCGGAAGCCCCGCAGTTTCACCTGGTGGTCGCGGCGGCCGAGGAACTCCAGGGTGCCGTCGGGCCAGTAGCGGGCGAGGTCCCCGGTGCGGTACCAGCGGATCCCCTCCCCCTCCGTGAACTTCTCGGCCGTACGGCCCGGGTCGGCCCGGTAACCGAGCGCCACCCCGTCCCCGCCGATCCACAGTTCGCCGGGCACCCAGTCGGGGCAGTCCCGGCCGCGTCCGTCGACGACCCGGCAGCGGACATTACGCAGCGGGGTGCCGTACGGCACCGACTTCCAGTCCGCCGGCACCTGACCGTCCGTCACCTCGCAGACGGCGGAGTGGATGGCGGTCTCGGTCGTCCCGCCCAGCCCCGTGAAGCGACAGCCAGGAGCCCGCGTGGCGAGCCGCCCCGGCAGGTCGATGCCGACCCAGTCGCCGCCGAGCAACACAGCACGGAGACTGGCGAGTTCACCCGGTCCGGTGGCGAGGAGCAGCATGTCGAGCAAAGGCGGGACGCAGTTGAGGACGGTCACCCCGTGGGTGCGGACCAGTTCCGCCCACTGCGCGGCCTCGCGGCGGTCGGCTTCGTCCACGAGGACCACCGCGCCGCCCGCGCCCAGCAGCCCGAACACGTCGTACACGGAGAGGTCGAAGTCGAGGGCGGACAGGGCGAGGCAGCGGTCCGAAGGGCCCACGCCGAAGCGGTCGTTGAGGTCGTCGAGGGTGTTCACGGCCGCCCGGTGCGGCACCTCGACGCCCTTGGGCTCCCCGGTCGACCCGGAGGTGAACAGCACATAGGCGGGCTGCTCCTCATCCACCGGCACAGGCGCCGCCAGTGGTTCGGCGAGCAGCGACACGGAGTCCAGTACGACCCGGAATCCCGCGGTGGCCCGGATGCGTTCCCGGCGGGCCTTCGGCTGCTCGACGCCGATCGGGACGTAGGCGGCGCCCGCGGCGAGCACGCCGAGCACGGCGGTGATCTGGTCGGGCCCCTTGGGGAAACTGACGGCGACGGTGTCCCCGGGCCGTACCCCCCGCTCCACGAGATCGGCCGCGACCCGCAGCGCCCGGTCGGCCAACTCGCCGTAGGACAGGGTCCCTTCGGTCGCCCACAGCAGCGCCGGGGCGTCCGGCCGCTCGGCCGCGCGCTCGAAGAACCCCTGGTGCAGCAGCCGGTGACTGCGAGGACCCGCGGTGGTGTTGACCGCCGCACGGACCGCTTTCTGTTCGTCCGGGAGGAGCGCCGGCACGGGCTCCTCCCATACGGCGTCCTCGGTGCCGAGCCTGCTCACCAGCCCGTGGAAGGCGGCGAACATGGCGTCGACGAGGCCGGCGGGGAAGGCGTCCTCGCGGACGTCCCAGTTGACCAGCAGTCCACTGTCGACCTCGGTGACCTGGCAGTCGAGGACCACCTGCGGACCCTGGGAGATGATCCAGACCGGCTCCCCGAACGCCCGCCGCACCCCCGCGTCGAACAGCTCGCCCAGGTTCAGGGCGCTGGTGAACACGACCGGGGCGAGGACCTGTTCGCCCCGGTGCCGGGAGAGGTCGCGCAGGACTTCCACGCCGGAGTAGTCGGCGTGGGCGGCGTCGGTGTGCATACGGTCCTGGAGGCGCCGGGCGTGCTCGGTGAAGGTCTCCTGCCCGGCGAGGTCCACGTCGAGGAGCACCGAGCTGGTGAAGTCCCCGACGAGCAGGTCGACATCGGGGTGGGAGCCGCGGCGGTCGAACATCGGCACGTTGAGGAGGAAGCGCGCCTGACCGCTGAAGGCGGCCAGCACCTCCGAGAAGGCGGCCGCCACCGCCATCGCCGGGGTCAGTCCGTGCCGGTGGGCGCGGGCGGTCAGACGCTGCTTCTCCTCCGGGCGCAGCCAGTGGTGACGGCGGGTGACCCGGGTCGGGTCGGCGCGCTCGGCCTCGGGCACGAGCGGGAGTTCGGGCGCGCTGGGCAGTTCGGGGACGCGCCGCTGCCACCACTTCTGCGAGTCAGCCCGGCTGAGCCGTCGTACGGTGGCGCGTTCGGCGAGGTAGTCCGGGTAGCTGGTGCGGATCGGCGGGAGCGGGGTCGTGGGGTCCTGGTAGAGGTGGGCGAGGTCGGAGAGGAGGACCCGGTAGCTGAGGGCGTCCGCGGCGAGCATGTCGACGTCGACGTGGAGCCGGGTGCGGCCGTCGGGCAGCAGGGAGAGCTGGACGGAGAACACCTCGCCGGCGGCGACGTCGAGCCGCGCGTGCGAGGAGGAGTGCCGCAGATCCTCCAGTTCGGCCGCGACCGTGTCGGCGTCCAGTCCCCGCAGGTCGTTGACGATCGTGGCGGGGCGGGTGAGCGCGGGGAGGATCTCCTGGCGGCCGTCGTCGGTGAAGCGGGCGCGCAGCATGCCGTGCCGTTCCACCAGACTCCGTACGGCGGTGTCGAGGCGGGACGGATCCACGTCGGTGCCGTCGAACTCGACGTAGAGATGGGCGGCGACGGAGCCGAGGGTGGTGTCCTCGCCGCGGCCGATCCAGTAGGCGTGCTGCATGACGGCGAGCGGGAACGGTTCCCCGGGGTCGGCGACCGGGACAGGCGCGGGAGCGGGCTCCGGTGCCACGCCGGCGTGGGCCGCGAGCAGCGCGCGCCACGCCCTCAGCGTCGGTTCCTTGGCCAGCTCCGCGAAGGTGACGCGGACGCCCTGGCGACGCCAGCCGCTCGCGATCTTCATCAGGGTGATGGAGTCCAGGCCCCAGGTGATGAGGCTGTCGTCCTCGGTCGGCGGGGTGTCCGAGCCGAATGTGTCAGTCACCGCACGGAGCAGCTCGTCGGCGGTCGGGGGGTGCTGCGTCACCGGTTCCTCCGCTGGTTCAGAAGTCGTTTTCGAAGTCGTTCTCGAAGTCGTCGATGTCCTCTTGCGTCAGCTCCACCAGCGGCAGGTCGGACGGGGTCAGGCCGCCCGCCGGAGCGTCCCCGCCATGGCGTACGAGACCGTGCAGGGCCCGCTCCCACCGGGCCAGCAGATCCGCCGCCTCGGCCGGGGTCAGGAAGGTCCCGGGCCAGGCGGCCGAGAGGTGCAGCCGGGGCCCGTCCTCCCCCTCGACGGCGACGGCGTTGATCTCCAGGCCGAAGCGCACCGGCCCCGCGAGGGGCAGCATCGGAGCCTCGGGGGCCAGGTCCCACGCCTGGTCGGCCGAGGCCGACGCGGTGAATCGCCCGAGGTAGTTGAAGACGACCTGCGGCTGCGGAAGCTTCTCCAGCGCGGCCGAGGTGTCGGGGTTGAGGTGCCGCAGCAGCCCGTATCCCAGGCCTCCGTCCGGTACGGCACGCAGCTGCTCCTTGACGCGCTTGAGTGCCGTGCCCGCCGCCGGGCCGCCGTCGAGCGCCTCGTCGAGGTCCAGTGGGCCGGGGTCGACGGCGACCGGGTGGAAGGTGGTGAACCAGCCGACCGTGGCCGACAGATCCACCCCTTCTGCGATGCCCTCCTCACGGCCATGCCCCTCCAGACCGACGAGGAGGGACCGCCCCGTGAGGTCACCGCGCGCTTCCCGCCAGCTCGCCGCCGCCAGCGCGAGCGCGGTCAGCAGGACGTCGGGGACGGCGGCGTGATAGGCGGAGGGCAGGGTCGTCAGCAGCGGGCCGGTGGTCGAGGGAGGGAGTACGAGGGTCCGGTCCCGGCGCGGGCCTTCCACGGCTCGTTCGAGCAGAGGACGGCCGGACTCCAACTGCTGGCTCCAGAGCGGGAGTTCGGGCACTCGCCTGCGCGCCTCCTCGCCCAGGATCCTGCTCCAGGCACGGAAGGACGTCCCCGTGCGCGCAAGGGCCTCCCCAGACTGCCAGGCCTCCGCCAGGTCGGAGGTCATGATCCGCCAGGAGACTCCGTCGACGACGAGATGGTGGGCGACGAGGAGCAGCCGCCCGGTGTCCGAGAACCAGACGGCCTGGAGCATCCGCCCGGCCGCCGGGTCGAGGCGGGCCACGGCGGCGGCCAGCTGCGCGTCGAGCACCGCGTCCCGGACCTGGAGCAGTACGTCCTTCGCCCGTACGGCTCCCTCGGCGGGCACCACCAGCCGGTCCGTCAGCCGGGCCCGCAGGACGTCGTGGCGGTCCAGTACGGCCTGGAGCATGTCCAGCGCGCCGTCGTACGTGAGATCGGGCGGGGTCACGAGCAGGACGGCCTGGGCGAGACCGTCGTACGAGTCCGCTGTCCAGCGCATGATCGGCGTCAGGTCCGCCTCGCCGAGCGGGTCGTCCACCGGGCCGGTCGTGGGGCGCTCGCGCGTGGCCGCCGCGGCCAGGCCGGCCGGGGTGGGGGTCTGGAAGACCTGCCGGGGGCTGATGGTGAGGCCTGCTTTGCGGGCCAGGGTCACCAGGCGGATGGAGACGATGCTGTCGCCGCCGAGTGCGAAGAAGTTGTCGTCGACGCCGACGCGTGGGAGGCCGAGGAGGGAGGCGAACAACTCGCAGAGCAGCCGCTCCCGTTCATCGGCGGGCGCCCTGGTCGCCGTGTCGGTGCTCGTGGCCTCAGGTGCGGGCAGCGCAGTGCGGTCGACCTTGCCGGAGGGCAGGAGGGGGAAGGCGTCCAGGTGGGTGAGGGTGGCCGGGACCATGTGGTCGGGGAGACGTTCGCGGAGCCAGCCGGGCAGGTCGGTGAGGTCGCCGGAGGCCAGGCAGTAGCCGGCCAGGCGCTTGACGCCCGGTGTGTCCTCGCGGATCACCACGACTCCGCGCCGCACACCCGGGTGCTGTTCGAGGATCGCCTCGATCTCCTCCAACTCGACGCGCATGCCACGGATCTTGACCTGGTTGTCGGCGCGGCCGAGGAACTCCAGGGTGCCGTCGCGCCGCCAGCGCACCAGGTCGCCGGTGCGGTAGAGGCGGCCGCCGGGCGGGCCGAAGGGGTCGGCGATCCAGTGGTCGGCGGTGCGACGGGGGTCGTTGACATAGCCGCGGCCGAGGTAGACGCCGCCCGCGTACAGCTCGCCCGGTACGCCGACCGGCGTGGGCCGGAGGCGGTCGTCGAGGACGTACAGGCGGGTGTTGCCGTTGGGGCGGCCGATGGAGACGGCGCTGCGGATCGCGCCGGTGCGGTAGACGACGTGGCTGACGCCGATGGTGGCCTCGGCGGGGCCGTAGCCGTGGTACATGACCGCCCGGCTCGCGGACCGGAAGCGGCCGAACAGCTCGGGTGTGAGCACTTCGCCGCCGCACCACACGTGTCGCAGCGACTCCGCGCGGCGGGCGAAGCCGTCGAGTTCGAGGAGGAGGTCGAGCATCGAGGAGACCAGGTAGGTGAAGGTCACGCGGTGGCGTTCGACGGTGTCCAGCAGATAGTCGACGTCCCGTTCGCCGCCGGGCTCGGCGATGACGACCCGGCCGCCGTTCACGAGGGGCAGGAAGATCTCGTTGATGGAGATGTCGAAGCCGAGCGGCGCCTTGAAGAGGGCGGCGTCGTCCGTGCCGAAGCCCAACAGGCCGCGCTGCCACAGCAGTCGGTGCGCGATGGCCCGGTGCCGGATCATGGCGCCCTTGGGGACTCCGGTCGAGCCGGAGGTGTAGATGACGTAGGCGAGCCCTTCGGGATCGACGGGGACATCCGGGTTCCCGGCGTCCGTCACGGGGTCCCTCAGGTCGACCGCGAGGGCGGGCGGACCTCCGGGAACCGCCCCTCCGAGTACGGCCGTCAGCCCCGCGTTCTCGCACACCTCGGCGATCCGCCGGGCGGGCCACGACGGCTCCAGCGGCACGAACGCCCCGCCCGCCTTGAGGACGGCGAGCAGGGCGACGACCATCTCCACCGAGCGTTCGAGATGGATGCCGACCCGGTGCTCGGGTCCGGCGCCGAGCGAACTCAGCTGCCGGGCAAGGTCGTTGGCGCGGGCGTTGAGCTCGCCGTAGGTCAGGGTCGTCCCGCCGGGGATGCCGTACTCCACGGCCGTCAGCCTCGGTGTCCGCGCCGCCTGTTCCTCGACCAGGGCGGTGAGGGTGGTGGAGGGCATGGGGTGGGCGGTGTCGTTCCACTCCCCCAGCAGCAACCGCCGTTCGCCCGGGGTGAGTACGTCGGCGGCGCTGACGGGACGGTCGGGCTCGGCGGCGAGTTCGGTGAGCAGCCGGACGTACCGTTCGGCCATGTCCCGCGCGGTCTCGCGGTCGTACAGGTCGTGGCTGTGGACGAGGGAGCCGCCGATCCCGCCGCCGTCCGGTCGTTCGAAGAGGTGGAAGGCGAGGTCGGTCTTGGCGGTGTAGTGGTCGACGCGCAGCTCGCTGAGCGTGAGACCGGCGAAGTCCCTTGTCTCGTCCGGGGCTTGTTGGTGGGCGAGCATCACCTGGAAGAGCGGGTGGCGGCCCATAGAGCGGGTCGGGGCGAGCGCGTCCACGAGCCGTTCGAACGGCAGGTCCTGGTGGGCGTACGCGTCGACGTCGGCCTCGCGGACGCGGGCGAGCAGGGTGCGGTACGTCGGGTCACCGGAGACGTCGGTGCGCAGCACGAGGGTGTTCACGAAGAGGCCGACGAGGTCGTCGAGGGCCGCGTCGCCGCGTCCGGCCACCGGGGTGCCGAGGGGGATGTCGTCGCCCGCGCCGAGGCGGCTGAGCAGGACGGCGAGGGCGGCCTGGAGCGCCATGAAGACGGTGCCGCCGGCTTCCGTGGCGAGGGCGCGCAGGGCGCGGTGGGTGTCGGGGCCGATGGTGAAGTCCACCGCGCCGGCGTCGTAGGCGTGGACGGCCGGACGGGGGCGGTCGACGGGCAGCTGGAGTTCCTCGGGAAGGCCCGCCAATTGCCCGGTCCAGTAGTCCAGTTGACTGTCGCCTGCCGCCGTCTCCCGTTGCCAGAGCGTGTAGTCCGCGTACTGCACGGGCAGCGGCGCCCACTCGGGCGGCCCGCCTCGCAGCCGTGCCGCGTAGGCCGTCTCCAGGTCCCTGAGCAGCGGTTCCGCCGACCAGCCGTCGGTGGCGATGTGGTGGATCAGCAGGAACAGGACGTGCTCGTCGGGGGCGAGCCCGTACAGCGTGGCGCGTACGGGGATCTCGGTCTCCAGGGCGAAGGAGTGCGCGGCGGCCTCCCGCAGCAGGGCGTCGAGATCGCTCCGCGTGGCGGGCACGATGTCGAACGGGACGACCGCGTCCGTGACGACCTTCTGCCGGGGAACACCGTCCTCGTCCGGGAAGACCGTGCGCAGTGACTCGTGGCGGCCCACGACGTCCTGAAGCGCCTGCCGGAGCGCGCTGGGGTCGAGGTGGCCGGTGAGGCGTACGGCGGTGTGGATGTTGTAGGTCGGGCTCGGCCCTTCCAGCCGGTGCAGGAACCACAGCCTGGCCTGCGCGGACGACAGCGGAATCGCGTCCGGGCGCGGCACGGGCCGCAGCTCCGGGCGAGGCTCGGGGGCCGGGGCCGCCAGCAGGGGGGCGAGCGCGGCGGCGGTCGGGGTGTCGAAGACGGCGCGCAGCGGCAGTACGACGCCGAGGTCGGCGCGGATCCGGGCGACCAGGCGGGTGGCCAGCAGGGAGTGGCCGCCGAGGGCGAAGAAGTCGTCGTGGATGCCGACGGAGGGCAGGCCGAGCAGTTCGGCGACGAGCGCGCAGAGGGTTGCCTCGGCCTCGGTGCGGGGTGCGGTGGCCGTGGTCAGGTCCGCGAGGTCGGGGGCGGGCAGGGCGGCTCGGTCCAGCTTGCCGTTGGGGGTGAGGGGCAGTTCGTCGAGGATGACGATCGCCGTGGGCAGCAGGTGGTCCGGCAGGGTGGTCTTCAGGTCCTGCCTGACCTGGAGGGGTTCGAGGCGGGTGCCGGGCCGTGGGACGGCGTACGCCACGAGCTGCGGTGCGCCGTCCGGCCGTCGTACCGTCACGGCGGCCTGGGAGACCCCGGGCAGCGCGGCCACGGCGGCCTCCGTCTCGCCCGGTTCGACCCGGAAACCACGGATCTTCACCTGGTCGTCGGAGCGGCCGAGGAACTCCAGCACGCCCTCGGCGGTCCAGCGGACGAGGTCGCCGGTGCGGTAGAGGCGGCCGCCGGGCGGGCCGTAGGGGGCGGCGACGAAGCGGTCGGCGGTGAGGCCAGGGCGGCCCAGATAGCCGCGGGCCAGCTGGGTGCCGCCCAGGTAGAGCTCACCGGGCACACCGGGCGGGACCGGGCGGAGCTTGGCGTCGAGAACGAGGGTGCGGGTGTTCCAGACCGGGCGGCCGATCGGTACGGACCCGGCGGCGGAGCGGGTGCCGTCGGCGCACGCCCACGCGGTGACGTCTACGGCGGCCTCGGTCGGCCCGTAGAGGTTGTGCAGTGCGGTGCCGTCGAGGAGACGGGTGAAGCGCTCGGCGAGTTCGGAGGGCAGCGCCTCGCCGCTGCACATCACCCGGCGCAGGACGCCGCTCACTTCTGGGGCGGCGGGGTCGTCGAGGAACGCCCGCAGCATGGAGGGCACGAAGTGGGCGGTCGTCACCCGCTGTTCACGGATGAGGCCGGCGAGGTAGGCGGGGTCGCGATGGCCACCGGGGCGGGCCGGCACCAGGGCCGCCCCGGAGATCAGCGGCCAGAAGAACTCCCAGACGGAGACGTCGAATCCGGCCGGGGTCTTCTGCAACACCCGGTCGTCGGGGCCGAGTTCGTACGTCGCCTGCATCCACAGCAGCCGGTTGACGATCCCCGCGTGGGGGACGACGACACCCTTCGGGCGACCGGTCGAGCCGGAGGTGTGGATGACGTAGGCCGGGTGCTCGGGGCGAAGGGGCTGGAGGCGTTCGGCGTCGGTGACCTCGGTCGGGTCGAGGTGGGCGTACCGCTCCTCGTCGAGCAGGAGGACGGGGGCTCCGTGGTCGACTCCGTGGTCGGCTTCGGTGGCGGCCAGGATCAGGGTCGGCCGGGCGTCCTGGACCAGGAAGGCGAGGCGTTCCGCCGGATAGCCGGTGTCCAGCGGGAGGTAGGCGGCGCCCGCTTTGACCACGGCGAGCAGGGCCACCACCAGGTCGGGGCCTCGGTCCAGGGCGACGCCCACCAGGTGCTCGGGGCCGACTCCGCGGGAGATCAGCAGGCGAGCGAGGCGGTTGGCGCGGGCGTGGAGGGCCGCGTAGTCGAGGACGTGGTCGAGGGTGTCGTCGTCGTGGAGGAGTGCGGGGGCGCGGGGGGTGCGGGCCGCCTGTTCGGCGAGGAGTGCGGTGAGGGTGGTGTCGGGGACGGGATGGTCCGTGGCGTTCCAGCCCTCCAGAGCCAGGCGCTCCTCCGCGTCGGACATCAACGGCAGTCGGGATACGGCGAGTTCGGGGTCGGCGAGGGCCGCCGCGAGCAGGGTCTCCAGTTGCCGCAGGAGCCGGTCGACGGTCACCGGGGTGAACAGTCCGCTGCGGTAGGTGGCCTCGATCCGCAGCCGTCCTTCGGTGAGGAAGGCCTCCAGGGAGAGGTCGAACTGGGTGGTGTCGTTGTGGACCGTCTCCCACTCGGCGGTCACTCCGGGCAGCCGTGGTCCTTCGAGGCCCTGGGTGAGGAAGAGCAGCATGACGTCGAAGTACACGGAGCGGCCGGGATGCCGTTCGGGGCGCAGACGTTCCACGAGCCGGTCGAAGGGCATGTCCTGGTGGGCGTAGCTGTCGGTGCACAACTGACGGACGCGTTCGACGAGTTCGGTGAAGTCGGGGTCGCCGTCGAGGTCGGCGCGGAGGGCCAGGGTGTTGCCGAAGTTGCCGATCAGGTTTTCCAGGCCCGGCAGATCGCGGTTCATGACGGCCGAGCCGATGGGGATGTCGGTGGCGCCGGTGGTGCGGTGCAGGAGGGCGGCCAGACCCGCGAGCAGCACCATGAAGGGGGTGGCGCCCGACTTCTTCGCGAACTCCGTGAGCTGGTCGGTCACTTCGGGGGCGAAGGTGTGGAAGCGGCGGTCGCCCCGTGCGGTGGGCTGGGGGGTGCGGGGGGCGTCGACCGGGAGGGCGAGTGGCCGAGGCGGTGGTGTCAGGGCCTTACGCCAGTGCTGGAGGTGGGCGTCGAGCCGTTCGTCGGTCCAGGTGTGGCGCTGCCAGACGGCGTAGTCGGCGTATTGGAGGGGCAGCGGTTCGACGCCCAACGGAGTCTCGGTCTCGGCCTCCGCCGCGTAGAGGATGCTCAGATCACGCGAGAGAGCGTTGAACGTGCCGCCGTCCCACGCGATGTGATGGACCGTCAGGACAAGAGTGTGGTCGTCGTCCGCGTGGCGGACGAGCACCGTCCTCATCGGGTGGTCGGCGGCCAGGTCGAAGGGGGTCGCCGACTCGCCGCGAGCCAGTTCGGCCGTGCGCTCCAATGACATCTCGACGCTGCTGAACCGAACCCTCGCGGCGGTGTCGACGACCTGCTCCGGGGCGCCGTCCGGACCGACCGGGTAGCGGGTACGGAGGATCTCGTGCCGGGTGACCAGGCCCTGTAAGGCGGTGTGCAGCCGGGCCGCGTCCAGAGGGCCCCGCAGCCGGATGGCCAGGCAGACGTTGTAGGCGGGGCTGGCCGGGTCGAGCTGCTGGAGCAGCCACATCCGGGACTGGGCGTACGACAGCGGGAGGCGCCCCGCGTCCGCCGGCCGGCGCGGGATGCGCTCGGAGCGGGTCGGGGTGTCGGCGAGGCCCGCGCTCTCCAGTCGGCGGCGGAGCAGTTCCCGCTTGCGGGCCGCGAGGTCGGTCTCGGTCACTGGTGTCCGCCCTTCAGCAGCAGGTCAAGGGAAGCGCTCCACAACTCGGCCAGTCGGTCGATCTCCGTCTCCGTGAAGAGCCGTTCGGGCCACTGCCAGCACACCTTGAGCACCCCGTCCGTGATCACCGCGTCGACGACCAGGGGGTACGGGGCCGGCATGGCGGGGTCGGCCGCGCTGCCCATGGCGCCGGTCTCGGGGGCGCTGGTGAACAGGGCGCTGTCCCGCTGCTCGCCGATGGTCATCCGGCCCAGGTAGTTGAACTCGATCTGCGGCTCGGGCAGTTCGGCGAGTTCTACGGCGGTGGCCGGGTTGAGGTGGCGGAGGAGGCCGTATCCGATGCCCTTGTCGGGGAGGGGGGCGGGTGGGGCGCCGGGCTCCAGCCTGACGGGGTAGAGGCTGGTGAACCAGCCGAGGGTGCTGGACAGGTCGGCGCCGGGGAGGAGTTGCTCCTCTCGGCCGTGCCCTTCCAGGGCGATGAGGACGCTGTCGTCCGAGGCGGAGCGGCCGAATTCCCTGCGCCAGCCGGGGATCGCGTGGGCGAGGGCGTCCAGGAGGGTCTCCTGTACGGAGGTGGTGGGGGCCGGGTGCTCGGTCCAGTGGCGGCGGGTCGTGGCGCGGGTGTCCAGGGAGGGGTCCAACGCGGCGGAGCCCAGGGGTGGTTCGGGCCGGTCCAGGATGCCTTTCCACAGAGTGAGTTCGTCCGTGCGGCGCGAGGCCTCCGTGTGCAGGGCCTCGGCCCACTCCTTGAAGGAGGTGCCTCGGGGGGAGAGTTCCCTGCCTTCCCAGGCGGCGGCCAGGTCGGCCACGAGCACGCCCCACGAGGCCGCGTCGGTCACCAGGTGATGGAGTACGACCAGGAGCCGGCCTTCGTCGTCCGGTCCGGCGTCGAACCAGAGGAAGCGCGCCATGTCCCCGGTCGTGGGGTCGAGTTGGGCGACGAGGTCGTCGAACGCGCTGGGCACGTCCTGCCAGTCCTCGACGCTCCTCCGTACGCAGTCGGCCGCGCTCACCGCACCGGCCGGAGCGACGCGCAGACGCCACTCCCCTCCATCGGTACGCGTGAAGGAGGCGCGCAGGAGGTCGTGCCGGTCCAGGACGGCCTGGACGGTGCGAAGCAGCCGGTCGAGATCCGTACCGGCGGGTGTCCGGAGGAAGCGGGCTTGGCTCAACTGCCGGAAGGGGCCGCCCTGTTCGGTCAGCCAGGCCAGGATGGGCGTGAGCGGGATGTCGCCGGTGCCCGCGTCGGGGTCGGTCGTACGACTCCCGGTGGCGGTCGGGATTCGCTTGGCAACTGTGGTGGTTCGCTCGGCGAGTTCCGCGATCGTCGGGGCCTCGAAGATGTCGCGCGGTGAGAGGGCGAGGCCGGTGGCGCGGGCCTGGCTGACCAGGCGCATCGACACGATGCTGTCGCCGCCGAGCGCGAAGAAGCTGTCGTGCACCCCGATGGTGTCCAGTCCGAGCACCTCCGTGAAGAGGGTGGCGAGGCGCTGCTCGGTCGTGTTCCGGGGCGGCTGGGCGGCCGGTCCTGCGGTGCGGGAGGGGGCGGGGAGTGCGGCGGTGTCGAGCTTGCCGTTGAGGGTGAGAGGGAAGCCGTCGACCGGGACGAAGGCCGAGGGCACCATGTAGTCGGGCAGGACGGCGGACACGGACCGGCGCAGCAGCTCGTCCGTGACCTCGGCGGTGACGACCACATAGGCCACCAGTCGCCGTACACCGGGAGTGTCCTCCCGTACGACGACCGCCGCCCGCTCGACCAGTTCGTGCTCAAGGAGCACCGCCTCGATCTCGCCGGGCTCGATCCGGTAGCCCCGGATCTTGACCTGGTCGTCGACCCGGCCGAGGCACTCCACCAGCCCGTCCTCGGTCCAGCGGGCGATGTCCCCGGTGCGGTACATCCGGGCGCCGGGCCGGGCACCGAAGGGGTCGGCGACGAAGCGGCTCGCGGTGGCGCCCGCCTGGCCGAGATAGCCCCGGGCCAGTCCGGCGCCCGCGACATACAGCTCGCCCTCGACACCGATCGGCACCGGGTTGAGGTGGCCGTCGAGGATGTACAGCGTGCCGCCCGCGACCGGCCGTCCGATGGCGGGCCGTTCGCTCAGCGCGAGGTCGCAGTCGGCGGAGTCGACGGTGCACTCGGTGGGCCCGTACAGGTTGTGCGCGGCCAGCCCGTCCGTCTCCCGGAGGATGCGCCACAGATCCGGCGGCACGGCCTCGCCGCCCACCCCCAGGACCTTCACCTTCCCCTGCCAGTCCCCGCCTTGGGCGACCAGTTCCCCCAACAGAGAAGGGGACAGCTCGATGAACTCGATCCCGTGCTCGGCGAGGAAGGCACGCAGCGCGTCAGGGTCGCGGCGCACCTCCTCGGGCACGAAGTGCAGTTCGTGCCCGGCGAACATCCACAGCATCGGCTGCCACGACGCGTCGAAGGCGGTGGGCCAGGCATGCCCGATCCGCAATGGCCTGCCGTCGGGGGAGGCCGGTGTGTGCAGGGCGGCGTTGTGGGCCGTGAAGAGGTTGACGATGGCCCGCTGCGGGACCACGACCGCCTTCGGGCGCCCGGTGGAGCCGGACGTGTAGATGACGTAGGCGGGGTGCTCGGGGAGCAGGGGTGCCAAGCGGTCTCCGTCGGTGAGGTCGGAGCCGTCCGTTCCCGTCAGGCGTCGCGCGGTGGCCGGATCGTCGAGCAGGATCGCCGACTTGAGCGTCATACCGGCCGCACCCGCCGTACCCGCTACGGCTACGAGCGCTACGGGCCGCGCGTCCCCGAGCATCCCGGCGATCCGTTCCTCCGGCCAGGCGGGGTCCAGTGGCAGATAGGCCGCGCCCGCCTTCTGGATCGCGAGGATCGCGACCATGGTGTACGGCGTCGGCGGCAGCGCGAACGCCACGATCCGCTCGGGACCGGCCCCCGACTCCACGAGCATCCGGGCCAGTTGATTGGCCTGCGTGTTGAGCTCGGCGAAGGTCAGCCGCTCGCCGGCACCGACGACCGCGACCGCGTCCGGGGTACGCGCCGCCTGGCTCTCGAACACCTCGGGCATGGTGAGGTACTCGGACGGGAGCCGCTCCCCCACGCCCCCTTCCAGCAGCGCCGCCCGCTCCTCGGGCACCAGAACGTCCAGTGCGGCCAGCGGGGTGTCGGGGGCAGCCACGACCGCGTGGACGAGCCGTTCGAAGCGTCCCGCCAGTTCCTCGACCGCCGCCCGGTCGTAGGAGTCGGGACGGAACTCGAAGATGACGTCCAGGTGTTGCTCGTCGAGTACCGCCAGCGTCAGCGGGTAGTGAGTGGCGCCGAAGCCCTTGACGTCGACAATCCGCAGTCCGGCGAGCGCCTCGGCCTCCGCGACGGCGGCGCGGTCGATCGGGTAGTTCTCGAAGACGAGCAGGGTGTCGAAGAGGTCACCCGCACCTGCCTGGCGCTGGATCTCGGTGAGCCCCAGGTGTTGGTGGTCCATCAGGAGTGCTTGCTCGTCCTGGAGTCGCCGCAGGAAGGCGCCGACGCGCTCCCCCGGCGGGACCGCCACCCGCACCGGGACGGTGTTGATGAACAGTCCGATCATGGCGTCCGCACCGGCGAGTTCGGCAGGCCTGCCTGCCACCGTCGCGCCGAACACCACGTCTTCCCGGCCGGTCAGCCGGGCGAGGAGCAGGGCCCACAGTCCCTGTACGACGGTGTTGACGGTGACGCCGTTCGAGCGCGCGAACTCCTTGATGGTCCTGTCGAGTTGGAGCGTGTGCAGCTCGGGCGTCACCGGCACCGGGCCAGGGGCGGTGGGGGCCAGGAGCGTCGGGGTGGCTCCGGCGAGCGCCTGTCGCCAGGCCTGGGCCGAGGCGTCCCGGTCCCTTGCCGCGAGCCAGGCGAGGAAGTCGCGGTAGGGCCGTACGGCCGGCAGCGGGGCGGCTTGGTCGGGGGCGAGCTGGGCGGCGTACAGGTGGAGCAGTTCTCGTACGAGGAGGGGTACCGACCAGCCGTCGAGGAGGAGGTGGTGGTTGGTGAGGATCAGGAGCCAGCGGTTCTCGCTCCGGTCTACGAGGGTGAGGCGGAGCAGCGGGGGGTCGGTCAGGTCGAACCGGGTGGTGGTGTCGGAGGCGATGAGTGCGGCCTCCTGAGCCGCGCCGGCCTCCGTCCAGTCCACGGTGACCTGCTTGAGGACGACCTGCACCGGTTCGTCGAGGTCCTCGTGGAGGAAGGCGCTGCGCAGGTTGGCGTGGCGGGCGAAGAGTTCCTCGGCGGCCGTGCGCAGGAGTTCGGGGCGCAGGGGTCCCTCGATCTCCACCAGGGACCGCATGGTGTAGATGTCCTGGGCGCGCTCGTCGAACAGGGCGTGGAAGAGCAGGCCCTGTTGCAGCGGGGACAGGGGCAGGACGTCCTCGACCAGGGAACCGTCGTCGCTCATCGGGTCCTCCACCTCGCCTTGACGTTGTCGAGCTGCGCCTGACTGAGCGACACCAGGGGGCCGGTGGTCGCGATGAACTCCTCCGTCGCGGAGGTCGCGGAGTCGGGCAGTGCTTCCGCGAGGCCGGCCGGGGTGCGGCGCCTGAACACGTCCCGTGGCGAGAGCGTGAGTCCCGCTCTGCGGGCGCGGTCGGCCAGTTGGACGGAGACGATGCTGTCGCCGCCGAGTTCGAAGAAGTCGTCGTGCACACCGACCCGTTCGAGGCCGAGGATCTCGGCGAAGAGTCCGCAGAGGACCTTTTCCGGTTCGGTGCGGGGTGGTTCGTGGGTGCTTGCGGAGGTGAAGTCGGGGGCGGGGAGGGCGCGGCGGTCGAGCTTGCCGCTGGGGGTGAGCGGGAGTGTGTCGAGGATGACGACGGCGGAGGGTACGAGGTGGGCGGGGAGGCGCTCGGAGAGGGCGCGGCGTAGGACCACGGGGTCGGGGGTGGCGCCGGGTTCCGGTACGACGTACGCAATTAGTCGTTGTGCCGAAGAGGCCTTGACGAGACTGCGGGCCGGTGGGGGTTGATCGCGCAGTTCCTCGCGCCCCTTGGGGGGCGCGTTGTCGCGTCGGGCCACCACAGCCGCGCGGGCCACTCCTGGCAGCCTGCGGATCGCCGTCTCTGTCTCGCCCGGTTCCACTCGGAAGCCTCTGATCTTGACCTGGTCGTCGGCCCGGCCGAGGAACTCCAACGTGCCGTCGGCTCGCTGCCTGGCCATGTCGCCTGTGCGATACAGGCGGCTGCCGGGTGGGCCGTAGGGGTTGGCCATGAATCGCTCGGCGGTGCGGCCGGGTTGGTTCAGGTAGCCGCGGGCCAGGCCCTCCCCCGTGATGTACAGCTCGCCGGTCGCGCCGGGTGGGGAGGGGCGTAGGAAGGGGTCGAGGACGTGGACCTGGGTGTGGGCGATCGGCTGTCCCAACGGGACCGGACCCGCACTGCCGTCGTAGACATGGATCAGGCTGTCGCCGGCCGCCTCGGAGCAGCCGTACAGGTTGACGAGCCGGGCTCGCGGCCAGCGTTCGGTGATCGCTCGGGCGAGTTCGCCGGTGAGGGGTTCGCCGCTGGAGACCCAGGTGCGCACGGAGTCGAAGGTGCCGGGCGGGGCGGATTCGACGAGGGTGGTGTAGAGGCTGGGGACGGCGGTCAGGAGGGTGGCCCGGTGGCGGTCGGCCAGGGCGGCGAGGGCCGTCGGGTCGCCGGTCGCCTCGTCGTCGGCGAGGGCGACGGGCGCGCCGGCCACCAGGGGGCCGAGCAGTTCCGTCAGGCCGTCGATGAAGCTGATCGGGCTCTTGGACACGCCTACGCCGCCCTCCACCGACTCCCTTCCCCAGGCAAGTCGGTTGGCCAGCGCGCGGTGGGTGCCGAGCACGCCCTTGGGGCGGCCGGTGGAGCCCGAGGTGAAGATGAGGTAGGCGGGGTGGTCGGGCGACAGGGGCGAGGGGCGGCGTACGGTGGCGTCGGCTTCGGCGTCCGGGGGGCAGACCGACTCCGGATCGAGGTTCCAGAGGTTCAGCTGGTGGGCGTCGCCGATGACCAGTCGGGGTCGCGCATCGCCGAGCATCAGGGCGATGCGGTCGCGCGGGTAGCCGGGGTCGACCGGCATGCAGGCCGCCCCGGCCTTGAGTACGGCGAGCAGTGCGATCACCAGGTGGGGGCTGCGAGGCAGGGCGACGGCGACGATTGACTCCGGACCGGCGCCTCGGTCGAGCAGTGCGGCGGCCAACCGGTCGGCTCTGGCGTCGAGTTCGGCGAAGGTGAGGGCCGTTTCGGCGTACAGGACCGCCGGGGCGTCGGGCGTACGGGCGACCTGTTCCGCGAAGAGGGCGGGGACCGTGGTGGCGGTGTGCCCGGGAAAATCATCGTGCTGCTCCACCGTGGGCGCCGGGCCGAGCCGCCCGACAGGGCACGCCGGGTTCTCGATGAACGCCCGGATCATTCCCTGGAGTTGGTCCGCGATCTCCTCGACCACGGCCTGGTCCAGCGCCGACGGCTGGCGGCTGAGGGTCAGGGTGAGTCGGGTGCCGGGCAGCGCGGTGACCGTCAGGGGGTAGTGCGTCGCGTCGCGGACGGAGACGTCGGTCATGCGGGGGCCGTGGAGGGCGCGGGCGATGCCGTCGTCGTCGATGGGGTAGCTCTCGAAGACGAGGAGGGTGTCGAAGAGTTCGGTGTGCCCGGTGGCGCGTTGGATGTCGGCGAGGCCGAGGTGGCGGTGGTCGAGGAGGGCGGACTGCTCGGACTGGATCCGCCGGAGGAGGTCCGCGAGGGGTTCCTCCGGGCGTAACCGGACGCGCACCGGAAGGGTGTTGATGAAGAGCCCGACCATGGAGTCGATGCCGGGTACGTCGGCGTCGCGGCCGGAGACGGTGGCGCCGAGGACGACGTCGGTGCGGCCGGTCAGTCTGCCGAGGAGGATCGCCCACAGGCCCTGGAGGACGGTGCTGGTGGTGAGTCCGTGGGTGCGGGCGGTGGCGCTGAGAGCCTCGGTGTCCTGCTCCGGGAGTTCCAGGACGAGACGTTCGGGCAGTTGGGGCGGGTGGTCGCCCGGAGCGATGAGTGACGGTTCGTCAAGTCCGTGGAGAGCGGCCCGCCATGCCTCCCGGGCGGCCTCGCGGTCCTGTCGGGACAGCCAGGTGAGGTAGTCGCGGTAGGGGCGTACGCGGGGCAGGGCGGTCGGGTCGCCGGCCGAGGTGTACAGCTGGAAGAGCTCCCGTACGAGCACGGGGGCGGACCAGCCGTCCCACAGGAGATGGTGGGAGGAGAGGATCAGGCGGTGGTCCTGGTCGTCGAGGACGACGAGGCGGAAGCGGAGCAGGGGCGGGCGGGCCACGTCGAAGGGGGCGGCCAAGTCCCGTTCCAGCAGCCGGTCGAGGGCTGGTTCGCGTTCGCCGGACGGCAGGGCGGACAGGTCGTCGACGTGCCACGGGACGGTGACCGCGCTGCGGATCACCTGGACCGGGCGGCCGGAGCGCTGGGTGCGGAACGCGGCGCGGAGGTTGGCGTGCCGGGCGACCAGGGCCTCGGCGGCGGTGCGCAACCGGCCCTGTTCCAGGGGGCCTTCGAGGCGTACGACCATCTGGCCCGTGTAGACGTCCCGGGCGTCGGTGTCGTACAGCGCGTGGAAGACCATGCCCTCCTGAAGGGGCGACAGGGGGAGGACGTCCTCGACGCCCGGCCGGGCCGCCATCAGGACCCGGCCGCGCGCACGGCCTCGACCAGGCTGCGCGGGCGCAGATCCGTCCAGTGCCGCTCGATGTGCTCCAGGCAGGCGGCCCGGCTGTCGGGGCCGTGCACGCTCTCCCAGCCGCCCGGGACGGGGGCGAAGTCCGGCCACAGGGAGTACTGGCCCTCGTCGTTGACCAGGACGCGGAAGACGCCGTTGTCGTCGTCGAAGGGGTTCGCCATGGGTCAGTTCCTCTCCTGCCGCGCGGTGAAGGATCCGGCGTACTGGTCCGGCGCCCCGGGCACCGGCTCGGCCGGGTCGGCGCCGAGGGCGACGACGCGGTTGGCCTTGTCGACGTGGACGACGCGGGGCCGGTGGGCGGCCCGTTCGGACTCGTCGAGCACGGCGAAAGACATGATGATCACGAGGTGGCCGGGGTGGACGAGATGGGCGGCGGCTCCGTTGATCCCGATGACACCGCTGCCGCGTTCGCCCGCGATGGCGTACGTGGTGAGGCGGGCGCCGTTGTCGATGTCGACGACCTGGACCGCCTCGCCCTCGACGATGTCGGAGGCGTCCAGGAGGTCCCGGTCGATCGTCAGGGAACCGACGTAGTGCAGATCGGCCTGGGTCACGGTGGCTCGGTGGATCTTTCCGTTGAGCAAGGTGCGCTGCACCACTACCCCCAGAGTAGATACTTAGGTGAGGCTAACCTAAATCAACATCGCCGAGTGCGGAAGAAGCCGAGGAGCGCGCGATTCACTTCGTCGGGCCGTTCCAGGTAGCCGTAGTGGCCGCAGTCCTTGATCTCCGTGTAGACCGAGCCAGGGACGGCGTCCGCCACCTCCCGGCCCAGGTACGGCGGCAGGATCAGGTCGTCGGCGAAGCCGATCACCAGGCAGGGCACGGCGATCGCCCGGTAGGCGGCCAGCCGTCCGTCCGGGACGGTCAGATCCAACTGCGCCCGTACGCCCGGCCCTTCGACCGGTGGCGCGTACTCGAAGACCTCCAGCCAGTCCTGGACCTGGAGTTCGTCGTCGAGGGTGGCCGGTGAGAGGTTCTGGAGTGCCCGCACCCAGGCCGCGTAGGCCGGAGGCAGGGCGACTCCGCTGTCGTACAGGGTCCGTTCGGCGACGGTCATGGCGGTGCGCAGGCCGTCGGTGCGGCCGCGGGTGGCCATCAGGACGCCCTGGCGGACGAGTTGGGGCCTGGCCAGCATCAGTTCCTGGACGACGTACGCGCCCATGGAGACGCCGACGAGACGGCACGGCGCGATGCCGAGGTGGTCGATCAGGCCCGCCGTGTCGGCCACCAGGTCGTCGATCGTGAAGCCCTCGGGGCACTCGTCGCTCGGCGGGATGCCCCGGTTGTCGAAGGTGACGACCCGGTGTCCGGCGGCCACGAGGGCGGGGACCTGGTGGAGGTGCCAGCCGCGGTGTCCGGCGCCCTGGCCCATCACCAGGACGACCGGTTCGCCGTGGCCGGTGTCCTCGTAGTGCAGCCGGACTCCGTTGATCTGCGCACTCGGCATGACTCTCCCAGCGGCTCGGCGGCTCTCTGACTCCGGAGCGGGTCCTACGGCTGGCTGTCGCTCGGTCTCGGCACCGCCTCCACCGGCGCCGCGGCCGCCTCCACCCCCGTCGGCCCATGCAGCGTCGCCTTGCGCAGCTGAGGCATGGCCAGGGTCAGCGTGGCCACGCCGGCCAGGCAGACGACCCCGCCCAGGGCCGCCGCCCCGCCCGACGAGCCGAGCGCCCGCGCCACCAGGCCCGCCTCCAGGTTGCCGACGGAGGGGCCCGCGGTGGCCTGGGCGAGCCACAGGCTGCCCACGCGGCCCTGGAGCCGGTCCGGGGTGTAGTGCTGGAGCAGGGCCCGGCGCAGGATCTCGGAGGCGGTGTCGCCGAGGCCCGCGAGGGCCAGGAAGGTCAGCGCCAGCCAGAGATTGGCGCTGAGTCCGAAGCAGGCGATCGCCGCGCCCCACACCGCGACCGCGCCGATCAGCGCCCGTCCGGTGTGATGGACCCGGCCGGTCCAGCCGCTGGTCAGCGCGCCGAAGAAGGAGCCGACCGCGGGGGCGGTGTAGAGCAGCCCCACAGCCGTGTCGCCGCCGAACTTCTCCGTGCCCAGTTCCGGGAAGAGGGCGTACGGCATGGCGAAGACGACCGCGCACACGTCGATCAGCAGCAGCCCGGCGACGACCTGGCTGCTGCGCAGGAACCGCCAGCCCTCCGCCATCGCCTTCAGCGGATGCTGCGCCTCGCCGGAGCCCTCGGGCGGCAGCGGCGGCAGCGGGGCGAGCAGCGCCAGGCCTACGACGTACACGGCCGCGTCGATGCCGAAGCACCAGGCCACTCCGGGCCCGGCCGCGATGACACCGGCCAGTGACGGGCCCGCCATGCCGCCGAGTTGGGCGGTGAGCGTGGTGAGCGCGCCCGCCGCCGCGAGCTGGCCGGGGGCGACCAGGCTCGGGGTGGCGGCCATCATGGCGGGGCCGCCGAGGCCGCTGGTGCCGCCCGCGAGGACGGCGGCGACGAAGACGAACCACACCTGCGGGTCCGGCAGGGCCGCGTTGACGGCGAGGCCCGCGATCACCACGGCGGTGACGGCCCGGGTGACGAGCACGACCCGGCGCCGGTCGACCCGGTCGGCGAGCACTCCGCCCGCGACCAGGCCGACCAGCAGGGACAGGCCCAACACCAGGCTCATCAGGCCGACTTGGACCGTGGATCCGGTCAGGTGGTAGATCTGCAGGCTCGCCGCCACCGAGGTGAGGTGGGTGCCGAGCATGGAGATCGCCTGGGTGGCGAAGACCAGCCGGAAGTCCCTGCCGGCTCGCAGGGGTGTGACGTCGACGACGACTTCTCCGAGACGCACCGGGCTTCCTAACCCTGGAGGGACGGCGCGACGACCCGCGCCGGTCGCGCGGGGACGACGTACGGGGCGACGCTGCGCAGTTTCTCGCAGGTCTCCTCCAACTCCCGTTCGGGAGTGGACCCGGAGAGGATGCCGGCACCGGCCCGCAGCCACGTGCGGCCGCCCTCCTCGAAGAGGCTGCGCAGTACGAGGGCCGCGTCCAGGGAGCCGTCGCTGCCCGCCATGAGCACCGCGCCGCTGTAGATGCCGCGCCGCTCGCGCTCCAGTCGGGTGATGCAGTCGTACGCCGGGCCCTTGGGGATGCCGGAGGCGGTGACGGCCGGGAAGACCGCGCGCAGGACGTCCCAGGCGCTCGCGTCCTCGGCCAACTCGCCGTGCACGCTGGATCCGAGGTGCTGGACGCTGCCGCGCTGGCGCACGCTCAGCAGGTCGCGGACCGAGACCGAGCCGGGGCGGCACACGGTGGCCATCTCCTCCTCGGCCAGTTTGACGGAGAGCACGTGCTCGGAGATCTCCTTGGGGTCGGCGAGGAGTTCGACGCGCAGGCGTTCGTCCTCCTTCTCGCCGAGGCCGCGGGCGCGGGTGCCGGCGAGGGGCTGGGTGATGACGTGGCCGTCGGCGTCGACCTCGGCGACGGTCTCGGGGCTGAAGCCGACCACCCTGCGGCCGGCGAGGTTCAACAGGTAGGAGCGGGCGGGGGTGTTGTGGGTACGGCCGTGGAGGTAGGTGGCGACGAAGTCGACCGGGAAGGGGATGGTGAGGGTGCGGGAGAGGATGACCTTCTGGAGTTCGCTGGTGCGGATCTCCTCCAGTGCCTCCGTCACCATCTCCGGGTAACCGCTGCCGGTGCCGGACACCTCGATGGGCCGGGGTTCGGCGATGCAGGGCTCGATGGGGTGGGACAGCAGGGCCAGCAGGGAATCGAGGGTCTCCTGGTCGGTGCTGCGCACCAGGGCCGTGCCGTTCTGACGGAGTCTCACCTCGCTGTGCGGGACGACGAGATGGAGCAGTCGGTCGTCACCGGCGCGGTGCGGTCGGTCGGTGTGGAGATGGGAGAACTCGAAGGCCATCCAGCCGTAGGCGTGCCAGCCTTCCACGGCCATGTCCCGTAATTTTTCCTGGACTTGTCGCAGCGGCCGCGGTCCGAGCGGGGTCACCGTCTCGTCGGTCAGCCATCTGCCGCGGATCTCGGAGCGGTCGACGACGATCTCGCCGAGGACTCCCCCGGCGAACCAGCAGTCGCCTTCCCGCTCGTACACGACGTACTGGTCGAACAATCCCGACTCGGCCAGTCTCGCGGCCGACAGCACGGGATCTCCCGGCAGTTCCGTCTCCGCGCTCCGGTAACGCAGCAACGAGCCACCTCCGTGGACTTAGGTTAACCTAACCTAATCAAGTCAAACCCTAGACTCCGCATCGCCGGTGCGTCCAGGGCGCCCCGCCAGGCTTGACCTCGATCGCTCATTAGGCAAGCCTTTCCTAAACAGGCAGGCGCCTTTCCCCTTCAGGCAGGCGGGAGTTGAGCATGCTCGACGGTTGGGTGCGCTGGCCGGAGCCGCTGGCGGAGCGGTATCGCAGCGAGGGCTACTGGGCGGGCCGGCCACTGGACCGGCTGCTGCGTGACCAGGCCCGGCGGACGCCCGAGCGGATCGCGCTCGTGGACGCCGAGGGCCGCCGGTGGACGTACGCGGAACTGGACCTGCGCGCCGACCGTACGGCGGCGGGGCTGCGGCGGCTCGGCATCGGCGGCGGTGACCGGGTGGTCGTCCAACTCCCCAACACCGACGCCTTCGTGGTGCTGTTCTTCGCGCTCCTGCGGGCCGGTGCCGTACCGGTGCTGACGCTGCCCGCGCACCGGGAGAGCGAGCTGGTCCATGTCGCCGAGACGGCGGGTGCGACGGCGCTGGCGGTCCCGGACATCCTCGACGGCTTCGACCATCGCGGGCTCGCCAGGGCCGTGCGCAAGGCGGTGCCGAGCGTCGAGCACGTCCTGGTGGCGGGTGACGCGGCGGAGTTCACCGCGCTGGCCGGCCTCGACGCCGAGCCGGTGGCGCTGCCCGAGCCGGATCCGGGCGATGTGGCGGTACTGCTGCTGTCCGGCGGGACGACCGGGAAGCCGAAGCTCATTCCGCGCACCCACGACGACTACACCTACAACGTCCGTGCCAGCGCCGAAGTGTGCGGCTTCGACGAGTCGACCGTCTATCTGGTGGTGCTGCCGACCGCGCACAACTTCGCGCTGGCCTGCCCCGGTCTGCTGGGCACCCTGATGGCCGGCGGGACCGTCGTCCTCTCCCCCACGCCGAGCCCCGACGACGCGTTCGCGCTCATCGAGCGGGAGAAGGTCACCGTGACGGCCGTGGTCCCGCCGATCGCCCTGCTGTGGCTGGACGCCGTGGAGTGGGAGGACGCCGATCTGTCCTCGCTGCGGCTCCTCCAGGTCGGCGGCTCGAAGCTGGGTGCGGAACCCGCGGCCCGGGTCGGGCCCGCGCTCGGCTGCACGCTCCAGCAGGTCTTCGGGATGGCGGAGGGCCTGCTCAACTACACCCGTCTGGACGACCCTTCGGATCTGGTGCTCGGCACCCAGGGGCGGCCGTTGTCGCCGGCGGACGAGATCCGGGTGGTGGACGGGGACGGGCACGACGTACCGCCGGGCGAGACCGGGGAGTTGCTCACGCGCGGGCCGTACACCCTGCGCGGCTACTACCGGGCCGCCGAGCACAACGCCCGCTCCTTCACCGACGACGGCTTCTACCGCACCGGCGACCTCGTCCGCGTGCTGCCGAGCGGCCATCTGGTCGTCGAGGGCCGGGCCAAGGACCAGATCAACCGGGGCGGCGACAAGATCTCCGCCGAGGAGCTGGAGAACCACCTCCTCGCCCACCCCGGCGTGCACGACGCGGCCGTGGTCGGCATGCCCGACGAGACGATGGGCGAGCGCACCTGCGCCTATCTCGTGCCGCGCGGACAGGCCCCGACACAGCGCGAGTTGGCCGCGTTCCTCACCGAACGGGGTGTCGCGGCCTACAAGTTGCCCGACCGCGTCGAACTCACCGACGCCTTCCCCCGTACCTCCGTGGGAAAGATCGACAAGAAGGCGCTCGGCCGCACCATCGCCGAGCAGCTGCGCGCGGAGGGAAGCGTTGGCAACTGACGTCGCCACGGCGGCACTTGTACGGAAGTCCCCCTGGCGCCGGAACTCCACCCGCACGGCCGCGGTGTTCGGCGCCCTGCTCCTGCTGCTCCTGGCCGTCCTGCTCAGCCTGGCGATCGGATCGCGGTCGCTGCCGCTGTCGACGGTCGTGGACGCGCTGCTCCACGACGACGGTTCCACGGCGAGTTCGGTCATCTGGGACGTACGGGTCCCCCGCACCCTGGCCGGCATCGCCGCCGGGGCCGCGCTCGGGGTCGCGGGGGCGCTCATCCAGGCGCTGACCCGCAATCCGCTGGCCGACCCCGGGCTGCTCGGCATCAACGCGGGGGCCGCGGCCGGGGTGGTGCTGTCGATCACGGCCTTCGGGCTGACCAGCCTGTGGGCGTCGGTGTGGTTCGCGATGGCGGGCGCGGTGGTGGCGGGCCTGCTGGTGTACGCGCTGGCCTCGGGCGGGCGCGGTGGTGCCACGCCCGAGCGGCTGGCGCTGGGCGGTGCGGTGATCGCCGCCGTGTTCACCGGCGTCGGCCAGACCCTGATGCTGCTCGACGCCCAGGCTCTCGACCAGCTGCGCTTCTGGAGCGTGGGATCGCTCGCCCGCGCGGACAGCGAGACCCTGACGACCATCGCCCCGTTCGTCGGCGTGGGTCTGCTGCTCGCGCTGTGTCTCGTACGGCCGCTCAACGCGCTCGCCCTGGGCGACGACGGGGCCCGCGCCCTGGGCGCCCATGTCGACCGGACCCGGTTCGCCGGGCTGCTGGCGGTGACGCTGCTGTGCGGGGCGGCGACCTCCGCCGTCGGTCCGCTGGTGTTCGTCGGGCTCGCCGTGCCGCACATCGCCCGGATGATCGCCGGGGCCGACCAGCGCTGGACCCTGCCCCTGTCGATGCTGCTCGCTCCCGCCCTGCTGCTGTTCGCGGACGTCCTGGGCCGGGTCGCGGTCCGCCCCGACGAGCTCGACGCGGGGGTCGTCACCGCGGTGATCGGCGCGCCGGTGTTCATCGCGCTCGTGCGGCACCGCCGGGTGGTGGGGGTATGACCACGCAGGGTGTGACCACACAGGGCGTGACCACGCAGGCGGTCCCCACGCGCGGCCATGTCGTCCGCAGCCGGTCCCACCGGCTCTCCCTGCGCGTGGACGTACGGGTGGTGACGGTCTGCGCGCTGCTGCTGGCCGCCACCGCGGGCGTCGGGGTCCTCGCGCTCGGCACCGGCGCGTACGCGATCTCCCCGGCGGACGTCGTCCGCACCCTGCTGGGCAACGGCAGTCAGCGCACGGACTTCATCGTCAACGAGCTGCGCCTTCCCCGGCTCCTCACCGGCATCCTCGTCGGCGCGGCGCTCGGGCTGAGCGGGGCGCTGTTCCAGAGCCTGACCCGCAATCCGCTGGGCAGCCCGGACATCGTCGGCTTCACCTACGGCTCGGCCACCGGCGGACTGCTGGTCGTGCTGCTCGTCTCCGGGACCGGCGGGCAGATCGCGGCGGGTGCGGTGGGCGGCGGTCTGGCGACGGCGGTGCTGGTGTACGTCCTCGCCTGGCGGCACGGCATCCACGGCTACCGGCTGGTCCTCGTCGGCATCGGGGTCAGCGCGCTGCTCCAGGGCGTCAACGCCTATCTGCTCGCCAAGGCCCGGTTCACGCAGGCAGCGCAGGCGATGGTGTGGCTCAACGGCAGTCTCAACGGCCGGGGTTGGGGCGATGTCCGGCCGGCCGCGCTGGGGCTGCTGGTGGTCGTGCCGCTGGTCGTCCTCGCCGCGAGCCGGCTGAAGATCCTGGAGATGGGCGACGATGTGGCGGGCGGCCTCGGGGTGCCCGTGCAGCGCACCCGGCTGCTGATCCTCGTCCTCGGCACGGCGGCCTGTGCGGTGGCCACCGCCGCGGCCGGTCCGATCCCGTTCGTGGCCCTCATCGCACCGCAGCTGGCCCGGCGCCTCACCCGTGCGCCGGGCCCCAACCTCCTCGCCGCCACCTGCACCGGCGCCTTCCTCGTGGTCGCCGCGGACTTCGCGTCCCAGCGGATCCATGACACGGCCCAGTTGCCGGTGGGGGTGGTGACGGCGGTGGTCGGCGGGCTGTATCTGGGGTTGCTGCTGCGCAGACAGCGGCGGCTGGGCCGTATCTGAGCATCCGAGTCAGTGGCCGTGGCCACTTTCCTCCGCATGCTCCTCGGTCCGTACGGGCTCCCCCGCCGTCACCGTGAACGCCGCCGTGTGAACTTGCCCCTCGTGCTTGAAGTCGAGGAACAGCCGGTACGAGCCCTCGCTGGGTGCCGTGGCCGTGAACGAGATGCCGGGCCCCGATTCGGTCTTGCCGTCGCCCGGTTCGCCGTTGGGGTGGACATGGAGGTAGGCCAGGTCACCGGAGCGCAGGGCGACGAGGTGGCCGTAGGCGCCGAGGTAGGGCTGGAGGTCGGTGACCGGCTCGCCGTCGCGGGAAACCGCCAGTCCGACCTCGCTCTCGCCGCCCGGGCGCAGTCCGCCGGTGAGCCGGACCTGATAGCCGTCGACCTCGGCGGTGCCGCTCGGCGCCGGGAGGCGCTGGGGCGTGTAGGTGCCGGAGGCCGCCAGGTCCGCTCCGAGGGTGAGGTTCTCGGCGCCCTTCCTCGCCGGGGTGAAGTCGGCGAAGACGCGGTAGCCGCCCGCGCGGGGCAACTCGACGGGGATGCTCCAGGTGCCGTCGGCGGCGCGCGTGGGGTGCAGATGGCGGAAGGTGCCGAGGTCGCGTGAGGCGACGATGAGGTGGAGTTCCTTCTCGTGCTCGCGCCGGTACGCGGTGAGGGCCTGGCCGCTCGTGTCGCGTATGGCGAACCGCAGCTCGGTCCGCCGGCCGGCGGTGACGTTCGGGGTCTTCAGATCGAGGGTGTAGCCGCCCTCGGAGATCTGAAGACCCCCGGGAGCGTGAGTGCCGCCGCCGTCCGGCGACTCCTCGTGGCTTTCATGGCCGGCCCGCGCGCTTTCCGTGACGATCGGGTCGATGCCCTTGCCCACGCCGTACGCGGTGCCGAAGGTCGCGGCCAGCGCGGCGGCGAACGCGGAGATCTTGAGTCCAGCATGCATGGCCCACTCCTGGAGAACACGGCCTCCGGTCCCTGAACGCGAGGCCTCGATGCAGCTGACAATACCCCTGGGGGGTATGAAGTCAACCCTTTGAGCCGCTTGCCTTCACTACCCCCCAGGGGTATACATGGACTCGCATCACGGATACCCCCACCCCGTATCGAAGAGGGAGCAGCGATGACCACCACCGCCACCCGGGCCCCTGCCGAGGTAGAGCTCGCCATCGGCGGCATGACCTGCGCCTCCTGCGCCGCGCGCATCGAGAAGAAGCTGAACCGCATGGAGGGGGTGACCGCGACCGTCAACTACGCCACCGAGAAGGCGAAGGTCAGTTACGACGGTGAGGTGACCGTCCGGGATCTGATAGCGACCGTCGAGAAGACCGGGTACACCGCGCAGGAGCCCGTGCCGGAGGAACCGGCCGCCGAGCCCGTGGACGACGAACTCCGGTCACTGCGCGAGCGGTTGGTCACCGCGACGCTCCTCGCGATCCCCGTCGTGGCGATGGCGATGATCCCGGCGCTTCAGTTCGAGTACTGGCAGTGGCTGTCGTTGACGCTGGCGGCGCCCGTGGTGACGTATGCCGGATGGCCCTTCCACAAGGCGGCGTTCACGAACGCGCGGCACGGGGCGGCGACGATGGACACGCTGATCTCGGTGGGCACGCTGGCCGCGTTCGGCTGGTCGCTGTGGGCGCTGTTCTTCGGGAGCGCGGGGACGCCGGGCATGACGCATCCCTTCGAGCTGACGATCTCTCGCGGGGACGGGGCCGGGAACATCTATCTGGAGGCCGCCGCGGGGGTCACCGCCTTCATCCTGGCCGGGCGGTATTTCGAGGCGCGGTCCAAGCGGAAGGCGGGGGCGGCGCTGCGGGCGCTGCTTGAGCTGGGCGCGAAGGACGTCACCGTGGTGCGGGGCGACGGTCGTGAACAGACGGTTCCTGTGGGCGAGTTGAAGGTGGGCGACCGGTTCCTGGTGCGGCCCGGTGAGAAGATCGCCACCGACGGGACGGTGGTCGAGGGTTCGTCGGCGGTAGACGCCTCGATGCTCACCGGCGAGTCGGTGCCGGTGGAGGTCGCCGAGGGGGACGCGGTCACGGGTGCCACGGTCAACGCCGGCGGGCGGCTCGTCGTCGAGGCCACCCGGGTCGGCGCGGACACCCAGCTGTCGCGGATGGCGAAGCTGGTCGAGGACGCGCAGAACGGAAAGGCGGCGGCGCAGCGCCTCGCGGACCGGATCTCCGGTGTCTTCGTGCCGATCGTGATCGCCCTCGCGCTGGGCACCCTCGGTTTCTGGCTCGGCAACGGGGCCGGTCTGACGGCCGCGTTCACCGCCGCTGTCGCGGTGCTGATCATCGCCTGCCCGTGCGCCCTGGGGCTGGCCACGCCGACCGCGCTGCTGGTGGGCACGGGGCGGGGCGCACAGCTCGGGATCCTGATCAAGGGTCCTGAGGTGCTGGAGTCCACGCGCAAGGTCGACACCGTGGTCCTCGACAAGACGGGCACGGTGACGACGGGCCGGATGAGCCTGCTGGCCGTGCACACCGCCGAGGGCACGGACGAGGCCGAAGTCCTGCGGCTGGCGGGCGCGTTGGAGCACTCCTCCGAGCACCCGATCGCCCGTGCGGTGGCCGAGGGCGCGCTGGCGAAGCTGGGCGCGCTGCCCACGCCGGAGGACTTCGCGAACGTGCCGGGTCTCGGGGTGCAGGGCATCGTCGAGGGGCACGCGGTGCTCGTCGGGCGGGAGCGGCTGCTGAGTGAGTGGGCGATGGAACTGCCGGTGGAGCTGGCGCGCGTGAAGTCCGAGGCCGAGGGGTCCGGTCGTACGGCGATCGCGGTCGCCTGGGACGGCGAGGCCCGGGCGGTCCTTGAGGTGGCCGACGCGGTGAAGGAGACCAGCGCGGAGGCGATCACCCGGCTGCGGGCGCTGGGGCTGACCCCCATCCTGCTGACCGGGGACAACGAGGCGGTGGCGCACGCCGTGGCCCGTGAGGTCGGGATCGCGCCGGAGGACGTCATCGCCGAGGTGCTGCCGCAGGACAAGGTCGACGTCGTCAAGCGGCTCCAGGGCGAGGGGCGTTCGGTCGCGATGGTCGGCGACGGTGTCAACGACGCGGCCGCGCTCGCCCAGGCCGACCTGGGGCTCGCCATGGGCACGGGCACGGACGCGGCGATCGAGGCCGGCGACCTGACCCTCGTACGCGGCGACCTGCGCGCGGCGGCGGACGCGATCCGGCTCGCCCGCCGGACCCTCGGCACGATCCGGTCCAACCTGTTCTGGGCCTTCGCCTACAACGTGGCCGCGCTGCCGCTGGCCGCGGCGGGGCTGCTGAACCCGATGCTGGCCGGGGCGGCGATGGCGTTCTCGTCGGTGTTCGTGGTGGGGAACTCGCTGCGGCTGCGGTCGTTCAGGCCGGTGCGGTAAGCCGAGAGCGCGGGAGGGTCGGTGCGGGCTTCGCGGCCCGCACCGACCCTCCTGCGTTCAACCGCTGTATCAGCCCAGCTTCTTCAGCAGCTCCACCGCCAGCGGCGCCGAGGACGCCGGGTTCTGGCCGGTGACGAGGTTGCGGTCGATGACGACCTTCGGGGCCCAGGGTTCACCCACCTGGACCTGGACGCCGGCCTCGGTGAGGCGGTCCTGGAGCAGCCACTTGGCCTTGTCGGCGAAGCCGGCCTGGGTCTCCTCGGCGTTGGTGAAGGCGGCGACCTGGTAGCCGGCGAAGCTGTTGGTGCCGTCGGGCTTCACGGCGGCGAGCAGCGCGGCCGGGGCGTGGCAGACGACGCCGAGGGGCTTGCCGGACTCCAGGGCGCGGGTGAGCAGTTCGCCGGAGTCGGTGTTGACGGCGAGGTCCTCCATGGGGCCGTGGCCGCCGGGGTAGAAGACGGCGGCGTAGTCGTCGAGCCGCACGTCCTCCAGGCGGACCGGGTGCTGGAGTTCGGTCGCGGAGGCGATGACGCCGGCGATCCGGTCGGCGTTCTCCTGGCCGCCGTTGACCTCGGCCGCGAGGCTGCCCTTGTCGACGGTGGGGACGACGCCGCCCGGGGTGGCCACGGTGATGTCGTGACCGGCGGCCTTGAAGGCCTCGTACGGGGCGACGGCCTCCTCGGCCCAGAAGCCGGTGGGGTGCTGAGTGCCGTCGGCCAGCGTCCAGTGGTCGGCGCCGGTGATTACGAAGAGGATCTTTGCCATGGTCCGACGGTAAGTCGAGGCAGCCATAGGAATCCAATAGGCTCACGTATGTGAGAGATAGGGAATCCAATCACCACCCGGTCGCGGCACCACTGGACCTGAATCTGCTCCGCACGTTCCTGACCGTGTACCGCACGGGCTCCTTCACCGCGGCCGCCCGGCTCCTCGGGCTCTCCCAGCCGACGGTCACCACGCAGATCCGGGCTCTGGAGCGGCAGTTGGACCGGGAGCTGTTCGAGCGGCTGGCCCGCGGTGTCGCGCCCGCGCCGTACGCGGACGAGCTGGCTGCCCGGATCGTCGACCCCCTGGACTCGCTCGCGACGGTCACGGGGGCGGACGAGGCCCCGGCCGAGCCCGTGCATCTCGCCGGACCGGCCGAGTTCCTCACCCATTCCGTGCTGCCGCACCTCGCCCCGCTCGTGGAGAAAGGGGTACGGCTGCGCATCACCCCCGGTCTGACGGAGCCGCTCCTGGAGGATCTGCGGGCCGGCCGCCACGATCTGGTGATCGCCACGTTCCGGCCGCGCGGGCGCACGCTGGCCTCGGTGCCGCTGAACGACGAGGAGTTCGTGCTGGTCGCCTCCCCCGCTCTCGCGGAGGGGATCGGCGGCGCCGCCCGGGTCGCGGCCGAAGGGGCCGCCGCCCTGCACGGCGTCCCCCTCGTCGCGTACGCCGAGGATCTGCCCATCGTGCGCCGCTACTGGCGGCATGTCTTCGGCAAGCGGCTGGTGCGCGACCCGGCGATCACGATGCCCGACCTCAACGCGGTGAAGGCGGCGGTCGTCGGCGGGGCCGGGTTCACGGTCCTCCCCCACTACCTCTGCGCGGCCGAGCTGTCCTCGGGCGCGCTCGTGCTGCTCCACGATCCGGACGACCCGCCGATCAACACCGGTTTCCTCGTGCAGCGCCCGGGCGCCTCCGGCAACCCGCATGTGGCCCTGGTCCGCGATCATCTGCTGCGGGCCGCCCGGGACTGACGGCTAGAACTTGAGGAACGACGAGCGCGGGCCCTCCAGGGTGGCGTCGATACGGGCCAGCTGGCCCTGGGTGAACATGAACATCCCGGCGTCGTCCGTGTAGTCCATGTAATTCACGAACATGTCCCCGTCGGGGCCGTTGTTGCAGGTCACGCTGGGGAATGTGGGCCTGCCGAAGTTGGGGCCGCCCGCGTTGGGGGTGTCCGCGACGAAGTCGCTGCCGCTGCATCCCTCGCCGTCGTCGCCCCAGATGTGGAACAGGTTGAGCCAGTGCCCGATCTCGTGGGTCGCCGTGCGGCCGAGGTCGAAGGGGGCCCTCGCGGTGCCCGTCGTCCCGACGAAGCTGTGGCCGATGACGACCCCGTCGGTGGCGGCGGGGCCGCCCGGGAACTGTGCGTAGCCGAGGATCTCGCCGACCTGGGGGTCTTCGAGGCGGGGTGCCACCCAGAAGTTGAGGTACTGATCGGCGGGCCAGGCGTCCTGCCCGCCGCTCGCCGAGAACTTGATCGCGTCGTCCATGCCGAAGGTGTCCGTCGCGGTCCTGGTCCGGGTGATGCCGTCGGTGGGCTGCCCGTCCGGGTCCTGGGAGGCGAGCCGGAACTCGAGACGGCAGTCGGCGACGAGGGACTGCCAGACGCCGGGCACCTGGGACACATCCGGGTTGAGCATCCGGTAGTCCTGGTTCAGGACGTCGATCTGGCCGGCGATCTGGGCGTCGGAGATGTCCTGGTCGGGGCTGTGGTGGACGACGTGCACCACGACCGGGATCACCGTCACCCCGGCGCGGGTCGGTGTCTCGAAGCCCTGCTCGAAGGCGAAGGCCCGGTTCTCGACCGCGTCCCGCGCGATGGCGTACGAGGGATCCTCGGTCAGCAGCCGCCGGTGGACCGGCATCGTGCCGCAGACACGGTGGCCGGGGGCGGGGGTGGTCTCGTCGAACTCGTTCTCGGGCACGCTGCACCGCCTGGAGAGGGTCGCACCGATACGGCGCGGAGCTGAGGGTGGAGCGGGCCCGTTGAGGTTTACGGTAGGGCGACGGAACGGACACCGTAAGCAGAATCGCGAATTCCGCACTAAGTACGGCTTTGCCTTCAGTATCAGGTCAACTGGCCACAGATCAGGAGGTGCTCGGCCATGAGCGGTCCGCCGCCGGAACTGATCGGCAGCTGGGTGCACGCGTACGAGGAGGACTCCCCCGGGGTCACGGTGTACCGCCCGGCGGGCTATCCGCTGCCGCCCGCACGGGGGCGCCGGGGCCTGGAGTTCGCGGCGGACGGCACCTTCACCGAGCGGCCCCTCGGGCGCGGCGACGCACCCGGGCTGCGTACGGGCCGCTGGACGGGAACACCGACGGGCCTCTCGCTCAGCGTCTCGGGCACGGATCGCCAGCTGGACGTGCTCTATGTCGACGATCAGGTCCTCAAGGTGCGGGCGCCGCACTGACCCGCGTCGCTGGTCAGGGGGGCCGGTTCGGCTGGTTCGCCGCCCTTCCGATGCCGGATGCCGACGCTTCGGCGGCCGAGGCCCGGCGGGCGCTGACCGAACCGGGTGCCGACGGGGTCACGCTGCCGGCCAACGACCGGGGCACCTGTCTGGGCGCGGAGGGCCAGGACGCGCCTGCGGCAAAGCGCCCAACGGGTTGCCGCCCGGGCCGTGTTCAAGCTGGTCCAGCCCGGATGACGCCTCACGCGCCCCCGCGCAGCACCCGCGACAGCCCCAGCGCCGCCGTCCGTACCGCCGGTGCCAGCTGGGCGGGGCTGAAGCGGGAGCGGGGTACGGCCACCGAGAGGGCGGCGACCGTGGTGCCGCCGGAGAAGACCGGCGCCGCGATACAGCTCACGCCCGGCGCCGCCTCCTGCTCCTCGTAGGCGAGGCCCGAGACCTGGATCTTCTCCAGGGCCATGCGCAGGCGTGCCGGGTCGGTGATCGAGTGCGGGGTGAGGCTCGGCAGCGGCTCGGCCAGCAGCCGCTCGGTCAGCTCCGTGCCGGAGAAGGCCAGCAGCGCCTTTCCGACGGCCGTGCAGCTCAGAGGCAGGGTGCCGCCGATGCGGGAGGGTAGTTGGAGGGCCTCGTGGCCGTGGATGCGTTCGAGGTAGACGACGTCCATGCCGTCGCGCACCCCGAGGTGGACGGTCTCGCGAGTGGCCTCGTAGAGGTCCTGGAGGAAGGGCAGGGCCGCCTCGCGCAGATCGAGCCGGTGCGGGACCAGCGAGCCGAGCTCGAACAGCTTCGCGCCGAGGCGGTACTGGGCGCCCGAGCGCTCCAGCCAGCCCAGCCGGACCAGGTCCGCCGCCAGCCGGTGCACCGTCGGCTTGGGAAGTCCCGCCCGCTCCGATAGTTCCGAGAGGCGGAACGGTCCGCCGCTCGGGCTGAAGCATTCCAAGATGCCCGCGGCCTTCTCCAGCATGCTGCCGCTCGCGATGTTCCGTGACACGGAACAAAGTTTGGCCCATGCGCCGCGAGCTGTCTATATCGGTGTCCGTACTCGCACTCCCTGGAGGGATCCATGCCGAACGCCGTCTCCCCGGCCGTGCTCAAGGCCGCCGACCTGCTGGAGGAGGCCGCCCGCACCCGGGCCGCCTGTCCTCCGGTGCGGACGCTGTTCGACGCCGGCGACCTCGAGACCGCCTACGCCGTGCAGCAGGTCAACATCCGTCGCGGTCTGGACGCCGGACGCCGGATCGTCGGCCGCAAGATCGGTCTGACCTCCCCGGCCGTGCAGCGCCAACTCGGTGTGGACCAGCCCGACTTCGGTGCCCTGTTCGCGGACATGGCCGTGCCGCAGGGCGCCGAGGTGCCGGCCGGGCGGCTGCTCCAGCCCAAGGTGGAGGCCGAGGTCGCGCTCGTCCTCGCCGAGGATCTGCCGCACCGCGCGTGCACGGTCGTGGACGTGCTGCGCGCGGTCGACTTCGCGCTGCCCGCGCTGGAGATCGTCGACAGCCGGATCGCCGGCTGGGACATCTCCCTCGTCGACACCGTCGCCGACAACGCCTCCTGCGGCCTGTACGTCCTCGGCGGCACCCCCGTCCCGCTCAGCGGGCTCGATCTGCGCTCGGTGTCGATGACCATGACCCGCAACGGCGAGACCGTCTCGGAGGGCACCGGCGCCGACTGTCTCGGCAGCCCCCTGAACTCGGCCGTCTGGCTGGCCCAGGCGCTCGCCGAACGCGGCGACCCGCTCCGCGCGGGCGACATCGTCCTGACTGGCGCCCTCGGCCCGATGGCCCCCGCCGCGCCCGGCGACGTCTTCGACGCCCACATCCTCGGCCTGGGCTCGGTCCAGGCCGGTTTCGGCCCGGAAGGGACACGGTCATGACCACAAAGGTCGCCATCATCGGCTCCGGCAACATCGGCACCGACCTCCTGATCAAGGTCCTGCGCCTGTCGGAGAGCCTGGAGATCGTCGCCCTGGCCGGCATCGACCCGGACTCCGACGGCCTGGCCCGCGCCCGCCGCCTCAAGGTGGCCACGACCCACGGGGGCGTCGAAGGGCTGGTGAATCTGGACGAGTTCGCCGACGTCGAGATCGTCTTCGACGCCACCTCGGCGGGCGCCCACCGCCACCACGACGAGGTGCTCCGCCCGCTGGGCCGCACCCTGGTCGACCTCACCCCGGCCGCGATCGGCCCGTACGTCGTCCCTCCGGTCAACGGCGACGCCCACCTCGACGCCGGAAACGTCAACATGGTCACCTGCGGCGGCCAGGCCACCATCCCGATCGTCGCCGCGATCAACGCCGTGTCGCCCGTCCATTACGGCGAGATCGTCGCGTCCATCGCCTCGCGCTCCGCCGGTCCCGGCACCCGGGCCAACATCGACGAGTTCACCGAGACCACCTCCTCCGCCATCGAGCGGGTCGGCGGGGCCGCGCGCGGCAAGGCGATCATCGTCCTCAACCCGGCCGAACCCCCGCTGATCATGCGGGACACCGTGCACTGCCTGGTCTCCGAGTGCGCGACCGAGGCCGTCACCGCGTCGGTCGAGGAGATGGTCGGCCGCGTCCAGACGTATGTGCCGGGCTACCGGCTCAAGCAGAAGGTGCAGTACGAGAAGGTCGCCGCCGACGATCCGCTGCGCACCCTGGCCTCCGGCGGGGATCTCCTGAAGGTCTCCGTCTTCCTGGAGGTCGAGGGCGCCGCCCACTACCTCCCGGCCTACGCCGGGAACCTCGACATCATGACCTCGGCCGCGCTGCGCACCGCGGAACGCATGGCCGCGCACAGCAAGGAGACGGCCAAGTGACCGCGCTGTACATCCAGGACGTCACCCTGCGGGACGGCATGCACGCCGTCCGGCACCGCTACACCGTCGAGCAGGCCCGCACCATCGCCGCCGCCCTGGACGCCGCCGGGGTGGCCGCGATCGAGATCGCCCACGGCGACGGCCTCGCGGGCTCCAGCATCAACTACGGCATCGGCGCGCACTCCGACTGGGAGTGGATCGAGGCCGTCACGGACGTGGCGTTCCATGCCGTACCGACCACGCTGCTGCTGCCGGGCATCGGCACCCTGCACGACCTCCGGCAGGCGCACCGCCTCGGCATCCGCTCGGTGCGCGTGGCGACCCACTGCACCGAGGCCGACATATCGGCCCAACACATCGCCGCCGCCCGCGAGTTGGGCATGGACGTCGCCGGGTTCCTGATGATGTCCCACATGGCCGAACCGGCCGAACTCGCCCGCCAGGCCAAGCTGATGGAGTCCTACGGCGCTACTTGCGTCTACGTCACCGACTCCGGCGGCCGCCTCACCATGGACGGCGTCCGCGACCGCTTCCGCGCCTACCGCGAAGTCCTGGACCCGGCAACGGAGTTGGGCATCCATGCCCACCACAACCTCGGCCTCGGTGTCGCCAACAGCGTGGTCGCCGTGGAGAGCGGCGCGGTCCGTGTGGACGCCTCGCTCGCGGGCCAGGGCGCCGGTGCGGGCAACTGTCCCCTGGAGGCGTTCGTCGCGGTCGCGGACCTGATGGGCTGGGAGCACGCGTGCGAGCTGTTCCCGCTGATGGACGCCGCCGACGACGTCGTACGACCGCTTCAGGACCGTGAGGTGCGGGTGGACCGCGAGACGCTCAGCCTCGGCTACGCGGGTGTGTACTCCAGCTTCCTGCGGCACGCGGAGAACGCGGCCGCGCGCTACGGGTTGGACACCCGCAGCATCCTCGTCGAGGTCGGGCGCAGGGGCATGGTGGGCGGGCAGGAGGACATGATCACCGACATCGCGCTGGACCTGGTGGCGCGTGCCGGCGATTAGTGGGCGGCATTCACCTCTGCCGAAACCTCACCCACCACGACCTTGGCCCGCTCTTCCGGCACCCCGGCCGCGACCATCGTGGCGATGGCCGTGTGGGTGCCGTCGTCCTCCAGCGCACCGGAGTTGACCTCGTCGAACAGGGCGACCGTCATGGCTTCCAGGCCCGCGCTGAGCACGGCGGGCGGCAGCCGGCTGTGGAAGACGCCGTCGCGCTGTCCGCGCTCCAGGATGGTGGCGGCCGCGGCACGGGCGGGTGCCAGGATCTCGGACACGCGGTCCGTTCCCAGGTCGTGCCGGGCCAGCGCCAGGAGCAGTCGGTAGCGGTCCCCTACAGGCCAGATCGAGAACACGAAATGCGCGAGCGCACGGTCGGCCGGCTCCTCGGGCCGCGCCCCCGACTCCAGCGCGCCCCGCAGGGTCTCCGCGGCCTCGTCGGCGAGGGCCTCCAGGAGCGCCGGGCGCCCGGGGAAGTGACCGAACAGGGTGCGTCGTACGACTCCGGCGGCGCGGGCCAGTTCCTCCAGCGTGACGTCCGGGTTCCGGCCGAGTTCCCGGCGGGCCGTGGCCAGGATGCGCGCCCGGTTGGACCGCGCGTTGCTTCGCTGCGGCACGCGGGCCACGGGCTTGGTCAAAGGGAGCTGCCTCGGTCGGTCGGAGCGGCGGGCGGACGGTCGGTCATTCTGTCACGGCGACCTTCAGCAGGGCCTGGAGCGCCTGGTCGGACTCGTTGAGCTCGGCCCACACCGTCTTGCCGTGGGCGGCGTGCCGGGTGCCCCAGTGTTCGGCGAGCTGCGCCACCAGGAGCAGGCCTCGGCCGCCCTCGTCATAGGCGCGGGCGCGGCGCAGGTGCGGGGTGGTGCCGCCGGCGTCGGAGACCTCGCAGAGCAGGCCGCGGTCGTGGATGAGGCGGAGCTGGATGGGCGGGCGGCCGTAGCGGATGGCGTTGGTGACCAGTTCGCTGACGACCAGTTCGGCGGTGAAGTCGAGCTCCTCCAGGCCCCAGGTGCGCAGCTGCCGGGCGACGGCCGAGCGGGCTCCGGCGACGGCGGCGGGGTCGGCGTCCAGTTCCCAGGTGGCGACCTGGCGGACGCCGAGGGCGTGGGTGCGGGCCAGCAGGAGGGCGACGTCGTCGTCGGGACGGGCCGGGAGCAGGGCTTCCAGGACGGTGTCGCAGGTGGCCTCCAGGGAGGGGCCCGGCCGGGCGAGGGCGTGCCGCAGCAGGTCGAGACCGGCCTCGACGTCATGGTCGCGGGCCTCGATCAGCCCGTCGGTGTACAGGGCGAGGAGGCTGCCCTCGGCCAGGTCGACCTCCGCGGCCTCGAAGGGCAGTCCACCCAGGCCCAGGGGCGGTCCGGGCGGCAGGTCGAGGAGGTCGACGGTGCCGTCGCGGGTGACCAGAACGGGGAGCACATGGCCGGCGCGGGCGAGGGTGCAGCGGCGGGAGACGGGGTCGTAGACGGCGTAGAGGCAGGTCGCGCCGATGTCCCCGGCGGTGTCGATGGCCGGGTCGTCGGCCGCCTCGGCGGAGAGGCGGATGACGATGTCGTCGAGGTGGGTGAGGAGTTCGTCGGGCGGCAGGTCGATGTCGGCGAGGGTGCGGACCGCGGTGCGCAGCCGGCCCATGGTGGCGGCGGCGTGGATGCCGTGGCCGACGACGTCGCCCACTACGAGGGCGACCCGGGCGCCGGAGAGCGGGATGACGTCGTACCAGTCGCCGCCCACGCCGACCCGGTCGCCGGCGGGCAGATAGCGGCAGGCGACCTCGACGGCGGACTGCGGCGGCACATGGTGCTGGAGCAGGCTGCGCTGGAGGGTGAGGGCGGTGGCGCGGGCGTGGGTGTAGCGGCGGGCGTTGTCGACGGCGACCGCGGCCCGGGCGGCGATCTCCTGGGCGAGGAGGAGGTCCTCGTCGTCGTAGGGGTCGGTGGTGCGGTGGCGGACGAACCGTGCGACGCCGAGGGTGATGCCCCGGGCGCGCAGGGGCACGACCAGGGTCGGGGGGTCCTGGTGCCGGGAGGGCTGTCCGGTGGCCAGGGCCAGGGCCGGTGGCGAGCCGTCGACGTAGGAGTGGAGCTGCTGTTCCGCGGGGTCGGGCAGTTGGGCGACCCGTCGCAGGACCGGCGGGTCCGCGGCCGGGACGTCCTGTCCGCGGATCGCGGAGTCGAGGAGGTCGACGGTGACGAGGTCGGCGAAGTGCTCTGCGGCCAGGTCCGCCAGTTCCTGGGTGGTGCGGGCGATGTCCAGGGTGGTCCCGATGCGCAGGCCCGCCTCGTTGACCAGCGACAGCCGTCCCTTCAGGCGGCGCTCCCGCTCCTCCTGGTAGGCCTGGACGCCGCGCTCCGAGGTGCGGTCGAGGTAGCCGGTCGCGGTGCGCAGGATCCGGCGGGTCGCGGCGCTGATCAGCTCGGCGTCGTCCGTGTGCCGGGGCAGCTCCTGGAGCAGCCGGTCCAGGACGACGCCCTGTCCGAGCCGGAAGGCCCGCAGCAGGGTGCTGACGGGGGTGCCGTGCCGGGCCAGCCTCCGGGCGCGCTCCGGTTCGGCGGCGGGCGGTTCGACGCTGCCCGGCTCGACGCCGTGTTCGAGACCGGCCAGGACGGCCACGACATGGTCGGCGATGTTCTCCGAGGCCATGGCCTCCGGGTCGTCCCACAGCTCGGGGAGCTCGCTCCTGAGGACCCGCTCGACGTCGTGGACGAGCCGGTCCCCGTCCCGGCCGAGTTCGCGCGCGGCCCGGGACACGAGTCGGTCCGCGGTGAGGTCCACTCTTACGACGGTACGCCGGACGCCGTCGTGTGCGCTTCCTCCGGTCGGAACTCGGGGTTCCGACGCCCTGAGCGCGTACTCGCCGAGGCGCTGGGCGGCTCCGTACTCCCAGGCCAGTACGCGCGGTTACTCCCGCTGTCGGACGCCCCGCTGGTCCCCCGCCCGGCACCGTGGCCGGTGTGAAACTCACCAGACCCGCCCGCCGGGCCTCTCTCGTCGTCCATGTCATCGCCTCCGCGGGCTGGCTCGGGCTCACCCTCGGGCTGCTGGCGCTCGGGATCACCGCGGCCACCAGTGGTTCGGCGGTGACGGTCGAGGCCTCGGTCCGGGCCATGAAGCTCTTCGCCGACTGGCTGCTGCTGCCGCTGGCGTTCCTCACGCTGCTGAGCGGGGTGCTGCTGTCCGTGGGCACCCCGTGGGGGCTGGCGAGGCATCGCTGGGTGTGGACGAAGTTCTGGCTGACCCTGGGCACGACCACCGCCACGGTCTTCGCGCTGCGGCCCGCCGTGAACTCCGCGGTCGCCGCCGTCGCCGCGGGCGGGCCGCTGCCCGACACCGGTGACGTCCTGTTCGGGCCGATCGTGTCGCTGTCGGCGTATGTCTTCATGACGGTGATCTCGGTCCTCAAGCCGTGGGGGCTCACGCGACGCGGCCGCAGGCTCCGGGAGACGGTGGCCGGACGCCGCGCGCAGCGCCGCGAAGAAGCCTTGGTGAGCCCAACTTCCGCGGCTTGAGGGGGCATTGACGGCCGCGGCCGGTCGCGTCACGGTGGGACACTGGAGGTCGCCCCATGCCAGCACCCCGTTCCGACGCACGTTCTGACGCGGACCTGGTCGCACGCGTCCGCGCGCTCCGGCCGCTGATCAGCGAGCACGCACTCCGTACCGAGCAGCGAAGGAGGGTGACGGGCGAGGTCCTCGCGGCGCTGACGGACGCCGGGGTGTACCGGATGAACGTGCCCCGGCGGTACGGGGGTTACCAGTCGCGGCCGGCCACGCAGGTGGACGTGGTGGCGGAGATCGCCGCCGCGTGCGGTTCGACCGCGTTCACGGCGCTGATCCAGGCGGGCTGCGCGTTCATCGCGTCGCTCTTCCCGGACGAGGCGCAGGACGAGATCTTCACCGGCCCCGACGTCCGGGTCGGCGGGACGCTGATCCCGGGCGCCACGGCGGTCGCGACGGACGAGGGGTATGTCGTCAACGGCACGTCGGGGTTCGCGACCGGGTGCCAGGACGCCGACTGGCATCTGCTGACGGCGCGGGTCGAGTCCGGTGAGGGTCCGCCCGAGGTGCTGTGGACGGCGGTGCCCATGGCCGAGCTCGAGGTCCTCGACGACTGGCATGTGTCGGGGCTTGCCGGGAGCGGCAGCAACAGTGTCGTGGCCCGTGACGTCGTCGTCCCCGCCCACCGGGTGCTGCCCGTGGGGCCGTTGCTGGCGGGTGAGTTCCCGTCGAAGGCCAACGCGGACGACCCGTTCTACCGGATTCCCGTCCTGCTGATGTTCTGCGTGTGGACGGCTCCGCACGCGCTCGGTCTGGCGCGGGGCGCGCTGGCGGGGTTCACCGAGCTCATCCACCGGCGGGGCATCACGTACACCTTCCATCAGCGGCAGCACGAGGCGACGGTCACCCATCTCCAGGCGGCCGAGGCGTCGATGAAGATCTCGTGCGCGGAGCTGCTGACGGCGGATTTGGTCGCCAGGATCGAGGCGGGTGAGCCGTTCTCGGCGGAGGAGCGCGCGAAGATCCGGGCGCAGACGGGGTATGTGGCGCGGTTGTGCAAGGAGGCCGTGGATCTGGTCGCCTCCGCGTCCGGCGCCTCCTCGCTGCACCGGGAGGTACCCATCCAGCGGGCGGTGCGGGATGTGCAGGCGCTGAACCTGCATTCGTTCGTGAATCCGGCGACCAATCTGGAGCTGTACGGACGGATCCTGTCGGGGCTGGACGCGGGGACTCCGTTTCTCTGAGGCGAGGTGACGGGCCCATGTGGGTGAGGTGATCGACACCACAAGAGGAACGGCTTCGTTTCGATGGTGGCGGGGTATTCTGAGGTCAACGTGAACGAAACGGTTTCGTTTAGAAGGAGCCGGGATGACCTCGGTACTCATCGCCAGCGATCAGTCCCTCCAACGGCACGGCCTGCGCATGCTGCTGGCCGGCGAGCCCGATCTGGCCGTGGCCGGTGAAGCCCGCGACAGCGTCGAGGCGGTGCGCCTGTCCGCCGTACTGCGCCCGGACGTGGTCCTGCTGGACGGGCGTCTCCATGAGGCGGATAACGATGTCATCCGGCGGATCACCCGGCCCGCCGCCCTCGCCGTCTCCGTGGAACCCCTCAGTCCGGCACGTGTCCTGGTCCTGACCCCGGTCGGCGACGAGGCGCACGCCTACGCCGCGCTGCGCGCCGGAGCCGGTGGCTTCCTGCCGCAGGACGCCACCCCGGACGAGCTGATCGCCGCGATCCGGGTCGTCGCCCACGGGGACTCGGTCATCACACCCCATCTCACCCGGGCCCTCATCGACACCGTCCGGCAGTTGCAGCCCGCCCTCCCCGCCGCGCCCGGTGTGGGCCTCCATGCCTTCACCGAACGGGAGCGCGACGTCCTGACCGCCGTCGCCTCCGGCTGGTCCAACGCGGAGATCGCGGAGAAGCTGTCCATCGCCCCGACGACCGTGAAGTCCCACGTCAGCCACATCCTCGCCAAGATCGGCGCCCGCGCCCGCGTCCAGGCCGTGACCTACGCCTACGAATCCGGGCTGGTGCGTCCCGCGGCCTGAGAGGTTCGCCGCACGGCCCGGGAGGTTTGCCGCGCCGAGAAGTGGTCAGGCGCGTGGGATGCCCCAGCCACTGACCCCAGCAGCCACTTCCGCACCGCCCGGAAAGGACACCGCGCCGCGGCCCGTACCCGTCGCACAGCGGGACGCGTTCTTCGACAACGCCAAGTATCTGGCGATCGTGCTGGTGGCGATCGGTCACGCGTGGGAGCCGCTGCGGGACGGCAGCCGGGCGGTCACCGCGGCCTACACGCTCGTGTACGCCTTCCACATGCCGGCGTTCATCGTCATCGCGGGCTACTTCTCCCGCAGTTTCGACGGCAGCCCGCAGCGGCTCAGGCGGCTGGTGACCGGGGTCGCCGTCCCGTATGTGGTCTTCGAGACGGCGTACACCTTCTACACCCGGTGGACCGACGGGGTGCCGGACCGGCCGGTCAGCCTGCTGGAGCCGCTGTATCTGACCTGGTTCCTGGCCGCGCTGTTCATCTGGCGGCTCACCACCCCGGTGTGGCGGTCCGTCCGCTGGCCCCTGCCGGTCGCGCTCGGCGTCGCGATGCTGGCGACCGTGACCCCGTCCATCGGCGAGGACCTCGATCTCCAGCGCACCCTTCAGTTCCTGCCGTACTTCGTGCTCGGTCTGTGTCTCAGGCCGGAGCACTTCCGGCTGATCCGCCGCTGGAAGGTGCGGATCGCGGCGGTGCCGGTGTTCGCCGTGGCGCTCGGGCTGGCGTACTGGGCGGTGCCGCGGATGAGCGGCGCCTGGTTCTACCACCGGGACAGCGCCCAGGAGCTGGGCGCGCCCGCCTGGTACGGGCCCGTCATGACGCTGGTCGTCTTCGCCTGCTCGACGCTGCTTGTGGCCTGCTTCCTCTCCTGGGTGCCCGGGCGGCGCATGTGGTTCACCGCGCTGGGCGCGGGGACGCTGTACGGCTATCTGCTGCACGGGTTCGTCGCGCAGGGCTCCAAGTACTGGGGCTGGTACGACCCTTCGTGGGTGTACGAGCCGGTCGGCGAGGTCGTCGTCACGGCCGTCGCGGCCGTCATCGTGACCGTGCTGTGCACCCCGCCCGTCCAGCGGGTGTTCCGTTTCGCGATGGAACCGGACATGCGCTGGGCCTTCCGCGGGGACCGGAGCCGGGAGGGCCTCGCCCTGCGCGCGTGAGGGTCAGAGCCTGTGTCATGTCCCCGGTCGGATCAGCGCGCGGCGGGGAGTGCGTGCCAGACGCCGCGCGCCCGGCCGGGGACATGACACAGGCTCTCAGCGCGGCGAGGCCGTCGCGGGTGGCGACGAGGGGGGCGGTGACGAGGGCGGCCGGGAGGTGCCTGCGACCGTCGGTGGCGGGGTGACCTCCGGCAGTCGGCTCTCGCCGCCCGGCGAGATCGCGGTGACGATCATCACGACGGCCACGGCGACCGCGGCGAGCAGGACGGCCGCCGTGAGCAGCCGCGAGCGGATGTCCCGGGGCGGCGGCTCCTCCCCCGGGTCGGGCCGGGCGGCCACCGCGCCCAGGAACGCCACGATCTCGTCCGCGCCCGGCCGCCGGGCCGGGTCCTTGGTGAGGAGCCGGCGCAGCAGCGGCGTCAACGGGCAGTCGTCGTCGGGGAGTTCGGGCTCCTCGTACACCACCGCGTAGAGCGTCGCCGGTATCGAGGGGCGCACGAACGGGGAGTGCCCGGTCAGGGCCGTGCACAGGGTGGCGCCCAGCGACCACCAGTCGGAGGCGGGTCCGGGGGCGCGGCCGGTGGCGCGCTCCGGGGGCATGTACTCCGGGGAGCCGATCACCGTGCCGTCCTTGGTCAGCCCCTGGACGTCCTGGAGGGCGGCGATCCCGAAGTCGGTCAGGACGACCCGACGGCCCGGCCCGAGCAGTACGTTGCCGGGCTTGACGTCACGGTGCAGCACCCCGGCCGCATGCACCCGCCGCAGCGCCTCGGCCAGCGCGAGCCCGATCCGGGCCGTCTCCCGCACCCCGAGGGACCCGCGATCGGCGACGGCCCGTTCCAGCGAGGGCGCCTCGACCAGCTCCATGACGATCCACAGCCGGTCGTCCTCCTCGGCCACGTCATAGACGCGGACCACACCCGGATGGTCGATCCGCGCACTCGCCCGCGCCTCGCGCAGCGCGCGTTCCCGCCGCGTCCGCAGGTCGGCGTCCGGCCCGTCGAGCCACAACTCCTTGATGGCGACGGTCCGTTCGAGCATCTCGTCCCGCGCCCGCCACACCCGCCCCATGCCGCCCTGCCCGACCCGCTCCCCCAGCAGGTACCGGCCCCCGATGCGCATGGGTGTCCACCTCCCCCTCTCCCCATGACAGCACGGTCCGCCCGATACCGGACAGGCCGAACTGCGCCTACCCGGGGAAGGGATGAGCACCCCTGGGGATCTGTCCGCGGACGGCCGGCCGGGTGCCTCAGGGGCGCCAGTACAGCGACGGGTCGGGGTGCGGGGTGAACCCCAGTTCGCGGTAGAGGGGTTCGCCCTCGTGGGAGGCGTAGAGGTCGACGCGGGCGACCTCCTGGTCGCGGAACCAGTCGAGGAGGCCCTCCATGACGGCGCGGCTGTGCCCCCTGCGGCGGTGCGCGGGGTCGGTGACCACGCCGATGACCTGGCCGATCCGGCCGTTGTGGAGGTGCGGTCCGGGGAGCCGTTGCTCGACGGTGCCGATGCCGCAGGCGGCGAGGCCGTCGCCGTCGCCGTCCACGACGAGGATGCGGACGGTGTCGGAGGCGAGCTGTTCCTTGAGGACGACGGCCAGGGTGTCGAGCCAGTCGTCGTCCGCCGTCGAGGGGTCGAAGAAGTCGCCGCCGAGGTGGTCGAACAACAGGGCGCGCAGGCGGACGAGTTCGACGAGGTCGTACTCCACGGCCTGGCGTACGGCGGAGCGCAGTGCGGTGCGTTGTCCCATGGTCACGAGCCTGATGTAATGACCTTATGCATCTCAACCCTTACGGCGAGGATGCCGTGAACCTGGCCGCCGATCTGGCCAACCGGCGTCCGGTGAGCGCCGAGGAACTCGCAGAGCGGTGCCGTGCGGCCGGGGTGGCGCTGGAAGGTCCCGCCACGCCCGAGGACCTGGAGCGCACGCTGGCCGTCCTGGACGCGTGGGAGAAGGTCGTCGACTCCGACGACGAGCACGAGCGCGCCGAGCTGGTCAACCGGATGCTGGCCGCGGCCACCGCCTACCCGAGGATGACCAACCATGTGGGCACCGGCTGGCATCTGCACTACCGGGACGAGGCCCAGCCGCTGGGCGGCGTGCTGTTCTCCCTGATCGCCGTGGGCACCGCGCTGCATCTGTCGGGGCGCGGCATGCACCGCCTCAGGCGCTGCGCCGTGACCGAGTGCGTCACGATCTTCGCCGACACCTCCCGCACCGGCAGACAGCGCTACTGCTCCCCGCGCTGCGCCAACCGCGACGCGGTACGCCGTCACCGGGCCCGCGACACCCGGTGACCCAGGTCACACCCGCTCCTGTCACATCTCGGCGGGCCGTCCCGTCATAGGGGTGTAGCCAACGACAACGACACAGGAGCGCATCATGGAAGCTCGCCTCAACCTCTTCGAGAGCCCGATCGGCGCCAAGGTCTTCCGGCACATCAACTCGGCGGGCAAGGCGATCTCCGACTCGACCCTGCCGCACGCGGTGCAGGAGCTGGTCAAGCTCCGCGCCAGCCAGATCAACGGCTGTGGTTTCTGCACCGACATGCACACCAAGGACGCGGTGGCCGCCGGGGAGACGCACGAGCGCCTGCACCTGGTCGCGGCCTGGCGCGAGGCGACGGTCTTCACCGAGGCCGAGCGTGCCGCGCTGGAGCTGGCCGAGGAGGGCACCCGGATCGCGGACGCGGCCGGTGGCGTCAGTGACGAGGTGTGGGCGAACGCCGCCAAGCACTACGACGAGGAGCAGCTCGCCGCGCTGATCGGCATCATCGGCCTGATCAACTTGTACAACCGCTTCAACGTCATCAACCAGCAGCCCGCGGGCGACTACCAGCCCGGCATGTTCGGCTGACGGGACGGCCGGAGGCCGCGGTGCGCGCGCACCGCGGCCTCCGGGCTGCCGCCCAGCGGGCGATCAGCCCTGTACGGGCTTGCCGCGGCCCCAGGCCCAGGCGAGCCGGTCCGCGCCGGACTGGTTGGTGGTGGTCAGCCAGGGCTTGGCAGCGTCGCCGGTCAGCTTCTGGATCGAGTAGATGTCGTCCGTCCGCAGGCCCGGCCAGTACACCGAGCCCATCTTCAGCTCGCGGAAGGTGTCCGTGACGGCCTGGATGAAGTTGACGTAGTTGTCGTCCGGGGTCGGCACGTTGTAGTTCAGGCCGGTCGTCATCGGGGCGCCGAACTCGTCCGCGACGGTCCGGTTCGCGCAGTCGCCGATGCGCACCTTCAGGTCGGCGACCCACTCGTCGTAGGTGGCGTACGACTTCCAGAACCCGTAGTGGTGCAGCGACAGGTAGGTGCCCTTGAGTCGCGGGTCGGCGCAGACCGAGGTGACATGGTCGTTGTAGCCGGCGCCGCTGACGAAGACGCGGTTGCGCGGCACCTTCGCGTAGGTGTCGAGCCACTTCGCCGCTATGTCGGCCCACTCGGTGTCGGTGTATCCGTGGGGCTCGTTCATCGGCTCGAAGTAGACCTTCGAGTTGTTCTTGTACGCCTTCACCACGGTGTCCCACATGGGCCAGTAGGTGGCGGTGTCGTCGATGTAGCCGTCCTTGCGGTCACCGGTGCCCTCCCAGTAGGACACGATGACCTTGAAGCCCTGCGCGGTCGCCGCGTCGATGACTCCGCGGTACGACTTCCAGTACGCGCCGTTGACCGTGTACGGGTTGATCGGCAGCCGCACGGTGTTGGCGCCGAGGTTGGCGCGGAACGCCGCGATGATCCGGCTCGACTTGGTGTACGTCTCGCGGTAGGTGTCCGTGGTCGACAGGCCGGAGAGCTGGAGCAGGTCGTCGGCGAAGTTGTCGCGCGGGTCGGCCCAGTTGACGCCCTTGAACTGGGTGGTGTCGGTGCTCGGGGCGGCCGAGGCCGGGCTGCCCGCCAGGGTCGCGCCGGTGACGGCGGCGATCGCGACCGTCGCCAGAGCGGCGCGCAGTCGGGGGGTGAGGCGGGTGCTGACAGGGGTCTTGCGCATCGACGTACCCTTCCGGAGCGACAGCATGTTTACGTAAACATGACGGCGCCGGAATCGTGGCATCCACCCTCAGTGCCGTCAAGGTTTCCCACACGTAACATCCGTTGCGTCACACGAGTCCGAGCACAGGCCACAGGAGGCGCCCATGGTGGAGCGAGGCGGTTCCGACGTGCCCGGCGGGCGCCGCAAGCAGCGGGTGTCCATGGCCGATGTCGCCAAGCTCGCGGGTGTGTCGTCCCAGACGGTCTCGCGGGTCTCCAACGGCCATCCCGGCGTGATCGATGCGACCCGGGAGCAGGTCCTCGCGGCGATGCGGGAGCTGGGCTACCGGCCCAACAGCGCGGCGCGGGCGCTGCGTTACGGCCAGTTCAACACCATCGGTGTGATCCTCTTCAGCCTCGCCTCGACGGGCAACAGCCGTACGGTCGAGGCGATCGCCACGCACGCCGCCGCCGAGGGCTACGCCATCACCCTGATCCCCATCGACGTGCCGACGCAGGACAACGTGCTCGGCGCCTTCACGCGCATGGGCGAACTGGCCGTCGACGCGGTCGTCGTCATCATGGAGGTCCATCTCCTCGACACGGGGAGCGTCCAACTCCCGCCCGGGGTCCATGTCGTGGTCGTGGACTCCGACGCGGGCGACCGCTACACCGTGGTCGACACCGACCAGGCCGACGGCACCAGGAAGGCCGTACGCCATCTGCTCGACCTGGGCCATCGCACCGTATGGCATCTGGCGGGACCCGAGGAGTCCTTCGCCGGGCAGCGGCGAACCCAGGCCTGGCGTGCGGTGCTTGAGGAGGAGGGGCGCGCGGTGCCGGAGCCGCTGCGCGGGGACTGGTCGGCGGAGTCCGGCTACGCCGCCGGGCTCGCCCTCGCCGCGGAACCCGGGTGCACGGCGGTGTTCGCGGCCAACGACCAGATGGCACTGGGCCTGCTGCGGGCCTTCCACGAGCGGGGCGTCCGGGTGCCCGAGGAGGTGAGCGTGGTCGGCTTCGACGACATCCCCGAGGCCGCGTACTTCGTGCCACCGCTGACCACCGTCCACCAGGACTTCGCCGAGGTGGGGCACCGGTGTGTGCAGAAGGCGCTCCAGCAGATCCGCGAGCCGGGCGGCACCCGCCCCGGCACGGATCTGGTCCCGACCCGCCTGGTGGTGAGGGAGAGCACGGCACCCCCACGGGCCTGACTGTCACTCGTCCGTGGGGCCACACCCGGTTTCCTGCGGATACGGCCGTCCCGCGCCCGGAGAATCCGGGCCATGGGAACTGGTCGGCGGACGCGACGGGTCGGTCTGCTCTATCTCCTGCTGTCGCTCGGCGGCATGGCTGCGGCGGTGTGGGTTTCCCTCCGCTTCGAGCTGCGGATGGCCGAGACGGTGGCCGCGCTGCTGCCGTCGCTGGGCGGTACGTATCTGTCGTGGGCGACCTTCCGGGCCGACCGGCGCGACCCGGCGGACGGTGACGGCCCGGCGGCGGTCGCGGACCGGCTGGCGCTCGCCGTACGGCGGCAGTGGGAGGCCGAGGCCGGGGTGCGGCGGCTCAACGACCCCTATCCGCTGCCGGTTTCCTGGCGGGCGGCCGACGCCCGGTTCGGCGAGCCGTGGGAGCTGCTGCGGGAGACGGCCGCCAACTGGCCCGGTGCACAGGCGAGTCCGTCATGCGGCGGACCCGCCGAACTGGCCGGAACGGGCGGGGAGATCACCGAGGTGTTCCTCCGGCGGGTGCCGACGCGGCGGCTCGTTGTGCTGGGCGGCCCGGGCAGCGGCAAGACCATACTGCTGGTCCGGCTGCTGCTGGCCCTGCTCGCCGACCGCCCGCCTGGCGGCCCGGTACCGGTGCTGTTCTCGCCGGCCTCCTGGAACCCCGTCGAGCAGCCACTGGAGTCCTGGCTGGCGGAGCAACTCGCGCGCGACTACAGCGGACTCGGCGACCCGGACGCGGCGCCCACGGATGACACCGGGCGGGTCGGCCGGGCGCGGCTGCTCCTGGAGCACCGGCTGATCCTGCCGATCCTCGACGGGTTCGACGAGATCCCCGAACGGTTCCGTGCCCGGGCGCTGGACGCCGTCAACTCCGGCCTGCCGCCCGGCCATCCGCTCGTGCTGTCCAGCAGAGCAGAGGAGTACGCGGCCACGCTGACCCCTTCCGACGGGGTGCCCGTCCGCCTCGGCGGGGCGGCGGCCGTGGAGCTCCGGCCGCTGGAGGCACCGGACATCGCCGTCTATCTGCGCCGTGACGCCGGCGGCCAGGAGACCGCGGACGCCCGCTGGGAGCCGGTGCTGCGCCTGCTCGGCACCGACGCCCCCGTGGCCCGGGCGCTGACCACACCGCTGATGCTGTTCCTGGCCCGGACCGTCTACAACCCCCGGCCGGGAGAAGGAGCGGGCGGTCTCCCCGACCCGGCGGACCTGTGCGACCGGGCCCGCTTCCCCGACCCCACCGCCGTACGGACCCACCTCTTCGACGCCTACGTGCCCGCCGCCTACCGGCCGCACCCGTCCCACCCCTGCCGCTGGACCCCCGAGCAGGCCGAACGCACCCTGCGCTATCTGGCCCGGCGCCTGCGCGGCACGACCGACCTCGCCTGGTGGCAGCTGCGCCGCGCCCTGCCGACCCGGGTCGCCCAGACGGTGACCGGGGTCGTCCTCGGCGCCGTGGCCTGGCTCTCCGCGACCGGGGCGGGCCGGCTCACCGCACTCCTCGGCGACCTGGACTCCGGTTGGCTGACCGGACCGCCCGCCGCGATCGTCGCGGGGCTGGCCGGAGGGGTCGCGGGCGGCATCGGCTGCGGGCTGGTCGCCGGGGTGACCGGAGGGCTCGCCGAGGGGCTCACGCATCTGCTCGCCACGGGGCAGGCCGTCTGGCCGACGACCACGACCGCCAACGGACTCGCCTACGGCTTCGCGGGCGGCATCGTCGGCGCCCTGTCCAGCAGGGTGGCGGTACGGCAGTCGGGCGCGGCGACCCGGGACTGGCACTGGAACTGGCCGAAGTGCGCCCTCGGACTGCTGGCCGGGACCACGCTCTGGTTCTCGTACCGCCTCACCTACGGCCCGCGCGCCGCGCTGGTCGGTGCCCTGGTCACCGGCGTGGTCTACGCGGTGGCCGGGGGCGCCGTGGGCGGCCGGGCGAGCAGTCTCTCGGCGCACCGGACGGGTGCCGTGCCGACCGTCAGGACACGGTGGTCCTGGGACTGGCGGGGCTTCTTCACGGGTCTCGCCAGCGGCGCCGCCATCGGCGTCACCCACTGGGCCGTGCTGCGGATCATGGCGCTCCTGACCGGCGCGGCCTCCTATCCGCTGAGCACCATGGCCGCGTTCAGCTGCGCGTTCGGGCTGGCCGTCGGCCTCGCCCGCGGGCTCACCGGAAAACCGGCCGACCTCACCGCACCGGTTGTACCCGCCGCGCTCCTGGAACAGGACCGCGGGATCGTCGGCCGCCTCTGGCTCGTCGTCGGCCTGGCGGTCTGTGCCGGGTTCTGCGTCTGCTACGGCGTCGACCAACTCGTCCAGGGCGGGCTCTCGTACGGTCTGGGGCGCGGGACCGCGGACGGGCACGCGATCACGATGGGCCCGCTGCACATCCTCGACCGGGGCCTGGCCTACGGCGTCACCGTCGGCCTCGCCGCGGCACTCAGTCACAACGCCTGGTGGTACCACGTCCTCGCCCGCCACCATCTGGCCCTGCGCCGCCGCCTCCCCCGGGACCTGACGGCCTTCCTCGTCGACGCCCACGCACGACACGGTGTGCTGCGGCAGGCGGGAGCGGTCCACCAGTTCCGCCATCTCGATCTGCAACGGCATCTCGCGGCGACCGAGTCCCCGGCGGACGCGGGTCCCCGACTCCCCCGCTCCAGGCGCCCGTTGCGACGGCACGCGGATGCCGAACGGATGACCCGTACGTGACGCGTGTGGGCCCGGCCGAGCGCGGTCGGGCCCGCACGGGCTCAGGCGGTGTGCAAGGTGAGGCCGTACCGATTGAGGATCTCGTTGACCGGCTGGAACCAGGTCTCGCCCCCGCTGGTGCAGTTGCCCCAGCCGCCGGACGTGACGCCCTGGGCCTGGTCGCCGCTGATGAACGAGCCGCCGGAGTCGCCGCCTTCGGCGCAGACGCTGGTCTTGGTCATCTGATAGACGGAGCCCTGGCTGTAGTTGACGGTCTCGTTCATCGCGAGGACCGTGCCGCAGTGCCAGTGGGTGGTCGAGCCCGAGCGACAGATCGAGGAGCCGACGGGGGCCACGTTGGAGCCGCGCACCAGCTGGTCGGAGACGGTGCCCCAGCCGAGCACGACCGGTACGGTCCACCAGCCGCTGCCGACGTTGACCCAGGCGTAGTCGTCGCCGGGGAAGGACGAGCCCTGGAAGTTGCCGATGTAGCTGCCGTCCCAGCCGTAGACGCTGCCGGTGTGCTGGTCGCAGTGCCCGGCGGTGATGAACCCGCCGTACACCGAGAAGCCTATGGAGCAGCGGACGTTGCCGGTGTAGTAGGGGTCGCCGCCGACGGTTCCGGCGGCGAAGGTCCGGGGTGCGGAGGCGACGTGCCGGACGGTGACGGGGCCCGCGCGATGGGCTCGGGTCACGAACGCGCGGACATCGTTGTCGGCTTGCTCGCTCTTGATGACGTTGACGACGACCGTGCCGGCCTCGGGGTCGATGTGCCAGCTGCTGACGCCCGCCGGTGCGTCGAGTTCGTCGAGCCGCGCCTGGGTGGCGGCGAGTTGGCGGGCGCTGTGCGCGACGGTACGGACGGTGGCGCCCGTGGCCTTCACGTCCCGGAGGGTGGCCGGGGTCGCGTCCGGGGTGAGGCCGACGGTCAGCTTCCCGGCGGTGGCGTCGAACCAGGTGCCGCCGAAGGAACTCCCGGCGGCGCGGCGGGCCTTGGGCTCCAGGGCGGTGGCCCGCGTCTCGGCGGCGAGCCGCTGCTCGGCCTCGGTCTTCGTGAGGTGCAGGTCGCGTTGCATGGCGGTGAGGAGACCGGCGGAGGCGGGGGCCTTCGCGGTGGCGTCGTCGGCCGAGGTGGGGGCGGAGGGAGCGGAGGCGGAGGCCGAGGTGGTGCCCGCGGCGAGGCCGGCGCCGAGGGTGAGCAGGACGGCCAGGGTGGCATGCGTGAATCTGGTGCGTCTCATGGAGGTTGTCCTTCGTCGTTCCATTGGAGTGGGGGTGGAACAGCAGGAACAGCAGAGTCCGAGAGCGCTCTCAGAGGTGTGGCGCGGCCGAGCTTAGCGGCTGATCATGAACAGGTCCATACCAATATGCGTCGCCGTCGGGTGGTGCTCGCCGCTCAACTGGCCGGGTTTCCGTCATGGTTGAGACGGCTCGACGTACGCTGCTTCAAGATCCGCCGCGGTGCGGACTCCCACTGACAGGAGGCCCGATGGGTGTGGCGGAGGCGATCAGGGTTCGACCGGTGCCGGAGCTGCTCGCGCGGAACGCCGAGCGGTACGGCAGCAAGCTCGCGTTCGCCGACGACCGGCGCGGAGTGAGCTGGGCCGAACTGGACCGTCGTACCGCCCGGTTGGCGGCCGGACTCGGGGTCGAGCGCGGCACCCGGGTGGCGTTCTGCCTGGACAACGGAGTGGAGCTGGTCGAGGGACTGCTCGCCACCGTCCGTGCCGCCGCGATCGGAGTGCCCCTGCCGCCGCGCGCCACCCACACCGAGCTCGCGCAGCTGCTGGCCGACTGCGATCCGGCCGTGGTGGTCACCGATCAGCGGCGGCTGCCGAGGATCGCGGGGATGGTCGCGGGGCGGTCGGTGCGGTTGGTGGTGGTCGGGGAGGGTGAGGTTCCGGAGGGGGCCTCGCATCTTGAGGATCTTGTGGGTGGGGGTGGAGGCGGGGGCGGGTCGGTGACCGACGGCGCCCGCGCTGCCCGTGGCTCCGCCGGTGGCTCCGGCTCCGCCGCTCCCCGTGACGATCTCGGGCTCGATGAACCCGCCTGGCTGCTCTACACCTCCGGCACCTCAGGGATGCCCACCGCGGCCGTGTCCAGTCAGCGGTCGGCGCTCTGGTCCTCGTTCGCCTGCTATCTGCCGCGGCTTGGGCTCACCGACACGGACCGCGTGCTCTGGCCCCTCCCCCTGGCCCACACCTACGCTCACTCCCTGTGCGTGCTGGGCACGATCGTGGCCGGGGCGAGTGCCAGGATCACCGCGTCTCCGGACCCGGTCCGACTCGCGGCCCTGATCGGTGAGTTCGAGCCGACCGTGCTGGGCGGAGTGCCGCTCACCTTCCGGCAGCTGCTGGACACCGGACTGGACGCGGTGCCCTCGCTACGGGTGTGCGTGACCGCGGGTGCGCCGAGCGACGCGGAGCTGCGGGCGGAGGTGGAGCGGGAGTTCGGGGCGCCGCTCCTCGACGGCTACGGCTCCACCGAGACCTGCGGCAAGATCGCGATGGAGGCGCTGGACGGGCCACGTGGCGGCAGCGGAACTCCCTTGCCCGGCATGGAGGTTCGGCTGGTCGACCCCGACAGCGGGTCGGACGCCGTGGGCGGCGAGGGTGGTGAGGGTCGCGAGGGCGAGATCTGGGTGCGCGGGCCCGGTGTCATGCTCGGTTACCACAATCGGCCCGAGGCGAGCGCGGACGCCGTGCGCGACGGGTGGTACCGCACGGGTGACCTGGGCCGGTTCGGCGAGGGCGGCTGTCTGACCGTCACCGGCCGGCTCGGCGACCGGATCGTGCGCGGGGGCGAGAACGTCGACCCGGCCGAGGTCGAGCGGGTGCTGCGCGGCATGCCCGGGGTACTGGACGCGGCCGTGGTGGCACGGGCCCATCCGCTGCTCGGCGAGGTCCCGGTGGCGTTCGTGGTGCCGGCCGAGCAGTCCCTGGACACCGCCGCCCTGCTGCGGGGCTGCGCCGAGGTGCTGTCGGCGCACAAGGTGCCCGAGGAGGTCCTGTTCACACCGGCCGTCCCACGCACCGCGGCGGGCAAACCCCGACGCGCGGTACTGCGCGAGACGCTCACCGAACGACCGCCGGCACCGGATCTGGAGCGGCTGGCCGGTCTCACGGCCGGTGAACGGCGGGCCGAGCTGCGGGAGTTGGTGTGCGCGCAGGCCGAGACGATCCTGGGCACGGCGGCCGATCCCGGCACCGCGTTCGCCGATCTCGGCCTGACCTCGCTGGGCGCCATGACCCTGTGGCACCGGCTCAGCCTGCGCACCGGACTGCGGCTGCCGGCGACCCTGGTCTGGGACCATCCGACCCCGGCCGCGGTCGCCGCCTACCTGGACATCAGGATGAGCGGCGCCACGCCCGCTGAAACGCCCGTTCCGGGGACAGCTACGGGGACTTCCGCGCCGACGCGCGGCCCGGACGCCGAACCGGTGGCGATCGTGGCCGTCGGCTGCCGCTACCCGGGCGGCGTGAACTCCCCCGAGGACCTGTGGCGACTGGTCTCCGACGGCGTGGACGCCACCGGCGACTTCCCCGCCGACCGCGGCTGGGACCTCGACGCGCTCCACCACCCCGACCCCGACCGGCTCGGCACGACGTACACCCGCCGCGGCGGATTCCTGGACGACGTGGCCGGCTTCGACCCGCTGTTCTTCGGCATCTCCCCGCGCGAGGCCCTGGCCACCGACCCCCAGCACCGGCTGCTCCTCGAGGTCGCCTGGGAGACGCTGGAACGCGCCGGCATCCCCGCGCCGTCGCTGCGCGGCTCCAGCACCGGGGTGTACGTCGGCCTGATGCACGCCGGGTACGGCACCGGGCTGTCGCCGCACGAGCTGGAGTCGCACATCGGCATCGGGTCGTCGGGCAGTGTGGCCTCGGGCCGGATCTCGTACGTCCTGGGCCTGCGCGGCCCGACCATGACCGTCGACACGGCCTGTTCGTCGTCGCTGGTCGCGATGGACCTGGCGGCGAGGGCGCTGCGCGCGGGCGAGTGCACGCTCGCGCTGGCCGGTGGGGTCACGGTGCTGTCGAGCCCGCAGCCGTTCATCGCGTTCAGCCGGCAGCGGGGACTGTCGGCGGACGGCCGCTGCCGGTCGTTCGCGGACGGCGCGGACGGCACCGCCTGGGGTGAGGGCGTTGGCCTGGTGCTCCTGGAGAAGCTGTCGGACGCCCGGCGCAACGGCCATCCGGTGCTCGCCGTGCTGCGCGGCTCCGCGGTGAACTCCGACGGCGCGTCCAACGGCCTGACCGCCCCCAACGGGGAGGCGCAGCGCGAACTGATCCAACTCGCCCTGGCTGACGCGGGCTTGGGCCCCGCCAACGTCGACGTCGTCGAGGGACACGGCACGGGCACCGCGCTCGGCGACCCCATCGAGGCGGGCGCGGTCCTGGCCGCCTATGGGCAGGACCGCGACCCGGCCGATCCGCTGTGGCTGGGCTCGGTCAAGTCGAACCTCGGGCACACACAGGCCGCCGCCGGGGTGGCCGGGGTGATCAAGATGATCGAGTCGATGCACCATGGCGAACTGCCCCGTTCGTTGTACGCGGAGCACCCGTCGCCGCATGTGGACTGGTCCACGGGGGCGGTGCGGCTCCTCGACCGGGCCCGGCCGTGGCCGGAGCGCGACCGGCCGCGCCGGGCGGCGGTCTCGTCCTTCGGCATCGGCGGCACCAACGCGCATGTGATCATCGAGGAGCCGTCGGAGGCGGACGGCGGGGTGGGGGCTGTGCGTCGGCTGCCGGTGACGTCCTGGCTGGTGAGCGGTGGCGACGAGGCGGGGCTTCGGGCGCACGCCGAGACGCTCGCGACAGCGCTCGCGAAGTCGCTCACGACAGCGCTCACAACGGCTCCGGCCGACGCGTCCGACGATGCCGCGCTGGACATCGCGTACTCGCTCGCGACGACCAGGGCACCCCTGCCGCGCCGCGCCGCGGTGATGGGCTCCGACGTCTCTGAACTGCTGGACGGGCTACGGCTGTTGGCGGATGGCGAGGAGAGCCCGGCGCTGCTGAGGAACACCGTGCGGGGCACGCCCAAGCTGGCGCTGCTCTGTGCCGGTCAGGGCACCCAGCGGACGGGGATGGGCCGCGAACTCTCCGCCGCCTTCCCGGTGTTCGACGCCGCCTTCTCCGAAGTGTGCGAGTGGTTCGGGCCGTTGCTGGACCGGCCGCTGCGGGAGGTGATCGACGATCCCCACAGCGACCTGCTGCACCGCACGGACTACGCCCAACCCGCGCTGTTCGCCTACGAGGTCGCCCTGCACACGCTGCTCGCGGACTGGGGCGTACGGCCGGACTACCTGGTCGGCCACTCCATCGGCGAGCTGACGGCCGCATACCTCGCCGGGGTGTTCTCGCTCGGCGACGCGGTGCGGCTGGTGGCCGCGAGGGGCCGGCTGATGGCGGCGCTGCCCGCCGGTGGCGCGATGATCGCGGTGCGGGCGCCGGAGGCGGAGGTGGCGCGTCGGCTCGGGGAAGTGCCCGGTCGGATCGCCATCGCCGCCGTCAACGGGCCGACGTCGGTCGTGGTGTCCGGCGACGAGGACGCGGTGACCGCACTCGCCGCCTCGCTCGGCGGCCGGAGCACCCGGCTGCGGGTGAGTCACGCCTTCCACTCGCCGCTCCTCGACCCGATGCTCGCGGAGTTCCGCGCGGTCGCCGAGACCGTGACCTACCAGCGCCCGTCCGTACCCGTGGTGTCCACGGTGACCGGCCGTCCCGAGCCCGACGCGCTCGCCACCGCCGACTACTGGGTACGGCAGGTGCGGGAGACCGTCCGGTTCGCCGACGCGGTGAAGTGGCTGGCGGACGCGGGCGTGACGGCGTTCGTCGAGGCCGGTCCCGCCGCCGCGCTCACTGTGGCGGCCGAGGGCTGTGTCGCGCCGGACGCGGGCGCGGTGTTCACGCCGTTCGCCGACGCGCGTGCGCTGAAGGGGCTGGCCGCGCTGCATGTGCACGGCGTCCCGGTCGACTGGCGGTCGGTGTACGCGGACAGCGGTGCCCGTCGCCGCCCGCTGCCCACGTACCCGTTCCAGCGGCAGCGCTACTGGCTGGACGCGGTACGTCACTCCGGTCCGGCCGGTCATCCGCTGCTGGGCGAGCCGCGGCCGGACGCCGACGGGCCCGCGGTACGGCACTCCGGGGTGCTGTCCGCCGTACGTCCGTCCTGGCTCGCCGACCATGCGATCGGCGGCCGGGTCCTGGTACCCGCGACGGCCTTCGCCGAGCTGGCCTGTCACGCGGCCGGGACGTCCGGCCCCGTCCGGCTGACCGAGCTGTCCTTCCGGGAGCCGTTGGTCCTGCCGGAGTCGGAGCCGGTGCACGTCCAGGTCGTCACCGACGGTCCGGACGAGGCGGGGCACCGGCCGGTGACCGTCTGGGCCCGGGCGGGCGAGGCGTGGACACGGCACGCCACGGCGACCGTCGCCCCGGCGAGTGCGGCAGCCGCCGCACCTCCCCAGGTGTGGCCGCCCGCCGGTGCCGAGCGGCTCCCGGTCGACTACGAACGCCTCGCCGAGCACGGCCACCACTACGGACCGGCCTTCCGCGCGGTGACCGCGCTGTGGCGCCGCGGGACGTCCCTGTTCGCCGAACTGGCCCTGCCGCCCCGGGAAGCGGCGACAGCGGCCTCGTACACCCTCCACCCCGCGCTCCTCGACGCCGCGCTGCACGCCGCGCTCCTGGCCGAGGGCCCCGGCGAGGCCCGCGTCCCGCTCACCTGCGCCGGTCTGACGGTCCACGCCCCCGGCGCCACCGCCGCCCGGGCCACGCTGGAGCGGCTGGGCCCGGACGAGATCCGGGTCGCCCTCACGGACGCCGCCGGACGCCCGATCGCCACGGTCGAGTCGCTGGTGACGCGCGTCCTGCCCGCCCAACGGCCCGCCGTCCAGGCCGAGTTGTATGGCCTGGCATGGCGTCCTGCGGCGGCGCGCGGTGACGTCGACACGCGGCACGAACTGCTCGACCTGGCGGGCAACGGCGGGGACACCGACCTGCCCGACCGTACGCGCGCGCTGCTCACCACCACTCTCGCGGCCGTACGGGACTGGGTCGCCGACGCCCGCCCGGGACGGCTCCTGGTCCTCACCGACAACGCCACCGGAGACGACCCCGACCCGGCCGAGGCAGCGGTCGCCGGACTCCTCCGCAGCGCCCAGTCCGAGCATCCCGGCCGGATCGTGCTGGTCGACCGGCGTGGCGGCCCCGCGTCCCCCGCGGACCTGGAGGCCGCGCTCCGCACCGGCGAACCGCAGGTCGCCCTCCAGGACGGCGTCCTCGCGCCCCGGCTGAGCGCGGTGGAGCCCGCCGGTTCGGGGGCGGCGCCCGCCCTCGACCCCGAGGGCACCGTGCTCATCACGGGCGGCACCGGAGCCCTCGGCGCGAGCCTCGCCCGGTACCTCGTGGCCGAGCGCGGGGTACGGCATCTGGTGCTGGCCGGCCGCAGTGGCCGTACGCCCGTCTGGGCCGCCGAACTCGACGCGGACGTAAGGGTGGTGGCCTGCGAGGTGAGCGACCGTGCGGCCGTGGACGCGCTGGTCGCGTCCTGCCGGGAGTCGCTGACCGCGGTGTTCCATCTCGCCGGGGTCGTGGACGACGGTGTCGTGGACGGTCTGACGCCGGAGCGGCTGGCGCGTGTGCTCGCGCCGAAGGCGGACGGGGCCTGGCATCTGCATGAGGCCACCAAGGAGTTGGGGCTGTCGGCGTTCGTGCTGTACTCCTCGGCCGCGGGCGTGCTGGGCCGGCCCGGGCAGGCCAACTACGCCGCCGCCAACGGCTTTCTGGACGCGCTCGCCCGGCACCGCACCGCCCGGGGCCTGCCCGCGCAGGCTCTGGCCTGGGGCCCCTGGACCACCTCCGACGAGGACGGCATGGCGGCCCAGGTCCCGGCGCCCCTGCTCGGCGACGGCGGTGTCCTGCCGGTCGGCGAGGAAGAGGGCATCCTCCTGCTCGACCGGGCGCTGCGGACCCCGGAGCCGGTGCTCGTGCCGATCCCGCTGAACCTGAAGGCCCTTGGCGGACCGGTCACCCCGCCGGTTCTCACGGACCTGGTGCCGAAGCGTGCGGCCCCCGCCCCGAGTGCCGCCGCCCCGCAGGCGCCCGGTGCCTGGCGGGAGCGGCTCGCGACGGTTCCGGTGCCGGAGCGGAAAGCCGTGCTGGTCGAGCTGATCCGGGCCGAAGTCGCCCTGCTGCTGGGCTTCGATGACGTGGAACTCCCCGTCGACCGCGAGTTCAGGGAGCTCGGCTTCGACTCGCTGATGGCGGTGCAACTCCGCAACCGGCTCAGCGCGTTCACGCGGGTGCGGCTGGCCTCCTCGATCGTGTACGACCATCCGACGCTGCCCGAGCTGGCCGCGCACCTCCACGGCGCCCTGAGCGAAGTCCTCCCCGGGGCAGGGGAAGCGACCTCGGCAGAGACGGCCGGACGTGGCGCGGAGGAGCCGTCGTCGTACCGTTTCGGGCCGCTGTACCACCAAGTCCTGCGCGAGCGTGGGCCCTTGGAGGCGATGGGGCTCCGCTTCCTGGCGTCCCACGCGCTCCCGTCCTTCGGCGCCGCCGACCGCGGCCGGTACGCCGTCGGCCCGGTGCGGCTGGCGCAGGGTGCGGGCACCGCGCTGGCGTACATTCCCGACTACCTCACGCCATACCACCGCGTGCCCAGCGGGCTGGCCAAGCAGTTCGACGGCGAGCGCGATCTGTTCCTGCTGGAGCAGCCCGGTTTCGGCGAGCGGCGGGCCGTGCCGGACAGTGCGGCCACGCTGGTGCGGACGCACGCCGACACCGTGCGGGCCCTGTCGGAGGACCGGCCGGTGGTCCTGGTCGGCTACTGCGCCGGGGGCGCGATCGCGCACGCCGTGGCACGTAACCTCGCGCGGTCGGGGAGGCCGCCGGCGGGGCTGATCCTGCTCGACGCGCACGCGGGCGTGCTGCGCCGGGACGACGAGCGGGCGCTGGCCCTGATGACCGCCGGGGCCGGGCTCCCGGACGATGTCGTCGCCGAGTTCGACGACTCGCTGCTGATCGCCGGCGGCGGCTACGCGCGCGTGCTGGAGAACTGGGAACCCGAACCGTCCCCGGTCCCCACCCTGTTGGTCCGGGGCAGGCCGACTGCGGAGATGCTCCGCATCGACCCGGACGGGGACTGGCTCGCCCGCTGGCCGCTGCCGCACGACAGCGCCGAGGTCCCCGGCGACCACTACTCCCTCGTCCACCACGACGCCGACACCACGGCCGCGGCGATGCGCGCCTGGCTGACGGGGTGAACGACCGACATCACACATGTACGACGCACCACGCACCGCAGGAACAGGAGTTGCCGTATGACCCAGGAGTACGACCTGATCGTGGTCGGCGGTGGGCCCGCCGGCTCGACCGCCGCGACCGTCGTGGCCAAGCGCGGACACCGGGTCCTGCTGCTGGAGCGGGAGACGTTCCCGCGCTACCAGATCGGTGAGTCGCTGCTGCCCGCCACGGTGCACGGGCTGTGCCGCATCCTCGGCGTCGCCGACGAGGTGCAGCGGGCCGGGTTCACCCTCAAGCGCGGCGGCACGCTGCGCTGGGGCCGTGACCCGGAGCCCTGGCAGTTCTCCTTCGCCATGACCCCGCGCGTGCCCGAACCGACCGCGACGGCCTTCCAGGTGGAGCGTTCGCGGTTCGACGAGATCCTGCTGCGGGGTGCCGAGCGGGCCGGTGCCGAGGTATGCGAGGGCAGTCCGGTGCGCCGGGTCGTCGCCGACGACGAGCGGGTGCGGGGCGTCGAGTACACCGACGCCGACGGCAACGCCCGTACGGCGTACGCCCGTTACGTCATCGACGCTTCCGGCAACACCAGCCGGCTGCACGCCGGGGTCGGCGGGAGCCGCGTCTACTCCGACTTCTTCCGCAACCTCGCCGTGTTCGGCTACTTCGCGGGCGGGGCCCGGCTGCCCGAGCCGAACCGCGGCAACATCTTCTGTGCCGCGTTCGACGCGGGCTGGCTCTGGTACATCCCGCTGCGGGACGACCTGACGAGCGTCGGCGCGGTGATCTCCCCCGAGCACACTCCGGCCGTCCAGCGTGACGCGCGGGCCGCGTGGCGGGAGATGATCGCGGCGTCCCCCGAGGTGAGCCGGATGGTGGCGGGCGTTCCGGAGGCGACCGAGGCGCCGTACGACCAGGTGCGGGTGCGCAAGGACTGGTCGTACTGGAAGAAGTCCTTCTGGACGCCGGGCATGGCGCTGGTCGGTGACGCCGCGTGCTTCGTCGACCCGGTGCTGTCCTCCGGCGTCCATCTGGCCACCTACGGCGCCCTGCTGGCCGCCCGCTCGGTCAACTCGGCGCTGGACGGCAGCGTGCCCGAGGAGCGCGGTTTCGCCGAGTTCGAGGCCCGCTACCGGCGCGAGTACCGCGTCTTCTACGACTTCCTCATCTCCTTCTACGACATGGAGCGCAACGAGGACTCGTACTTCTGGTCGGCGAAGAAGATCACCAAGGTGGACCTCGGCGAGGCCGCCGCGTTCGCCGAACTGGCGGGCGGGCTGGTCTCCCGGGACACGGCGGTGGTCCGTGCGGACTGGCACACCTCGGCAGCGCAACTCGACGGCGCAATCGGGCAGTTGGCGGGCTCCGACGGGCGGGTCAATCCGCTGCTGGCCGCCCCGGTCGTCGGCGAGACCTTCCGCACCGGCAACGACCTCCAGGAGCAGGCCCTCTACGGCGGCCCCCTCGACGACCCCGCCCCGACCGACCCCGACGGCCTCGGCGTGACCCCGGACGGCCTGTCCTGGATCAAGGAGTGAGCGCCGGCTGCTCCTGAGGAGCCGTTTGTTGACCTTCCCCCATGGTGAACCCCCAGCATCGACGTCCTGAGGCGATGGGACGAGGGGGCGTGGATGCTGGTCGACGTACGGCCGTTGCGGGTGGGCGCGTTCAGGCGGCTGTGGGCGGCCGGGATCGTGACCGGGCTCGGGGCTCAGTTCACGGCGGTCGTCGTGCCGTTGCAGCTGTACGGGTTCACCGAGTCGTCGGCGTACGTCGGGCTGGCCGGGTTGGTGGGGTTCGTACCGATGGCCGCGGCGGCCCTGTGGGGCGGTGCGCTGGCCGACGTACGGGACCGGCGGCGGGTGCTGCTCGTGACCACGGCCGGAATCGGTGTGACGTCGTTGCTGTTGTGGGCGAATCCTCGGTCCGTCGGTCTGCTGCTGGCGTTGATCGCGGTGCAGCAGGCGTTGTTCGGTGCCAACGCGGCGGTGGGGCGGGCGGTCGTGCCGCGTCTGGTGCCGCCCGAGTCGCTGACGGCCGCCAACGCGCTCCAGTCGACGGTCGTCCTGTCCGCCGGGATCGCGGGGCCGCTGCTGGCCTCGGTGCTGCTGCCGGTCGTGGGCGCGCCGACGCTCTATCTGGCGGACGCGGTCGCCGTCGGCGCGACGGTGTGGGCGGTGTGGCGACTGCCTCCGCTGCCGCCCGACGGTGGAGGGCCCCGGAAGCGAGCAGGCGTCCGGGAGATCGCGGACGGCTTCCGGTTCGTGGCCCGGCGCCAGGTGCTGCGGGTGGTGTACCTCGCCGACTTCGCCGCCCTCTTCCTGGGCCTGCCCACGGCACTCTTCCCGCAACTGGCCGCCGAACGGTTCCAGCCGTCGGACATCGGAGTGCTCTACGCCGCCGCGTCGGCGGGCGGTGTGCTGGCCGGCCTGTTCTCCGGGGCCTTCACGGGCCTGCGCCGCCACGGCCTCGCGATCGCGGCCTCGGTGGGCGTGTGGGGCCTCGCCATCGCGGGGTTCGGCCTGTCCGGCTCGCTGGTCATGGCATGTGCCTGGCTGCTCCTGGCGGGCGCCGCGCTGCTCACGCTGGGCGTGTTCCGCCGGACCGTCCTGCAATCGGCGGTGCCGGACGGGATGCGGGGCCGGCTCCAGGGCATCGACACGGTGGTGGCGGCAGGCGGGCCGAGGCTGGGCGACCTGGCACACGGCATGGCAGGCGCCGCCGTCGGCGCGACCGGGGCGGTCGTCGCCGGCGGCCTGCTGACCGTCACGGCAGCACTCGCCCTGTTCCTGCTCTTCCCAGCCTTCCGGCACCATCGAACAGACACAGTGGTGTAGCGCCCCGTCAGGGGCGCGGGGAACTGCGCGACCAGCCACGACGCTGCCGCAGACGACGAACTACGTGGCTGGCCACCCCCTACCAAGCCACCGGCAACTCCTCCACCCCATGAATCGCACGCCCCTCAAACGCGTACTCCTCCACCTCCGCCCCCGCCAACCGCAGCCCCGGAAGCCTCTCGAACAGCATCGGCAGGGCGATCTGAAGCTCGGCCCGGGCCAGGGACTGCCCCAGGCAATGGTGGAGACCGTGACCGAAGGCCAGGTGCTGTCCGGCATCCCGGGTGATGTCCAGCCTGTCCGGATCGGCGAAGACCGAGGGATCCCGGTTGGCGGCCTGCAAGGCGACGACCACCCCCTCACCGGCCCTGATGGCGACACCGCCGACCTCGACGTCCTCCGTGGCGATGCGCCGCATCCCGATGTGGACGACGGTCAGATAGCGCAGCAGCTCCTCCACCGCACCCGGCACGAGTTCTTCGTCGGCGCGCAGCGCGGCCAGCTGCTCGGGGTGGCGCAGCAGGGCGACGACGCCGAGGGAGAGCATGCTCGCGGTCGTCTCGTGCCCGGCGATGAGGAGCTGGACGAGCATCCCGGCCGCTTCCGCGGGGGTGGCCTCGCCGGTGGCGACCCGCTCGGTGGCGAGCTTGCTCATGAGGTCGTCGCCGGGTTCGCGCGACTTGGCGGCGAGGAGTTCCTGGAGGTAGCCGAAGAGCGCTCCCCAGCCGGCTCGCATGGCCTCCGGCCCGGCGGTGACGGTAGCGAACGCGGCGGCGTGCCGGTTGATGAACTCGCGGTCCGTGTACGGCACTCCGAGCAGTTCACAGATGACGAGGAGGGGCAGCGGGAGGGTGAAGTGCTCGACGAGGTCCGCCGGTTGCTCCTGCTTGGTGAGGCCGTCGAGGAGTTCGGTGGTGATGTTCCTGATGGCGGGCCGGAGTTGCTCGACGCGGCGGAAGGTGAACTCGGGGATGAGCATGCGCCGCAGCCGGGTGTGGTCCGGCGGGTCCATGGCGAACAGCTGGCCGGGGGTGGGCGGCGGGGGTGTCGGCTGGAGGCCGGGGAAGCCCGGCCGGGTGTTCTGCGAGCTGAACCGGGGGTCGCTGAGGACGGCGCGGGCGTCCTCGTGCCGGGTGACGAGCCAGGGGTGGATGTCGCCCCAGAGACTGATCCGGGCGAGGGGGCGTTCCTCGATCCAGCGCCCGTATTCGGCGGCGGGGTCGAGGAGGGGCCGCCGGGTGGGCAGCGGCGGAGGGGTGGCGTTCATGTGGGGGGGCTCCGGTGGGCAGTTGGTCGGTCGGTCAGTCGGTGGTGAGGCCGGCGAGCGTGAGGAGGAGGTCCTTGACGTCGGTCGCGTCGATCTCGTCGCGCGCGGGCTCGGGCCGTGAGCACAGCAGTACGGGGCTGTCCTGCGGGTCGTCCGGGAGGCGGCCGTGGCTGCCGCGGACGCCGGAGGGGTCCAGGGGGACGGTCTGGATGCGGTAGCGCAGTCCGGCCTTCTTGCGGGCGACCTGGCCGATGGCACGGGCCTTCACCGCGGGGACGGTGGGGTCGTAGAGGAGTTCGGCGGGGTCGTAGCCGGGCTTGCGGTGGATCTCGACCTGGCGGGCGAAGTCGGGGGCCCGGTCGTCGTCGAGCCAGTAGTAGTACGTGAACCAGGCGTCGGACTCGGCCACCGCGACCAGTTCACCGGAGCGTTCGTGGTCGAGGCCGTGGGCCGCCTTGCCCTCGGCGTCCAACACCTGGTCCACTCCGGTGAGTTGGCTGACGATTTTCGCGACTTCCTCCGTGTCGGCGGGGTCGCGGACGTAGACGTGGGCGATCTGGTGGTCGGCGACGGCGAAGGCGCGGGAGGTCCAGGGGTCGAGGTACTCCATGCCGTCCTGCGTGTAGACGTCGAGGAGTCCGGCCCGGCGCAGGGCGCGGTTGATGTCGACGGGGCGGGAGGCGGGGGCGATGCCGTACTCGCTCAGGATGACGACCGTGGCGCCCTCGCGCTCGAAGTGCTCCAGCAGGGGGCGCAGGGCGTCGTCGAGGCGGCGTGCCTCGCGGGCGGTCTGCGGGGAGCCGGGGCCGGAGCGCTGGGGTTCGTAGTCCAGGTGCGGGACGTAGACCAGGGTCAGGTCGGGGCGGTGCTCGTCGAAGATCTGGCGGGCGGCGGCGAGGATCCACTGGCTGGAGGGCAGGCCGGCGTTCGGGCCCCAGTAGGTGAACAGGGGGAACTCGCCGAGTCTGCCGGTGAGTTCGTCGTGGAGGGCGGGCGGCCAGGTGTAGCAGTCGGGTTCCTTGCGGCCGTCGGAGTAGTAGATCGGGCGCGGGGTGACGGTGAGGTCGACGTCGGCGCCCATGGCGTACCACCAGCAGACGTTGGCGACCTTGTAGTCGGGCTGGGTCCTGCGTGCGGTGTGCCAGATCTTCTCGCCGCCGACGAGGGCGTTGTGCTGGCGCCAGAGGAAGACTTCGCCGAGGTCGCGGAAGTACCAGCCGTTGCCGACGATGCCGTGCTCGGAGGGCGGGGCGCCGGTGAGGAGGGTGGACTGCACGGAGCAGGTCACGGCGGGGAGAACGGTGTTGAGGCGGGCCTGGAAGCCCTGTTCGGCGACGGCCGAGACGGCGGGCATGTGGCGGAGCAGGCGGGAGGTGAGGCCGACGATGTCGAGGACGACCAGTCGGGTCATGAGACGGGCTCCTTGCGTGAGTGGGGGTTCACACCGAGGTGGGGCTTCAGGCCGAGCTCCTCGAACCGGTCCCGGGTCCAGGACAGTTCGGCGGCCAGGCCCGCGACCAGGCCCTCGCGGTCGTGCGGGCGGAGGTGTTCGGGCAGCACGGACCAGGTGTAGGTCTCGACCTCGATGTGGTCGCAGACCGCCTCCGGTCCGCCGAGCAACACGCGTAGAGCCGAGGTGAGTTCGGTTGCCGTGGTGCTGAGCGGGGGCTCGGGTTCGGCGTGCAGGGGCGCGTGGAAGTGCACCCGCCAGGGCGAGTCGGGAGCCAGGCCGCCCGCCAGCGCCTCCGGGAGGTCGTCCACGCCGGTGACCGTGCCGCCGGGTGCGGTCCGTGTCTGGTGCAGGAACCGGGGTTCGGCGAACCGGGCGAGCGCGCGCCGCGCCTCGGGATCGGCGGGGTCGTCGGCCTGGAGGGCGCTGGACGCCTGGACCTTGACGACCGGAAGCCCGGCGTCGGCGAGGCGGCGCAGCGCGGCGGCGGGTTCCTCGAACTGCACGGCGAGGTGGCAGGTGTCCAGGCAGATGCCGAGCCGCTCGGGGTCCACTCCCCCGAGTTCCCGGGCGGCCTGGACGGTGTTCTCGACCACGCAGCCGGGCTCGGGTTCGAAGCCGACCCGGATGGTGCGCCCCGTCTCGCGCTCCACCTCCGCGAGCTGCCTGGCGAGTTGGTCCGTGGCCCGGCGGGCGGCGTCACGGGCATCGGTCGGCCACGGTGCCCGCCAGGCCAGCGGCAGGGTCGAGACGCTGCCGCGCCGGGCGTCGTCGGGCAACAGGCCCGCCAGGACCCGGGCGCAGTCGACGGTGTAGCGCAGCCGGGCGGGGTCGGCCCAGTCGGGCAGGTAGACGTCCTTCTTGACGACCTCGCGGTGGAAGCCGCCGTAGGGGAAGGCGTTGAGGGTGACCGTCTCCAGGCCGCGCGCGGTCAGTTCGGCACGCAATCGGCGTACGGCGTCGGGCCGTTCGCTCAGCTCGGTGACGACGTCGCGGGCCAGCCACAGGCCGATGCCGAGGAGATCGGCGCCGAGGGATGCGCGTACCGGCTCGGCGTAGGCGGCGAGTTGGGCCACCACTCCGTCGAGGTCCTCGGCCTGGTGGACGTTGCTGCAGTAGGCGAGGTGGACGGTGGTGCCGTCGGGGTGTCGGAGGCGCACGGCAGGGTCACGCTCCGCCGCGTTTGACCGAGTTGCCCTCGAAGAGGGCCGTGTCGTCGGCCTTGATGTCTTCGAGGTCGAGGCGGCCGCTCTGGCCGTAGAAGGCCACGGGGTTGCGCCACACAACCTGGTCGACAGCGTTGTCGTCGAAGCCGGCGGTGAGCATCGCGTCGGCGGTCTTGCGGGTCTTGAGGGGGTCGCTGCGGCCCCAGTCGGCGGCCGAGTTGACGAGCATCCGGTCGGTGCC